>CAKTEH010000006.1 GCA_934546935.1 uncultured Eubacteriales bacterium
ATCATTATGAACCGGGACGCTGTCGTTTATGCTCATGTCGGTTTATTCAAACAGGACGTTCAGCTTGCTGTTATGAATCAGATCGGCATAGGCAAGCGGGTCCTTGTAGATCAGATAGTTCAGCTCTGACCGCTGGAAGCGGTTGTCGGCAACTTCGTTTTCAACGGCTGTGCAGTCAATGGGAATCCGGCTTCCATCATCAAAAACCAATTCTACGCAGGCTGTGTCTATGTTGAATTGACAGGATATAAGTTTGCTCATGGTCATACCTCCAAGATGTTTTTTTAGGTGAATCAGGCAGTCAATTTCCGGGTGATTATTGGCAGGAATCATACCGAAACCCGCTGCAAATCATTCAAAATAAGTCGTTGCGAACGGTTAGTACGTATAAAATAGCCGGCTACAAAACGGCTACAAAATTCGTAAAGAACCTGTACACAGCGTGAAATACGTGGACTATCTGGACAAAAAGCGTATTTAAAGTACATTTTATAACCCTAAATCAAAGCCCAAGACTTGAGTGGGAATGAGGTGGCGTGTTAAAAGAGCCTAGTGTTTACGCGACTTCCAAACGAATTCGTTTAAGCACTGGCAACAATTTGGCAATAGATTTTCCTTATTCAATGAACAAGATTACTTCATGAGCATAAGAAAACCTTACTGATTTTCAGATATAACAACTGAAAATCGGTAAGGTTTTCTTGATATCTGTTTTTTCTTTTTTGTTCTGATTTCTTGGCACATTCATCTATAAGATCAAAAAGCTCCTGCGGATAGACCTTTGCCCAGATTTGGTGTGTATCCAGTTGGTAAGGTGTTCAAGATGGATTTACAAAAGGCAGATAAGGGCATAAAAACGGTTGTGAAAGCAGAGCAGGAGCAGACACCTATTGAGAAGGCAGAACCTTTTGTAAAAGTCAAGGGAGCGTGTATACTGGAAATGCCGGAGAAGTCAGTACTAGCTTCCAAGTATTCGAGACTTGCAGATAGCTATAATAAACTGGAGAAGCAAAACACAGCCATTTATAGGAGAGAGCAACCGCTTGCAAATGTGGAAAAGGAGCTTGCCGGAACAAAGGGTATCTTCAAAGCGAAACAGCGGAAGGGGTTGCGGGAACGGGCAGAGCAGTTGCAAGCGCAGATAGCCAGTATGAAAGCGGGATTGCAAAGGAAGTGCAGGAACGGAAAAATAACGGACAGGGTCACCAACACAAGAAAGACAAATGTGGCAGATAAGAATTGTTGTAGAGGGGATACCCCTCTACAATTTTATGCTTGCAACTATTAGGTTGCGAAAAAAACTTTGGAATTGGTAATAAAAATAATAAAGATTTTATAAGCAAAAGTGTTGCCTTATCCGGCAAATTTGATAAAATAATAGACAGTCCGATTGCATTCCTTTTTGCATGCATAGTGGAACATACGGCATGCAGAAAACAAAAAATCCCGGCTTTACAAGGCCGCCTTCACCACGCTAGTAAAACAGAGGAAAGATAACTATGGAATCCACGCCCGTCATGCCGCAGCTTGGCACCCGTGCAGAAAAACGCGCGTTTTATAAGCGTACCCTGGCAATTACCGGACCCATCGCCCTTCAGAATTTCATGGACGCAGCGGTAAATTCTGCTGATATCCTGATGCTGTCCTTTGTCAGCCAGTCAGCGCTGGCCGCCTCCTCGCTGGCCGGTCAGGTAATGTTCGTTTTGCAGATGTTGCTTTACGGCGTATCCTCCGGCGCATCTGTGCTCTCGGCCCAGTATTGGGGCAGAAAGGACCGCCGCACCGTAGAACGGGTTATGGGCCTTGCGCTCCGCTACTCCATATTGATCGGCGCGTTCTTCACCCTTGTGGCCATTCTCTTTCCCGGCGTTATTATGCGGATCTTCACAGACGACGGCGAACTGGCCGCCGAAGGCATACGTTATCTGCGGGCCGTCAGCGCCGCCTATGTTCTCGGCGGTTTTGCCACAGTTTATCTGAGCGTTATGCGCAGCGTCGAGCGCGTGAAGATGAGCGCGGCAGTACACTGCAGCGCTGTTTTAATGAATGTTGTGCTTAATGCCTGCTTTATCTTCGGCTTCGGGCCCTTTCCAAAGCTTGGTATTACCGGCGTAGCACTGGCCACCTCCATAACCCGGGCTATTGAAGTTGTCATATGTCTGGCCGACAGCAGGCTAAACCCAGTTATCCGACTGCGCATATGCGATCTGTTTGCCCGTGGAGAGGAGCTTCTGCATGATTTTATTCGATATGCCGTCCCCTCGGCCGCCAATGACATCATCTGGGGATTGGCTTTCAGCGTCTATTCTATTATCCTCGGGCATCTTTCCAGCGACATTGTCGCGGCAAATTCCGTAGCCTCCGTCGTGCGCAACCTTGGTACCGTCGTATGTTTTGGTACTGCTTCCAGTGCTGCGATCATTCTTGGCAAGGAAATGGGGGATAACCGCCTGCAGCAGGCGCGGGCTTATGCATCGCGGTTTGCATGGCTGAGCATCTGGACTGCCCTTGCAGGAGGCGCGGTAATTCTGACATGCCGCCCACTTGTACTGCAGTTTATGCATCTGTATGTCACCGTTACCGACATCGTTCGCACAGAACTGAACACTATGCTTTATATCAATGCCTATTATATCCTTGGGTCCTCTGTCAACACCATGCTCATCTGCGGCATTTTTCGCGCGGGAGGCGACGTCCGTTTTGGCCTGATATGCGATATCATCGCCATGTGGGGATATGCGGTACCAGTCGGCCTGCTTTGCGCATTCGTATTCAAAATCCCGGAAATGTGGGTCTATTTCGTCCTGTGCCTGGATGAATTTGTAAAAATGCCGTTTATTATCCGTCACTATAAAAAAGGCGCATGGCTTCAGAACATCACGCGTCAGCTGTATTAATCCCATTTTCCCGAAACCCCGACCACCCGTTCCTTTAACTATGCATTTGCCAAAAATGCGGAAAAAGCCATGCCCTTAAAAATCTTGTGACAAATCCGGCCGGTATGCGCTGTTTTTGATGCGCATACCCGTTTGGCTTATGGGCAGACACAAAATGAAATGTCGAAGACAAAACGGAAGGAGGCAACACCGGCATGCCAGAAGAAAAACGTCCCCGTCCTGCCGATGCCAACGCAATTACCCGTAAATACCTGGATTCTATCCTCATCGAACAGCGGCTGGTCGGCGCGCATACCCCCTCTCTGCGCTGCCAGCTGTTCGGGCGTCTCTTTGAAACGCCGGTCATGATGCCCGCATTTTCCCATTTACACATCTTTGCAAAAGAACGCAAAGACGCAATATGCGAATATGCCCGCGCGGCAAAGGCGCTTGGTGCGCTCAACTTTGTGGGTATGTGCGAAGATGCGGATTTTGCCCGCATCCTGGAAACCGGCGCGCCGACAGTACGGATTGTAAAACCCTACGCCGACCGCAGCAAAATCCGCAGCCAGCTTGCATTTGCCCGGACACACGGCGCGCTTGCGGTTGGGATGGATATCGACCACAGCTTCAGCACGTCAGGCGGCTTCGATACAGTTTTCGGCGAGGAGATGGCGCCCTGCAGCGGTGCAGAGCTTGCAGATTTTATCCATGCCGCCGGGCTTCCCTTTCTTGTCAAAGGCGTACTCAGCGTGCGCGATGCACTGGCCTGCGCCGAAGCTGGCGCACAGGCGATCCTTGTCAGCCATCATCATGGGCGTATGCCTTTTGCAGTCCCACCGTTGATGGTTCTGCCCGACATTGTAAAAGCTGTCGGCGGAAAAATGAAGATTTTTGTCGACTGCGGCATTGAAAGCGGCGCTGACGTTTATAAGGCGCTGGCCCTTGGCGCAGATGCAACCGCAGTCGGCCGTTCGATCCTTGCGCCGCTTGTGCGTGACGGCGCATCCGGCGTAGAAGCTTATATACGGCATGTCAACGAAGAGCTTGCCATGCTGATGGCCTTTACCGGCTGCGCCACGCTCGCAGACCCCGAGCCGTCCGTACTTTGGCACAAAGGCAGGCCTATGTGCCAGCGCCCCTATGCCAATTCAGAAATTTTTCCCTGGCGAAGCCACGAAAACTAAACGAACTACATAAGGAGTCTACACAGCTATGAATCCTTCCCTCTTTTCCTATATTGCCGCTTGCCCAACGGCCTATCACGTAACGGCCCATACAGCGCAGCTTCTGAAAGACGCAGGATATATGGAGCTTTGCGAGGGGCAAGCCTGGCAACTGCTGCCTGGAAAAGGTTATTTTGTCACCCGAAACCGTTCCTCTCTGATCGCATTTCGCGTCCCCTCCGGCGATTTCCATGGTTTTATGTTGGCTGCCGCGCATACAGACAGCCCTGCTTTTAAAATCAAAGAAAACGCCGGGCTTTCCGACGGCCACTATGTGCGCCTGTCCACTGAAAAATACGGCGGCATGCTCTGCGCGCCTTGGATGGACCGTCCTCTGTCCATTGCCGGGCGCGTCCTGGTGCGCTGCGCAGACGGTGTGGAAACCCGGCTGGCAGATCTGCGCGAGCCCTGCGTTCTGATCCCCAATGTCGCCATCCATTTTAACCGCAAGGCAAACGACGGCGTGGCCTATAATCCTGCTGTGGATATGCTCCCGCTTTACAGCATGGAACCCGCAAAGGCCCCCCTGCGCCGCCGCATTGCCGATGCGGCAGGGGTAAAAGAAGCGGATATCTTGTCTTCTGATCTCTTTGTCTACAACCCGCAGCCAGGAATCGAATGGAACGGCTTTATTTCTGCGCCGCGCCTGGATGATCTGCAGTGCGCTTTCAGCGCGCTGAGCGCATTTCTCCAGGCGTCCGAAAGTGTAAGCTTCCCGCTTGTGTGCCTGTTTGACAATGAGGAAGTTGGCAGCCAGACCAAGCAAGGCGCTGCAGGCACTTTCCTTGCAGATACGCTGGCGCGTATCTGCCATGCATTGGCGCTTGACGCGGATGCATACCGGCAGAAACTTGCTGCAAGCTTCCTCGCTTCCTGTGACAATGCGCACGGCGTACATCCCAACCATCCGGAATATATGGATAAAAACCATGCCGTCTATCCCAACGGCGGCATAGTCATCAAATACAATGCAAACCAACGCTATACCTCGGATGCCGTTTCCACCGCGATTTTCCAGCTTATCTGCCAGCGCGCCGGTGTTCCTTTCCAGCGTTACGCTAACCGTGCAGACATGCCCGGAGGCTCTACGCTCGGCAACATTGCCAACACGCAGGTTTCTTTAAACACAATCGACATCGGGCTTGCACAGCTTGCCATGCATTCGCCCTTTGAAACTGCGGGCGCAGAGGATACCGCATATATGCTGCACGCACTGCGAACATTCTTCGAAGCTTCTATCCAAGCCGGCTGCGATGGGAATTACCGTCTGGGCTAACCATTTGTTTATCCTATTTTACAATATTTGGAGGAAAATTCCATGTCAGAAAAACGTCCTGAAACCATGCAGCGCATCACAACGCCGGAACTTGCCGAAGCATTTATCCTTGAGCAGCTTGATGCCCTGCGCGCCCAGATTGGCGACGGGAAGGTACTGCTCGCCCTGTCCGGCGGCGTTGATTCTTCTGTCGTTGCGGCGCTGCTGATCCGCGCCATAGGCGGCCAGCTGACCTGTGTGCATGTCAATCACGGCCTTCTGCGCCAGGGAGAGCCGGAGCAGGTAGTCGAGGTCTTCCGCAACCAGATGAAGGCAAACCTCGTCTACGTCGACGCCGTTGACCGCTTCTTGGACAAGCTTGCCGGCATAGCGGAGCCCGAGCACAAACGCAGGATCATCGGCGCAGAATTTATCCGCGTATTCGAGGAGGAGGCCCGCAAACTTGAAGGGATCCGTTTCCTCGCCCAAGGGACAATTTACCCCGATATCCTGGAGTCCGGCCCGGTCAAGGCCCACCACAATGTCGGCGGGCTGCCGGAAGATATGCAGTTTGAACTTGTAGAGCCGCTGAAATTCCTGTTTAAGGATGAAGTCCGTGTCGTAGGTGAAACACTTGGCCTGCCGCACAGCATGGTTTACCGCCAACCCTTCCCCGGGCCGGGCCTGGGTGTGCGCTGCATCGGCGCGATTACGCGCGACCGGCTGGAAGCTGTACGCCACAGCGACGCAATTGTGCGCGAGGAATTCGCGCTGGCCGGGCTTGACCAGCATGTATGGCAGTACTTCACTGTTATCCCGGACATCAAAAGCACTGGCGTGAAAAATGACGTCCGCGCATTTGAATGGCCGGTGATTCTGCGCGCTGTCAATACCCGCGACGCCATGACCGCTACAGTCGAGGAAATCCCATGGCCGGTACTGCACAAAATCACCGCGCGCATAACCTCGGAAGTTGCAGGCGTCAACCGCGTCTTGTACGACCTGACGCCGAAGCCTACAGGGACCATCGAGTGGGAATAAATATTTTGCCGCAGGGTAAAGCAAACTTTTCCGCTGGTATCAACATCACACCTGATGTGTAAATGCAAACTAAGTTTATAGAAAGGGTGATGATATATGAAAATGAATCGTATATGGAGGGTTTACGTTTCCTAATCCTCCGAATAAAACTTTGGAGAAAATATAATGGAATTATGGGGTTCTACATTCATCCCAATTTCCGGCGGAGAGGCTTAGGGACTTCATTGAGCAAACATATCGAACTTATTGGCAAGTATCTTGTCAGTTCGATGGGAAAGACTTGTGGGTTGGTTGGTCAATGGCTCCGCAATTTTGCGGTAAAGTCAATGGTGGCAATTTCGTGAATCGGTGTGTGAAAGAACTGCGTGAGTTCACAGGACATACCGGAAGAATACTACTAAGCGTTGCCGCATGGAATCAAAGAGCCATCCGTGCTTATCAAAAAGCCGGGTTCTCTTATGTGGAAACAATTCAAGATGAAATTGCACACACCAATCACATGGAAGACTTTTGGATAATGGAACTGCAATGAGATTCTTTGCTTGAAGCGTCTATGCCGCCTGTGCAATGCAGGCGGCATTTTCACAACAGATCTCCAACCAAAAGTTGGATGAAACACAGACTTATCAAACAAATGCGTCATTGTTTTTGAAGCTGCATACCGGTAAAATATAATTGTAGCTACGAAAATAAAAAACACGAGGTCCTTAAGTATGACTACAATTAAAATCAATGAACAAATTGCTTTTCTCAGAAAGCAGAAAAGTCTTACACAAGAAGAACTTGCAAACGCCCTCGGTGTAACCAACCAGGCGGTTTCAAAATGGGAATCAGCACAATGCTGTCCCGATATACAGCTTCTACCCGATCTCGCAAAAATCTTTGATGTTTCGATTGACGAGTTGATCGGATACAAGTCAACTGAAGGATTGGGAGATATCTGCCTTAAAATCAAAGATCATTTTTCTGCGTTACCGGAAAAGAAAGCGTTTGAGAACGCATATCGTATTGCGGCATTGTTGCACGAAATCGCTTCCACGGATGGATACAAGAAAACCGTTCCGTGGAAAGAAAAGGATTATGCTGCCGATCATATTTCATCTTGGGGTTTATCTATCTGTTCTGAACCGGAAGGTTGTACAGGCAGAAAGAATAATAACATCTTCTTTTCTTTGGGCAAGGGATATGGCGGCGGTATCGGAGCCAACGGCGCACTCGTCATCGGAACCCCTGACATGAGGTCGTTTAACATTACAAAGCAATGGGATCCGGACATCCTGGAAAGTGAGAAAAAAGCGGTGACGATCCGTCTGAAAATCGGGGATTACCAACTCGACGCCGTCATCCTTGATCAAAGCAATAACTGGACGGCGAGCTTCACCCAGCTCCCCGATCCGGAAACGCTGCTTGACGGGCTGACAATCCGCGTCGAAGAAGAGGGAGAGGAATACATCGTCGATTACGACGATGTGCTCAAGGATCCGGAAAACCGTACGCTTTCCATCCTTATCACCAATCACCCCAAACCTACTGGCGGCCTGGAGGTCAGCAAAATCGTAGACGGCGCACCTCATGACGCTTTCCGCAAATTCACCTTTACCGTGACGCTCGGCGACTCGGAAATCAACGGCCTTTACGGTGATATGGAATTTACCGACGGCGTCGCATCCTTTCAACTGCGCCACGGTAAAACAAAGGCAGCCTCCGGCCTTCCGTCCGGAATTACCTATATAGTCAAAGAGACGGAAGCAAATCAGGACGGCTTCAAAACGGTTTCCACAGGCTCCATTGGAACCATCCCGGAAAACGAAACTGCACAGGTGCAATTTAAAAACAGCCGTCCCGCAACCCCTCCGGATGAACCCGATGTGCCGGATGTAGCTGATACGCCCGTCGACGATACACCGAAAACCGGCGACGAATCCCGGCTGGCGCTCTGGCTGAGCCTGACAGGGCTTTCCGCACTTGGGATGCTCCTGGTCCCAGTATATACGCTAAAACAGCAGCGGAAAAAAGCGAGGCATTAACCATAATAAAACGGCGGATGTAAAACTACATCCGCCGTTGCTTTAGGAAAACAATATGAAGAAACGAGAAAAACAAATCCTTGCCCTGGTTTTTATCCTGCTCGCCGGGGTTTTCCTGATATCTCTTTCCCTGTCCGTCTCCATTCTGGTTTCCGCAGATAAACAGGCCCGCAAATTTGCCCAACTTGCCGACATTATCCGCGAAAGCCCTTCTGGCAGCTCTGCATCCAGGCTCCCAGCGAAGATTCCCGCGCAGGACAACCCCGATGCAGACGTACAGCAGGAAGAAAACACGCCGGCGGAACCGGAACTCCTCTCTGGCTGTCAACGCTTAAAACTTTTAAACGAGGATTTTTTCGGTTGGCTTTCCATCGACGGTACCAAAATCCAATATCCCGTCATGCATACCCCGGAAGATCCCGAATACTACCTCCACCGCGATTTTGACGGAAACGATGCACGCAGCGGCGTCCCATTCCTTGCCGGAGACTGTTTCGAGGGCTGCGGCAATTACCTGATATACGGGCACAACATGAAAGATAAATCCATGTTTTCCGGCCTGCTCGCCTATGCGGATGAAGATTTTTGGCGGGAGCCTCCGATGATCCATTTTGATACCGTGCAGCTGCCCGGCACATATGAGGTCATCGCCGCATTTTACGCCGAGGCCTATTCAAAAGATGCGCAGGACGCATTCCGCTATTATCAATATACGGACCTGCGGGAAGCAGAGCGCTTTTCAGAATATCTCAGCCAGGTTTACAGTGCTGCACTCTACGATACCGGCGTCAAAGCGCAGTACGGCGACGGGCTGCTTACCCTGTCCACCTGCAGCTATCATACGGGAAACGGGCGCTTCGTGGTCGTCGCACGCCAAATTCCCACGGCGCAATACGGCGAAGATTTGGATCCGTAAAAGCAGGAGGACGCCGGCGGGGATGGATGGGACAGAGCAATTGTGCAAAATCGCATCTGGAATCCCGATATTCCACTTCAAAACAGCAGGTTGCTGATTGATTTTCGCTTTGGCTTCGCGTATAATTTTATTGTTATTTTTTGCGGTGACAGAACCCGGCGCTTTCTTCAGGCCGCTTGATATGGGATTCATGCCAGAAACGAAAAGGTGGCCGCATGAACGAACAAAAGTTCTGTTTTGCACGCGCAAAAAGTTCCTGTCCCCTGCGAATTTTATAAGGGAGCGCGCAAACGATGACCAAGTATATTTTTGTAACCGGCGGCGTTGTATCCGGCCTTGGAAAGGGCATTACTGCCGCGTCGCTGGGCCGGCTGCTTAAGGCGCGCGGATTGAAAGTTGCCGCGCAGAAGCTTGACCCCTATATCAACGTTGACCCCGGCACAATGAGCCCGTATCAGCACGGAGAGGTCTATGTCACCGAAGATGGTGCGGAAACGGACCTCGACCTTGGGCATTACGAACGCTTTATTGACGAGAACCTCAACAAATACTCCAACCTGACCACCGGGAAGGTCTTCGCTAACGTCATTGGCAAGGAACGCCAGGGGGAATATTTGGGCAGTACCGTTCAGATCATCCCCCATATTACCAATGAGATCAAATCCTTTATTTACAATGTTGCGCGCAAGACGCAGGCCGACGTTGTCATTACAGAAGTCGGCGGAACGATCGGCGATATCGAAAGCCAGCCTTTTTTGGAGGCAATACGGCAGGTCGGCCACGAAATCGGGCGGGAAAATGCGTTGTATATCCACGTCACGCTTGTCCCCTATCTTCGTGCCTCAGGCGAGCATAAATCCAAGCCCACCCAGCATTCCGTCAAGGAATTACAGGGTGCGGGCATCAACCCGGATATCATCGTCCTGCGCTGTGACGAGCCGATTGAGGACGAGGGGATTTTCCGGAAGATTGCCAATTTCTGCAATGTGCAGCCCGATTGTGTCATTGAAAATGTTACAATCCCCGTACTTTATGAAGCACCGCTGATGCTGGAAAAAGCGCATTTTTCCGATATCGTCTGCCGGGAGCTCGGCATCAACGCACCCGCTCCGGATCTGTGCGAATGGCAGGCGCTGGTCAGGCGGATCAAATCCCGCAAAAAATCAGTCACCATCGGGCTTGTCGGCAAATATGTCCAGCTGCATGACGCTTACCTTTCCGTTGCAGAAGCGCTGCGGCATGCCGGTTTTGCGCTTGGCGCGAAGGTGGAAATCGCCTGGATTGACTCGGAATCTGTGAATGCGGACAACTATGAAGCTGTATTTTCCGAGGTGGATGGCATCCTTGTTCCGGGCGGATTCGGAAACCGCGGTATCGAAGGGAAGATTCTTGCCGCCCGTTACGCGCGTATCCACCATATTCCCTATTTCGGCATCTGCCTGGGCATGCAAATCGCAGTGATTGAATACGCCCGCGGTGTGCTTGGCTATGCAGACGCCAATTCCAACGAATTCGACGAAGCTTCGCAGCATAAAGTTATTGATTTTATGCCCGGCCAGAATAATGAAATTGAAAAAGGCGGCACGCTTCGGCTTGGCGCATATCCCTGCATCATCCGCGAGGGGACAACCATGGCACGCTGCTATGGCTCCACAGAGATCTCCGAGCGTCATCGTCATCGCTATGAATTCAACAACGATTACCGTCAGCAGTTGGAGGATGCCGGCTTGATTATCAGCGGCATATCTCCCGACGGACGTCTTGTGGAAACGGTAGAGCTGTCCGACAACCCCTTTTTCGTCGGCGTCCAGTATCACCCCGAATTTAAGAGCCGCCCAAACCATCCCCATCCGCTGTTTTCAGGCTTTGTAAAAGCCTCGCTTGAAAATCATGAACGAAAGGTGAAATAAAATGGCAGGAAAAAACCGGTATGAAAGCCCCTTGTGTTCACGCTACGCAAGCAGCCGCATGCAGTTTATCTTCTCCCCAGACTTTAAATTTTCTACTTGGCGGCGGCTATGGATCGCGTTGGCAGAGAGCGAACAAGAATTGGGTCTGGAGATCAGCGATGCGCAAATCGCCCAGATGCGCGAGCATATCGACGACATCGATTATGACCTTGCCGCGCAGTACGAAAAAAAGCTCCGCCACGACGTCATGGCGCATATCCATGCCTACGGCGATATCTGCCCAAAGGCAATGCCGATTATCCATCTCGGCGCAACAAGTTGCTATGTCGGCGACAACACGGATATTATCCAGATGCGTGAGGGCATGCTGCAAATTAAAAAACTGCTGGTTAATGCCATTTCCGCATTCTCCACATTTGCGCTGAGCAACAAGGACATGCCGACGCTTGCATTTACGCACTTCCAGGCTGCACAGCCGACTACCGTCGGAAAGCGTGCGTGTATGTGGCTGCAGGATCTGCTGATGGATCTGGAGCGGCTGGATTTTGAGCTGTCCCGGCTGAAGCTGCTCGGCTGCAAAGGGACAACCGGCACTGGAGCGAGCTTCCTTTCCCTGTTTGCAGGCGACGAAGCAAAGGTCCGTGAGCTGGAGATGCGCATTGCACGGAAGATGGGCTTTGAGGCATGCCTTCCGATCTCCGGACAGACCTATACGCGCAAGGTTGATTCCTTCGTGCTCAACGTACTCGCCGGAATCGCGCAGAGCGCATCCAAATTTGCCAATGATATGCGCCTTCTGGTACATTTGAAAGAGATGGACGAACCGTTTGAAGCCGGACAGGTCGGATCCTCCGCGATGGCTTATAAGCGCAACCCCATGCGCAGCGAGCGCATTTGTTCCCTTTCCCGTTACATCCTCAACGACGTCAAAAACGCCGCTGATACCGCCGCGGTGCAGTGGCTGGAGCGCACGCTTGACGACTCCGCCAACCGGCGCATTTCCATTCCCGAGGCGTTCCTTGCCACTGACGCAGTTTTAACGCTGATGATCAACATCATTTCTTCCTGCCGCGTTTATCCTAACGTCATGCGCCGCCATCTAAATGAGGAGCTGCCTTTCATCGCTACAGAGAATATCCTTATGCACGCCGTCAGTGCAGGCGGAGACCGCCAGGAACTACATGAGGCAATACGGCAATATTCGGTTGAAACCGCTTCCCGCATCAAGCTGGAGGGCGGCGACAACGACCTTCTGCAAAAGCTTCGCGCCGATGCGCGTTTCCATCTTGATGATGCCGCACTGGAGGAAATCCTTGATATACGCAAATTTATTGGTCTTGCGCCGCAGCAGACCGAAAATTTTGTTGCGCAGTGCGTCCAGCCGGTCCTTGATGAAAACCGCGCGCTTCTGGGCGTTGAGGCACAGGTTAATGTGTAAAGGAGAGATTTATTATGCTGACAGCAGTTGTAGGCATTAACTGGGGCGACGAGGGCAAAGGCCGCATGGTCGATTTGCTCAGCGCCCAATATGATATCGTCGCCCGGTATCAGGGCGGCAATAATGCCGGACATACCGTCGTAAATGAACGCGGTAAATTTATTTTAAACCTTTTGCCCTCCGGCATCCTGCGTCCGGAAACTGTCAATATCATGGGTACAGGCATGGTTATTGATCTGGAGCATTTGACGCATGAAATCAAGGCGCTGCGGGAAAAAGGCATTACGATTAACCCACAGCACTTGAAAATCAGCGATAAGGCCACCATCTGCATGCCTTATCATAAGCTGCTCGACGGCCTGGAGGAAGACCGGCTCGCCGACCGTAAATTCGGTTCTACCCGCCGCGGCATTGCGCCGGTCTATGCCGATAAATATATGAAAAAAACGCTGCGCATGGCAGACCTGCTCCATCCTGAGACTTTACGGGATAAGCTTGAACAGCTGCTGGAATGGAAGAACCTTACCGTTGTTAACGGCTACGGCCATACGCCTATCGCAGTCGATGAAATGCTTTCCTGGCTGGAAGCCTACGGCCTTCCCTTTGCTGATTATATCTGCGACACCGGCCTCTACCTCAACCATGCGATCAACGCCGGAAAAAACATGATGTTCGAAGCCCAGCTCGGTGCACTGCGGGATATTGATTTCGGCATTTACCCCTATACTTCTTCTTCCTCCACCATTGCCGCCTACGCACCGATCGGCGCGGGCATCCCGGGCCGAAAGCTCGACCGTGTCATCGGCATTATGAAAGCGTACTCCAGCTGTGTCGGAGAAGGCCCCTTCGTCTGTGAATTCTTTGGCGAAGAAGCGGAGGCCCTCCGCGCTGCTGGCGGCGAATACGGTGCGGCAACTGGCCGTCCCCGCCGTGTCGGCGGCTTTGACGTAGTTGCTTCCCGTTATGGCGTACAAATGCAGGGTGCGACAGACCTTGCCGTCACCAAGCTCGACATCCTGTCCGGCATGGAAAAAATCCCGGTATGCACACATTATGAGCTTGACGGAGAAATTCTTGATACCTTCCCTACCGGAGACGCGCTTAACCGCGCTAAGCCTGTTTATGCTTTCCTTCCGGGTTTCTCCGGCGATATTACCGGCTGCCGCAAATTCTCCGAGCTTCCTCAGCCTGCACAGGATTACATCCGTTATTTGGAAGAGGCGGTTGGCTGCCGTATTTCCTATGTTTCCGTTGGCGCAGGGCGGGAGGAATATATCGAAATGTAAATCCCCGCGTTTTACAGTACAATCTGTCACGCAAATAATAGAAATGCTGAGCTGGGAAAGGTTTCCCGGCTCAGCATTTTGTCATCCTGTTTTTCACTATATTTAAAAATCGGAAACCTAAGAACCATGCCCGTTTTTTCTGCACGCGGCAGACGGGAAATACAGGAAACCCCGGCGTCCTTCGCTTCGGAAGGACGCCGGGGGAGATACGCGTCTTTGGGTATGACGATTAATACATGCCGCCCATACCGCCCATGTCCGGGTTCGGTGCAGCAGGCGCCGGGGGTTCCGGCTTATCCGCTACAAGACTTTCCGTAGTCAGGACCATGGAAGCGACGCTGGCTGCCTTCTCAAGTGCAGAACGGTTAACCTTGGTCGGATCTACGATACCCGCTTTGAGCATATCAGTATAAATCTCGCTGAGTGCGTCATAACCGTAGTTAATGCGGCGGGAATTACGGATTTTTTCAAGCACAACGCTCCCGTCCACGCCTGCATTCGCTGCGATCTGCTTGACGGGCTCCTCAAGGGCCTTCATGACGCTGCGTACGCCGGTTTTCTCGTCGCCGTCAACTGTGTTGCACAGCTTCTGGACTGCCGGGATCGCATTAACATAAGCCGTACCGCCGCCCGCTACGATGCCTTCTTCAACAGCTGCACGGGTAGCGTTGAGCGCATCTTCAATACGCAGCTTCTTTTCCTTCATCTCGGTTTCGGTTGCAGCGCCAACTTTAATGACAGCTACGCCGCCGGCCAGCTTCGCAAGGCGCTCCTGGAGCTTTTCACGATCGAAATCAGAGGTGGTGGTTTCAATTGCTGCACGGATCTGTGTGACGCGGTTTTTAATTTCGGTCTGATCTCCGCCGCCGCCGACAATAATGGTATTCTCCTTGTTGATCTGCACCTGACGGGCAGTACCGAGCATATCAATGGTGGTTTCCTTCAAATCGAGGCCGAGTTCCTCGGTAATAACCTGGCCGCCGGTCAGCACAGCGATATCCTTCAGCATTTCCTTACGGCGGTCACCAAAGCCTGGAGCCTTAACGGCGACGCAGTTAAAGGTGCCGCGCAGACGGTTGACCAGGATCGTGGCAAGCGCTTCGCCTTCGATATCCTCGGCAATGATAACAAGCTTACGGCCGGTCTTCACAATCTGCTCCAGCAGCGGCAGCAGATCCTGGATGGAGGAAATCTTTTTATCAGTGATCAGGATGAGTACGTCATCATAGACGCATTCCATCTTTTCTGTATCGGTGACCATATAAGGGGAGATATAGCCGCGGTCGAACTGCATACCTTCGACGACCTCGGAATAGGTTTCCGCAGTCTTAGACTCTTCAACCGTGATTACGCCGTCGTTTCCAACCTTTTCCATTGCTTCTGCAATCAGGTTGCCGATGATTTCATCGCCGGAAGAAATCGTTGCAACACGGGCAATATCCGAAGAACCATTCACCGGCTGGGAATTCTCCTGGATTGCGGAAATCGCAGTATCAACAGCCTTCTGGATACCGCGACGCATAACCATAGGATTCGCGCCGGCCGCAACATTCTTCATACCCTCGCGGATGATCGCCTGGGTAAGCAGGGTGGCAGTGGTTGTACCGTCACCGGCGACATCGTTGGTCTTTGTCGCAGCTTCCTTGACAAGCTGTGCACCCATATTCTCGAAGGGATCTTCCAGTTCAATTTCCTTTGCGATTGTCACGCCGTCATTGGTGATCAGCGGGGAACCATATTTCTTGCCCAGCACAACATTGCGGCCTTTCGGGCCAAGGGTAACCTTAACGGTATTGGCAACCTGGTCTACACCGCGCTCAAGCGCACGGCGGGCTTCTTCATTATATATAATCAGCTTTGACATATGCTAAACCCTCCACTCTTAGTCTTCCGCGATGGCGAGGATATCGCTCTGGCGGACGATGATGTACGTTTCCCCGTCAATTTTGACTTCCGTACCGGAATATTTGCTCATAATGACATGATCGCCAACTTCAACTTCCATAATCACATCCTTGCCCTCGACAACGCCGCCGGGGCCGACCGCGATTACTTCCGCAACCTGCGGCTTCTCCTTCGCAGAGCCGGTCAGAATAATGCCGCCCTTTGTGGTTTCTTCCGTTTCGAGCATTTTCAAAACGACTCTATCTGCCAACGGTTTTAAATTCATTACTGTCCCTCCTGTATTAAATTGCGTTTATTTTATAAAGACCGGCGCCTGTTTTCCAAGAACCGGCCCGTTTTGGCACTCACTTATATCGAGTGCTAAGACTATTTATATGATACCCCAGCATGCCGTTTTTCGCAAGCTTGGGATTTATTTCCTTTCTCCTCTATGGACTTTAAAACCGGCATTAAACAAAATTTCCATCCTTTTTACTGGCATTTACTTCGTTTTTCTCTCTTATACTCTCAAATGCTTCTGCATTATGAACAATTTCACATCCTTCCGGCAAGACAAAGGAAATTTTGCCCGGGCACAGGGAAATCCGCACATCGCGGCCCGATATAATTTCCCCGTCGTAGTTGACCGGTTCGGGCCTCTGCGTCTCCAGATGCAGCTCATGACCGCGCACGCAAACCGTCAGCTCTGAAAAATCCCGATGATGTCCCGACTGGTATTTCCCAATCAGGCGCAGCAGCTGAAAATGCGAGACTTTTTTCACAAGAAGAAAATCGAGCAGCCCGTCATCCGGTTCTGCCTCTGGAACCGCATAATAGCCGCCGCCGTAAAAACGTCCCGAGGCAGCAACTAAAATTGCATATTCTCCATCATAGGATTTCCCGTCTATGGTCACCTTATAACAACGGGAAAGGCGTCCGAAAAACGCCCGTACAAGCGACAAGTCATAGGCAAGCTTTCCGCCAAAAGGCAGGCGGCGTTTGTTGCGTCCCACCCAGTCGGCCACCCGTGCGTCGATCCCGGCGGAGCAGATATTCAGCGCGCTCTGCCGGATGCCGTCACTGCAGACGGTCATTGCATCAAGCTGTACAGTATGGCCAGATATTACACGCGCCATATCCTGAAAATAGTCAGGATGATCGAAGATCTTAATCAGGTCGTTCCCCGTTCCGCAGGCGAAACAGGCGACCTGGGCATTTCCAGCGTCCAGGATGCCGGAAACCACTTCATTAAGCGTTCCATCCCCGCCGCAGGAATAAAAGCGGCAGACCCTGTCGGAATGGGCCCGGGCAAAGGCGGCGCATAAAGCGCTCGCATCCCCTTTGCAGCGGGTAAGCAGAATCTTATATTCCAACCCATGTTTTAAACACAGGGTATCAATCATCATACGCAGCTCGCCCGTCCGGTCCCGGCGGCCCGCAGCAGGATTCAGTATAAAGACATGCAGGATTTCCATGATAATTCCTCTTTTAAACAGCAGATAGTGGGAAAAGCCAAACCGCCGCACGGCATTTAACAGGTTTATCTTGCGCGCGAAACGCAAAGGTCGCTTTTAAAGGACGGCAGCTCCGTCTCCCAGTCTTCCAGCCGCAGCAGAAAGGCTTTGCGCGCCACGCCGCCGGCATATCCACCCAATGCACCGTCTGTACGTACAATGCGATGGCAGGGGATAAAAACCGGCAGTGGATTGGCATGGTTCGCCTGCCCGGCTGCGCGGAAAGCGTGCGGCGCGCCGGCGGCCGCAGCAAGCTGCGCATAAGAATGCGTCTGCCCATATGGGACCGTACACAGTACGCGCCATATCCGTTTCTGAAAATCCGTACCCTGCGGTGCAAGCGGAAGCGTAAAGGTTCGGCGTTCCCTCCGGAAATATTCGTCAAGCTGCCGTGCCGCTGCTTCCAGCAGCGGGGTGCGGGCTACCTGCGCCGGCGCAGGAGCAGGAGCTCCGAAATACAGCCCGCGCAAAGCATCTTCGTCGGCACAGATCGTAAGCATGCCGACAGGGGAAAGATACTGCTGTACATACAATGCCATCGTCCTTGTTTTCCTTTCCTGCTTCTGCTATACTTTTCTTGTATCATGCAATAAAATAACAGTTCTTACTGAAAATCGGATCTGGAGGTTCCGGTGCTTGCGTAGCTGCAAGTTCAAATCCGCTCAGGATGCGCATATCCTGTCAAAAAATGCGTATCTCTCTTAATCATACGGATTCCTGCCGCAATGTCAATGCAATCGCCGAAAATTCCGATTTTTAAAATGGCCGTTGTGTCCCAATCCAGCCTTAAGCGGCAAACAAGCCGGACGGCTTTTCTTCTTAGCCTTTATAAAAAACGCCTCGTATGAAACCGCCTTCGAGTTTTTAAAACATGAAAAATATAGGGAGGGCACTCAACTGTGACATACAAACTTACAAACGCTTTCCTCTGGTATGACGCACAGGATGCAAAAGAATGTACGGACGCAGAAAAATACCAGGCAATTGTCCGCTGGGCAGGCCGTGCAAGAAGGCAAAATCCAAACGCTTTTGACGCGCTGACCGTCTGGATGCTGGACGATTCCCAATGGGGCGCCGCTTCGCTGGATGCGAACCGGCTGCTGCTGATCGAAGGCGTACTGGCACGCTTTAAAGCGCAGAATGCAAAACTTCGCGCCTGTCTCCGCGCGCTTGAACCGGACCTCGTAAACAAGGCCGTGTTCGACACGCTGGACCGGTTTGACCGTGCGCTCGATGGGCATATCCATGATGAACAGCTGAGATTAGCTGTATCCAGGATGTTCTCCGATTTTTCTTCCATGTGCGATCCCAATCTGCGCCATGAGATTGCCGGCGGCATTACCGGATCGACTGGGACAGATTACGTGGAGCACTTCGGCTATATCAATGCTTTAAAAGAACACGACGCGGCAGTCCAGTGGTCGCTTTTTATGCCGGACACTGTTAAAAAACAACAAAACGGTTTCAAGGTGGACAGCTTCACCTGCAAAAAAATGCCTGCTATCCGCTTTATCGGCCGCGAGCTATCCGATGTCCCAGACGAAGATGCAAATACGCGCAGCCTGGTTTTCAAAACGCTGGACACCATGGCGCAGTACCGCTCGGGTTTTGATTACGATTTGCTTTTTATGCATCATTATGGAAAAAACGTGGACGTCGGTCCCTGGCACGGCTTCTGAGGCCGCTTTATGAAAGCGGATACGCCGGTTCCGGAGGGCTTTATCTCCTTTGATCTGATCCCCCAAAACAACCAAAGACCGGGGCTTCCGTTTCTTAGTGAATTTACCTTTGCCGTCTTTTCCGGCGATCTGGAAGCCATGCACCGGCGGCAAGGCTATGACAGCGACGCCATGTACGACGTCACACGCAATATTATGCTTGGACAGGATATCCTCATCCCCTACCCGGATAAATACTGGACTGCCGAGGTTTTCCTGAACGGAGTCAGCCAACCCAGCACGGCCTATCTGTTCAGCGCAGAATTGTTCTGACTTACTATGGCAAACCCCGTCATTGCGGAAGATATTTTTTCCAGCGTCTCAGTGCAGCAGGAAACAGCATACGCTGAACGAAAGAGGTGATTTCATGGCCAATGAAGAAAGGAAAGATTTCAACGCCATGCTGCATCGTGATAACGGTATGCCAAAGATTCAGACCGTTACCGATGCAGCTACCGTGCGCAAATATGGCGGAAGCCGGATGTTTTTTGCGCCGCCGTTGGCCTATGATGCGCTGATGCGGCGCGTCCCTTCCGGCTTTGTCACAACCGTGGGCCGCCTGCGTGCATATCTTGCACAGGAAAACGGTGCAGATTTTACCGATCCGATCACAGCAGGGATTTTCGTTTCCATCGCCGCCTGGGCAAGCTTCCAGCGCCCGTCGGACGAAACGCCTTATTGGCGTACCCTGAAAGCAGGGGGAGAGCTCAACCCAAAATATCCCGGCGGCATGGAAGCCCAGCGCAAAAAGCTGGAAGCAGAGGGCTTTGCCGTCCTGGCAAGAGGACGCACAAATATTCGTTATTTTGTCCAGGACTATGAACAGCATCTGTTCCCATTATAAGACGCCGCAGCGCTTTGTAAAAAAACAGCAGCCCGCAAACTTTTACAGTTTGCGGGCTGTTTATATCCAGGCAGGGGATTTTGCACACTTATTCGATTACATAGGGCGGCACACCGTCCGGGATCGGACAGGTATATCCCTCCGCAGCGGCATCTTTGAATTCCGCCTTTGCCTTTTCCAATAGCTCCGGCGTCTCAAACAAATCAATCGCTGTGCAGGCCAAGACCTTTCCCGCATAAAGCAGGCCCTTATGGGCAATACCGGACTTCCCCATGGAAACGTTTTGCCAGGAATGCCCGGGGGAACCGGCCGTATGTGTGACTGCGGTGAACTGCGCCGTCGGGGTCTGCCAGCTTACATCGCCGACATCAGTCGAACCCGGCGTAAAATCGTTCCCGCTGTAGAACGGCAGTAGGAAATCATTGATCTCGCGCTTCCCGTTTTCGGATTTTTCCTTGACATAGGCGCGGATCTGCGCGTCGTGCTTCTGTCCAAGACCCGGCAGCTCGTCCGGCGCCTTGTGCGTGGCATAAATCTTTTTCGCCAGCGCCCATTCCGCTTCGTCGTACTGCGGCGCGCCGATGGCTTCCATGTTATCCCAGAGAGCGCGCTCCAACGTGGAATTCACGATGGTATTGGCCGTGCCGTCAACAAAAATCTTTTCAAAGCTCGTCTCGGTCATCAGCGCGGCGCCTTCAGCAATTTTATCGACGCGCGCCTGCAGTTCGATGGCTTCGCGCACCTTGTTAGAACGCACCATATACAGTACGCTGGCCGTCGGCTGAACAACGTTAGGTGAGAAACCGCCGCCGTCGATGATCGCATAATGGATGCGCGCTTTCTCGCTGGCATGCTCCCGCAAAAACTGCACGCCGACATTCATCAGTTCCACCGCATCGAGCGCAGAACGTCCGTCGTAAGGGTTTCCCGCCGCATGTGCTGCGATACCCTTGAATTTATACAGGCACTGGATACAAGAGTTATTCGTGCCGGTCATGATTTCGTTTGTATCACCCGGATGCCAAGTGATCGCCGCATCAAGCGTTTCCCAGAGATGTTCACGCGCCATAAATGCTTTTGCCGCGCCGCCCTCCTCACCGGGACAGCCGTAAAACAGAACCGTTCCGGCCGTACCCGTCTTCTCCAGGTAATCCTTCACCGCAGCTGCAGCCGCAAATGAACCCGCGCCGAGCAGGTTGTGGCCACAGCCATGGCCGCAGCCGCCGGGGACAAGCTCACACTGCCGGTCTGCTTCCGCAACCTGCGAAAGGCCCGACAATGCGTCGTATTCGGCCAGGATTCCGATATACGGACGTCCCTGTCCATATTTTGCGACAAATGCGGTCTCGATGCCGCAGATTCCGCGCTCAACCGTAAAACCAATCTGCGCCGCCTTTTCGCAGTATAAATCCGCAGATTTATACTCCTTCAGGGAAAGCTCCGCAAATTCCCAGATCTCGTCGCTGATATCTGTAAAAAGCTTTGCGTTTTCATCCACATACGCAGCCGCCTGCTGTTTACTCAAATTCAAATTCATAATAACACCTTACTTAAAAAGTCTTTCGTACGCGGGTTTTGCGGATTGCTGAAAATCTGCTGCGGAGAGCCGGATTCCGCAATAATTCCCTCGTCCATAAACAGGATCCGGTCGGAAACTTCCCGTGCGAAACCCATTTCGTGGGTAACAATCACCGTCGTCATCCCCTCGCGCACCAGGTCTTTAATTACCTGCAGCACTTCGCCGACCATTTCCGGATCAAGCGCACTTGTCGGCTCGTCAAAGAGCATGACGTCCGGCTCCATCGCCAGCGCGCGCACGATAGCCAGACGCTGCTTCTGCCCGCCGGACAGACGGCCGGGATGCTCGTCGATCTTATCCAGCAGCCCGACGCGGGCAAGCAGCTTTTTTGCCGCTTCCTCTGCCTCTTCCTTCGTCTTTTTCTTCAGAAGCACAGGCGCCAACGTGATGTTTTCCTTTACCGAAAGATGGGGAAAAACATTAAAATGCTGAAATACCATGCCCATTTTCTGCCGGTGAAGGTTGATATCCACTTTCTTTGCAGTAATATCGACGCCCTCAAAAAAAATCTGGCCCTTTTCCGGCGTCTCCAGAAGGTTCAGGCAGCGAAGGAAGGTGCTCTTCCCGCCGCCGGACGGCCCAATAATGGAAACAACCTCTCCGGGTTTAATATGCTCGTTAACGCCCTTTAAGACATGGAGCTGCCCGAAGCTTTTATGTAAATCCACCACCTTAATCACTGCTCTTGAGCCTCCTCTCATATACACCAATAATCTTCGACAGGGTAAACGTAATCACAAAATAGATCACACCGACGATGAAAAGGCACTCAAAGGACAGGAAAGTAATGCCCTTGACCTTGAGATAAGAGGTCATCAGGTCGCCGACGAAGAAGGTCGATGCGAGCGAAGTTTCCTTAATAATCATAACAAACTCATTGCCCAGCGCCGGAAGAATATTCTTAATCGCCTGCGGCAGGACAATGCGCACCATCGTCTGCCGGCCGTTAAGCCCAAGGCTGCGCGCTGCCTCCGTCTGCCCGCGATCGACTGCCTGGACACCGGAACGGATCACCTCGGAAACATAAGCCGAAGAGTTGATCACCAGCGCGACGGCAATGGAGGTAAAATCGCTCATGCCCAAAAACGGGAAAATAAGCGGGACAATAAAATAACCGACATACAGCTGCAAAAGAATCGGCGTACCCCGAATCACCTCGACAAAAGCCGTAATCACCCAGCCAAGCGGCTTGAATTTTGACATCTTGCCCAGCGCCAGCAAAGAGCCGAAGATCGCGCCGAAGAAAACCGTAATCAGCGACAGCAGCAGGGTATAGCTGACGCCTTCAAGCAAAAACACCTGCCAGTATTTGGACAGGATTTTTGCAACATTTTCACAGAACGTTACAAAAGACACTATGCTTCCTCCATATTTGATACTATCCGCTGCGACGGGAAAGCACGACCGGCGAAAAAGTAAGCCGGCCGTGCCTTATTTTCAGTTTTCTTATTCTTCAGCGTCGCCTTCATCGGTTACAACATTGCCGTCGTCATCATACGTGATTTCGCTGGCAGTTTCGATTCCGGCCAATTCCTTGGCTTCGGTATACCACTGGCCATACAGGCCAGCTTCATAAGCCTTGGCAAGAATCGCATTGACCTGCTCTAAAAGCTCGGTATCTTCTTTATTAATCAGGATAACATTGTTCTGCTGCTCTTCGTCAACTTCAAACAGGAATCCGGACATTGCAACATCCGCATTGTTGGAAATGATCGCTTCAGCATTGCCGACAGCCACGGCAACCGCGTCCACCTTGCCGGTTTTCAGCGCCATAACCGCATCGTCAATGGCCTTGTATTCCTTAATCGTCACGCTATCGGGAAGCTGGGAATTGCACAGGTCCATCTGTAAAGAAGCAGTCTGTGCGGCGACGGTCAGACCATCAAAATCCTCTGTGGTGGAGAAAGTACCAGCCTTATCGGCAGAGACAATAATCGTCTGCTCGGTTTCATTGTCGCCGGCATAGTAGAAATCTGAAAGCAGGAAGTTTTCCGCACGTTCATCGGTCTTTGAGAAACCGGAAATCGACATATCCACGCTGCCGAGCTGAACCGCGCTCTGGCAGGCGTCAAAGCTCATCGCCTTAATTTCCAAGGCCAAACCCATTTCCTGGGCAATATACTGAGCCAGCATTACATCAAAGCCTACATACTGATCCTGGCCGGATTTGCTGACATCTACAAATTCCATCGGCGCAAAGTCCGGTGAAAGCGCAACCGTCAGTGTCCCTTTGTCCGCGTCCCCAGTATCGCCGCCTTCCGGCTGAACGTCACCGGTCGACGGCGTCCCTTCGCCGCCGTTGCCGGAATCGTCCTTCGGCTGCTCCGAGCAGCCCGCAAACATTGCAGCCATCATGAGAACTGCAAGCAGAAGCGCCAGTGTCTTTTTCATTTTCATATCCTTCTTTCCTGGTTCTCGCGGCGGAAATTGCATCGCCGCGGATTTTCTAACGATGTGGCTATTATACACGCACTACACCTGCTTGTCAACGGATAATTATATCTAAATACAAATAAAAATTCGCGTGCGTGATTTGGGCAATACGTAGAATGCAGAGATAAATTCGTGCTCGCAGGCGCAAAAAGCAAAGTGCTGCCGGTTTTTACGTTAAGTCGCCAGTATGTTTATGCATTCAATTCATACATATTCGCGCTTCCGCCTGCAGCACATCCCGCATGAAAAAATAAAATCCCGGCGCAGTACCTGCGCCGGGATTCAATCTTTATTTTCAGAAAGTGGTAAAGCGGGCCGCTCCTCCCCCGCGGGAAGTCCCAAGCCTCTCCCGGCTTCAGATATGCGCCTCAATATAGGAAACGATATCGCCGACAGCACGCAGCTCCTGTGCTTCTTCATCGCTTACCGTTACGCCGAATTCATCCTCAATGCACAAAAGCAAGGTCACGACATCCAACGAATCTGCGCCGAGGTCATTGATAATATCCGTCGTTTCCGTTATATCGTTGACATCTGCGCCAAGCTGCTCGGCAAGAATAGACGCCACTTTTTCAAAAATCATGAAGAGATCCCCCTAGCATTACTGTCTGTTGATTCGATAGCAATATCATAATACAACAAATATGGAGTGTCAACCTTTAATCCCCACAAAATTTCGGAAAAGCAGATTTTTTTATTGCAATATCTGAACATTTGTTTGCTTTTTTCAGGCAGATGTGCTATACTATGGATGTAGAAGGAGCGTGTCAACATGAAACAAAGTAAAATTTCAGAAAAGCAGCGTGAAATCCTTGTATTTATACAAAAAACGACCCGGGAAAAAGGTTTCCCGCCGTCCGTACGTGAAATTGCAGAAGCAGTCGGCCTCCGCTCCCCTTCCACTGTGCACGCCCATTTGAAAGTCCTCGACCGCGAAGGATATATCAAGCGCGACGGACACAAGATGCGCGCCATCAGCACGGCCGACCCGCTTGAACCGGATCTGCCGGTAAGCGAGGACAGCCTTGTGCGCGTCCCGCTCATCGGCCGGGTAACGGCAGGCCTCCCCATCCTGGCGGTTGAAGATATTGAAGGATATATTCCCTTTGACGCTGCGCACAGTTCCGGCGAGCATTTCGCACTCCACGTCCAGGGCGACTCCATGATGAACGCCGGCATTCTCGACGGCGATATCATCATCGTGCGCCGGCAGCCGGACGCACAGCAGCGGGATATCGTCGTCGCGCTTCTGGGTGAGGAAGCAACCGTAAAACGCTTTGTCATGCGCGCCGGGCATCCCTGGCTGATGCCGGAAAATCCGGCATATGAACCGATCGACGCAGAAGGCGCAGAAATTTTAGGAAAAGTCGTTTTTTTAATGCGCAGCTACAACGAATAGCCAGACGGATGGATATACGGATATCCAATCCGGCTGCGCCCTTTCCTTCTTTCCCAGAGAACACAACGAAAAGCAGTTTTCCCGCGCAGAGCATTTTGGCAAACTGTAAACAGGCTTTTTTCTGGGAACCAGGGACCGCAAACATTTCCGAGAGCGCATCTGCGCAAAGGCAACTATCCGGTTGCTTATGTCCCGGAAGGTTTTGACTATCTTGCCTATATGCTGGCAAATTTTGATTACCGGGAGTCGCTGTACGGGCGGCAGGATTGGATTGAAAATAACCGCAAAGCGATCCGCAGCGGCGCAAAAATCGCATATGGAGATTTAGAAAAGTTATACCAAATTGCACACGGCGAGCGCGGAACGTAGCGCGTCCGCCGTGTCTCGCGTTCTTCCATTGTACGGGAAAACCGCCGGATTCATCCCATAGGCGCCGCTTTTCCTGAGCGCGGACAGCACGCCCGCGCGGCTGCATAGCAGACGTCCGCGACGTTGCAAAACTCGAAAGGCTAAGCTCCGGCTTCCCGCAAAAACCTGCATAAAAAACCGCCTGCATTCCCAAAAGGCCGGGAATACAGGCGGTTTTTATGTTTGGATTAATCTATTTACAACACGCCGGCATTATCCAAAGTCCAAAGCACACCAGCTGAAATACCGATGAAAACCCACACTGACGGGATGCTCGCAGCCCATTCCGGAACTTGCTTCAGATATAAATGCTTTATATAGGGATTCATTGCTTTTTCCCGTGTTTTTGTTTTATGAGGAAGATGAGCGTCAGGGAAAGGATCAGAATCCACATCCAGGATGAAATCCACATATAGGGATATGCGTGGGATGCATGCGCAGGAAGCTGGAGGAGGCCGGGAAGAAGATGTTCAAGAATTTTCCCAACGGAAAGGCAGACCATACCGCTTATAAGAACAATTCCAGACCCCTTTTCTTTTTCACGGAGGGAAAAAACAGAAGCTGTCAGGAAATAAGCCGCCGCGCAGAAGCTCAGCGGGAACAGGATGGTTCGACTATACATGGACGCGCGCATCCAGGAAGCGGAAAAGCGCGTCTTGTACACGAATTCAAGATCATTTAGAAACAGAATTGCGCCTGGAAGCAGGGTAAACAGGACGGCGCTGACGATAAAACGCAGCTTCAATTTCATAATCTGACACCTGGTCAATTAGAAAAAACATTGGCCTGCAAAAAGGTTGTCCAGGGCGTCCCGCTGGTTCCTCTTCTGGCGCTTACAGATATATTTGCTCCTATATCTGTAAATGCGTCTATTAAGACGGGAACCCAATTGGATGGCGCAGCGTAAGTCCATGTCCGTGCAGACGGATAAAAAGTCTTAAGCTGAACAGCATGATTTTCATCTACATCCTTTCCGGAACTGGAAATGTTTAATTCTTGGCTTACAAGATATACTCCACTTCCCAGATAATCTCCGGATGTACCTTCGGCTCCAATAATTTCTCCTTCTACTTCTGTTAATTTCCAATAATCCTTACCATTTACTCTTGCAGTCACTTCTGCGGTTACTATGAGTTTAACCATAAAAGAAGATGTCGAATCCCAAGTAGACCTTGTAATTACATTCTCGTCGCCTATAGCTCTTGTTTTATTTTCAGAATACGATTTGTTCAGATTTCTCAATTCTTGCCTGTACGCTTCATTTAACGGAACAACCAAGGTTTCTGATTTAATCCAATCATTTTCGGTCTTATATGAGTATTTATATAAGAAGCTGCCGTCTTCCGTTTCCGAAACTGTATTAAATACAATTGTATTTTTTGATGAAAGCATTTCGCAAACCGAAGCAATATCCTCATCTGTAAATGTAATGGGTTCTTGATACATAGAGCTTATTGCGAATGTATTTGACGCACTAAAGCAAAAAATACATATTAATACCACCGTCAAAAATTTCTTCATAAATTACTCCATCATATAATCAAACGTGTTTGCATATGGCAAATACACAGAATAATTCCTGTCCTTCTTTACTCTGATTAAACGTTCGGATTGTTCCTGTATCCTGATTGCTATGGCGCATAACCTCACCAAAGGACGCAGTTATGCGCCATAGCAGATAAACCTCAACGAATGCCTCACCCAAAGACAAGCGGAATTTGAATGCAGCTCCAGATTCGTTTTATAAATAACAACGCGAAGCATCAAAGCCGTCAAATCCTCTCCATTTTTATTTGTATTATTTTAACATAATATTTTAAATTTGTCAATTCAATTTAATAATTATAAAAAATCAAGCGAATTGTCGCCATTAATTCGTTTATTTTGTGCAAGTTTTCAAAAAACTCCGCCTGCGTTCGCCGAACCTCCGGGAACGCAGGCGGATCCTTTTATTTTATCACTTTGCAATTTTCAGCCGCGCGGCATAGTCGCCGATCTCAACGTCCTTCTCCATAACAGGTACGTCGATTTCGCCAAACGCAGACAGCGTTTCCCGCTCAAGATCAGCCCGATATTGCGTTACAACAGCGGCAAGTTCTGCGGCGCCGGTCGTCACGCAGATGCGTACACGGTCGTCCACGCGGAAGCCCGCCTCACGGCGCAGCACCTGGCAGTTGCGCAGCAAGTCGCGGTAATACCCCTCGGCGCGAAGCGCGTCGGTAATCGTCGCGTCGATCGCAACCAGTTCCTCAAGCTTGTCGGCCGTATGCGCCGCAATATGCGGACGGGTCTTTGAGAGTACATTGAACAGCTCTGCCGGGACGGCGTTTTCATATCCCGGGATCCGGACATCGCCGCCGGTATGCTGCTGTACAGTAATCGCAGCCATTTCCCCGTCGGACAAATTATCCAGAATCCCCTTGACCTTCTGCAGGTCGCCCTTCAGAATCCGACCGGCAACCTTGAAGTTAAGCTGCAGATAGTCGTCCTGGATCAGGGAAGCATCTTCAACAAAGACGATTTCCTTGATATTCAGCTCATCGCGAATCACGGCGAGATAAGGGGCGAGCTTACCTTCAAGCGATTTGTGCAGGTAAAGCGTGGAGAGCGGCTGACGCACCTTGATCTGGCGCTCGTTGCGCAGCTTCAGCGCGGTTGCGATCACGTCGCGCGCGGCGGCGGTCGCGTCCAGCAGCGCACGGTCGATCTCGCCTGGCTTCGGGAACCGGGTCAGATGCACGCTCTGTGCAGCGTCCGGCTGGTATTTGCGCACCATATTCTGCCAGATATACTCTGTCATAAACGGGATAATCGGCGCCATTGCGCCGCAGATATTGCGGATCGCATAGAACAGCGCAGCATATGCTTCCTGCTTGTCCGCGTCCTCGCCTTCTTTCCAGAAGCGGCGGCGGTTAATACGCACATACCAGTTGGAAACGTCGTCCACACACTGCTCAAACGCACGCACGACGTCGGCGGTGTTATAATTCTCATAGGTACGCGTTGCGGATTCCACAAACTCCGCTACACGGGAGGAAAGCCAACGGTCGGAAAGATTGCGGTAGGCAGGTTCCCCACCGATTACCGGGTTGTCGATTTCCGCATAGGTTTCAAAGAAGGTATAGATATTCCAAAGGCCCAGCATCTTGCGGCGGGCCTCGTCGCCCAGGTTAAAGCCGAAACGCACGTCGGAAGCGACGTTCGCGCCCGCGTAGAGATAACGCACGGCGTCCGCGCCGATGCGCTCGGCGGCCTCGTCGAAGCGAATCATGTAGCCGGACTTCGAGAAACGGGAACCGTCCTCAGCCACGACGGAGTTATAGGCCAGCACGCGCTCGTAAGGCGCGCGTCCTGTGAGCACAACGGACATGAAGAGGATCGAATAAAACCACAGACGCACCTGCTCGCGCATTTCCGTGACCCAGTTTGCGGGGAACTGCTTTTCCCAGTAGCCGCGGTCGGAGAAATATTTCAGTGTGGAGAACGGTGTAATGCCCGCGTCGAGCCATACGTCGCCGACGGACGGGATGCGGTTCACCGCCGCGCCGCAGTGCGGACAGCGGATCGCAATTTCGTCGATCCACGGACGGTGCAGCTCCGGCAGCGCGTCCACCTTCGCCGGGTCGACGGCCAGACGGCGCAGTTCGTCGCGCGAGCCCACGACCGTCACTTTCCCGCAGTCCGGGCAGACATAGAAGGGCAGCGGCAGTCCGTAATAACGTTTGCGGGAGATGTTCCAGTCGCCCATGTTGTTGAGCCAGTCGAGCATCCGCTTGCCGATGTAGGGCGGATCCCACTTGACGCCCTCGGCGGCTTTGATAAGCTGCGGACGGATTTCGTCCGTTCGGATATACCACTCTTCGACGAGGCGGAAGAGCACCTGACTCTTGCAGCGCCAGCAGACGGGGTACATATGGGTAAATTCCATGGTTTTATAGAGCTTGCCGAGCTCGCGCAGTTTATCAAATACCGGCTGCGCGGCCTCCGCCGCGGTCAGTCCGGAGAGGAAGTCATAGTTATCGTAAATCTTGCCGGACTCGTCGATCGGGCAAATCTCCGCGAGGCCCAGCGAACGGCCCAGCTCGAAATCCTCCGCACCGCAGCCAGGCGCGATGTGCACGACGCCGGAACCTTCGTCCGCGGCGACCTCGTCCCACGGCACAACCTTATGCTCAACGCCAGCCTGCACGGGCAGCATCGGGAAAATGGACTCATAGGAAAGGCCGACGAGGACCTCTCCCTTCAGCGTTTCGATGACATTCTTCGCGCCGTCGATATAGCCGAGGGAGTTTTTCGCCAAAACGAGCGGGCGCGGCGAATCGTCGGTCACGATCTTCACATAGGTCAGCTCCGGATTCACGGCCAGCGCCACGTTTGCCGAAAGCGTCCACGGCGTGGTGGTCCAGACGAGCAGGTCAAAGTCGCGGTCTTCCATCGGCACGCGCACGAAAACGGAGGTATGCGTGACTTCCTTGTGCGAGCCGGTCATTTCGTGCTCGGACAGCGAGGTGCCGCAGCGCGGGCACCACGGCATCGGGCGGTTTTCGGTTGTAATCCAGCCGTGCTCGTCGCAGACCTTCAAAAAGTGCCAGATGCCCTCGATATTTTCATCGGAGTTGGTATAATAGGAGTTGTCCCAGTCCATCCACTGACCGAGGCGCTTGCTCTGCTCGGTAATGATGCCGGAGAATTTTTTCACGCGCTCGACGCATTTACGCGTGAATTTGTCCATACCGTAGGCCTCGATATCGCGTTTGCCGGAAAAGCCCAGCTCCTTCTCGACCTCCACCTCGACCCAGAGACCCTGGCCGTCGAAGCCGTTGCGGTAGTGGCAGGCATGGCCGGTCATGCCCTTATAGCGCAGGATGATATCCTTAATGCTGCGTCCCCAGGCATGGTGGACGCCCATGGGGTTATTGGCCGTGATCGGCCCATCGAGAAAACGGAAGATCGGGCCGTTTTCGTTTTGTTTCATCAGCTTTTTCTGAAAACCCTCGCGTTCCCAGAGCTCCAGGATTTCATGCTCCATTTGGATAAAGTCAGGCTTTACCATCGTAAACCTCCATAAAGAGTAATCAATAAAAAAATCCCCGTCCCGGCAACCGGAGACGAGGCGTATTGCGCTCGTTTATACCACCTTTTGCGCGCACTGCATGCGTTCACCCGGTAACGGCGGCGGCACCGGCACAGCCTACTTTAAACCTTTCGGTGCGCAGCTCGGGAGTGATTTTGTATGCAGCCGCGCCGCCGGGCTTTCACCCGCCCCGGCTCGCTTTGGACGTTCTTTACCGCATGCAGTTCTCCGTCATCGCTTTTGACAGAACATTTATACACCGGAAACGGACTTTTGTCAAGTACTGTCCTCGATTTTGCGGCATTTTTATGGACAAATCAAAAGCGTTTCCACCGCGCGCCGCCTACAGTAAAGGGAATTCAAAAGACGCGACAGTCCGCCAATGCATATGCATGTAAAACAAAAACCGCGCCTTCCATGCAGACGCTATCCTATGGCTGGCAGGCCATCCTTGCACGCGTTTCTGTTTTCTCCGTTCAAACAATGAAAAATCATCATTTTCTGCCCGTTTCCTATACATATCCGTCCCTGTGCTGCGTTACAATAAATATCCAGACAAAAAACTGCGCATCCAGACAACGCCGGAGCACAACCGTCCGCACCGGGATATCTTTTGGAATCAGAATTTATTTAGTGAAATTTTGTTGACTTTTTTCCCTTTTTGGGTCATGATATATTTATATAGATTTATTTTTATCGAATCAAAGGCAGAGGTGAACAAAGCATGAATATTCTCCACTTAAAGTATGCGGTGGAAATCGCCAACACAAAATCCATCAGCAAGGCCGCAGAAAACCTGTATATGGGGCAGCCCAACCTCAGCCGCGCGATGAAGGAGCTGGAGGAAAGCCTCGGGATTTCCATCTTCAAACGCACCTCCAAAGGGATCACCATTACCCCCGAGGGTGAAGAATTCCTGCAGTATGCGCGCAGAATCGTACGGCAGGTCGACGAGGTCGAATCCTTATACCGCAATGGAAAAAACGACAAGAAAACCTTTTCTGTGTGTGTCCCGCGTGCAAGCTATGTTGCCAACGCCTTTTCGGCCTTCTCCAGCCGCCTGTCCACCGATACGCCGATTGAAATTATCTACCGCGAAACCAATTCCATGCGCACCATCCGCAACATCGTCGATGAGGACAACGACCTCGGCATTATCCGCTACCAGGCCTCCTTTGACCGCTATTTCCGTTCCCTTTTCAATGAGAAAAAGCTCACGGCAGAAACCATTACGGAGTTCTCCTATGTGCTCTTGATGTCGCGTCAGCATCCTCTGGCTAGCCGTGAAGACATTAAGCTGCGGGAACTGTCCGACTATATTGAAATTACCCATGCGGATTCCTATGTCCCGTCCCTGCCGTTGATCGACGTAAAAAAGGCGGAACTTTCGGAATATGTGGACAAGCGTATATTCGTCTTTGAACGCGCCAGCCAGTATGAGCTGCTTGAGCGGGTTCCCAACACCTTCATGTGGGTCTCCCCTGTTTCCCAGTCGCTATTGGATAAATACAGCCTGATTCAGAAAAAATGCACCTCGAATAAGAAAATTTATAAGGATGTGCTGATCTACCGCAAAGGCTATGTCTTCACGGATTTAGACCGGCAGTTTATTGAAAACCTCAACCAGGCAAAACTTGACCTGGACATGGGATAAGCAGGCGTGAAGAATAAAGGCCGCCCAAATCGGGCGGCCTTTTATACCGGGTGTCAGCCTGCAAGATAATCTTTTATGAGTTCGGCATAATCGTCGACGGAAATCATACTGGTGCCGACAGAGGCTGTGGAGATATGGCCTGCGGGAAATTTGTTGGTTTGGATCATATCGTTCGCTTCAATTAATCTCACATAAGCTGGTGTGAGCATAAAGTTATTTGAATCCAGGAAAAGCAGGACGCGATCGCCTTCTTCCAAAAGCTCCACACCATCTACAACATAAATACGATCTTCAAGCTCGCCGCCATCCTGTATACAAACGATAGTATCTTTGTGTTCGCCTTTTAGAGTGCATTCTACCGAAATAGTAGCATCTGTAAAAACATCATATGCCACCATATCGGTATTCGGAGGGCCAAACGCTACTGTTCTGGCATCCGCCACCGAGGAAACCATACCTATGACAATCGTAGATGCAATGTCACACGCTTCCTCAAAACTAAAATCAGCCCAAAGATTCTGGACTTCGACAATTTGTTTGTCTGGCTTTTCCGCAGCGTCTATACCGCATCCACAAAAAAGAAATAATATCAAAATTATTGCAAAAGCTAAAGTATTTCGCCTGCACTTCATAACAAGCACCTCCTTATTCATCATAAACGGAGCGATAGCTATCTTTATCATAGTCCTTTAAAATACGCTGTTGCCTATTACTTGCAAGAACTGGACTCATTACATTATTCGGACAACTTCCAACGCCACAGGACCCAATACCCACGTCGTTATGGCAATGCGCTACGCCATATGCGTGACCAAGTTCATGTAATATAACGCTTTGCAAATCGTAAGCACCAGGTTGTGCAGAACTTGAAAATGTATGGGAATCTGATAACCGAATCCAAACATACTGCAAATCCCCCGAATCTGGATTCGGTGTTATACGAGCGACGGTGCCTATGGACAAATAATCAAAATATATCCTACATTGGCTATTTGAATCGTTTGTTAAAACAGAGGTTAATAGTTCCGACCCATCATTAGCTTGAACATAATTCCATTTTATCATTGCCTCTTCCGTCTGGGTTTCCTGCCAAGGTTCTAAGCCATCGCAATACCATTCAATCGTACATGGCACACTCGGCCATTTAAAAGCCAACATATACCTGGGACTCACTGCATAAACCGGTCAGCGCGGAAAACGCAAAAAGAACGGTTATGCAAATAAACAGAAATTTTGTTCTTCTGTTCATTGAATACATCCCTTATTCTCACATTTCCTGTACGTATACGAGGATGAACCTGCAAACCTCCTTTCTTCTGTTTCAGCAATACATATAATTTACAGTTAAATATTACAAAACAATCGAAAAAATTGTCAATATATTTTTGTAATTTCCCCCAATCCAATTTGCAGAACTTGACGCTTTCCCTCCTAGCCCGGCAAATTGCCATATGCGTTTCTATATAATGTTATATCATTTCTCTATTTGCATTTTCTTTACACTTCCTTTATAATAGGAACCGGAACTTAACCAAAGGAGCAAAAAAATGAGCGTTTCGCCAAAACTGTTTACACGGCTTCCGATGTACCTGCATTATCTCAAGCAGATGCCGGAAGGCGTGGAAAATATATCCGCCACCGCCATCGCCGCCGCGCTTGGATACGGCGACGTGCAGGTGCGCAAGGATCTTTCCGCCGTCAGCGGCGAAGGCAAACCAAAAACCGGTTATGAAGTCTGCGGCCTGATCCGTGCGCTCGAAAATTTCCTTGGCTATAACCAGGTCAATACCGCAGTCATCGTCGGCGCCGGAAAACTTGGGATGGCGCTTTATGAGTATTCCGGCTTTGCCGAATACGGCCTGCGCATCGCTGCCGCGTTTGACAAGGACCCGGGGAAAGTCGGCGTTGCGCCCAGCGGTAAGCTTGTTTACCCGCTCTCAGATTTTGAGGATTTTTGTTCCGACGGCGCGGTGAAAATCGGCATTATCACAACCCCTGCCACAGCTGCGCAGCAGGCCTGCGATCTGATGTGCGCAAACGGCATTGCCGCGATCTGGTGCTTTGCCCCCGCGCATATCAATGCCCGCGAAGGCGTCATGGTGCAATATGAGAACATGGCAAGCACCCTCGCCATGCTGTCAAGCCATCTGGCCCGGGAAACTGAATAAGCCGCCGATCCTGTCTGCCTTTGCGGGCAGGATTTTTTACAACGCAAAATTGGATTTTTACAGGAGGACGCACATGCTGTTTACAGACCAGACACACCACAATTTTGCAAAAGACCCCGCAGTAATCCGTTTTTCCGGGCGATATTTCCTCTATTATTCCATGCGCAACGACGATGGATCTTTCGGTGTCGGGATCGCTGTTTCACAGGATCTGGAGAACTGGGCGTGCGCCGGGGAAGTGTCTCGTACCCAGCCCTGTGAAGGCAAAGGGATCGCCGCTCCCGCCGCAATCGTGCTCGGCAGCCAGGTACATCTGTTCTATCAAAGTTACGGCAATGCGCACCGGGACGCAATCTGCCACGCTGTCAGCTCCGACGGTTTCCATTTTTATAAAAATCCTGAAAACCCCGTTTTCCGCCCGACACAGGACTGGTGCTGCGGCCGGGCTATTGACGCCGACGTATGCATCTGGGGCAATAAGCTTTATCTATATTTCGCCACGCGCGACCATGCCTACATAATCCAGAAAATCGGCGGGGCCTGTGCGTCCCTGGACTCGGGTTTCGGCCGCGGCGCATGGCAGCCCCTTGCCTCCCAGACGCTGCTGCATCCGGAGCTCATCTGGGAAGGGCAGTGCATCGAAGCGCCGGCAACGTTGGTGCACGGCGGCAAAATATATATGTTCTACGGCGGTTCCTATAACTGTACGCCGCAGCAGATCGGCTGCGCCGTCAGCACCGACGGCGTATTCTTTACCCGCCTGTGTGCCGAGCCCTTCCTGCCCTGCGGCGCGCCCGGAAGCTGGAACCAGAGCGAATCCGGCCATCCCTACGCTTTCCGCGACGATGATGGACGCTACTATCTGTTCTATCAAGGCAGCGCGGATATGGGGAAAACCTGGTATCTGAGCCGGGCCGAAATTCTATTTAACACCGAAGGGATCCCCTGCTTTGCCGGATGCTGAGACCAGGATATATTCCGGCTTTAAACCGCCGCGGGCAATGCCTGCCCGCAACAGTTTTTTCATTATGCTCCACTATTAGGATTGTGTTTCTACTGGTTTTCAAAAAATCTTCCAGGAATTTTCATAATTGCAAAAATTCCAGCTCACGTCAAAAATTTGTAAATATCTTACAAATTTTTTGTTGACTTTATTTAAAAAATACGTAAAATTATAGATAAGTCAAAATCATAGAACACAGGAGGGAAACACATGAAAAAACTGATCGCGCTGGTTACTGCGGTCGCCCTGGTTATGACACTCAGTGCGCCCGTCCTTGCGGCAGAGATGTGGCCCGGTTATCCAGGCCCGGACGAGTTGGAAGCAACGACTACCATTCCCAACCCGTTCAAATTTGTCGACGCGGAAAACGACCCGACGGGCGACGGCTACGTATCCACGCCTGAAGAATGGGAAGCTCGGCGTGAAGAAATCAAGGATCTAATCCAGCACTACTGGTACGGCTACAAATGGCCGACCGCTGCAAAAGATGTCGTTGGATATACTGAGGTCCGTGACGATCCCAATACCGCAAGCTTCCGTTCCGGTTGGAGCACCGCTACAGTTAACCTCGGCGAGGCATTTGCGCAGCTGACCGCCGCCATCCAGGCTGGCGCTGTGAAAGTCGGCGACGTCAGCTATGGCCCCGAAGCCGATGAAGCCGCTGCAAAAGCGCTGGCAATCGATGCCTGGAACGCCGGTTATTCCATTACGGAAGAAGTTACGTCCTGGGGTTCCACCGTTGCAGTCGAATGCCGGTTTGTCGATCAGACCGGTAAAATCGACGCGGATTCCATTCCGACCGTAACCATCCCGGTCGCTCACCAGGCCGTCAGGATCCAGAATCCGGAACTCGGCACGCAAGCAAGCTTTGATATCACGGTTACCATTCCCTCTGACGAGCAGCGTATTGCCGCCTGGGGCAATGCAACCGACCCGGTTCCGGTTATGATCGGCATCGGCGGCACGTTCTCCTCCGCAGCCCTGTTAAATGCAGGCTACGGCATCGCCACCTTTACCACCAGATCCATCTACCCGGATAAGGAAGGCGGAAATGGGAACGAAGACCGCAGCGGCGTCTACACAACGCTTTACCCCTATGACCCTACCGTATATGAATATTCCTCCGGTTCCCAGATGGCCTGGGCCTGGGCGGTCAGCCAGATTATTACTGCGCTGGAGAACGCTTCCGGAACCGAAGGCTCTACAGTAACCTTTGGCCAGGAGCTTGGCCTTGACCCGACCCGCGTCGGCGTCACCGGCCATTCCCGCAACGGCCAAACCTCTATCGTTGCCGCTGCATTTGATGAACGCATCGACGTCTGCCTGCCGTCCGAACCGGCAACCGGCAGCTATCGTTATAAGGTTGAAGGCAAGATCTTTAACTGGAATACTTCCTACTATCCTGCAGCGGACCGTGTTTACGGCAAAACTGGCCCAGCTTCCAATGGATTGGGCGGAACCTGGTTCTCCGGCGCAGCCGATATTTTTAAAGACGGCTACAGAGAGATGCTGCTCCCGTTTGACCCAAGCGACCTGATCTCACTTGTCGCACCGCGGCCCTATTTTGTCGTCAGCGGTATCCATCAGCATTGGCAGGGCAACGAAGGCATCGTTGCTATCGTTAACGCCGCTGCCGAAGTTTACGACTACATAGGCGAAACGGAAACCGAAAAGAATAACATCGGCGTTCGCGCCCGCGAAAGCTCGCACTCCTTCTACTATAACTTCGACATCCCGTTTGCCATCGCGATCCTTGACCGCGAATTCAAGCAGGACGAAAGCGATACCGTTTTGCATGTCCAGGATCTCTACCCGGATGGTACCAGCGCGCAGAATATGTCCTATCCGGCGAAAGATTACGCCAATATCAGCGACATGACCTCGCACCCGTTTGAAATTGCCAGCGCCTATATGCCCTGGTCCAGCCCCAACAAATATATGCTGTGGACGGCACAGGACAGTTTCCTGATTAATCAGGACGTTACCATTACCGCGCATTCCGATGCGCCGGATGTTGATCTGTACACACCGGCCGGCAACAAGATCGACGCCGCTTCCCACAACGGTGAGGTCTTTACCTTTACGCTGACGGCCGATCAGGCGGTATATGGCCGCTATGAGCTTCGCACCGTCGGTTCCGAGAAGGAAAACCGTTGCGTTTATTTCTCCGCCATCAGCCTTTCCGACGCGCTGCGCCACGGTACGACCAAGGGCGACGAGGGCGAGCAGAACCGCGTACTTGGTTTCTCGAGCCGTCTGGCCAATACCGAGCAGGATCCGCCGACAGTCTACATCAACGGCGTTGCTACAGACATGAATTTCACCAGCAACCGGAACCCGGAAGAGGAAACCACCCTCTTTGGCTACGGGATCCAGTTTCATGACAAGCTTTTCGCCCGTATTGCCAACGAAGGCTGGGATGAGACCGGCACCTTCAGCGTAAAAAACCTGAAATTTGTCACCCTGCCGGATTATACCTTCGAATTCTCCATGGCGGATATCTACGCTTCGGCAGAGGATAATGGCGAAGAAGGCGCAGCCAATTTCGTAAAAGCCATCTCCTGGCCGGTTGAACGTTATAACAACGGTGAGGCCGAAGTCTGGCCGCCGATCCCCTATGGACCGGAAGAGCGCGCCGCCTATGAGGCCGGAAAGACCATCTCCCGGCCGGAAGGCCCCGAAGCCTGGACCACCGGCTTTGACGCGGAGGTCCTGGAAACCCGCGTGGAAACCAAGGGGACGAACGTTATCATTACGCTGAAATTCAGTGAAGCGCTGAACAAAGGCGAATATGCCTTCGGCCTTGACGCAGCTTCGAGCTGGGCTACCGCATGGAACGAAGCCGGCGACGAGCTGTCCGTCACCCTCGACCGCCGCAATGTCAACGCCAAGGACGGCAAGGTCAACCTGATTATCTTCCGTCTGATGGACCTCGAGGGCAATCTCATCGGCGGCCCGATCCAGATGGAAGTGGAGCTTCCGGAAGGTTATGCCACAATCGACACTGCCGGCATGCTCAACAAGCAGACGCATAACGCCTACGTCAACGGTTATCCGGATGGCACAATCCGCCCGGAAGCCAGCATCACTCGTGCCGAAGTCGCCGCAATGTTCTTTGGTATCCTGACGGATGAAGCCAAGGCTGAATTTGCAACCCGCGTCAACAGCTTCACCGATGTCAAGGCTGGAAGCTGGTATGAGGAAGCCGTTTCCACGCTCAGTGCTATGGGCGTTATCAACGGTTATAAAGACGGCAGCTTTAAGCCGGGCCAGAGCATTACCCGCGCCGAGTTCGCCGCAATTGCCGCAAAGTTCAGCGCTGCACAGGAAACATCCGTTACTTTTACAGATGTCGGTAAGCATTGGGCCAGCGAAAGCATCTCCCTCGTTGCCGCCAATGGCTGGGTCACCGGTTACAAAGACGGTTCCTTCCTTCCGAACCAGAACATCACCCGCGCCGAAGCCATGTCGATCATCAACCGTATGCTCGACCGCAATCCGCAAAGCGCCGACAGCCTCTCGGATACCATGACGCAGTGGAGCGATAACCAGAATGTAAAGAAGTGGTATTATCTGGCTGTCCAGGAAGCAACCAACAGCCATGAATATACCCGCACAGACGACGGTTTTGAAGTCTGGGCAGGCGCACAGGAAGAACCCGCGCCTGAGGAGGAAACTCCGGAAACCGGCGAGCCTGCGCAGGAGACTGCGCAACAGGCCCCGTCTGCACAGGATGAAATCCCCGAAACCTAAATCATTCCCATATCCTGTTATCAGCGAAATTAAAAACGCCGCGCGCAGCAGAAAGCTGCGCGCGGCATTTCATTCCCTCGCTTTTTCGTTACGTTTCGATCTTTAACAAATCTATTTTAAAAAATTTGCATTATTTGTAAAAATATTACAAAATTTTGTTGACTTTTCTTTAAAATTCTATAAAATAAAAGCTAAAATCTTCAAAATACAAAGGGGGAGAGAAAGGCATGAAAAAGATCCTGGCGCTGTTGATTACAGCGGCCATGTTCGTCTCTCTCGGAGCGCCGGCTTTGGCAGCAGGCACCCCCGCTGCTTTAGAGGGCTATCCGGGAATTGACGAACTTCCGGCAACCGACACGATCCCCGACCCGTTCAAGTTCTTCGATGCGTCGAACGACCCGACGGGCGACGGCTATGTATCTACGCCTGAGGAATGGGATGCGCGCCGCGAGGAAATCCGCGACCTGGTGCAGCATTACTGGCTTGGCTATCAGTGGCCGACCGCACCCGAAGATGTTTTCGGCGGAAGCCTCCCCAAGGAAATCCCCAATACCGTATCCTTTGGCGGTTTCATGGGCATGGGCGGCGCTACCATTAACGTCGGCGAAGAATTTATAAAGCTTGTCGAAGCAATCCAGGCCGATGGCGTAACGGTAGATGAAACCACCTATGGCCCGGAGACAGATGCAGATTCCGCGCAGGCGCTGGCAATCGACGCCTGGAACGCCGGCTACAGCGTCCATTGGAAGGCCGCCGGCTGGTGGGGCTGGGGCGCCGGTGAAGGCGACGCGGTTATGAAGGATCAAACTGGTGAAATTGACGCCGATTCGATCCCGGGAAGCACAAAAATCGTTTATTATAATACCATTGTGATTGAAAATCCCGACAACGGTGCCGAAGCCCGTTTTGAAATTACGGTTTCTGTGCCGACTGCCGAGCAAAAGCTCGCCGTATGGGGTGACGAAAACGCGCTCGTCCCGGTTGTTATCGGGATCAGCGGCGTGGGCGCATTCTCCGCGGCTAACCTCAATCCGCAGGGATATGCGCTGATCACCTTTACGCCGACAGATATTTACCCCGACGACTCTTCGGCGTCTGACGGCATCAGCCGCAGCGGCGTCTATACAACCCTGTATCCTTATGATGCGGACGTATATGAATACGCTTCCGGTGCGCTCATGGCCTGGGGCTGGGCGGTCAGCCAAATCATCTCGGCAATGGAACAGCCTTCTGCGACGGATGGATTTGATGGCACCTATGGCGAAGAGCTTGGCATTGACCCGACGCGCACAGTGGTCACCGGCCACTCCCGCTACGGCAAAGCAGCCATGTTCGCCGCTGCGTTTGACGACCGCATTTCGATCTGCTGCCCGTCTGAACCGGGCGGATCCGGCATCCAGTCCAACCGTTATAAAGTCGAAGGCAAGATCTTCAACTGGAACACCTCTTATTACCCGAAGGCAGACCGTGTCTACGGAAAGACCGAGACGCCAACCGTCTCCTATGGCTCCGGCAACTCCTGGTTCCCGGATACCGCAGAGATGTTCGTCAACCGCGACAACCAGATTCCTTTTGACTCGGATGAGATCATTGCGCTGGTCGCGCCGCGTCCCTTCTTTGTCGTCAGCGGCATCAACACCCACTGGCTCGGCAATGAGGGCGGCGTTGCAAGCGTGCTGGCCGCTGCGGAAGTCTACGACTACATAGGCGCGACGGAAATCGAAAAAACCAATATCGCCGTCCGTTGCCGCCAGAGCGACCACCAGTTCTACCCGCAGGATTTCTGCTTCGCATTGGCTATCATGGACCGCGAATTCAAGCAGGATGAATCTGATACGACCCTGCATGTGCAGGATCTGTTCCCGGATGGCATGAACTATTCGTCCATGTCTTACCCGGCGGCGGATTATGATTACCTCAGCGATATCACCTCGCATCCGTTTGAAATCTCCAGCTATTATATGCCCTGGTCCAATGCAAACAAATATGTTTTGTGGACCGCACAGGATAATTTCCTGACGGAGCATGACGTTACCATTACCGCCAATTCTGACGCCCCGGACGTCGACCTGTATACGCCGGATGGCGCCAAGATCGATGCTTCCCGTCATAGCGGCGAGATTTTCACCTTTGAACTGAGCGCCGATCAGGCGGTTTATGGCCGCTATGAGCTGCGCACCGTCGGCTCCGACAAAGAAAACCGCAGCGTATACTTCTCCGCCATCAGCCTTTCCGACGCGCTGCGCCATGGTACAACCAAGGGCGACGAAGGAGAGGAAAACCGTGTTCTCGGCTTCTCCAGCCGTCTGGCCAATACCGAGCAGAACCCGCCGACGGTCTACATCAACGGCGTTGCGACGGACATGAGCTTCACTGCCAACCGTTTCCCGGACGAAGAAACCACATTGATGTCTTATGGTATCCAGTTCCACGATAAGCTCTTCGCCCGTATCGCCGACGAGGGCTGGGATGAGACCGGCACCTTTGGCGTCAAGAATCTGAAGTTTGTAACCCTCCCGGGCTATACCTTTGAGTTCTCCATGGCTGACATTTACGCCTCCTCCGCCAATTCCGGCAAAGAAGGCGCAGCCAAGTTCACCAAAGCCATCTCCTGGCCGGTCGAGCGCTACAACAATGGCGACGCCGAAGTCTGGCCGCCGATCCCGAATACCCGTGATGAACGCCAGATTCTGAACCTTGGCGGTCTGGTTGTCCGTCCGGAAGCCCCCGAGGCTTGGACGACCGACTTTGATGCGACAGTCACCTCAATTTCTGCACAGCAGGATGGCGACCAGGTTACCATTTCCATCCAGTTCAGCGAAGCACTCAACACTGGCGAATATGCTTTCGGCTTAGACGTTGCCTCTGAATGGGAAACCGCCTGGAATGAAGAAGGCGATATGTTGATGATCACCATGCAGGCTGCGGATGTATCCGATGCAGAGGAAGCGAACATCATTATCTTCCGCCTGATGGACCTTGACGGTAATCTGATTTCCGGACCGATGGAACTGAGCGTAGCGATGCCCGCCAGCCAACCCGAAAAGCCAGAGCGCCCCTCTGTTCCGGACTGGAGCGATAATTTTGAAGCCGCCCCGGCTACGATTGAAATTTCCCTGTTTGACGAACTGGGCGGCGCCGCTGACCTTGCCGGTACGAGAGTAACGCTTTACTACTATGGCGATATTATTGGAACCTATACCGCCAACGCAGAAGGCAAAATTGCAATTCCGGATCTGCAGCCAGGCGACTACACCATCGTTGTTACATCGGCACCCGATGGCTATGAGTCCGGAGCCGAAGCCTCCGTCGTTGTTTATGCTGGACTTGACGTTGCGTTAACCATCCAAGTGGCGCGTTCCGCGAAGACAGAGAACCCGAATACGGATACCCCGGAAGTTGAAACCGGCAAGCTGCTGGACAAGGATAGCCGTGATGCCTATGTCAGCGGTTATGAAGACGGCTCGATTCGTCCGGAAGCAGATATTACCCGCGCCGAGGTTGCCGCGCTGTTCTTCCGCATCCTTTCCGACGAAGCGCAAATGCGCTATACCACCAACGCCAACGGCTTCTCCGACGTCAGCCGTTCCGACTGGTATAACACTGCGGTCTCTACGTTCAGCGCTATGGGCGTTATTAACGGCTATCCGGACGGAACCTTTGCCCCGAACGCAAAGATTTCCCGTGCTGAATTTGCCACGATCGCCGCAAAATTTGCAGAAGCGACCGGCGCATCGGTTTCCTTCAACGACATCGCCGGCCACTGGGCCAGCGAAAATATCCGCATTGCAGCGGCAAACAACTGGATCAGCGGCTATGAAGACGGTTCCTTCCGGCCGGATAAAAACATCACCCGCGCCGAAGCCATGGCCATCATCAACCGCATGCTGGGCCGCAGCGTACCCTCCGCGGATGCTCTGCCCGAGGGGATGAATACTTTCTCCGACAATCTGGACGCATCCAAGTGGTATTACCTGGACGTACAGCTGGCTGCAAACCGCATTTAAACTGCTTCTTCTGGAACGCAGGTTCCTGACTTATGCAAAAATCCCCGCGCCGCCATATGGCGGCGCGGGGATTTCTTTATATTCCCAATTCACTCCAAAATCCGGGCAAGCGCATCAATCTGCGCGTCCGTAGTCGCCCAGCTGGTCACAAAGCGGACTGCCGTTTCCCCGTTTCCAAGCGGCGCCCAGGATTCAAAGCCGACCTTTTGGGCCAGTGCTTTCATCTTTGCTTCCGGCAGGACAAAAAACTGCTGGTTTGTCGGGGAATCCGCATACAGCCGGTATCCACGCGTCAAAAAGAGGGCGCGCAGCCTGGCCGCCTGTACCAAGGCGTTTTCCGCAATACGCAGGTACAAGCCATCTGTAAACAGCGTATCAAATTGCAAGCCTAACAACCAACCCTTGGCCAGAAGCGCGCCATGGCGCTTCACTGTCGTGAAAAAGTGCGGACACAACCCGGCGCGCGGGAAAACCACCGCCTCGCCAAACAACGCGCCGACTTTGGTCCCTCCGATATAAAACGCATCGCACAGCCGGGCAATATCCTCCAAACATAAATCCGACGCCGCAGAAGCAAGGCCATAGCCCAGCCGCGCACCGTCGAGATACAGGTACAGCCCATATTCATGGCAGACCTGCGCCAGAGCCTCCAGCCCGGCGCGGGTATACAGTGTACCAAATTCGCTTGGGTGGGAGATATAAAGCATGCCGGGAATCGGCATATGCATATAAGCCGTATCGGCATAAAATGCTTCAAGATACGCACGCAGCCCTGCCGCGTCCACAAGCCCCGCCCTGTGCGGCAGCCCGACAACCTTATGCCCCGTCGCTTCAACCGCGCCGGCTTCATGGACATTGATATGCCCGCTGTCCGCAGCCAACACACATTGATACGGACGCAGCAGCGCGTCAATTACTGTCGCATTGGTCTGCGTCCCGCCTACAAGGAAATACACCTCTCCGTCCGGGCAGGCACAGGCCTTTAAGATTTTTTCCTTTGCCTGTGCGCAAATCATATCCGCACCGTATCCACTGGTTTTTTCCAGATTCATCGCACACAGCCGCGCAAGAATCTCCGGATGCGCCCCCTCCATATAGTCGCTGTCAAAATGAAGCATAAAAAGCCCTCCTGAAAAATCCGTTTTCGTGTCTATCCCTATGCAGTTTCCGTCCAGAGAACTCCCGCAGGCATCAGGTAAGCGCGCAGCATTTATTTACGGCGCACTGTATCTTATATTATACCTGCCGTGCCGCCCGGAAAAAACGCGCAGGAGGAGTCCCTCCCGCGCGCCATGTTTCTTTTCTACTTTTCCTTATAATACAGCAGGCAATGGCAGTACCCTTCAAAATCCGGGTCTGCAATCTGCTCCCGGAATTCGCGGCACATGCATTTGGTATCCTCGTTCTTCTCCATCCGGCAAGGGCAATACCCGCCCTTGCGTTCCAACCCCTCCCGGATCGTCCGCACAATTTCCGGGTCCTCATTCAATCGGATTTTCACTGCAGCCGCCTCCTCTACACAGGTTTACGCTTCTTTAAAATATTCCGCTCCGCGCCCGCAGACTGGGCATGTATAGTCCTCCGGCAATGATTCACCCTCATAGGCATACCCGCATACCGAACAGATATATTTTTTCCCATTTGCGGATTCGGGCCCATCTCCGATATCTGTTTCGCCGGCAAAGGATGCTGCAAGCGCATCGACCAGCGCCATAAGTTCCGTCTCCTGACCAGCGTCAAGCGAGGAACGCAGCGTAAGACCCGTATCGAGTACCGTCATATCCGTAAGCGGCGACAAGATCTGCCGCATCAGCTTTCCGCTCTGCGGCGCCCAGGAACCGTTTTCCACAAAAGCAACCGTTCTGTTTTGCAAATTATGCGCCGCAAGATCGCGCAAAAGCTCATCCATCGTGACAAAAACACCCATATTATAGGTAGTAGAAGCGAAAACAAGATGGCTGAAACGGAAACATTCAGCAATAATTTCACTGGCGGCAGTAACTGAAATATCGTACATAACCGTCGGGATCCCCCGGTCGCGCAAACGCGCTGAAATAATCTCCGCGGCATTTTCCGTATTCCCATAAACGGAAGCGTAGGCAATCATCACGCCCTGTTCCTCTGGTTCATAACGGCTCCATTGATCATATTTTTTGAGGAAAACCCCCAGATCCTGCCGCCAGACAAAGCCGTGCAGTGGGCAAATCATCCGGATATCCAAAGCCGCCGCTTTCTTCAGCAGCGCCTGCACCTGCGGTCCGTATTTTCCGACAATATTAGTATAGTACCGGCGTGCTTCCTTCATATAATCACGCGCAAAATCTACCTCATCGGCAAACATCGCGCCATTGGTCGCGCCAAAGGTCCCAAAGGCATCGGCGGAAAACAGCACATGCGCATATTCGTCAAATGTGACCATAACCTCCGGCCAGTGCACCATCGGCGCCATAACAAAACGCAAGGTATGACGACCGGTGCACAGTACCGATCCCTCTTTCACAATACAGCCGCCTTGGGCAAGATCACGCCCGGTAAATTGGCGAATCATCTTCGCTGTTTGCGCATTGCAGACAATTGTCACATCCGGATAACGCAGCACCAGATCCGCAAGCGTCGCGCTATGATCCGGCTCCATATGCTGAACCACGACAAAATCAAGTTTTCGGCCCGCAAGCGTATGCGCAAGGTTCTCAAAAAAGACCCGGCTTACGGCATGATCCACTGTATCCATCAGCACCGTTTTCTCATCAAGGATTAGGTAGGAATTATAGGACACCCCGCCGGGCACTGAATACACGCCTTCAAACATGGCAAGCCGGCGGTCATTTCCGCCAACCCACACGATATCTTCCGTTACTTTTTTCGTACAGTACATCCTATTTACAGCTCCTTTCACTTACCGGCCCAGGGCGCGGTTTTCCAGGCATATTTTCCTTAATTTATACTAAAATCATACACGATTTAGGGGCCCTTGTCAATCCCATCCGGGATATGCTGATGAAAATATCCGGGCTTGCGAAAAATAATGCGAACGCAGCCGCCTTCTATTCCTGCAAACCCCATCGGCCCGCCCACCAGCTCGTCAAGCCAGCCTTCTATTTTCATCACCGCCGCTTCTTCCGGCCGGACTATTATAAAACAGCATGGGCTGAAAAGCAAGTGCTGTTCAGCCTAATGCAAAACGCTCCGGCAAACAATACCGGAGCGTTTTACATGAATAGAATTGCCTTAATGGAAAATACTGAACTGATGGAAAACCGTAGCGAGTGTATTGGCAACCGTGGACATGGTCTTGATAAAGATATCCAATGCCACACCTACGACGTCCTTACGGGTATCGCCGACCGTATCGCCGACAACGCTAGCCTTATGGGCCGGGCTTCCTTTGCCAGTGCCTTCAAGATGCTCCCCTTCAATGTACTTCTTGGCGTTATCGAAAGCACCGCCGGAGTTGCCCATGAAAATTGCGCGCGGGATCGCTACAATCGTTGCGCCGATCAGCAGGCCGCCGACAAATTCCACGCCGAACACAAAACCGCCGACAATCGGGATCGCAATGGCAAGTATGGACGGGAAAAGCATCTTTTTAAGCGCCTGTCTTGCCGCCAGGGCAATACAGCGGTTATAATCAGGCTTAACCTTACCCTCAAGCACGCCCGGAATAGACAGCTGCCGGTCGCCCTCATCAGCCATGATCCGGGCTGATTCAATGGTATTGTCCGTCAACAGTGCGGAGAAATACTCAATCAGCGCACCGCCGATTACACCGCCGGCAACGGCGACATAGGAAGCAATATTAAGAATCGGCTCGCCTACTGTATAGGAACTGACATAAGCGACAATAAGAGAAACGGTAGCAAACGCTGCCGAACCGATTGCGAAACCCTTGCCAATCGCGGCCGTTGTGTTTCCGACCGCATCAAGCTGATCGGTAATCACACGAACATCCGAAGACAAATGGGTAGATTCGGCAATACCGCCGGCATTATCGGCAATCGGGCCAAAAGCATCAATAGAAACGGTTGCGCCGACAAAGGCCAGCATGCCAAGCGAGGAAATTGCAATGCCGTATGTACCGCTGACCAGGCCGGAAAGGTAGATGGCAATGCCGATAATCAGAATCGGAAGCAGGCAGGAACGCGAGCCAATGGCATCGCCCTTGGTGATGACGAAAGCTTCTCCTTCGCTGCAGATCTTTGCAAGCTCACGGGTGGGCTTAAAGTCGGTGCTTGTGTAATACTCCGTAATGGAACCGATGGCAACGCCGCTGAGGATTCCCAAAACCGAAGAAAACCACGGGGAAACCCAGCCCCATTTGAAATCTGTATACAGCGGCACACCGCCAAATACCAGCTTGGCTGCAAAGAATCCAAGGACAATGGTGATACCTGCACTGATCCAGGTTGCCAGGTTCAGCTCACGGGACGGATTGTTGGACATTTTACGCAGCGCAGCATAGCCGAGGCCGAGCAGGCAACCGACAAGGCCAATGCCTGCCAGAAGAATTGGGAAGGTATAGGTTGCAACCAGCGTAGCATGTGTCACGCCTTCTGCCGCAGAATAGACAGAAACGCCGATGAGGATAGACGCGGCCATCGTCGCGACAAAGCTCTCCAGAAGGTCGGAGCAGTTTCCTGCAATGTCGTTGACATTATCGCCGATAAAGTCGGCGATAACATTTGGGACACGGCTGTCATCTTCCGGCATGTCATGACGGATTTTCGCCAGAATATCGGAGGAAATATCCGCAGCCTTGGTATAGTTGCCGCCTGCGACACGGTTAAACATTGCAACAAGCGAGCAGCCGAGGGAATACGTGGTAATACGCATCAGTACCGGGCTGCTTTCAAGCCCCGTCCAATACACAAATTTATCCTCGATGCGGTCGCCAAGCAAAAGCATAATCACCACCATGCCCAGCATGCCGAACGCCTGTACCGCAAGGCCGGAGATCGAGCCGCCGCACAATGCGACCTGAACTGTTTTTCCGACGCTTTTGGTCGTGCGCGCAACATTGGTTGTGCGGACATTTGCATAAGTTGCGCTCTTCATACCGAGGATACAGACAATGGAGCTCATCAATGACCCGAGGAGAAATGTAATACCAGTGCCGGGTTCGACAAATGCGCTGAAAATTGCGGCAACAAGGATACAGACAATGGCCACAGTTTTAAATTCCGTTTTCAGGAAAGTAACCGCACCACTGCGGATCGTTGCGGCCATTTCGACCATTTCCGGCGTACCTTCGTCCATCTTCCGGATGCGATAGTAATTGAAGAAGACGTAGGCGATCGCCAGCACGATCACGCCAAGGACAATGAAAAATGCTGTCATGGTTTTGCCCACTCCTTTAAAAGTGTGATTTATATTCCAATTCAGAATATACACAAACCCAAAGATTCCGGCGTCAAGCCCCGAAATCCCCCATATTTTAAAGTGTTACCACAAGAAAAACTCCTTTGTCAAGCAAACCGGGGTTCTTTTAGCGCTATTTTAACAACCGCCTTTCCTGAAAGGCGGCGTTTTGTCCAAAACAGGAAAGGCCCGCTTTTTTGCGGACATCCACAAAAAAGCGGGCCTGTTTATTCTTATCCGGAATCGTTTGCCTATTCGGTACGCAGCGCAACAACAGGATCCTTCCTTGATGCAATTTTCGCAGGAATCAGCCCCGCGATCAACGTCAGGAACATACTGATCAGCACCAAAATTACCGCAGCGCCGGCTGGAAGCACCGCCGCGATATTGGAAATACCCGACAGCGACTGCACGATAGCACTGATCGGAAGGTTCAGCAGTATTGTAACCCCGATGCCCATTGCCCCGGCTGTCAACCCCACAATCAGCGTTTCGGCATTGAAAACCCGGGAAACATCGCGCTTCGACGCACCGATGGCGCGCAGGATCCCGATTTCCTTCGTGCGTTCCAGAACGGAAATATATGTAATAATCCCGATCATGATCGACGAGACGACCAGCGAAATTGCCACAAACGCGATCAGCACATAGGAAATCACATTAATAATCGTAGTAATCGAAGACATAAGAATTGCAATATAATCTGTATAGGAAATCTGGTCTTCCTCATCCACTGCCGCATTGTAGGCGGAAATCTGATCGGCTATGGCGTCTTTATTCTCAAAGGTATCCGTATAAATACTGATCCGGCTCGGCGTATCCAGATCTGCATAGCCCAGCTGCGCAAGCCGCTGCTCATAGCTCGCACCGCTGTACTGCGGCGGCATGCATTCGTCATAAATATATGCATACTGCGCGTCATCAAGTTCCGCAGTATCCAGCGCAGCGGCAAGCTGGCTGGATTCCATACCCATAAGCCCAGCCTGCGCCTGCACACGGTACTGTTCCCGCACTTGTTCCTCTACAGACTGCCGGATATAGCCAAACAAGGTCTCATCATCCATCGACGCAATATACTCCGCAATAGCCGACTCCTCCACGCCCATCTGGGCGGCGTACTGCGCGATGAGCTGCGATTCAACATAAGCGCGGTCAAGCCCGGCCATACTCTGTTCCACCGCAGCCGCAACGTATTCGTCAGAAGGCTGGGAAACAAGCTCGCGGTACAGCACAGCTTTTTCTTCTATATCCAGCCCGGCAAGATAGGCGCCGGCTGCTTCTTTCTTTTCTGCAAGCGCAATTTCCCCATCTGCATCCTGGCGGAAAGGCAGCGCCGTAAGCACATCTGTCCCCGGATCGGCAAGCTGCGCAGCTACAATCGCCTGGCCTGCAGTCTTTTCAATCATATAGTCCGTCAGCGCTTTCGTATAACCGACAGCACCGCTGAGCATATTGGCCGCAGCCTCGTCGTTTTCCCGGACAATCCCAACGACTTTCAACTCCGTCCCAATCGACGGGCTGTCATAGAGGAACTCCATACCGGTTTCGTTCTCCGACAAGTCCGTATACGTCCCGGCTGCAGCGTCGAAACTGTAATGCTCCGATGGCAGGATCAATTTAAAACGCTGGCCGATTACCTCGTCATAGTTCCAGGCCTGCATATTGTCATTGTCTTCCAGCTCATCCCCATGCAGAAACGCGGACACAAGCGTTTCGAGTTCCTGCGCCGGCTTGAGGCCAAGCGCATACAAAACCAGGTCGGAAACCTCGTTCTGGCTGTTGACAATCAGCACAACCTCATCATAGGCCTGGGGCCAGGCGCCGGAAAGCAGCTCGTACTGGTTGCCGAGCATTGGGCTGATCAGCTCGCCGTCCGTACCGGGCAGCATTTCTTCCCAAACCTCCATACGCCCGGCCATCATATTCGACTGCATAGTTTCATTTGTGATGCTGTTCCCCATTGCAGCCATCATGTCCTGCATGACCGCGGAAATATCGCAGTGCACAAGCGTCCCTTCTTCGTCCCGGGTATAGACGTCAAAGGGGACGTCATAGCTGTACTGGATAACACTGACATAGTCACGTACCGGGCTGTCCTCAGCCTCAAGATAGCTGCGGAATGCGGAAAGGTTATTGGTTTGCGTCTCTATATTCAGCATGGAATCCATGAGGTTATACATAATCGGGCTGGCATACACCGCATCGCGCGCATGTTCCCCGTCCTGCCCGGTAGACATAAAGGTGGAAACCATGCTCGACAGGTCTACAGTTTGCGCTTCAATGGTAATCGGATAGCTCGACAACGTATCCTTCTGCACCTGGTCTATATAATTTTGGATACCGGTAGACAGCGAGAGGATCAGCGCAATACCGATAATCCCGATGCTCCCGGCAAAAGCAGTCAGAATCGTGCGCGCTTTTTTGGTCAGCAGATTGTTACATGACAGGGAAAGTGCTGTAAAGAAAGACATCGACGGCTTTTTTCTTTCCTGTTTTTCCGGAAGCGGCGCTTCCTCCTCCCCGGAAAACGGATTGGAATCGGACTGCACCTGCCCGTCGAGCAGGCGTATGATACGGCTGGAATACTGTTCGGCAAGCTCGGGGTTGTGTGTAACCATGATAACCAGACGGTCATGGCTGATTTCCTTCAGGATTTCCATAATCTGTACACTGTTTTCGCTGTCCAGCGCACCTGTCGGTTCATCCGCCAACAGGATCTCCGGATCATTGACCAAAGACCGCGCAATCGCCACACGCTGCATCTGGCCTCCGGACATCTGGTTCGGCTTTTTGTGCAGCTGCGTTTCCAGGCCGACTTTTTTCAGCGCTTCAACCGCCCGTGCCCTGCGCCCGGCGCGCGATACACCGGAAATCGTCAGCGCAAGCTCCACATTTGCAAGCGCCGACTGATGCGGGATCAGGTTATAGCTCTGGAATACAAAACCAATGGAGTGGTTGCGATAGGCGTCCCAGTCCGCATCCCTGAACTTTTTTGTCGAGCGGCCCTGGATAAGCAGGTCTCCAGCGGTATACCCATCCAGCCCGCCGATAATGTTGAGCATTGTCGTCTTCCCACAGCCAGATGGGCCGAGGATCGAAACAAACTCCGAGCGGCGGAAGCACAGGCTGATATTCTTCAGCGCCTGGACTTCTTCGCCGCCGGCAGCATATACTTTTGTAATATTTTTGAGTTGAAGCATAGGATGAGGACTCCTTTATTAAAAATACAGCCGGCGTTTATTATACGCCGAAATTCCGGAGGAGCAAGCAGATTTTATGAGTTTTTCGCCGCACAAGGCTGCGCACAGGCTTTTCCTCTTCCGCCGGGGGAAAAGAGAGGGAAACCCACGGCGCAGAAAAGTCCAAAGTGCGCAGCCCCATACGGCTGTATCAGGGGATAAAATCGGCATAAAAATGCCTGGAAACGATCATTTTGAAGTGCGCGCACCTTTTTCAGGCGCCCGCCGTACCGGAAGGGAGACGGTAAAGGCGGCGCCAAAGCCAGGGTCGCTATGGACCTCGATCCGGCCTCCCAACACATCCAGGATCTTTTTGACCAGCGCAAGTCCAAGCCCGTTCCCCTCGCTTTTATGCGAAGTGTCCGCTTGGTAAAATTTTTCAAAAATATGGCTCTGCTCCTGCACACTGATACCCGGGCCCGCGTCCGCAACCTTGAAAACCACAGCGCCATCGAGCGTATAAAGCCGGATTTTTATCAGGCCCTCGGGGTAGCTGAACTTGACGGCATTCCCGATCAGGTTCGACCAGACATGGTATAAAAGCTTTTCTGTACCGCAGTATTCTATACGCTGCAAATCCACATCGAAATCCAGCTGCTTCTCGCTCCAATTTGGTTCCAACATTACAATGGCCTCACGGATCTGCTCATCGAGCCGGTAAACCGTCTGTTCAAACGGCATATTCTGGTTCTCAACCCTGGAAATCAACAGGATATTGCCTACAAGCTCCGAAAGGCGCCGGGCATTCACCAGGATTTTTTCTGCACATTCCGCCCGTTCCTCCGCCTCCTGGCCCGGATCCTGCAAAAGCATCGCATACCCTTCAATTGCATTGATCGGCGTCTTGAATTCATGAGAAACGTTGGAAACAAAATCGCTGCGCAGCGTTTCCGTCGCGCTCAGTTCCCGGGCCATAAGATTAAAGTCATTATAAATATTCCGGATAACATCGATGCGGGTTTCCGTGTCAAGCCGCACGGTAAAATCCCCTGCAGCCACCTTCTGCAATGCCTCGTCGAGCTTTGTAATCGGGGACAGGATCCTGCGGCTGAACATAAAAGCAAAAAACGTTCCGAGGATCACACTAACCAGGATGACAAACAGCATGGTTGGAAATTTTGTGATCTGAAAGTCTGTAAACCGCTCCACCGCCAACACCAGGAAGCCAAAAAGCAGCGCCGAAACTGTGATTATACCCAGCGCAATAAGCGTATAATAAAACCGCAGCTTGTGCTGGAGATTCCTAAGCATGGCGCTTCACCGCTTTATAGCCTACGCCGCGCATGGTGACGATTTCAAAATCAGGATTATTCCGGAAACGTTCACGAAGCCTTCCGATATGCACATCCACCGTATGCGGGTCGGTTTCCGTATCCACGCCCCATATGTCATCCATCAGCTGCTGCCGGGTAAAAATCCGGCCCGGATAGCTTGTCAGCTTATACAGCACCATGAACTCCTTCTGCGGCAGGGTCAAGCTCACACCGTCGGAAACAACGCTCATCGAATCATATTCCAGCACCGTTTCCCCGATCACCTGCCGCCGCTCGCTGACCATACGCGCACGGCGCAGCAGCGCTTCCACACGCAGCACCATCTCATTGACATTGACAGGTTTTACCATATAGTCATCCGTTCCGGAGTGGAATCCATGACGCATATCGTCAAAGGCGTCCTTTGCCGTAATCATCAGCACCGGAATGCTGATACCCGCTTCCCGCAGGGAGGAAACCAGCTCGTAGCCGTCCATAACCGGCATCATAATATCGGAAATAATCAAATCTATATATTCGCGGTCAATCACATCAAGCGCCTCCTGACCATTGGAGACGCAGATCGCTGTATAGCCGTTTTTCGTTAAAACGCGGTAAAACAGCTGCCGAAGCTCGAGATCGTCTTCCGCAATAAGGATTCGCATCATCGTTCAATGCCCCTTTCCTGGATATTGCCCGGTTTCGCGCAAACATAAATGCCGGAGCAGAAACCGGGAACCTTTTTAAGCACGCAATTGCCTTTCAGCATGTTTTCAAAAAAATGCAGAAAAACCCGCAATTTTATTCCGTCGGGCAACAGATAAGCGGTAAACAAATCCGCAGACTTTGCGCCTCCTTTGGCGCATTTTTCTCCTGTCCTGTCTTCTTAGTATAGCATACATATTGTATTTGCGGCAGATAAAGTCTTGTTCAACACAATATCAACATCCGTTGATATAAGGTTGATTTTAGGTTGACCTGTGTCATATAATATAGAAAAAGCTTCCGACTGCTTTCAACCGGTTTCGCCGCGGCCGGAGGGAAAATCGAGGTGTTGTATGCTGACTCTTATTTTTGCGCTTACCGCCCCCGTGTTGTCTGCATGGATATGTACTGTTTCCGGATATTCCGGTCTTGCATGGGCCGGTATGTTCGTCCTGCTGGACATCGCGGCTTTTGCCGCGCTTGTGCTGCTTTATATCCTGTTTGTTTCCGTCTGTTCCCTCTTCACCGATCCGAAAAAGCCGCGGACATCAGTAAATCCCTTTTATCATTTCCTTCTGATTGAAACTGCCGGACTGCTGCTTTTCCTGTGCGGCGTACGGATTAAAACAGAAGGCCTTGAAAAGCTTCCGAAAAACCAGCCGTTTTTGCTGGTTGGCAACCATCGTTCCAATTTTGACCCGATCATCGCCCTTTGGGCGCTGCGCAAATATAAAATTTCCTTTGTTTCCAAGCCGGAAAATCTGCGCATCCCGGTTGTCGGAAGAATCATTCACATGTGCGGCTTCCTCCCCATTGACCGGGAGGACGACCGGCGGGCCGCCGCTACGATCCTTGCTGCAACCGCACAGATCCAAAGCCGTACCTGCAGCGTCGGCATCTATCCGGAGGGTACGCGAAACCGGGAAGGGACCGGCCTTCTGCCTTTTAAAAACGGATCCTTTAAAATCGCGCAGCGCAGCGGCGCGCCGGTTGCCGTTGCGGCGACAGACGGCAGCGAACGTATCCGGCGCTGTGCCCCGCTTCCCACGCATGTGCGCTTTTGTATTGCCGGCGTAATCGAACAGCCGGAGGGGAGGCGCTGCGGAACCCAGGAGCTATCCCAACAGGCCCGGCAGATGCTTTGCCAGGCTCTGCAAATCCATGATGCCGGCGCATAAACATCCTGCCCTGCCGGAGAGGAAAAGAGGTAATGTGTTCCATGAAAAAGAAAATTTTCACCATTCCGAATCTTTTATCCCTGTTCCGGCTGCTGCTGATCCCGCTGATTGTCTGGTTGTTCTGTGCAAAGGAAAATACGCTGCTTGCTATTGCCGTCATGCTCCTTTCCGGCCTTACAGATATTGTGGACGGCTATATTGCGCGGCGTTTCAATATGGTTTCGGATCTGGGCAAAATCCTCGACCCGATCGCAGACAAATTGACGCAGGCTGCTGTACTGATCTGCGTTGCACTGCGTTTTGTGCCGGTGCGTTTCCTGTTTGCGTTTATGGTGGTAAAGGAAATTTCCATGGGGATTGCCGGGCTTGCCGTAATCCACCGTACAAGCATTATCACCGGCGCCCATTGGCACGGCAAGCTGTGTACGGTTACACTTTATTTCGTAATGCTTGCGCATATGTTCTTTTTCTCCACCATGACACAGGCTGTTTCCGCCATCCTGTGCGCGCTATGCGCCCTTGTCATGCTTTCTTCCCTGCTGCTGTATCTGCGCGAAGATATGCATATGCTGCGGCAAAACCAGAAGGAATAATATGCAAAAATCTATTCCTGCAAAAGCTGCCAAAAACAGTTGACCCTCCGTATAAAAATACGGAGGGCTTTTTACTTTAAGGGGACGCCTGCGCCTGGCCACAGGCGCAGGCGTCATGCAAAACGGCTGTCCGGCGCTGTCTCGCAGCCGTTTAAAACCGCCGTAAAGATTTCTTCCACAGGGAACGATATTTTCACCAGCCCGATGGAAACAAAGCTTCCGCTCATTTTCTCAAATTCCCGCAAAATCAGCTCGCTGGCTTTATAGAAAACGGCGTCTTCGTCATCTTTGATAAGCGCCAACGTACAATGCACAACCCATCTTCCCGGGCAATACCATTCCCATCCCCCTGTATCAAACCCCTGTAAACATTCGTGCAGGCGTCTATGAAAACAGTACATGCCCTCGTTCATTACAGGCGCTGCAAAAATCGTCCTTGTATCCTTAAACATCCCGACAGAACCTATATACGCAGGCATTGGACCATGCGCACGGGCAAACCCCGCAAGCTTTTCCGGACATGCAGCTTCGTCCACATCATTATAGCAGGCCAAGGTAAGATGGGGCCTTGTTTTCCATTCCAGAAACCTTGTACTCAGCTTTTCATCCGCCACACATTATGCCAGGCAAGACAATTGCCGCTCTGTTTCTTTGTCAAAACACAATTCTATTGCATACTGCATATCTCCCCCGCAGTCCGGGTTCCTGCCCGCCGCCTTTCCTGCCGCAGAAAAACTGCGCACAAAGCGCCTCTTCCCGCCAAGGCATAACGTCCGCCGGGCGGAGAACCCATCCCCGCCTTACCGGATACGAATCTTTGCTTCCGCTTCACCAAGACCGTCAACCCAGACCTTCAGCACTGCATCGCCGACTTCATATCCTGCGCGGACGATCGCTGTCACCCGGCCTTTATAAGTCGTAAAAGTGCCCGCCGTATAGTTTTCCTGCGTGCATGGGTTCCCGGATCCAAAGCCCTGGAGTACCGCCGCGCCGCTTACCTCAGCCCTCGCCGCAAGCGCGGCATTGGGCACGCGGCGGCCCTGTGCGTCGGCAACCTCAATCATGGCATAGCACAAAGACTGCCCATCTCCGGAAAGTTCCGGCTTTTCCAGATGGATCCGGATTCCAGCCGCAGCCCCGCAGCTTTCGATCCGGTCGCGGGAAACCTCCGCGCCTGCGGTATAGCTGACCGCCTCGACAACACCCGGCGCGTATATGGCGTCAAACTTCGCCGTATAACGATTGGCCTTTCCTGCCGGTTTGCGCCCCATGCTTGCACCATTGACAAAAAGCTCAACCTCATCGGCACGGGAATATACGTCGATACCAACAGGTTTCCCCTCCTGGCCCGGCCAATACCAGGCGTGCTCAACCTCCGGCCAGCCCCATTTGCTGACAATCTCTTTAACGCCATAGCGCTCCGGATGGCGGCTGACAACATAGGTATCGCCGCTGCCCCAGACAATCTTGCGGTAGGCAAGCTGCGGCATAGGGTTACCGCAGATATCAAAATCGCCGCAATTTGCAAGCCGCCACGGATACAGGCACGGAATCGACCAGAACGAAATACGCTCATCCATGTCGTCGTCATAAATTACGTCGCCGATATGCGCTTCCCCGATATAATCCCAGCTCGTCCAGGTAAAATCCCCGATAAGATAAGGCAGGCGTTCGACCTTGTCCCAATAAACGTCGATCATATTCGGGAAACTCTCCGTACCGCAGAATACATGGTTCGGGAAAATCTTTGCATCGGTTTCATACCGGTTTTCCGCATAGTTATAGCCGATTACATCCAGCGGCGCGACAAACGCGCCCAGGTATTTCTCCGTAAGTTCATCAAAATACGGTGACTCAAGGCCGCGGGTGTTGGGATTGACCAGGCGCGCCTCATCTGCGGCTATGCGCAGCCGGTCGATTTCCTCTTTTGTCACCGCGTTCATAAAGCCGTTGATCCCGTTGGTTATAAAGCGGGTGCGGTCAAGCCTGCGCACGCATTCGGCCAGGTCGCGGGCATAGCGGTAGCCATCGTGCAGGCCGCTGCGTTCCATAATCTCATTTCCAGTGCTCCACAGGATTATGGACGGATGGTTGCGGTCGCGGAGAATAAAAGCTTCCATTTCCTTTTGCCAGTCGGTGCGGAAATACATACCGAAATCATACGTATTTTTGGAAACATTCCAGCAGTCAAACGCCTCGTCGAGCACAAGCAGGCCAATCCGGTCGCAGGCTTCCAGCATATCGCGCGAGGGCGGGTTATGCGCACAGCGGATGGCATTATAGCCATTGTCCTTATGCAGCTTTAAACGGCGGTATTCCGCATCGTAGAAGCTGGCAGCGCCCAGAAGCCCATTTTCATGATGGATGCAGCCGCCCTTGAGCTTGACGGTGCGGCCGTTGAGCATAAAGCCGTTGACGCGGTCAATAGAAATCATACGGATCCCGAACAGAGTGCGGTCGTCGTCGATGTCTTCTCCATCACGCACAATACGGGCGCGGACAAAATACAGGTCGGGATGGTCAATATCCCATATGCGGGCATTGGGGACGACAAGCCTGCAGCGGGCCATTGTCGTCTCGCCGGCCGGGATATGAACGCTGACTTTGCCGGACGCGGCGGCAGTATCACAAGCTTCGCAGTCAAGGCTGATAAAAGCATGCACATCGGCGTCCTCGTCGGAATCGTTGACAACGCTGAGTTCGACATGGACAATTGCCGTACCATCGGCGCCAACACGCTCGGTATAGGCATAAATCCCCCAAGGCGCAATATGCAGCTTCGGCGCACTAAGCAGGTCGACATGGCGGTAAAGCCCCGAACCGGAATACCATCGGGTGTTTGGTTCAGCGGAATTATTGATCTGCACTTCCAAAACGTTTTCCCCACCGAAATTCAAATACTTCGTCAGATCCACATGGAAGGGCGAATATCCATAATGATGCGTCGCAACCTGATTGCGGTTAATGGTTATACAGGCATTCATAAAAGCGCCGTCGAATTCCGCCAGCACACGCTTGCCGCGTACATCTGCCGGGACGGCAAAGGTTTTCCGGTAATGGCCGCAGCCGTTGCGGTAATATCCGGTTGTGCGCACGCCGGGCGCATCCGGAGAAGGGTCTGTATGGATCGTAAAATCATGGGGAAGATCCACCTCGTGCTCTTCGGAATCGAATTTATTCGCGACGCCCATGATCGAATTGGTGTACTTAAACAGCCATCCGCGGTCTAAATTGCTTCTTTTCATGGCAAAACCTCTTTCTCCTGTATTTTCCAGTGTATGAATATTGTACAGGAAGTTTCCGCAAAAAGCAATGTGTTTGTAATATTTTACAGATTTATCAAGGCGTAACTGTAAAAACAAGTATCTCTCACGTTCCGCTTTCTATCGTTATACGGCAAAAAAACGTCCCGCGAAAATTTCCGCGGGACGTTTTTTCATTTCAAGCGTTCAGACGCCGGCGCTTTACTCGATCAGGATCCGGTTCGCCGCCTGCACCTGGGGCGCGTCTTTCTTCGGGATCTGCAGCTTCAACACACCGGATTCGAATTTCCCCTTAATATCCTCCGGCTTCAGGTCGCCGACATAAAAACTTCTCGTCAGCGAGCCGGCATAACGCTCCCGGCGGATATACCGGCCATTTTTATCTTCCTCATCCTTATCCAATCCTTTGGAAGCCGTAACCGTCAGATAGGCGTCCTTCAGTTCGACCTGGACGTCCTCCTTCTTAAATCCCGGAAGGTCGATCGCGAGCTTATAGCTGTCCTCCTCTTCCCGGATATCCGTTTTCATCAGGTTCTTCGCATGCTTTCCATATAGAGGGTTCTTCGCCGGGAAAAAGCTGCGTTCAAACGCGTCGTCAAAAAATTCATCCATCAGGTTTTCGCCAAAAATGCTGGGCAACATACTTCATTCCTCCATTTCTTTATCAGATAGATGCCCCACCAGGAGGTCTTTTGGAGGCCTTCTTTCTTGGTACATTTAATAGTATACACGCAAAATTAGCACTGTCAAGCGTTGAGTGCTAATATTAACAAAAAAATCATATTTTATCTCAAAAAACTACATAAATTCTCGCGTTTCACTTGTTTAAAGTTCTAAATACTCTGCTTGAATTCTAAAGAAATTCTGAAAAAAGCCGCATAAGAAGCCGTGTGCAGCCGTATGCGGGGAAAAATACGCGCCCTTTCTTCAGCGCAGCCGGCAAAGACAGAAAAAACGCTTTTTTTCGCAAAATCTGCAATTTTGCCTTGACAATACAAAAAAAAAGAGGTATATTTTCTTTAATGGTTTAAAGCGATAAAATTCATTCCCATTCCTGTCAATTTTTACTTTGCGTGCCTGGCGCGGCAAAAGGAGTTTATATGATTATCACAGAAGTTCTGGAACAAAATGCACGGAAATTCGGCGAGGACATTGCGCTGGTGGAGATCAACCCCGAGCAGCCGGAGACCCGGCGGCATACCTGGCGCGAGTTTGAACTGGTTGAAAGCGCGCCCTGCCCGTATTACCGAAGGGAAATAACCTGGGCGATTTTCAACGAGAAAGCCAACCGGTTTGCAAATGCGCTTTTGATGCGCGGCATCAAAAAAGGGGACAAAGTTGCGATTTTAATGATGAACTGCCTGGAGTGGCTGCCAATTTATTTCGGCATCCTGAAAACCGGCGCGCTGGCCGTACCGCTGAATTTCCGCTATTCATCAGAGGAAATTGAATATTGCCTGAACCTGGCGGAGGTTGATGCGCTGGTCTTCGGCCCAGAATTTATCGGCCGCGTCGAATCCATTGCCGATAAAATCATGCCCAACCGCCTGCTGATCTTCGCCGGCCCGGGATGCCCGCGCTTTGCCGAAGACTACCATTCCCTGACCGCCGACTGCGTTTCCCGCTCTCCGGAAATCCCGCTGACAGCGGACGATTATGCAGCCATCTATTTTTCCTCCGGTACAACCGGGTTCCCAAAAGCAATTCTGCACAAGCACCGTGCGCTGATGCACGCGGCAATTGTAGAACAGAAGCATCATGGGCAGACGAAAGACGACGTTTTCCTCTGCATCCCGCCGCTGTACCATACCGGTGCAAAAATGCACTGGTTCGGTTCCCTGCTTTCAGGAAGCAAAGCCGTACTTTTAAAGGGTACAAGGCCGGAATTCATTTTCGACGCTGTCAGCCAGGAAAAATGTACCATTGTCTGGCTGCTCGTCCCCTGGGCGCAGGATATCCTCGCCGCATTGGACCGCGGGGACTTAAAGCTTTCGGACTATGCGCTGGACCAGTGGCGGCTGATGCACATCGGCGCACAGCCTGTGCCGCGAAGTCTGATCCGCCGGTGGCTGGAATACTTCCCTAACCATCAATACGATACAAACTATGGCCTTTCTGAATCTACCGGTCCCGGCGCAGTGCATCTCGGCGTGGAAAACGTCGCTCATGTCGGCGCAATCGGTATCCCCGGTTATGGATGGCAGACAAAAATTGTCGATGAATCCGGCACTCCGGTCAGGCAAGGCGAAGTTGGCGAGCTGTGCCTCAAAGGCGACGGCGTAATGGTATGCTACTACAACGACCCCGAAGCCACCGCCAGTACCTTGAAGGACGGATGGCTCTATACCGGCGACATGGCGATGCAGGACGAAGACGGCTTCATCCATCTTGTTGACCGTAAAAAGGACGTTATCATCACCGGCGGCGAAAACCTTTATCCCGTACAGATCGAGGATTTTATCTCCTCATATCCAGCTGTGCAGGATGTCGCTGTGATCGGCCTTCCGGACGCGCGCCTTGGGGAAATCGCCGCGGCGGTTATCCAGCTTAAGCCCGGAGAAACCTGTACCGAAGCGCAGATCAATGATTTCTGTAAAGGCATGCCGCGTTATAAGCGTCCGCGCAAAATCATCTTCGCAGACGTCCCCCGCAATCCCACCGGCAAAATTGAGAAGCCGAAGCTTCGCAAGCTATACGGCGGCGACCTTTTGGTCGAGTCGCAGAATCTGTCGTAAGGAGAATTATCTATGAATACCATACTGATTACCGCTTTCCTCGTCGTCTTTTTTGCTGTTATGATCGGCATTGGCCTCTACTGCCGGCGCCACAGCACAAGCGTGGACGGGTTTGTCCTCGGCGGGCGCGGCGTCGGGCCCTGGCTGAGCGCTTTTGCCTTCGGCACTTCCTATTTTTCCGCGGTTATCTTTGTCGGTTATGCGGGGCAGTTCGGCTGGAACTTCGGCCTTGCCTCAACATGGATCGGGCTTGGCAATGCATTTATCGGCTCACTCCTTGCATGGGTCGTACTCGGCCGCCGCACGCGTGTTATGACACAGCATCTGGGCTCGAAAACCATGCCGGAATTTTTCGGCACACGCTATGACTCCAAAACGCTTAAGGTAGCGGCAAGTGTGATCACCTTCGTCTTTATGATCCCTTATACCGCTTCGCTGTACAACGGCCTTTCCCGCCTGTTCTCAATGGCGTATAACGGCGTTGATTATTCTCTTTGTGTCATCATCATGGCCGTGCTCACCGGTATTTATGTCCTTTTTGGCGGTTATATGGCCACTGCCATCAATGATTTCATCCAGGGGCTTGTTATGCTTGGCGGTATCGTCGCCGTCATCGGCGCAGTACTCAGCGCCAACGGCGGCTTCAACGCTGCAATCGAAGCGCTGGCCACAAGTGAAAACGGCGGATGGCAGTATACGGCGTTTTTCGGCGCGAACCCCGAGTTCCTGTTTTTTGTCGTTATGCTGACTTCGCTGGGCACCTGGGGACTGCCGCAGATGGTAGGGAAGTTTTATGCAATCAAAAACGAGGATTCCATTAAAAAAGGCACCGTAATTTCCACACTTTTCGCCATCATTGTCGCCGGAGGCTGCTATTTCCTCGGCGGGTTTGGGCGGCTGTATAACGTCGATGTGGCCAACGAGGGCTTCGATGCTGTAATCCCGACAATGCTGTCCAATCTCCCGGCCATTCTCATCGGCGTTGTGATTGTACTGGTGCTTTCCGCTTCCATGTCCACCCTCTCCTCCCTCGTGCTGACTTCCGGTTCGACCATCACACTTGATTTTATTGCCCCGCTGCGGAAAAAGGGGTTAACGGAAAAAGGCAAAATGCTGTGTATCCGCCTGTTTATCGTTTTCTTCATCGCCGTTTCCGCAATTATAGCCATTTTCCAGTACCGTTCCAAAAGCTTCCTTATTGCCCAGATGATGGGCGTTTCCTGGGGCGCGCTGGCAGGCGCTTTCCTGGCGCCCTTCCTCTATGGGCTGTATTGGAAGGGCGTAACCCGCGCTTCCGTTGCCGCATGCTTTACCTACGGCGTCGGGCTGGAAATCGTCCAGCTTCTTATCTCCCTTGGTCTTATCAATGTGTCCAACATCCCCATCCTCGGTTTTATCTTTAAAAACTCCCTGTACTCCGGCGTATTCGCTATGGCCGGCGGCTTGATTCTCGTACCGCTTGTAAGCCTGCTGACCCGTGGTTCCCGGCCTGTAGGCACACAGGAAATGTTTGCCTGCTATGGAGAAAAGAAAACCGTCGAAATTACGGATTCTCTGGGAAAATAGCTTGTATCTGCGTATAACCTGCATTATAATAATCTTATACGCATATCTTTAAGAAAGGAAATCCACATGAAAAAACTGATGCTCGGCAACGAAGCCGTCGCCCGTGGTTTCTACGAAGCGGGGGTAACCGTGGTTTCCAGCTATCCGGGAACGCCATCGACGGAAATTACGGAATTTGCCGCCAATTATGACGAAATTTACTGTGAATGGGCGCCAAATGAAAAAGTCGCCTGTGAGGTTGCCTTCGGCGCTTCTCTGCGTGGGGCCCGTGCAGCCTGCGCCATGAAGCATGTCGGCCTGAATGTTGCTGCCGATCCATTGTTCACCCTGTCCTATACCGGCGTAAATGGCGGTCTGGTCGTCTGCGTTGCCGACGACCCGGCCATGCACTCCTCGCAAAACGAACAGGACAGCCGCCATTATGCTATTGCCGCCAAGCTCCCCATGCTCGAGCCTTCCGATTCGGCGGAAGCGCGCGACTTCGCAAAAGCGGCATTCGCGCTTTCAGAAACCTATGATACGCCGGTGCTTCTGCGCATGTGTACGCGCATCGCGCACTCCCAAAGCATTGTCGAGCTGGAAGAACGGGAGGTCCGGACGCTTCCGGCTTATACACGCGATCCTGCAAAATATATTATGACTCCGGCAAACGCGACAAAGAAACATCCGCTTGTTGAGGAGCGCACCCGTAAACTGACAGAATATGCAGAATTCTGCCCATTCAACCGTGTGGAAATGGGCGGCACAAAACTTGGCATCCTGTGTTCCGGTACCTGCTATCAATACATAAAGGAAGTTTTCGGCGACAGCGTCAGCGTTCTCAAGCTGGGGCTGGTCAACCCGCTCCCGGTGCAGAAAATCCGCGACTTTGCGGCGCAGGTCGACCGGCTTGTCGTGGTCGAGGAGCTCGATGGCATTATCGAGCAGCATTGCGCCTCCATCGGCGTCACAGTGGAAGGGAAAAGCCTGTTCTCCCCGATTGGGGAATTCAGCCAGTCCACAATCCGCAACGCCTTCGGACTAGAACAGCCGGCGTCCTGCGCCGCAAACCTGCCGGTCCCCGTGCGCCCGCCTGTTATGTGTGCCGGATGTCCCCACCGCGGGCTTTTCTATGAGCTCGTTAAAAATAAAGTTACCGTCCTGGGCGATATTGGCTGCTATACCCTCGGCGCGGCCGCACCGCTGAATGCCCTGGATTCAACGCTCTGCATGGGCGCGTCTGTCAGCGGCTTGCACGGCTTCAATAAAGCGTCGGAAGGCGCCGACGCATCCCGAACTGTCTGCGTCATTGGCGACTCCACCTTCATGCATTCCGGCATTACCGGGCTTGTCAACATTGCTTACAATGCTTCCAATTCCACCGTCATCATCCTGGACAACTCCATCACCGGCATGACCGGGCATCAGCAAAATCCTACGACCGGTTATACGATCAAAGGCGACCCGGCTGCAAAGGTCAGTCTCGAAGCGTTGTGCCATGCCGTGGGCATCAACCGTGTGCGCGTTGTCGACCCGTATGACCTCGCCGCCTGCGATACCGCCATCCGTGAAGAGCTGGCGGCAGACGAGCCGAGCGTCATCATCAGCCGCCGGCCTTGTGCGCTTTTGAAATACGTCCGCCATCCCGGCCCGATTTCCATCGATGCAGATAAATGCCGGGGCTGCCGCGCTTGTATGCGCATCGGCTGCCCCGCGATCTCCGTGCGCAGTAAAAAGGCGGTTATCGACGCAACATTGTGTGTCGGCTGCGGCGTATGCAGCCAGCTGTGTGCGTTTGATGCGATTGAAAAAAAGGAGGTCAAAGCATGAAAACCATGAATCTGATGATCGTCGGTGTCGGCGGACAGGGTTCGCTTCTGGCTTCCAAGCTTCTCGGTTCCCTTCTCGTGGCTGAAGGCTATGACGTCAAAGTCAGTGAGGTCCACGGGATGAGTCAGCGCGGCGGCAGCGTCGTCACCTATGTGCGTTATGGGGATAAGGTCTGCTCCCCCCTTGTCGATACGGGCGAGGCCGACTATATCATTTCCTTTGAAAAACTTGAAGCTGCACGCTATGTTGACCGGCTCCGCCCGGACGGAAAAATCATCGTCAATACCCAGCAGATCGATCCCATGCCGGTTATTACCGGCGCCGCAGAATATCCCGGGGACATCCTTGAACGCTATGCCGCCCAGGGCGTACAGATTGACGCTATCGACGCGCTCTCCCTGGCGGAAAAAGCCGGTTCCGCCAAGACGGTCAATATTGTGCTGATGGGACGGCTTGCACGCTATCTGGATATTCCCTATGAAAAATGGACCGCCGCGATCGAGCGCAGCGTAAAGGAACGTTTCACTGCAATGAACAAAGAAGCCTTCGCTCTGGGCTACAACAGCTAAGAGGAGAAAACAAGAATGGAAAACATCGAAAAACGTTATTATCAGCCGGAAGCAGAAACCATGCCGGTTGAGCAGATCCAAAAACTTCAGTCTGAAAAGCTGGTAAAAATTGTAAAGCACGTTTACGACAACGTACCCTATTACCGCAATTTGATGGATGAAAAAGGCGTCATGCCGGAAGATATCCATGGGATTGAGGACCTGCACAAGCTCCCCTTCCTGACTAAGGCGGATCTGCGCGAAGCTTATCCCTATGGGCTGCTTGCCATGCCGCTTTCCGACTGCGTACGCATCCAGTCCACTTCCGGCACGACCGGGAAACGGGTCGTTGCTTTCTATACGCAAAAAGATCTGGATATGTGGGAAGAGTGCTGCGCGCGCGCCATTGTCGCCGCCGGCGGTTCCCGCGAAGACGTCTGCCAGGTCTGCTATGGCTACGGCCTGTTTACCGGAGGACCCGGCTTAAACGGCGGTTCCCATAAAGTCGGCTGTCTGACGCTTCCGATGTCTTCCGGCAATACGGAACGTCAGATCCAGTTCATGATGGATTTAAATGCTACTATCCTGTGCTGCACGCCTTCCTATGCCGCATACATCGGCGAATCCCTTGCCGAACACGGCTACAAGCCGGAAAACAACCATCTCAAAGCCGGCATCTTCGGCGCGGAGCCGTGGACGGAGGAAATGCGCAGGAGCATCGAAAAATCTCTCGGCATCAAAGCCTATGATATCTATGGCCTGACGGAAGTATGCGGGCCCGGCGTGTCCTTTGAATGCGAGGAACAGCACGGCATGCATATCAACGAGGATCATTTCCTGGCGGAAATTATCGACCCGGAAACCGGCGAGGTGCTCCCGGAAGGGGAAAAAGGCGAGTTGGTATTCACAGCGTTGGATAAAGAAGCTTTTCCGCTGCTGCGCTACCGTACACGTGATATCTGTGTGCTTTCCCGAAAAAAATGTTCCTGCGGCCGCACCTTTATCCGCATGGCAAAGCCGATGGGCCGTTCGGATGACATGCTCATCATCCGCGGCGTAAACGTCTTCCCCTCCCAGATTGAAACTGTTTTGATCCAGGAGGGCTATGGCGCCAATTATTTAATTGAGGTTGACCGTGTCAACAACACCGATACGTTGGATATCAGCGTGGAGATCCAGCCGGAATATTTCTCCGACACCGTGCGTGAGCTGGCGCAGCAGGAACATGCGTTGGCCGATGCAATCAAAACCATGCTGGGCATCAATCCCCGCGTCCACTTGGTCGCCCCGAAGTCTATCACCAGAAGCGAAGGAAAAGCCGTTCGTGTAATCGACAAACGTAAGCTTCACGATTAAAAAGGAGGGTTTCCCATGGCAGTTTCGCAACTTTCAATCTTTGCGGAAAACAAACCCGGCGGACTGGTACAGATGACCTCCCTGCTGGCAGATGCGGGCGTAGATATCCGTGCCATGAGCCTGGCCGACACCCAGGATTATGGGATCCTGCGTCTTATTGTCTCCGACATTGACCGCGCACGCGAAGTCCTTTCTGAAAACGGTCTCGTTTCCTCTGTAACCCAGGTGTTGGCTGTTGCGCTTGACAATACGCCCGGTGCGCTCGCACGGGCTGTCAAAGTCCTTTATGACGGCGGTATCAACGTCGAGTATATGTACGCCTTCATTTCGCCGCAGCCCTATGCCTGTATGATCCTGCGCGTAGCAGATAACAGACGGGCTGAACAGATCCTTTCGGAAAATACATTCAAGCTCATTTCGATGGACGACATAAACCAAATGTAAAAAAAGCGCCCGCCGCCCAGAATCACCCTGGGCGGCGGGTATTTCTCAATGCAGGAAATTGGCACGGTATTCGGCGTTGATTTCCGCAAGCTCCTTTTCCCCATCGATATAGGGCTGGTACATGGCCAACGGATCGCCTCCGCCCAGCCAGCACGACGAGCAGTTCTCACAACCGCCGCCGCAGTCAAGCGCCCGGCGCACAATCTCCTCACGTTCCTGCCGGGTTGTATCCCGGATCAGCAGGCTCTTCATATTCTCCCCTCCCTGTGCGCCATCCGGCGCACAAAGGCAGTGTTCCCGGCTGCACACATTGTATACGCATCCCCATGCAGCCCAAAAAGATCAAGGCAGCCGCAATCCCAATCAGAAAAAAGCAGAAAAAAGGACTTATTATGCAGACGAAAAAAAGAGAGGCTTTCCGTTTTCTCAAATTCACGTTCTTTTCCGCAAGCGCCGGCCTGATTGAAATGGGAAGCTTCGCACTTATCCGCGAACTGACGGACTGGAGCTACTGGCCCTGCTACCTTTTTGCGCTCATCTTGTCCGTTATTTGGAATTTCACGCTTAACCGCCGCTTTACCTTCCGTTCCGCAGCCAATGTCCCGATCGCCATGCTGAAGGTATTGGCCTATTATACAGTCTTTACGCCATTGTCCACGCTGCTGGGTAATTACCTCGCCGGCATGCTGGGCTGGAACGAATACCTTGTGACAGCACTAAACATGCTGCTCAACTTTTCCACCGAATTCCTGTATCAACGTTTCTTCGTATTTGGAAAAAGCATGGACAGCAGGAAAACCTGATCAACGGACCCGATACGCATACGCCAACCCTGCGTCCTGCCAAAGCTGCGCCTCAATATAGGTACAGCTTTGACCGGTTTCCCTCAAAAACGTCTCTGCTGTTGCTGGATCAGTATATAACACATCTGCAAGCTGTGCTTTTGTTAAAAATATTGCTTCTTTTCCGCGCTCTGCAGCGGCACAACTGTCCCCTATTGTAAAGCTCACGGCATCATCCGGGATAGCGGCAAGCGGCAGCCCATAAACCGTCCCGCAATCAAACCAGCGGTCTAAAAAATCACTGCCCCCCAGAGTAAAGAAAAGCGGGTGCTTCTGCTCCGGCCGGCCTCCAAGGCGGGTGAAACGCTCGTGCAGCAGCACGTCTGTCCACATGCGCCGGGAATAATAATTTTCAAAGTCTGCAAATCGATAGAATGCTGTAGTCTGCGGATTTTTTTCCGCAAGCTCCCGGGCAAGGCGAAACGCCTCCGCCTTCGGCAGGCGCATTATATTATGAAACGGCCTGCAACTTTTATGGCAGTAATGGTAAAGCGTCATTTGATTCAGATCTGCCATATATAGCCTCCTTATCCTTATTTCGCCTGGATCCGTTTTCAATCCACCCAGCCGAAATAAGGATAGCTTCCATTATATTCAACCGCATACGGCAGGCAATACGCAACCACGCTGTCGCCGGTAAAGCGGCGGATCACGCCGCCATGGGTTACAAGGGCAATTTTTTCATATCCTTTGGCCCAATATGTATGCACAACCGGATCGACACGGGCAACAACTTCCGATACTGTCTCCCAGCGCCTCGGCTTGCCATCTGGATATTCCCCCTTACATGCCCAGAAATCACGGTGCAGCGCAAAACTTTCCTCACTGGTCTTAAACTGCCAGGTCTTATCCGGTTCCCATTCCCTCAGGTCAACCTCTACCGTAAGGCAGACGCCGGTAACCCGGGAGATCACTGCCGCAGTTTGCAGTGCGCGGGTCAGCGGAGATGATACAATCAGCTGCGCGCCTTCCAGCAGCGCATTTTGCGCGGCCTCTTCCGCCTACGCAATCCCCTCCGGCGTCAGCGGGGCAAGGGAGCGGCCATGGCCAATAAAACCGCGTGTGTCCACGGGCGTATAATCCGGTTTCCCATGGCGAATCAATATAATCTGCATCTTTTCCCCTTTATATTCCCTGGCTTCCTTCCGGCACATCTACCCCATCCCATAAAAAACGGGCAAGATCAACACGCCCATCCGGCAAAAATTCCACACCCTCTGCCGCGAGATATATGCGCTGGGTCTGACTGCCCATCGAACCGAAGTGCTCACAAAGCCTGCCCTCGCGATTAACAATCCGGTGGCAAGGCACCGACAGATCCTGGCAGGCATGCAATGCATAGCCCACCACCCGCGGCCAGCGCGGGTTCCCGGCAAGGCGGGCAATCTGTCCATAGGTTGCCACACGGCCAAAAGGGACCCGGCGCACTACAGTACAGATCAAATCAAACACACACGGTTTCATCCTACATACCCCGCAGCTTTCCTGTAAATTTAATTTTATTGTAGCACAAGCAGCGTTTTTCCGTCAAGCCAATTGTAACGCCGGCTAGCGCCTGTTTTCCCGACGCCGCGGACGCTTTCCCGCCTTCAAGTCAGGCTCCATAAAAACCGGTTCTTTCTCAGAAAACAAAAAAACTCCCGCCTGAGGCGGGAGTTTTTCAGACAGAGCAAATTCCACTCTGAACTGGTGGAAGAGGGTGGATTCGAACCACCGAAGCTGGTAGCAACAGATTTACAGTCTGCCCCCTTTGGCCACTCGGGAACTCTTCCATATGAAACTGGAGCTGGTGGCCGGACTCGAACCGGCAACCTGCTGATTACAAATCAGCTGCTCTGCCATTGAGCCACACCAGCAGGCGGGCTGTATGAAATCAGCTTATTCAATATACCAGATATTTTTCGATTTGTCAACCACTATTTTTCTCCGAAAAAAGATTTTTTACACAATCCACATCCTCGCCTAGCCCCGGATCTCCAGCCCCGGGCAGCGCCGGCTCAGCTCGGCAAGAAATTCATCCTCCCGTTCTGGAGAAAGCACAACTTTCCCTTTTTCCGGGTTCAGGCCCGCATTAAGCTGCAGACGGTTAAAATCCAGAGCCATAATAAAATCCATCCCGCACGTCTTATCCACCGTTTTGATTTCCGCATAGGGGATCTCATCATGGAAAGGGCCGGAGCGCAGGTACAACACACTGGCGCGCAGCTCATACCAGGTCGCACAGCGCACCCAGATCACCAGCGCAACCACAATCAGGCACATGAGCGCAACGAGGTATTTCAAAATGGATTCAAAAAAAACGCAGTATAACACCGCCACTACAACAATCGCCGCGCATAGGCCGTACATCAGCACACCCATGCGCCCGCTTCTGGATGACTCAAATCTCATAATTTCACACTCCGTTTTTATTTTATCATGAACACGCGGCGATTTCAAGCACAGAAGGCCTGAATGAAAAGCGAAAAATTCCGCTGCAGGCTTGAAAAAAGGCTGGATTTAGGGTACAATAAAATGTCATTTTGTATCGCGTTTCCGCTTTTGCGGATTTTTCCATAAAACCTACAAAAGGAGCGTCTGCCCATGTGTACGCCCTCCCCGGCGCGTCTGCGCTGTGCCGCCCGCGGTGCGGCAATACGAATGCGGCGGCGGCCAGTTCCCGCCTTTTCCGGCGGGCGACTGCGGCCGCATACTCAAGTATTACCATATAAAGGATAAGGAGTTTTTCAGGATATGAGCAAAGGCAAATTTTATATCACAACCCCTATTTATTATCCCTCCGACAAGCTTCATATCGGGCATGCCTACTGTACCGTCGTTTCCGATGCCTATGCACGCTATAAGCGCCTGCAGGGATACGATGTTATGTTTTTAACCGGCACCGATGAGCACGGCCAGAAAATTGAGGAAAAAGCAAAAGCCGCCGGCGTTACGCCACAGCAGTTTGTCGACAATATTGTCGAGGGGGAAAAAGGCATTCTTGACCTCTGGCGGCTGATGAACATTTCCAACACCCGCTTTATCCGGACCACAGACGATTATCATGTCGCCGCAATTCAAAAAATTTTCCGGAAAATGTATGAAAAAGGCGATATCTATAAGGGCGAATATAAAGGAATGTACTGCACGCCCTGCGAATCCTTCTGGACGGAAAGCCAGCTTGTTAACGGTAAATGCCCCGACTGCGGCCGTGAAGTCCATCCGGCAAGCGAAGAGGCCTATTTTTTCCGTCTTTCCAAATACGCGCCGCGCGTACGCCAGCTGCTGACCACCACCGATTTTCTCAAGCCCGCCTCCCGCGTCAATGAAATGATCCACAACTTTATTGATCCAGGCCTTGAGGACCTGTGCGTATCGCGCACGAGCTTTACCTGGGGCGTGCCGGTTGATTTCGACCCGGGCCATGTTGTCTATGTCTGGGTGGACGCACTGTTTAACTATACGACAGCGCTGGGCTTTATGAACGACCGGTATGCCGATTATGATAAGTTCTGGCCGGCGGATATCCATTTCGTCGGCAAGGAAATCGTACGCTTCCATTCCATCATCTGGCCGGCCATGCTGATGAGCATGGAGCTGCCGCTCCCCAAAAAGGTTTTTGGGCATGGCTGGCTTAACTTCAACGGCGAGAAAATGTCCAAATCCCGCGGTAACGTCGTTGACCCCTACCTGCTGGCCGAGCGTTATGGCGTCGATGCACTGCGCTTCTTCCTGCTGCGCGACGTCCCCTTTGGATCCGACGGGAACTTTACAAACGAAGCGCTGTTTTACCGCATCAACGCCGACCTTGCAAACGATCTGGGCAACCTGGTTTCCCGTACAGTTTCCATGGTTGAAAAATACTTTGGCGGGACGCTCCCGGCTGAACGGGAACCGGATGCTGCCGACGGCGAGCTGACCGGCATGGCAAAAGGCCTGCGCGACGTGTTTGAACAGCAAATGGAAGCCTTTGCCCCGCAAAACGCCATTGCCGAGGTCTTCCGCGTCATTTCCCGCGCCAATAAATATATCGACGAAACCGCCCCATGGCTGCTCGCCAAAGATGAAGCCAAACGTTCCCGCCTGGCTACAGTCATGTATAACCTTCTCGAGAGTATTCGCATCAGCGTAACGCTGCTGCAGCCGATGATCCCAGACAGCTGCGAAAAGATTTTCGACCAGATCGGTGCCGGAGAAAGCGCGCATACCTGGGACAGTGCCGCGGAATACGGCGTACTTCCGGCCTGCGTCACCGTCCACCGTGGCGAAAACCTTTTCCCGCGCATTGATTTGGAAAAAGAGCTTTCCGAGTTGGAAAAGCTGACAAAAAAAGAAGAAAAAGCTGAAAAGAAGGCACAGAAGGCCGAAGGTGTCGCATCCTTGCTCGATATCCAGGATTTCGCAAAAGTTGACCTGCGTGTCGCGCGCGTCATCGCCTGCGAACCAGTCAAGCGCGCCAAAAAACTCCTGAAGCTGACCCTTTCGCTCGCGGGTACGGAACGTACGGTTGTTTCCGGCATTGCCGCCTGGTACAAGCCGGAAGAGCTCATCGGTCATGACGTCATCGTCGTCGCAAACTTAAAGCCAGCCAAACTCTGCGGTGTCGAAAGCCAGGGAATGATCCTTGCAGCCGATGCCGCCGAAGACGACGTCCGGGTAATTTTCGCTGACGGTATCCCCTCCGGAGCCAAAGTGCGATGAGGCTGTTCGATTCTCACGCACATTACGACGACCCCGCTTTCGACGCAGACCGGGACGCGCTGCTTGCCGCCCTTCCCGGACGCGGCGTCGCAGGCGCCGTCAATATGGGCTGCGATCTTGTTTCTTCCCGGCACGCAATTGCTTTAGCACAACGGTATTCTTACATCTATGCTGCGGTCGGTATCCATCCGGAAAATGCCGCGCAGGTTTCCGAAAACACCCTTGCACAGCTCGAAGCGCTTGCGGCGCATCCCCGCGTTGTCGCCATTGGGGAAATCGGGCTGGATTATCACTGGCCGACGCCTGAACGGGATATACAGCGCCATGCACTGCGGGTGCAGATGGCGTTGGCACGGAAGCTTGGGCTGCCTGTGTGTATCCATGACCGGGATGCACACGCTGACACAATGGAAATCCTTTCCGAATTCCCAGACGTGCCCGGCGTGCTGCACTGTTACACCGGCGCGCAGGAAATGGCAAGGCAGCTGACTGGCCGGGGCTGGTATATCGGATTTACCGGTGTGGTCAGCTTCAAAAACGCCAGGAAAACCCGGCTCGTTGCGCAAAGCGTCCCGCTTTCGCAGATACTCATCGAGACAGACTGCCCCTATATGGCCCCCGAACCCCTGCGCGGCACGCGCAGCGATTCTTCGATGCTCGCGCATACCGCTGCGGCCATTGCCGCAGCACGGGGGATGGAACCGGAGGCAATGGCTGAAGCAGCCTATCAAAACGCTCGCCGCTTTTACAGACTGGACGAGTAATACAGATTTTTAAGGGTATTTTGAATTTCCTTTGTTAAGTTTAACATATCTGTAACACAAAATTTCGCTTTATCTGCTAGAATAAGCTATGTTTTTGGAAAGCTGCCCATACCCTGGCGGCAGCTTTCCCCAGATAATGACATCTCTTCCGCAGGCGTCTTTACAGGAAGCTTCGGATGGATTTCATTCATAACCTGTCGCAACAGCATTCCACGCCGTCCGGCATCCCCGGCGGCGGAATATGACTGGAGGTCAACCATCCATGATTGAAGTCAAAGGACTTACCAAGTTCTACGGCTCAAAAAAAGCCGTGGATAACCTCAGCTTCACCATTGACAGCGGTGAAATCGTTGGATTTCTCGGCCCCAACGGCGCCGGAAAGAGCACAACAATGAACATGCTGACCGGCTATCTGTCGGCCACACAAGGAACCGCCATAATTGACGGTATGGACATCCTTGAGGAGCCTATTGAAGCCAAACGCCGCATCGGCTACATGCCTGAACAGCCCCCGCTTTATATGGACATGACCGTTGAGGAGTACTTAAACTTTGCCGCTGAGCTTAAAGGCGTGCGCGCCTCGCTTAAGCGCAAGCACATTGATGAAATCTGTGAAACCGTATCGATTTCCCATGTACGCACCCGCATGATCCGTAACCTTTCCAAAGGGTACAAGCAGCGTGTCGGCCTTGCCATGGCGCTGGTCGGGGACCCGGAAACGCTCATTCTCGACGAACCAACCGTCGGCCTCGACCCGATCCAGATTATTGAGATCCGCAACGTAATCAAAGCGCTCGGACGCCGCCGCACCATTATCCTTTCCAGCCATATCCTTTCCGAGGTGCAGGCGGTGTGTGAACGCGTGTTGGTGATTAACAACGGCGTGATCGTCGCCGACGACTCTCCGGAGGCCTTAAGCGCCAATATCGCCGGTAATCATAAGCTTGACGTCCAGGTCGCCGGCCCGGTTGGAAATGTTGGTTCCGTCCTTCGTTCCATCGACGGCGTTAAATCTGTTATGCTGCGCACGGACAACGGCGACGGCACCGGCAATTTTGCGGTCGAAAGCGCGCCGAATGCTGACATCCGCAAGCCCATGTTCTTCCGTCTTGCCGAAGCCGGGTATCCCATCCTTTCACTTAAGCCGCTCGACATGAGCCTTGAAGATATCTTTGTCAGACTCACCGCCGAAGAAGTCGAAACCTCCTCCGGCAGAAAAAGGAGGATACAGAAATGAAAGCCATTATGAAACGCGACCTGCTCGGCTTTTTTTCCTCGCCGATCGGATATGTTATTATCGCCGCATTTTTGCTGATGGGAAATTATTTCTTCTACGATGAAAATATCCGCAGTCTGACAAGCTCCCTTTCCTATGTCTTTTCGGATATGACGCTTGTGCTGTGCTTTACAATCCCGCTGGTAACCATGCGCCTGCTCAGCGAAGAAAAAAAGCAGAAAACCGACCAGATGCTGCTGACTGCGCCGATCCGCACCTCGGACATTGTGCTTGGAAAGTTCTTTGCCGCCTATATGGTCTTTTTCATCGCTTTCCTCGGCACGCTGACCTGGCCGCTGATCGTCTCCATGTTCGGTTCCCCAACCTTTTCCGAGATTTTAGGCAACTATGTCGCCATGTTCCTTATCGTCGGCGCGCTGGTTTCCGCCGGACTGTTCATCTCCTCCCTGACGGAAAACCAGGTTGTCGCGGCAATTATTAGCTTTGTCTGTATCTTTGCAACGTTTTTCTTCTCAAGCATCGCTTCGGCGATTGACAACCCCCTGCTTTCCACCGTACTCAACTGGCTTTCGGTTTTCAGCCGTTACCAGAATTTCACCAACGGCATCTTTTCGCTGGCCGACATTGTGTACTATATAAGCCTGATGGTCGTCTTCCTTTTCCTCACTACCCGTGTGATCGAAAAGCGCCGCTGGGCATAAGGAGGGTTAGGGAATTATGAAGGACGAAAAGAATATGGAAAACATAAATCAAACCCCGGCTCCCGAGCCTGAAAAGAATGAATCTGCCAACCCCGGGAAAAACCGCCGTGACGCGGCCGACGCCATGCGTTTCCACAGCGGCCTTTTGAAATCCTCGCAGAAAAAGCGCAGTGCAAAACCAGGCTTCAGCGCGCGCAAATGGCAGTACGGTACAATATCCGTCGGACTGGTCGTAGCTTTCATTGCCGTAATCGTTATGGCCAACGCCGGTATCAGTTTCCTGACCAACCGCTTCTATCTCAAGCTGGATATGACGCCGACATCTTATTATGAGATCTCCGACACCACCCGCAATCTGCTGGAGAATATGCAGCAGGAGGTAACGGTGCATATCCTGTTGTCGGAAAACGATGTTATTAATTCCAAATACTACAACATCGCTTACGAGTTCCTGCAGAAATACCGCGCCCTTTCCGGCGGCAAAATTAATATCAGTTTTGTAGATATCTATAAAAATCCGACCTTTATCAACGGCTATACCGATACGCCCGAGGAAATCAGCGCCGGAAGCTTTATTGTAGAAAGCCCGCTGCGTTACAAAATTTTAAAGCTTGCCGACCTGTATAAGATTTCTACCGTCGTTACCGACGAGTCCACCTATTCCTACCAGGAGTATGTCTCTGGCGTTGAAGCCGACCAGACGCTGGCAAGTGCCCTGCAATACGTCCTGGCCGAAGACCTGCCGACTGTGGTCTTTGTTACCGGACATGACGAGCAATATTCTGATTATTTTGCCTCGCTGTTTACCAATTCCAACTATAACTATCAGGAAGTCAACATCGTTTTCAACGATATCCCGCGCGACGCAGCAATTGTTGTAGTCGGAAAACCGGGCGCAGACTGGACCAATGAACAGATTAACCGCCTGGATACCTATCTGAAAGAAGAAAACGGCAACGTAATTTTTATGGCCGGACTTGGCTCCACCGAAACCCCATTGCTCAACGACTGGCTTGAAGAATGGGGCGTCGGCGTACAAAACCTGATGGTGCTTGATTCCGAACGCGCAATCGGCAATCCATTGGGCGTTGTCGCCGATATCCTGGATACTACAGTATGTGAAAACCTGGAAGTCAGCGACACGACTTATGTACTTATGCCCAACTCGGTTTCCCTCGAGCTTCTGTGGGAAAGTTCCAATCACCACAGCGCAACGCCTGTATTGGCCTCTTCCGCCTCTTCCTATGCAAAAAGCTTTGAGGATTTCAATGACGTTAGAAGCTATGCCTACGCCGACGGCGACGAAGAAGGGCCTTTCTATCTGGGTATTTTGTGCACCTATTCGTCTTCTGTAAGCGGTGTCTCCACCGGCGGCAGAATGCTCGTGCTCGGCTCCAACTATATGATCGCCGATACGTATCTCGACATGGAGCAGCTGGCCAACAAAGACTATCTGCTTGAGGTAATCGATTATCTGTACGACGGTGTCGATCCGCTGATTATCGACACAGTGAAGTATACCAGCTCCACCATGACCATGCTGTCTTCGCAGGCGCGTACGATCCTGATCGTACTCATGGTAATCCCGTTTGTCGTGCTTGCTCTTGGCATTTACGTATGGCTTAGAAGGAGACACAAGTAATGGATAAAGATCGTAAGGATAAGACGGAGCTTTCCGGCGCGCAGAGCGCGCCGGAGGGCAACGCCCCGCGCGGACCGATCGAGGGCCGTTACCGCACGGCAAAACCGGCGCCTGCCTCCGGGGATATGGAGGCAGCGCAACCTGCCGTACCGGAAGAGGAAATGCAGTCCCCCGATCCTGTACAAGCTGCGCCGGAGTCTGCTGTGCAGGATGAGGATCTTGATGACGTCATGATCCCTACGCCGTTGGAGAAAAAACCGCCGAAACGGAAAAAAGCCCGCAAAAAGAAAAAGGCGCTCCCCCTCCTTATCACGTTGGGCGTATTCGTTCTCCTGTTTGCCGGATATGCGGCCATGGTCTGGCTGATCCCGGAGAAAGAAATTGTTGACGATACGCCGCTAAAGGAGTATAAGCAGCTGATCTCCTATACCAGCGACCAGATTGCCGCGGTAGATTTCCATTACGGCGACGGATACTCCTATAAGCTCAACCTGACGCGCTATGTCAATGAATCCGGATATACGGTCACTGCCTATGGTGTCGAAGGGAAAAGCGAATTCGAATACGATCAGGATCTCTACGGCAATATGATCCTTCAAATTGCGCAGATCAGCTCCGGGACTATCGCTTCCCAGCAGGCTGACCTTTCCACCTATGGCCTTGAAAATCCAAAGGTCAGCGTTACCTATTACATCCGGGACGAAGAGGGCAATGTCAGCCAGGGCCTGACGCTGCACGTTGGCAACGCCGCCCCAGTAGGCAACGGCCACTACGCTATACTTGACGGGGACGACACCGTATACGTAATCGGATATTCCGACGCAGATTATCTTGTGATGACCGACTATGATTACCGTGTACTGACGCTTTTGACAATTGACGATTATGTCAATGGGATCCAGTCCGTAGGGTTTACCCGCGACGAGGAACAGCTGTATGTCGCCCGTGCAACGACAGAGGAGAAAGCTGCACTGGAATATGCAACAACCTACCGCATTTATGAACCGGCGCTGGTCAACTGCAATACCTACTACCTTGAGGATAAGGTCCTGCAGCATCTGACAAGCATTTCCGCTTTGTCGGTCGTTGAAGATTATCCACAGGATCTGGCAGATTATGGCCTTTCCGAGGCGGATTCGCCGCTGGAGGTTTCCATCGAAACAATAGACGGCACCGTTACCCGTTTCACCCTTTCCAATACACCCAACGAAGACGGCAGCATTTACGGAAAAGTCAGCGGGCAAACCTCAATCTATACGTTTGACCCTTCTGTGTTTGCATTCGCGTCTGTCACCTATGATCAGATCCTCGATATGACTATCTGGACCTGCGAATTCAACAGCCTTGACCGCGTAGAGTTCATACTGGACGGCAAGACGCATACCCTCCAGATTACCGATAACGGCGATGGGACTTATCAGACCCGTCTGGACGAGCTGGACATTCTGGAAACAGATGCACGTATGCTCTACGTCAGGATATTGCAGATCTATATAGACGACATCACCCGGGACGGGGATACAGCCGGTAAAATTGCATACAGCTTCTACCTGTATGGCAAAGATGGCACGGTCCGAACCCTGGAACTGGCCGCAATCAGCGACCGCCGCTTCGTCGTCATCCTCGACGGTGTGCAGCAGGAATACTGTGTGCGCTATAACACCGTTAAACAAATCCTCGATGGCATAGAGGATCTTTATGAGGGCCTGCATCTGACATATTCGGTGTAAAGCTTTGGATCGCTAACTCGGATAGAAACAGGCTTACTACGCGGTTTGCAAAGCCGAAAGACAACCCAGTGGCGAAATCACACGGGCCTGTCCTGCAGGCAAATAGAAAGAGGCGGGATTTTCTGAAAAATCCCGCCTCTTTTATATAGTGTACCCCTTGTAGTTGGCTTGTCCCCATAGCTGAAGCAGTCCAAAACCCGGCAAGGCACTACAAAAAAAGCCGCCCTGCCTTTCCATCTAAAGACGGAAAGGCAGGGCAATATTTTTCCCCGGCACAGGGCCCCATTAATACAGCACGATTTCCACACGCTCTTCGGCGGCAGTTGCGGACATGTGCGTAATATTCTGCGCATAAGCCTCGATCAGCTTCTGTGCGGCAACATCCTCCAATTCCTTCTGGATCAGACGCTGGAGATTGCGCGCGCCATATTTAATGGAAAAAGATTTCTTTACCAGGTAGGAAACCAGCGCCGCATCCCAGGCAAATTCAATCCCACGGCTTTCCATCGTATCCTTCAGCTCACGCAGGAAGATTTCTGCAATATGTGCAAAATTCTCCTCATCCAGATGATTGAAGGGGATAATTTCATCAATGCGGTTAATAAACTCCGGCCGCATGAACTCGGAAAGCGCCTTCATCGCACGGTCCTGCCCCTGTTGGGAAACCGTCCGTCCGAAGCCGAGGGAAGACTCGCTGCGATAGGAACCGGCATTCGAGGTCATGATAATCACAGTATTTTCAAAGTTGATCTTCCGGCCATGCGCGTCGGTGATATGGCCCTCGTCGAGAATTTGCAGCAGGATGTTCAGCACATCCGGATGCGCTTTCTCAATCTCATCAAACAAAATGACACAATAGGGCCGGCGGCGGATCCGCTCAGTCAGCTGCCCTGCTTCATCGTAGCCAACATAGCCGGGAGGCGAACCAATGATGCGGGAAACCGCATGCTTTTCCATAAATTCGGACATATCCAGCCGGATCAGCGCTTCCGGCGAGTCGAACATATCGCGGGCAAGCTGTTTGACAAGTTCCGTCTTACCGACGCCGGTCGGGCCGGTGAAGACAAAGGAAACCGGCTTATGCTTCGCTGACAGGCCAACACGGTTGCGGATAATCGCCGCAACGACAGCGTCCACCGCGGCATCCTGACCGATGATGCGCGCTTTCAGGCGCGTATCCATCCCTGCCAACCGCTCATATTCCGCCTGTGCGACCCGGGAGGCAGGAATATGTGTCCAGAGCTCTATCACACGGGCAAGGTCGTCCATGCGTACCTCAGGCAGTGCAAGGCCGTCAATTTCCGCGATCCGGGCGCGGGCGCGCAGCTCGTTGGAGCGCAGCTCGGCAAGCTGGGCATAGGCGTCGCTGGAAGCGTCGGACATCAGAAGCTCGCGCGTTTTATCAATTTCCCGCAGCTCCCCTTCAAGCTTCTCACGCTCGACCAGGCTTTCATTGCGCAGGTTCAGCGAAGAACATGCCTCGTCGATCAGGTCAATCGCCTTATCCGGCAGATAGCGGTCGTAGATATAACGCTCCGACAGCAGCACGGACTGCCGGCAGATTTCGTCGCTGATCTTTACCTTATGGAAGCTTTCATAATAGGGACGGATTCCCTCCAGGATTTTTACGGAATCATCAACCGATGGCTCATCCACAATGACCGGCTGGAAACGGCGCTCCAGTGCCGCATCTTTTTCGATGGACTTACGGTATTCGGCAAAAGTCGTCGCGCCGATTACCTGGATTTCCCCTCGTGAAAGCGCGGGTTTCAGGATATTGGCCGCGTTCATTGCCCCCTCTGCATCACCGGCCGCCATCAGGTTATGCACCTCGTCAATCACAAGGATAATATTGCCAAGGCGCTTGATTTCCTCAATCAGCCCTTTAATCCGGCTCTCAAACTGGCCGCGGAACTGCGTCCCGGCCACAAGCGCAGTCAGGTCGAGCAGATAGACCTCTTTGTTCAACAGCTTTGCCGGAACCTGTGCATTGACAATGCGTACCGCAAAGCCTTCAGCCACCGCCGTTTTGCCCACGCCCGGCTCGCCAATCAGGCAGGGATTGTTCTTCTGGCGGCGGTTGAGGATCTGAATCATGCGCTCGATTTCCTCTTCACGGCCAATGACGCGGTCAAGTTTCCCCTCCCGGGCAGCGGCGGTAAGGTTCGTACAGTAATTTTCCAAAAATTTCTTCTTATTCTCGCGGCGCGGCGGCGGTCCCGGCTGGCCCGGACTTGACTGCCGTTCCTCCCCGCGGTTCCCGAAAAGGTTCTGGATAAAGGGGAAAGAAGCCGTGCCGCCCGCAGGCGGATCCTGGGCCTCCTCCTCCGGCGCATCGGGGATATCCGGCTCTTCAGCGCCAGCAAGCGCCTGTGCCGACTGTTGGGTCATCTCCTCAAGGTTATCCAGGTCTTCGTCCGTGATGCCCATATTCTGCATGACATCCTCTACCTGGCGGATGCCCATCTGCCGGGCGCACTTGAGGCAGAGCCCTTCGGAGATTGTCTTCCCATTTTCAATTTTCGTGACAAACACAACCGCAATATTCTTCTTACAGCGGGAACAATACTTAATTTTCATGGATTTCCTCTTTCGCTTGATTCATACTTTTCGCCGCACGGAACGCATAAACAATTCCGGCGCCATATTCGGCTGCCAGGACGGCAAGCCATAAGGCATTGGAAAGCCCAGCCGGGATGGGGAAAAGGATCTGGGCCAGCGTCAACGCGCACAGCGAAAACTCTGCTCCTTTTCCCAGCAGGTTAGACGCGGGCACATCATGCAGCCGTCTGTAAAACAGCAACGTCCCGGCAAGCATCGACAGTTCCTTGACAAAAATCAAAACTACCGCCCAAACCGGGATTACACCGGCGGCAGCCAGGCATACGCTTGCAGCACCCTTCATCAGTTTATCCGCAAGCGGGTCGAGGAGTCTGCCGAGTTTTGTAATACACTGATATTTTCTTGCAATATAGCCGTCAAGGATATCTGTCAGCGCCGCAAAAAGAAAAACCGCGCCTGCCGCATAGTATGCGCCTTCAAAATCCGCAAAAAACACAAAGATAAAAACCGGCACCAACAGCAGCCGCAGGACAGACAGCGCGTTCGGGATATTCAAAAAATCCACCTCTGCCTTACTCAAATCTCTACTATAATATTATACAATATTGCGTACTGTTTGTCACGAAAAAAATCCCGGCATACACAATTTTCTGGATTTCCCAGCGAATGCCGGAATAGAAAAAGCGCGGGGAAAATTCCCCGCGCTTTTTAATTTACAATAAGGAGGATTCCTTACTTAACGTAAACCGCAACAAGAATGAAGTTGGTGGTTTCAAGAGCGAAGCCAGCGCAATCCTTATAATCCTTCTTGTACTCGTTGCTGTAGCCAACATATACGTCGTCAGAGGTACCGTCGACATTGTCAGCGCCGTCGTCGATCTCGACGTAGACAACCGTCTTCTTGGTATCAAGCTTTACTTCGTAGTAGTTGCCGCGGAAATCTTCGCCCCAGAAGCTGGTAGCGGAAGAAATCGTGCCGGAACCAGCAAAGATGATATTGCCGAGGCCCTCAATATAATCGAGGTAACCGGTAATATCGCCGCCGACAGCGGTGATCTCGGTAACGAAGCCTTCAGCGTCCTTCTTGATCAGGAGGAGGTCGCCTTCATCAGCGCCGCCCATGCCGATGCGGGTGTAAATCTTTTCAGACTTAACGCCTTCAGCAGAGAGGGTCAGGACTTCGATCTGCCAGCCGTTAGTGTTGACAGCGCCGGTAAAGCCAGCGAAGACAACAAGTTCATAGCCGTCATTTCCAATCCAGCCATAGGGCAGCAGGTTAATATCCTCAGCCGTGATCTTCATGGCCTTAACATAGGTCTTGCCGCCGAGAACCGTGTAGATCAGTTCATCATGGACATCGCCCTCGAATTCCGGATCATCGGTTTCGTCTGCGAAGAAGCGGCTGTTGAAGGTATCTGCATTGAACGCAACCCAACGCTTCATGCCGTTCATGACAGTCGCGCCATAAGCAAAGACTACGCCATTGTTGGCATTGAGGAGGGTATAAGCGGAACGGATGTCGCCGCTTGCGTTTTTCTTAAGGGAAGCGATGTACTCCGCAACCTTCTCGCTGAAGATTGTGTCATCAAAGCCCTTGATGATTTCATACATCGGAACAAATTCAGCTCCGGAAAAGTCTTCACCCGGATCGGTGCCGTCAGGAAGGACAATACCCCAGACATTGGCCATATTATCAGTCTGAACGCCAGGAACATCGCGGCCCTGGACGAGTTTGAACTTGCCCCACATGATGGTCGGCTTGATATCGTCTTCATCAACGCTTACATAGTTGCGCAGATGCCAGAAGCCGTTGGCCATGTAAATCTGGAAGGATTCGCCGTCAAACGGATCGACATCAAGGGTGATGGTGATATCCGCGTCCGTCAGGAATACGAAACCAACACACTCATCGATATCTTCGATACCATAGAATTCATGGGAATCGGAAACTTTGTAGAAGCGGTAGCCCTGGATGGACTTGTAGTCTTCGACAGCATATTCAGTACCGTCAACAGTAATCTTGCGATTGCTCATCTCAATGGTATCATTCTTGTTGACAAAGACATACTTCTGCGTCCAGGTATTCCAATATTCGAAGCCGGTAGCATCCTTATCAAGATCCATAACTGCGAGGATCTTACCATACTTAGCGAGCTTGGAATAATTGACAGTTTCCTTCGCCATCAGTTCGCTGACAACGTTTTCTGTGAAGACAACGTCCTTGTTCGTGGTGACGTCATACTCCCACTCGAAAGCTTCATACCAGTTATAGGTCTGGTTAGCATTCCAGTAGTTCGCAGTGTAGAAGGAAACAACATCGTCGGAATAATCACCATCGGTGAAGTAAACGAGCGTGTTTTCAAGATCCGGATCGCCGACGTAGACCGTACGGTTTTCGTTGACCTCGCTGACATAAGCCCAGAAATACTCATTCTTCTCGTTGACGAACTGAGCATAAGCCATGTTCTTATACATGGTAACCGGGCTGGACCACTGAACAAAGATGCCGTAGTTGCCGGCAAAAGCGGTCTTTTCGGAAACCTTTACAGCAAACACATAGCCAGCGGTCTTCTCGGTGTTGTAAACGATATCGAAATCGTAGTAAGTATCCGAGATGCCTGTGAAGGGTAAGTAGCCGGTCTGATTGATGCCGAGGGCATACTGGATGGTCTCGGTAGTATCAACCCAAGCCTTGAAGGTGCCATTGGAGTTGGTGGAAGCGTAAGTACCATACTTCAGGCCAGCGTAGACGGTGCCGTCTTCGGTGGTCAGGGTCAGAGCGCCCTTCGCGGAGATCGCGGTAACCTTAGCGGTAACCGTCTTAACGCCAAGCTGCGCATAGGTCAGACGCTCGATGATGGCGAATTCGTACTTGCCGTCACCATCGTTGTCGATGAGCTTGTAGACGCCCCAGTTGGCCTTTCCATAAGCGGCTTCAAAGGTAGCACGGTCGCTGACCTTCTCATCAACATAGAATACGCAATGATCGTCATAGAAGACATTCTGCTTCTTGGTAGCAGCTGCATCTTTTTCGAAAACGAGCGTGCCGTCGTCAACCGTGCCGGTAACGACTTTGTAGTACTTGCCGTCTTCTTCTTCATAAGCGGCGTACAGGGTACGGTAGCCCTGGACATCCTGGCTCTTGGAGACGAGGAGGGTGTACTTGCAGCCGATGTCTTCGGAAATGTCGACGTCTTCTTCAACGCACAGGATGCCGGACTTGAAATACTTCACGTCGCCGGCGGTGCCGATGCGGAAGGAGAATACGCTGTAGTCGTTCTTGCCGATGGAGGCGACGTCGAGCAGGATGGCGCCTTCGATGATCTCGAGGTCAAAGACTTTTTCAGCGATCGTGGTGATATTGCCCTTGCCGTCCTTAACTTCGCACATCAGGGTGTTGGCAAGCATGATGAACATATCGCCGCGGTCAAGAACGTTTTCATACAGGCCCTTGGTGGTGATGCCATCATCAATGCCCAGCGCGATGGCGTGAGACTGAGCCTGGAGGGCGTAGTCGTTGCCGGAAGCTTCTTTGCCGAGCAGACGGACGAGCATGGCAGCGGCCTGAGCGCCGGTGACATAGTCGTTCACGCCGAAGTTACCGTCGGTATAACCGAAAGCAACTTTGGAAGCATACGCCCAGTTGAGGTAAGGAGCGTACCAAGCTTCGGTATCAACATCCTTATACTGGGAGGTCTTGGAATAATAAGCGTCGATGCCGTCGTCGCCGCCGTTGGTCAGACGATAGATGAACGCTACCATCTGCGGACGGGTGACCTTGCCAGCGCCGAGCTCATCAGCACCCATACCCGCGAGAACGCCGAGCGGCTGCAGAAGGCCGGCGGCCTCGAGCTGCGCGTCAGTAAACTGATCGGCATCCTTCACATCGAGTACGGTCTTGATGCTTGCGCCTGCGAACATGGTCATGACCATAGCCAGGGCCAGTGCAAGAGCAAGTACCTTTTTGAGGTTACTCATTGTGGGAATCCTCCTTGAAATATTTACCTAAGGGGTATATCCTCGCGGCAATGCTGCGGGTTCCCTTGGCATTTACATAATAACTGCTCCGGGACGTCCCGTCAAGATTTTACGGGAAGATGTAACAAGACTGTAACAAAGAGGCGTTTTCCGGTAACATTCCGAAATATTGGCTCTGCACATGGCTTTTTCCGATGCGTTTGCCTGTAAAATTTCCCCGTCGGGGCAAAAGTTCCCGCCGGGGAAAGTTTTTCTGTTTTTCCGGATATTCAGCGTCCTCTGCGCCCTGCGCCGCCGCCGCGGGTAGAACCGCCGCCGCCGCGGGCGCCGGAGGAAAAGCCCGAACGCGAGAAGCCGCCTGCGCTGCGTCCTGCGGAAGAGGAGCGTCCTGCGCCGCCGCCGCGGGACGAGCCGCCAAGACCGCCTGGCCGCGAAGCGGGCCGGGATGCGCCGCTCATGCCGCCGGGCCGGGAACCGCCAAGGCCGGGGCCTGCGCCAAAACCGCCGTGCGAAGGCCGGGACGGCCGCGGAGGCGGTGGGGGGGGAGGTGCGGGTCTCCGGGGGGCGCGCCGCGGGCCGGGGCCCATGCCGGGCCCTGGGGGCGGCGGGGCAAAGGGGCGCGGGGGGGGCGGACGGTGCCGCGAAGACCAGAATGCGCGGTTAAATACGGAATAATGATAGCCGCGCCGCCGCAGGTAGACGGTGCGCGGGATGGTGACCACCAGCGCTACCACGACGGCGAGTACAAGGATGCAGACGAATACCGTCCCAAGGACGCGGCCGATCGCACCTGCGCCGCCGCGGTTATTTTCAAGGAGGGGGTCGTCCTGTGCCGCAGGCGGCAGCGTTTCCATACCCTCCGGCGGGGTAACGACGGTTTCCTGCTGGCTCAGCTGCACATTATAATAGCGGCTGTACCAGCCCATAAGCGCATCAAACAATTTTTTGACGCCCGCGTCGTACTGGGCCGCCGCGAAATCCGTTTCCAGATAATTATACAGGTAGTCGCCCAAAAGGCTGGAGGTCATCGCGGTGGAAAGCCCGGAACCCTGGGTCGCCCAATATTCCTGCTCCCCTACGGCAAGCAGGACAAGCATGCCGTTGTTTTTCTCTGCGTCGCCGATGCCCCATTCATTAAACAACTGCGTAGAATATTCCTCGATATCCACGCCGTCAAGGAAATCGACCGTAACGACGACCAGCTGTGCGCCGGTCTGCGAAGCTAAGGAATTGTTATAGGCCACAATATAGCTTTCCGTTTCCGGAAGGATTACGTCGGCATAGTCGGCAACATAAAAGCTGTCGGACTGATCCACGACATCGAAAGCCAGCGCGCACGGAAAGGCGAGCAGGCAGATACATAAAAGCAGTGCGCTTGCGCGCTGGATTTTTTTCATAATATCCATCCTTTACCGGTAATACTGTGCGCTTGGGGTGAAGGTGATAATCCGGAAGATATTGGCCGGGAAACGGGAAAGCGTTTCTTCGTTGACCGATTTGACATATTCATTATACCCATCGTGGGAGATGGTGGCGTTATAGGATTCCAGATCGGTCATAATGCCGATGCGGTAATTTTCATCCGTATCGGAAAGCTCAAGCGCCTCCAGTTCGGCGTTGACCGCCGCCGCAGCCTCGCTAAGCGCCTTATTTGCGCTGCAGGCGCGTCCAGGATCGCGCTCACCCTCCAGCCGGTTGGCTGCGGCGTCCAGCTCGCGGATACATGCAGCGTCTTCCTCAAGATAACGCAGCGCGACGGTTTTCAAATTGCGCGCAAGCGCCGCCCGGCTCTGCAGATCGGTATAGATGCTGTAGCCGGAGCCGTCGGTACCCTCTATAAACGCAGCTTCCACAGAATCGAGCACCGCGGAAAGCCCCCGGCGCGCACTGACGAAGGTGGAAACGAGGACCACCGCAAGCAGCACGCATACGGCAACGCGCATTTTTTTGGATTTTTTCGGCATCGGCCCGCCCCTCCTTTATGCAATCAGCCGCGAAGCTCCAAAAGCTTCTGTTTCAGTTCGCCTTCGATCCTGCCGAGCTCCTGCTCCGCCGCACGGCGGCTTGCGGCGCCTTCCTTCTGGATATTGACGACCTCGTCGAGCGTTTCAATCAGCTGCCGGTTCGTATGCTGCAGCGTCTCAATATCGATAATCGCCCGCTCGGATTCGCGCGCGGTAGCAACAGTGCCCATTTTGAGCATGTCCGCATTCTTCTTCAGAAGCTCGTTTGTCATGTTGTTGACGGCATTCTGCGCCGCCGTTGCTTCCCGCGAATGCTCCAACCCAAGCGACAGCACCATCTGGCTTTTCCAAAGCGGGATGGTATTGACAAGCGAGGTCTGGATTTTTTCGACCATCATCGCATCGTTGTTCTGCAGCAGGCGTGTCTGCGGGCCCATCTGGATCGACACCATCCGCGTCAGCTCCAAGTCGTGCAGTTTCTTTTCAAAGCGGGTGCACAGGTTTGCCAGGTCGTTATAGGCCTGCGCATCCTCCTGAAGGCCGGATTTCTCCGCGCGGTCGCGCAGCGCTGCCAGCTCGCCCTCCCGGGTCAGCTTCAGCTTCTTCTGCCCGGCAAGGATATACATCGTCAGTTCCTTATAATATTTCAGGTTCAGGTCATACATCTGATCGAGCATGGCGATATCCTTTAAAAGCGTTACCTGATGCTTTTCCAGGATTTCGCAAATCTTATTGACGTTGACCTCCGCTTTGTTATACTGTGTTTTCAGGTTTTCCACGCGGTCGCGCGCACGGCGGAAAAAGCCGCGCTTCTGCTCGGACATATCCACGCCTTTCAGCTCATTAACCAGGCTCGACAGCGTATCGCCGATCTCGCCAAGATCCTTGGTACGCACGGAAGCCAGCGCGCTTTCTGAAAAAGCGGCGACATGCTTCTGCGCCGCGGCACCGTACTGCAGCACCATCTTCGAGTCGGAAATATCGAGTTTTTCGGCAAAATCGCTGACCGCCCTGCGTTCCGCCTCCGAAAGCATCGCTTCATCCAAGCCGGGCTGCGCGGTCTCGGAAACCGCCTTTTCCTCCGCGTCCGCAGCCACAAGCTCCGGCCCCAGATCAGGCTCAAGCGTCAGCTCCGGGACCATATTCTTTTCCATATCCATAACGAAAGCCGCTCCTTTTCATTCTTTACCGGATCTTACCGAAATCAGACCCGTCGTCGGACAGGCCCTCCTTGGCAAGCATGGTTTCCATCACCGAAATATCCGCGGAAATATCCATAGCCTCCTCGGAGAACATGGAATCCAGCATTTTCTCATACGCTGTGACAATAGAATCAAGGATATCCTCGATTTTACGCATTGTGCCGGAGATATTGTCTCCTTCCACGCCCTGCTGGCCCATCCGGTCATAGGCCGCCAGCAATTTGATTGTGGTTGGGAGATAATAATTGACAAATTTTTTTGCACGCGGCAGCTTCTGCGGGTTTGCCCGCACATGCGCGCAGATTTTGCCCGTCAGCTCGGTAAGCTTGAATATCCGCTCGCTGATCTTTTCATCCAGGATATTATCATTTAAACGGTTCATTTCACTGATCCCGCGTTCACCCTCAAGCAGGAAAGCGTCCAGCTCCGGGTTTCCCGACCCCTTCGGCGGTTCCGGCTCCGGTTCCGGCTCTTTCTCCGGTTCCACGGGATCGGGGATTTCTATAAGCTTCGGTTTCCAGATCAAGCTTGCTATAAAAAAGGCCGCAGCGGAAAGCAGCGCGCACAAAACCAGGTGGCCAAGCTTATACATAGGGTTTTTCCCAGCATAGACCGCCCAGGTAATCGCCGCAGCGTAAACCGGGAAAACCGACCGTTTTTTCTTTTTTGCCATGCGCACGGCCCTCCTTTTGTCAAACCGGATTCCAGCAGGAAAATCCAGCTGGGAAACCGTTTTATTCCTTTATATATTTTACAGATATACGAAATAAATGTCAAGAAATATTGTTATATCCCGTCCTGCGGCGAAAAATTTCCGGGCCCCGCAGGATCGCCCGCAGGGCCCGGAAGGCTTATTCCGGTTTTTTCCTTTTAAAGCTGAATTTGCGCTCTGTCCCTGCGCACAGCCGCGCAATATTGTCGCGGTGCAGCATAATCATCCATGCTGACATGAACATCATGCAGATAATCATTTCCGTATCCCCGGAGCCAAAAAGGTATACGACAAAAGGGATCAGGCCCACGGCGATAATGGAACCAAGCGAAACATAGCGCGTAAGGATAACGATAACAAGGAAAAGCGTAAACAGCACGACCGTGATACGCCAGTCGATTACAGCCATGGCAGCCGCCGTAGTCAGGATGCCCTTGCCGCCGCGGAAATTGAAAAACACCGGATAGGCATGCCCAAACAGCACAAAGATATAAGCGCACAGCTGCCCATCCTGCCCAAACAGCGCTTTCCCAATTAAAACTGCCAGTACACCCTTAAGCGCATCGCCAAGGACTACCAAAAGCGCTTTCCCACCCAAAACACGGAAAGCGTTGGTAGATCCGGCGTTGCCGGACCCGTGTTTGCGCAGGTCATCGCCTGTGAAAAGTTTTGTAAAGATAATGCCGAAATTCAGGCTCCCCAGAAGGTAAGCGATCGCCGCACAGGCGAGTATTTTCAGAAAATCCATAGGAAATTACCCAAACCTTACTTATCTGTCATCATCGCGTTCGCGGATGGTCATGCGCACGGGCGTACCTTCCAGGCCATAGGCCGCGCGGATACAGTTTTCAATATAGCGTTTGTAAGAGAAATGGAACAGTTCCGCATCGTTGCAGAACAGAACAAAATGCGGCGGCTGCACGCCAACCTGCGTCATATAATAGACCTTCAGGCGGCGGCCCCGGTCGGTCGGCGGCTGCACGCGAATAACCGCATCGCGCAGCACCTCATTAAGCGCACCGGTGGTAATACGCAGGCGGCTTGCCTCATATACGGCGTTGATCTGTTCAAAAAGGCGTTCAACACGTTGCCCAGTCTTTGCAGAAATGAAAAGGACCGGCGCATAACTCATGTATGCAAGCTGCGTGCGCACCTTTTCCTCAAACTTCTGCATGGTCTTATCGTCTTTTTCGATCAGATCCCACTTATTGATGACAATGATCGCCGCTTTTCCCTTTTCATGCGCAAGGCCTGCGATCTTGGTGTCCTGCTCGGTCACGCCGTCGGCTGCATCGATCATAATCAGGCATACGTCCGAGCGCTCAATTGCCATCAGCCCGCGGATTACACTGTAGCGTTCGATATCCTCGCCCACACGCGCCTTGCGGCGCATACCGGCGGTATCGATGATGGCATATTTCCCATATTCATTTTCAAACTGCGTGTCAATCGCGTCGCGGGTTGTCCCGGCGACAGGGCTGACAATAACGCGGTTTTCGCCAAGGATGCGGTTGACAAGCGAGCTTTTCCCCGCATTCGGCTTGCCGATCACGGCGACGCGGATGCGGCCGGTTTCCTCCTCTTCCCCATCATCCGGCGGGAACCACTGCACGCATTCGTCAAGCAGGTCGCCGGTACCGTGCCCATGCAGGGCGGAAAGGGCAATAGGATCGCCGAAGCCCAAGGAATAGAACTCGTAAAATTCCGCAGGCGGATCCCCTACGGAGTCAATTTTATTGACGCACAGCACTACCGGCTTGCCGCAGCGCTGCAGCATCGCGCCGACGTCCTCATCGGCGGCGGTTACGCCCGTGGAAACATCGGTAATAAAGATAATCACGTCCGCGCTTTCGATGGCAAGGTTCGCCTGGTCGCGCATAAAGCGCAGCATTTCGTCGTCCGTATGCGGCTCGATGCCGCCGGTATCGACGATATTAAAATCGCGGCCGTGCCAACGGCATCCGGCATAAATGCGGTCGCGCGTAACGCCAGGCTGGTCGTCCACAATCGAAAGCTTATACCCCGCCAGGCGGTTGAACAACAGGCTTTTGCCTACGTTCGGGCGGCCAACAATGGCTACCAGCGGTTTTGACATAGACTCTTCCTCTCAATTTTCAAATATCGCGGCGCACAGGTCAGCCCCGCGCGGCCCGGTAATCTCAACCGGCACGCCAAGCGCCTCCGACAGCTCGGAAACCGTCATGTCGTCAAGGAATACCTCCTCGCCGTAGCGCAGCATACACGACGGGATGAGCAGGCGCTCGCCCAATTCACGGCCTTTCAGGCCCGCAAGCAGGTCCCGGCCGGTCAGCAGGCCTGCAACGGTAACGCCATGGCCAAAGAATTCGTTTTCCAGGACATATACCCCATGCGCTTTACTTCCTATATTATCGCACTTTGCAAGCAGCAGGTCAACCATCTGGCGGATAAATTCCCCGGCCGCAACGCCTGTTGCGATGGAAAACGGGCGAAAATCCCGCTTTCGGTTTTCCCGCGCGGCCTGCCCGACCTCCTCGCGCAGGGAAGCCATCATCCCAACCCCGTTTTCAATCTGCGGGAAATCTTCATAGTATTCCACATCCGGGATCGGACGGCCCGCCTTGAGGAACAGCTCGTCGGCGCAGTAAGCGATCCGGGTGCCGTACTTTTCCAGGCAGTCCCGGCCAATTTCTTCGGCAATATCGATCGTTTCCGCCGCTTTTTCCGGAGAGACCGGTTCCAACGGATAAAGCCCCTCGCGGTATTTTGTCAGTCCCACCGGCACCACCGATATGCTCGGCACCGCCGGATACAGCGCAGCAAGGTCCAAAAGCGTACGGCGCAGGTTTTCCCCATCGTTAAGGCCCGGGCACAGTACGATCTGGCAGTTCATCGAGATACGCGCGCGCGCCAACCGCTGCATAGTCGCGTAACATGCGCCGGCCTTTGGATTGCGCAGCATACGCACGCGCAGCTCCGGCTGCGTTGCATGCACGCTGATATTGACCGGGCTGATCCGCATCTCGCAGATGCGCGCCAAATCGCGTTCGGTGAGGTTGGTCAGGGTGATATAATTGCCAAGAAGGAAAGACATACGCAGATCATCGTCTTTGAAATACAGCGTTTCGCGCATACCCGGCGGCATCTGGTCGATAAAACAGAAAACACAATGATTTGCACAGTGCCGGGGCTTATCCATAAGGAATTCCTCAAACTGGACGCCCAGTTCCTCGCCTTCCTCTTTATACACGCGCAGTGTCTTTTCCTTCCCCGAGGCTTTGCGCACACGCAGCTTCAGACGCGGGTCATAGGCATAATAGCGAAGATCAAGGATATCGGAAATCTCATGCCCGTCAATGGACAGGATCTCGTCCCCCGGCTCAAGCCGGATTCGCGCGGCCGGGCTGCCCTCGTCGATTTTCATGATTTTCATAATCTAATCTCCCGCCTCCGGCGAAAAAAATTCGGCGATTTCAAAAAATCGCCGAATTTTTCCACATTTTCGGATTCTGTACGAAGCGGCCCGCTTGTCGGACCCGCAACAGGCCGCTGCACTTTCAGGAAGGCATTGGCCGCCCTGTGCGAAAAGAAGCTTACTTCTCTTCCGCTGCCATCTTTACTACTTCGCGTCCGTTGTAGTAACCGCAGGCTTTGCACATTCTGTGGGACAAGACTGCCTGTCCGCAGTTGGGGCACTTTACAAGACCCGGCATGTCGAGCTTCCAATGCGAAGAACGACGCTTGTCTCTTCTGGTGCTGGATACTCTTCTTTTGGGTTCGGCCATTTCAGACACCTCCTTAGGTTCATCATAAAAAGCGCTTTTATATGATATCGAAAACTCGATGATCAATCCTGATCCTTTAATAAATCCGCAAGCGCGGCAAAGCGTTCATCCGGCTCTGGGCCGCAGCTGCAGGGGCCTTTGTTCAGGTCACAGCCGCAGCGGGGGCAAAGCCCCAGACAGTCCGGCGAACACAGATAACTTATCTGCGCGTTAAAAATTACAGCCTCACGCGCCACCTCGTCGAGATCGACTGTATCAGGTTGCGGCAGCACAAGAGTCTGCTCGTCGAATTCCTCTTCGTTTTCCACACGGTCGACAAGCACACGCGTAAATTCCAACTTCTGTTCCAGCGTAAGCGGTTTCAAGCAGCGGGCGCATGCAGTATGCACAGTATAGGAAAGGCACATGTGCAGAAGGAAAAGATCTGCGCGGTGTTCGGCAAAGCCGGAAACTAACACGCCGCCGGGGATCGGACGCTCCCCAAAAAGCATAAGATCCGAAAGATCCAGGCTGTACTCGTAAGGGATTTTCGAGCCGGAAAGCTCCCGAATCGGCAAAATATTCAGCTTCATTTCGACACCTCGCAAAATGACACTTTCGTATTATAACAAACGCATCCTGGTTTGTCAATCCGGAAAAGGGCGGCTTTTTTCAAAAGTTTCCCGTTTTTCATCTTCTTTTACAGTCTAAGTTTCACAAAAATCCAGGGGCAGCCAAGCATGGCCGCCAGCGCCACCGCGAAATAACGTATAAACGCAAAAACCACGGTCTCGGGCAGGAAAAGCTTCGGCAGCAGGTATACCGCCGCGACAACGGCTATCCCGATAAAAAACCGGGCCGCAAGGCGCGCGCGCGGCTTATCGGTGGTAAACCCGACAAAGCGGTGTTCCGCACGCACGGCAACAGCCGCGCCGCAGGCAAGCCCCGCGCTTTTGACCATATCCGCCTGCCCGCATATCAGCGCGGCGGCAAGGGCGGCAAGCGCAATAAAAGCAAATGCCACGTGCTTGTCATATATATTATAGTAAGAAAGCCTCGAAAGCGCGAAGGAAATCCCGGCGCCAAGCGCCGCCCCGGCAAGTATATCGCTTGGCCAGTGCACGCCCAGATAAAGCCGGGAAAGCCCTACAAGTGAAATGACTGCTGCGGCTACTACAGCCAGCCACCGTTTGCGGAAGGCGCATGCCAGCGCTGTATAAACTGCCGCTGTATTCTGCGTATGTCCCGAAGGGAAAGATGATCCGGTCGCCGTTTCTATGCGCAGCGAACGGATCCCGTCCGCGCCGATAGGCCGGGGGCGCATGAAAATGGCTTTTAATGCATTATTGAAAAAAAGCGAGGCCATTATACTCAGCGCCATCGCTTCGCCGTGTTCCTTGGACACCGTCCAGTAGACCACGCACACAGGCACAAGCAGCAGAAAGGATTCCCCAAGCATCGTCACCGCCTGCGCGGCCGTGTCCAGCCAGTCGGGTGTAAAAGACTGTATTGCGCGCAAAAGTTCAAGTTCCATATATTTTTTAACCTGTCCTGGTTTCGGTATGGGTTGTACGTTTACAGTATACCAGAATCTTCTGAAATAATAAAGACGGCGCTTGTCTTTTTCAAATTCCGGCACAGCCGCCGGCGTATGCTGCGGCAAAAATTGCGCCGATATTCAAATTGTACTCCATCATTCGACATGATATAATAGTTTTATTTGAAACAGACTGGAGTGAACGGATTGGAACTGAAGAAAAGAAAAAAACTCGATATCCTCGACGAAGCGTCCCCGCCCCTACGCAATATCATCTGGCTGGCATGGCCGATTTTCCTGGAAAATGTGCTGTCTACGCTCGTCTCCTATGCCGACACGGCTATGGTCGGTACAATCGGACGCCACGCCACCGCCGCCGTATCCATCAGCAATTCTGTCGTCTTCCTCTTAAACGGCATCATGATGGCGCTGGGCGTCGGCATCACAGCCCTGATTTCCCAAAGTACCGGCGCGGGCGACCATGAACTGACCAAAAAGCTGACACGCCATGCGCTGCTGATCCTTGTCTATCTTGGGCTCCCGATCACAGTCCTGCTTGGCGCGTTACACCGGCTGATCCCGCTATGGATGGGCGCAGGGGAAGATATTCTGGATCTGGCTGCATCCTATAATCTGATCGTTTCCTTCGGCCGTTTTTTCATGATCGCGTCCATGCTGATCTTTTCTGCTATGCGTGGCTGCGGCGACACGAAAACGCCGCTTCGCATCAATATCATCGTCAACCTTATCAATGTTGTGGGCAACTTCTTTTTAATCTATCCGACACGGGACATCTCTGTTTTCGGCCTGTTTTCCTTCCGGATGCCCGGCGCAGGCTGGGGCGTTGACGGCGCGGCAGCGGCCACAGCCATATCCATGGCTTACGGCGGCGTCCGGGCAATCCTCATCCTGTTCCATAAAAAGGATTCGCCTATGCATATCCCTCTGCGCGGGGATTACCGGCTTGATCTTCCGCTGGTACTGCGCATCTTCAAAATCAGTATTCCCGCCATGGCCGAACGCGTATGCATGTCCGGCGCAAACGTCGTTATCAGCCGCGCCATCGCAAGCCTCGGTACCGTGGCCATCGCCGCCAACACCGTCTATGTCACCGCCGAATCCATTGCCTTTATGCCGGGTTTTGCCTTTGCCGCGGCGGCAACCACACTGGTCGGGCAATCCCTCGGCGCGCGCAAACCGGACCTGGCTGAGCGTTATATGCGCGCCTGCGTCCTGACCTCCATTGTTGTGATGACCTGTGCAGGCGCAGGGCTGTTTTTCTTTGGAAAGTATATTGTACTGCTGTTTTCTCAGGACGCCGAAGTCCTGGATCTGGCTTCCCGGTGCCTGCGCATCGCCGCGCTCCTGCAGCCGGCGCAGACGGGGGCAATGGTATACGCAGGCGGCCTGCGCGGGGCGGGCGACACACTCTGGCCGATGCTCATCACGGCCTCCGGCATGTGGCTTTTCCGCGCTCTGCTCGGCGCCGTTGTATGCATCACAATCCTCGGCTATGGGCTGCCTGCCGCCGTAGGCTGCATGGTCCTGGACAGTTATGTTCGCATCGGCCTGTTCTATCTGCGCGTGCGGGCCGGGAAATGGAAAAATACTGCCGAAAAGGAAACCGTACAGATGCAGCCCTAGCGTACTCAGCGCAGGAAATGCAGCTTTGGACGGATACGCACACAGTACAGCCGCGAAAGTGGCGTAAGTGCGCGGTCATAAAGCAGCATGCAGGCAATAAGCAGCACAAAAAACACAAGATTTGCAATCCTTCCCTCTGAAGCAAAGGATTCCACAACCGTGTCCAACCGCAATATCAGGCAAAGGAAAGCATACATCGCACCGGCCGAGACTAAGAATACCGATGTTTTTGCAAACAGGCGAAGGAAACCATTTTTCAGCCGTTCCAGCACGGGCTTCAGCAGCGGGTACCAACCGAGAAACACATAAAAAAATGCGGCTTCCCGGTCGGCGGACAGCGCAATCGCCAGCAGCGCCGTTGCACCCCAACACAGCCATCCCCAGCGCGGGCCGCACTCCTGCCGCGCCGGTATCAGCACAAGCCCCGCTGCCAGCGGCGTGCAATAAGCCGCCGCTGGGATCAGCCCGCCGGCAAGCAGCGCCGTTGTGCCCAACCCGGCCAGAACCGCGCACAGCGCAAGTTTCGTACTGTATTTCCGGCCGCCCTTTCCAGGATTCCCCGCCATGCTATCTCTTCCTTTTCCGAAATGTATATTTTATTTACTGCCCGGCGCAGGTTCCGCCATTAGAATTTTCCTGCGCAGAGCGACGGCGGACGGCGCCCGCCGTCATACACGATGGATAACGCCGCAGGCAAGCTTCTCCCCCGAGTTCCCGGACGGTTGTGTATGGAAATCATCCGGCTCACTGTGAATTACAAGCGTCCGGCCCAGGATGCTGCGCACAGAAAACCGGTCAGTCAGCGCCTCAGCCTCGGCTACCCCATGACAGGAAAGAAGAGGCGGAAGGTCACCCGCATGCTGCGGATGCGGCACAAACCCGGGATTATAATGGCCTCCTGTCGCCGGAAAGCCGCTACCTGCGCAGCTGCCGCCTTCGTGGATATGCAACGCAAAAAAACCGGAAGCAGATTCGGGCAGGCCCGCTACATGGATGCGGATCAAAACGCCGTCGCGGCGTTGGTAAAACTGCGCGCCGCCCCGAAGGCCAGGGGCATCCGCCCCACCCTGAAGCCTGGCCACGGCATCCGGCCGCTGCAATGGAAAAACCATATTAATCACCCCCGCCCCAGCGTATGCACAAGCGGCCCGTTTTGTGCAGGACAAGAAAATCCCCGCATCCTGGCAGGATACGGGGATTTTTGGCTGCGTGACTAGGATTCGAACCCAGACAAACTGATCCAGAGTCAGTTGTGCTACCCTTACACAATCACGCAATGGCAGAGAGTATTATACGTTGGCTTCGTCATTTTGTCAAGAGCTTTTCAAAAAATTTTTTAGATTTTTACAGAGAAAAGCGAAATTATCTCTTGCTTTTTCCAGACCGGTATGCTATGATAATAAACGCTGTGGTCATAATTGGGCGTTTTTGTGGTGTTTTTTGACCTTTAACGCGGCAATTTCCGGCCAAGGCCTAAATCTTGCGTTCTTACAGCGGCCCTATCCCCAGGATACCGCCGCGTTTGAGAATCGCATTCCCTTTGTAGGAGGTGTCACTATGGCAAAGTGCCAGTTCTGCGGCAAGGGCGTCAACTTCGGCATTACCGTGTCGCACTCGCACATCCGTACCAACCGCACCTTCAAGCCCAATGTCAAACGCGTCAAAGCGCTGGTCGACGGAACCCCGAAACACGTCTACGTCTGCACCAGATGCCTGCGTTCCGGCAAGGTTCAGCGCGCGGTTTAAACTGCGGTACGAAACCGGCCAAACCCGGCGGTCGGTATAGAAAAGGGCCGGAGCAAATGGATAGTCCTCTGCCGTAAGCCGCATGTACGCAGGCATGAATGTCTGAGAAGAAGGGAGGAACCACAGGATTATGGATCTGATTAAGGCATTGACGCAGGATCAGCTCAAGGAGATCCCGGCGTTTGGTATCGGCGATACGCTGCGCATCCACGTGAAAATCAAGGAAGGCGCCCGTGAACGTATCCAGACTTTTGAAGGTACCCTGATCGCCAGAAAACACGGCGGTATCAGCGAAACCATCACGCTTCGCCGCATTTCCTACGGTGTAGGCGTTGAGAAGACTTTCCCGCTCCATTCCCCGAACATCGCGAAGATTGAAGTCGTTCGCCGCGGACGTGTCCGCCGCGCGAAGCTTTATTACCTGCGTGGTCGTGTCGGCAAGGCGGCCAAGGTCAAGCAGAATATATAAGCTGTTTTTCTTGACAACAAACGGAGGGAGGGCGGAAAGCCCTCCCTTTTGCATGTTTGGAGGTTTTTGCAATGAAAAATCCGGATTTTGAAGACACTGGCGGGCGCATGCCTCCCGGGCCCGGCGCACAGCCCGCTCCCGAAGAACGCCGCGCATCCGCCGAAGGCTCCGACATGCCCGACGTGCATATACCGCCGTCCCCGCCCGCCGGCGCAGAGGAAGACATTGCGCGGCGGCAGCCGCCCCCCAAAAAGCCTTCCTTCGATATCCGTGCCGAGCTGTTCGACTGGTCGGAATCGCTGGTCGTTGCGCTTTTGTTTATTACCATTCTCTTTTCTTTTTTCGTGCGCACCATTGGCGTCGACGGTACCAGCATGGTTCCGACGCTGCATCATGGCGACTATCTGATCGTTTCCGATCTTTTTTATGATCCGGCCCCTGGCGATATCGTTGTGCTGACAAAGAAATCCTTTATGGAAGACTCCATTGTCAAACGCATCATCGCCGTGGAAGGGCAGGAGGTCTATATAGATTTTGACGCCGGGACGCTCTACATCGACGGCGTTTTGCAGGAAGAAGATTACGTCAATACACCTACCACCCGGTTTGAGGGCATGACCTTCCCCCAGACGGTGCCGGAGGGCTGCGTATTTGTCATGGGCGACAACCGCAACGGCTCTTCCGACAGCCGCGACCCAACCCTTGGGATGGTGGACAAGTCGCTGATTGTGGGCCACGTGCTTTTGCGCATCTGGCCGCTCAACAACCTCGGAACGGTGGACTGACGCTATGAATATCCAATGGTACCCAGGTCATATGACCAAAACCCGCCGTATGATCGAGGCGGAACTGAAATCCGTTGACGCCGTATGTGAAATCGTCGACGCACGCATCCCTATTGCCAGCCGAAATCCGGATATCAACGCTATTGCAGGCGCTATGCCGCGTATGGTGGTGCTCAACCGCGCCGATCAGGCCGACCCGGATGCAACGGCGCGCTGGCGCGCCTGGTTTGAGGCGCAGGGCTGCAAAACCATTGCCTGCGATGCCAAAACCGGTGCGGGCACCCGCTCGTTTGAGCCGGCTGCGCGGCAGCTTCTTGCCGCAAAGCTGGAAAAATATGAAAGCCGTGGGCAGAAACGCCCAATGCGCCTGATGGTCGCCGGCGTCCCAAACGTCGGCAAAAGCTCGTTTATCAACCGCCTGTCCGGCCGCAGGAGTGCAAAGGCCGAGGACCGGCCCGGCGTTACCCGGGCCAAACAATGGATCAACGTCTCCGCCAGCGTTCAGCTGCTTGACACCCCCGGTATCCTCTGGCCGAAGTTCGACGACGAGCGTACCGGCCTTTACCTGGCCTTTACCGGGGCGGTACGCGATGAGATCCTGGATCTGGAGACACTTGCCTACCGTTTTGTGCAGACCCTTTGCCGCTGTGCGCCCGGCGCGCTGGCAGCGCGCTACGGCATTACCCCCTCCGCAGACGCCTGGGAGGACGTGCGGGCCTGCGCAAGGGCGCGCGGCTTTCTGCTGCCCGGAGGCGAGCTCAACACCGAGCGCATGGCGCGCATCCTGCTCGACGAATACCGCGCAGGAAAACTCGGCCGCATTACGCTGGAGCTTCCGGAGGACATCGATGGATCTGTGGAAAATTGAACGGGAATACTATGAAGCCGGGATATATGCCGTATGCGGCGTTGACGAAGCCGGACGCGGCCCGTTGGCAGGACCGGTCTATGCGGCGGCAGTAGTCCTGCCTCCGGAAATCGAAATTCCCGGCCTGAACGATTCCAAAAAAATAAGCGGGAAAAAACGTGAACTGCTCTTCGACGAAATCCGCGCCTGCGCCAATGCATATTGTATTTCCTGTGCCAGTGCGCAGGAAATCGACGAAATTAATATCCTTGAAGCTGCCATGTTAGCTATGCGCAGGGCAGTGGAAGGACTGTCCGCCGCGCCGGAACTTGTCCTGGCCGACGGGAACCGCAACCCTGCGCCCCTATACGCAGGGCAGCCCGTTGCCTGCATACCGGTCGTAAAGGGCGATGCGCTTTCCGCCAGCATCGCCGCGGCAAGTATCCTTGCCAAAGTCAGCCGCGACCGTTTCATGTTGGAAATGGCGCGCAAATATCCCGGCTATGGCTTCGAGCAGCACAAGGGCTACCCCACGCGCGCGCACTATGCGGCGCTGGCCGAGCTTGGCCCCTGCCCGATCCATCGCCGCAGCTTCCGGCTGCAATGAGCGCGCGCAGCCGCGGTGCGGCAGGCGAAGCATTGGCGCAACGTTTCCTTCTTTCCAAAGGCCTGTGCATTCTTGCGCGCAATTTCAGCTGCCGTTATGGCGAGATTGACCTGATCGCACGCGATGGGGAGGAAACCGTATTCGTCGAGGTCAAGCTGCGGCACGATGCGGATTTTTCCCGTGCCGCCGACGCGGTCACCCCAGCCAAACGGGAGCGCTTGAAAAAAACTGCGCTTTTCTACTTCGCACAGCAGGGCGAATGCCCCGCCCGCTTTGACGTAGTGGAAATTTATGATAAAGGCAGCCCCGCGCGCATACATTGGATCCGCAACGCATTTTCCTGAGAAAATCTGCAAAGAAAACCGCGCCTTTGCGCGCATGGGCAGGAAGGGGTTTTTGCTATGGCTATACCCGCCTATTATTTTGACGCGCACTGCGACACGCTTTCGCGTCTGACGCGCTCCGGCGCGTCCATTCTTGACAATAATTTCCATATCAGCCTGAAAAAGGCGTCTGTTTTCCCGCACTACGCCCAGGTCTTCGCGATTTTCAACGACGCCGGCGCGGCAATGCGCCGCGCGTGCAGTACGCAGGACGAGTTCACCGAACGCCTGCGCGCAGGGGACTTTGCGCTGGATCTCGACGGCGCATATGCCGGCTTCCAGGCGCAGCTTGCCTGCTTCCGGGACGCGCTGGCGCAGGAGGAAAACCGCCTTTGCCTTTGTACAAACGCCGAAGATATTGAGCGCGCATGGGCCCAGGGCCGTACAGCCGCCGTACTGGCTGTCGAAGGTGCGGAGCAGCTTGCCCGCACGACGCTTGACGAGGCCTATCATGCGGGCGTGCGGATCGTAACGCTGACGTGGAACTATCCCAATATGCTGGGCGGCAGCTGTGTCTGCGGCGGCGGGCTGACAGATGCTGGCCGTGATTTTGTCCGCCAGGCGAACCGTCTCGGCATGCTTCTGGACCTTTCCCATGGCTCCGAAGCGCTGTTTTGGGACGTATTGGAAGTTTCGGAGAAGCCGGTCCTTGCGAGCCATTCCAATTCCCGCGCCGTATTCCCCCACCGCCGCAACTTAAGCGACGAGCAGTTCTGCGCGCTTTCGCAGGCAGGCGGCGCCGCGGGTATCAACCTTTACGCCGATTTCCTCTCGACGGGCGCCTGCGGAATTTGTGATGCCGTGTCCCATATCGAGCATTTCTTTGCCCTTGGCGGTGAAGATCACGTTACCCTCGGCACCGACTTCGACGGCTGCGAAAGCCTTCCCGTGGGTATTGATTCCATCGCCGATATGACAAAGCTTGCCGACGCGCTGGCGCAGGCCGGCTATACGGATATGCAAATCGAGAAAATTTATTATAAAAATCTGCTCTGCGTATTCCGCGGGGCGGCATCCAATACAGAAGGTGGCATTTTATGAATTATACCAGTACAAGGGGCGGCGCACAGGCCAGCGCCGCACAGGCCATTGCCTACGGCATCGCACTTGACGGGGGGCTTTATACCCCGACGTCTATTCCCACGATTTCCCTTTCCGAGCTTTCCGAACTTGCCGCGCTTTCCTATTCGGAACTGGCTGCAGACATCCTGTCCCGGTTTATGGAAGATTTCTCCCGCGAAGAGCTTTATGAATATACCCGTCTGGCCTATGACAGCGGCCGTTTCCTTCGGCCCGGCGCAGGCAGCCATGAAGCAGTGGGCCTGTCCCCCCTGGGGAAAGATGAACAGCTTTTAGAGCTGTATTTTGGCCCTACCGCCGCATTTAAAGATATGGCCCTGCAGCTGATGCCCCGTCTTTTAACTGCTTCGCTGAAAAAGCTTGGCGAGCAGCGCTCGGTATGTATCCTCGTCGCCACCTCCGGCGATACCGGTAAGGCCGCGCTGGAAGGCTTCCGCGATGTGGAGGGCACCCGCATCGGCGTTTATTTCCCCGACGCAGGCGTAAGTGAGATCCAGCGCATGCAAATGCAAACCCAGGAAGGCGGAAATGTGCGCGTCTGGGCTGTGCGCGGCAATTTTGACGACTGCCAGTCCGGCGTTAAGGAAATTTTTTCCCGTGCGGACGTGCGCGCACAACTTGATGAAGCGGGCGTGATCTTAAGCTCCGCCAATTCCATCAATTGGGGCCGTCTGGCGCCGCAGATCGTCTATTACGTCTGGTCCTATCTACAGCTGTGCACCCGCGGCGAAATCGTCATGGGAGACAAAATCAACGTTTGCGTCCCGACAGGAAACTTCGGCAACATTCTGGCCGCCTATCTTGCGCGCCGCATGGGCCTGCCTATCGGACGGCTGATCTGCGCTTCCAACGCCAACAACGTTTTGACAGACTTTATCCGCACCGGTGTTTATGATAAAAACCGCCACTTTTACCGGACGCTTTCCCCTTCCATGGATATCCTGATTTCTTCTAACGTCGAACGGCTGCTTTATTATATTTCGGGCGGCGACTGCGCTTATGTCGCACAGAAGATGCGCTGCCTTGCAGAAACCGGCCGCTATGCGCTCGAAGGCGCCGCATTGGAGGAGCTGCGCCGCGTGTTTGCCGCAGGCTTTTGCGACGACGAAGGCACCCGCCGCACCATTGCCGAAGTATTTGCAGATAACAGGCGTCTGATCGATCCCCATACGGCAGTCGCTGTGCGCGTGTGCCGTGACCTTGCGCTTCCCGGCATGACAGTGATCGCTTCAACCGCTTCTGCCTATAAGTTTGCAGACGGCGTGCTCAATGCGCTGGGCCTGGGGGATGCCGACGGCTTTGACGCCATTGACCGGCTTGCCCATTATACGGCTTCCCCTATCCCCGTGCCGCTGGAGTCTCTGCGCGGCAGCGCCATCCGCTTTGACACGGTAATCGACCGTGACCGCATGGACGAAGCCGCGGTGGATTTCTGCCATACCTTCGACCTGTAAGCCAGGCCGGAAAGGAGCGTGGATTATGGCTTTATATGTGCTTGCAGACCCGCATCTTTCTTTCGGAACAGATAAACCCATGGACGTTTTCGGCGGCGCGTGGCACGGCTATGTGGGCGCACTGCGCCAAAACTTGGCCGTGCTGCGGGCGGACGATACGCTCGTTATCCCCGGCGACTTGTCCTGGGGGATCAATCTGCAGCAGACGGAGCCGGACTTCCGCTTCCTTGCCGCCTTCCCCGGCCGGAAAATCCTGGTCAAGGGCAACCATGACCTATGGTGGAGCACAGTAACGAAAATGCAGGGCTTCCTGCAGGAAAAAGAAATTGAAAACTTTGCATTTCTGCACAATACCTGCTTTTTTTACGGGGATATCGCCCTGTGCGGTACCCGGGGCTGGTTTTTTGAGGAGGAAAAGGGCGAAGCGCATGACGCCAAGATTTTAAACCGGGAGCTTTCCCGGCTGCGCGTATCGCTGGAAGCCGCAAAAAATTCGGGTGCACGGCGGATCTTCTGCTTCATGCATTACCCTCCTGTTTTCGGCAGCTACATCTGCGAGCCTGTATGCGCGCTTTTGCAGCGCTACGGCGTAGAACGCCTCTATTACGGGCATCTGCATGCCCACAGCCACCGCCATGCCTTCACCGGGATTCGCAACGGCATACAATATGCGCTCGTGTCGGCGGATTACCTGAAATTTGCGCCGCTGCGGATTGAACCCTGACGCAGCTGGGTACACTGTGTAAAGGCACAGACTCCGGCTTCACAAACTTTGCCCGCACGGCAAATGCGGCCCCGCCGATTTTTCGCTGCAAAATTCGAAAAAACAGTAGCACAACGCTTTAAAATACTGTATAATAGTATCCGGCTATAAAGTAATTCGATATATGTTCACCAAAGAAAGGAGCCGCGCCGGCCCGCCATGCCCGCCGGTGCGAAAAAACGGTTATGGAAATCAGGAAAAATGAAAAAATCAACGGCTACACGGTAGAGCTGGAAATCGCAGTCGGCAAAGAGGAGTTCGAGGCCGCGCTGGAAAAAGCGTACCGTGCCAACGTTGGTAAAATAAGCGTGCCCGGCTTCCGCCGCGGCAAAGCTACGCGCAAAATCATCGAGCGTACCTACGGCGAATCCGTTTTCTATGAGGATGCCGTCAATTCTTCCTATCCGGAAGCCTATGAAAAGGCCGTTGAAGAACTTTCCCTCGAGCCGGTCGCCCAGCCGGAACTGGAGATCACCGCCCTGTCTGCCGACGGCTACACTTTCACCGCAAAGGTCACCGTCCGTCCCGAAATCAAGCTTGCCGATTATTCCGGTATCCGCGTTGCGAAAGAAGCGGTTACCGTTACCGATGAGGACGTCGATGCGGAGATCGAGCGCATTGCCAAACGCAATGCCCGCACCGAAACGGTTGAACGCCCGGCCGAGTCCGGCGATACCGTACGCATCGATTACGAGGGCTATGTCGATGGAACCGCATTCGGCGGCGGTTCCGGCACCGACTTCAGCATTAAGATCGGCTCCGGCACCTTTATCCCCGGCTTTGAGGACCAGCTGATTGGTCATGTCCCGGGCGACGAGTTCGACGTCACCGTTACCTTCCCCGAAGATTATCACGCAGAGGACCTGGCCGGCAAAGAAGCCATCTTTAAAACCAAGGTACATGAAGTCAAAGTCGAGATCCTCCCGGAGATTGATGATGAGTTTGCAAAGGACGTTTCCGAGTTTGACACACTCGCCGAACTGAAAGAGGATACCCGCAAAAACCTGCTGACCGCCCGTGAACACAATGCCGACAGCGTATATGAAAGCGCCGTTTTGGAAAAGCTTTCCGAGTGCGTCGTCGATGAGATCCCGGAGGTCATGTATGAAAATGCCATTGATAACATGATCAACGACTTCGGCTACCGCATGGAGCAGCAGGGAATTACAATGGACAACTACCTTAAGATTACCGGCTCAACCACCGAGGACTTCCGTGGCCAGTTCCGTGACCGCGCCGTAAGCCAAGTTAAGATCTCCCTTGCGCTGGGCGCACTTTCCAAGGAGCAGGGCTATGAAGCTACGGACGAGGAAATTGAAGAGGGCTACAACAAGCTTGCCACACCCAATATCACCGTCGAGCAGATCAAAACCATGCTCTCTGCCGATTCCATGCGCAGTGATATCATTACCGAAAAGGCCATAAACTACATCAAGGGCATTGCCGCGCAGCCCGCACAGGAAGCGCCCGCCGCTGAAAGCAAAGACGCTGAATAACCCCCTGCGGGCTTTCCGCCCGTTTTTCCACGCGGCTCCATACATAATTTGAAAAGGAGCGATTATAATGAGTTTAGTACCGATGGTTGTCGAGCAGACCAACCGCGGGGAACGATCCTATGATATTTTCTCCCGGCTGCTCAATGACAGAATTGTCTTTTTAAGCGAAGAGGTCAACGATGTGACGGCTTCCCTGGTCGTAGCGCAGCTTCTTTATCTGGAAGCGCAGGATCCCGACCGGGATATCAGCTTCTACATCAACAGCCCCGGCGGCTCCATTTCCGCCGGAATGGCGATCTATGATACCATGAACTATATCAAGCCGGATGTCTCCACCATCTGTGTGGGCATGGCGGCTTCAATGGGCGCGTTCCTGCTGGCGGCAGGCGCGCCGGGCAAGCGTCTTGCGCTCCCCAATGCGGAAATCATGATCCATCAGCCGCTGATGGGCGGCCTGCAGGGCCAGGCAACGGATATCAAAATCCATGCCGACCATCTGCTGCGCACCAAGGAGAAGCTTAACCGCATTTTAAGTGAAGTTACGCACCGCCCCTATGAGGAAATCGTGCGCGATACAGAGCGCGATAACTTCATGAGCGCTGACGAGGCCGCAGCTTACGGCCTGATCGACCGCGTTATTGCCAATCGCTAAACCTGCCGGCCGCGTTTCCTGCGCGGCCGCTATCCTGCAACCTTCCGAGGTGAACAATGCCAAAAAATGAGGACCAGAGAAATCTGCGCTGCAGCTTCTGCGGCAAACGACAGGATCAGGTAGAACGCCTGATCGTCGGCCCGAACGCCTATATTTGTGACGAATGCATTCATCTGTGCATCTCAATTTTAAACGAGGGGACTGACGGCCCGGAAGAACCCCGCCGCCACAGCGACCCCCAGCCTCCGGCCACGCTGATGCGCCCGAAAGAGATCAAACAGGTGCTGGACGAATACGTCATCGGGCAGGAACGGGCAAAAATCGCGCTGAGCGTAGCAGTTTATAACCACTATAAGCGCGTCTTTTACGGCAATGCCGAGCATGACCCGGTGGAGATCCAAAAATCCAATGTCCTCCTGCTCGGTCCAACCGGCTGCGGAAAAACTTTCCTTGCGCAGACGCTGGCCAAAATACTCAACGTCCCCTTTACCATTGCCGATGCAACAACCCTGACGGAAGCCGGATATGTCGGCGATGATGTGGAAAACATACTCCTGCGCCTGATCCAGGCCGCCGACTATAATGTTGAGCTGGCTCAGCGTGGTATCATCTACATCGACGAGATCGATAAAATTGCCCGTAAAAGCGAAAACGTCTCGATTACCCGCGATGTTTCCGGCGAAGGCGTACAGCAGGCGCTTCTGAAAATCCTGGAGGGAACCGTTGCTAACGTCCCGCCCAACGGCGGGCGCAAGCACCCGCATCAGGAATTTATCCAGATCGATACCTCGCAGATTCTGTTTATCTGTGGCGGTGCATTTGACGGCATCGATAAAATTATTGAGGCGCGCACCAATACCCGCAGCCTTGGCTTCGGCGCGCAGGTGCGTACCAAGGCGGAGCGTTCCGCCTCTGACCTGATCAAGGATATCGAGCCGCACGATATCCTCAAGTACGGCTTGATCCCAGAGCTTGTCGGCCGTCTCCCGGTAATCACAACTCTCGAACCGCTGACGCGCGAATCGCTCAAACGGGTACTGGTTGAGCCAAAGAACGCATTTATCAAGCAGTATACCCGCCTGATGCAGTTTGACGGTATTGAACTGGAGTTTGAACCGGAGGCGCTCGATGCCATTGCCGACCGCGCAGTTGAGCGCGGCACCGGTGCGCGTGGGCTGCGCTCGATTATCGAGGATGTAATGGGCGAGATCATGTATGAAGCGCCATCCGATCCGACGATTACGCGCGTAACCGTTACTGGCGAATGCGTGCTCAAACAGTCGCCGCCAATCCTTTTGCGCGATCCGGCGCGCCAGGATATGCCGCGCCGGGTGCTGCCGCCGGCAAATTCCCGCAAATCCAGCGCATCGTAAAAACATCAAAAACCAGAGGCCAGGACTTTGGCCTCTGGTTTTTCCGCATACCTTCCCTGAATTTTTCATACATACGAGGGCATAATGGACAAGACAACTGCAATTTTACCCATGATCCCGCTTCGGGGGATCGTCTTATATCCAAAAATGGTGCTGCATTTCGATATTGGCCGCCCTGCGTCCATCGCTGCGGCGGAATATGCTATGCGCCACAACGAACCGCTGTTTGTCGTCGCACAGCGTGATGCGCGCACGGAAACGCCGGGGGCTGACGAACTCTACCCCATTGGCATGACTGCCAGGGTCCGTCAGATCCTGCGCCTCCCGGGCAACGACGTGCGCGTTTTGGTAGAGGGGCTTCAGCGTGCAAGCCTTGTCGCGCTATGCGACGATGAAAGCACGCTGCGCCGTGCGGAAATTGAGCACATCAATGTAATAGAGGCCCCGCTCTCCCTTCCGGAAAACGAAGCGCATTACCGAAGAATTCAGCAGCTTCTCGAGGACTATCTCTCCCTTTTGCCAAAAGCTTCCCCGGAAATTATCATGAACGTTATGAGCGCCGAAGATCTGGGCGAATTATGCGACTATATTGCCCAAAGCCTCCCGCTCCGGTACCCGGTGCGCCAGCGCATCCTGGAGCAGATCGATCCGGCCGCGCGCGCCGAGGATCTGGCAGCCATCCTGGCCGGGGAAAATGAGATCCTCACCCTGACTAAAACCATCAATCAGAAGGTAAAGGCGCAGATGGACCGAAACCAGCGCGACTATTTCCTGCGCGAGCAGATCCGCGCCATTGAGGAGGAACTGGGAGAAGAAGAATATCCCGAGGAAGAGGAAGACGAAGAAGGGAAAAGCTATGTGTCCCGGATTAAAAAACTTGGCCTTCCGCCCGACAGCGAGGAGCATTTGCTCAAGGAGGCCCGCCGGCTGTCCAAGACCCAGCCCACGAGCCCGGAAAACAATGTCCTTTCCACCTATCTCGATACTGTTCTGGAACTTCCATGGAACACCCGTACAGAAGAATCCCATGACCTGGCTGCCGCGCGCCGCATCCTTGACCATGACCATTACGGCATGGAAAAGGTCAAGGAACGTATCCTGGAGTTCATGGCTGTGCGCAATTTAAACCCCAATCTGAAGGGGCAGGTGCTGTGCCTTATCGGCCCGCCCGGCGTGGGGAAAACCTCCGTCGGCGTCTCCATTGCCAACGCGCTCGGCCGGAAATATGCGCGCCTGTCGCTGGGCGGCGTGCGGGATGAAGCCGACATCCGCGGCCACCGCAAAACCTACGTCGGCGCAATGGCCGGCCGGATTATGACCGCGCTTACACAGGCTGGCAGCGCAAACGCCCTGCTGCTGCTCGACGAGGTCGACAAGCTCGGCTCCGACTACCGCGGCGACCCCTCCGCAGCGCTTTTAGAGGTGCTCGATACGGCACAGAACCACGCCTTCCGCGATCACTATATCGAAATCCCCTTCGATCTGTCGGATGTGCTTTTTGTCTGCACAGCAAACTACGAAGACGCCATCCCCCGCCCGCTGCTCGACCGTATGGAAGTTATCGAGATGCCGGGTTATACCGATGAGGAAAAACTGCATATCGCAAAAGGCCATCTTTTCCCGCGCCAGCTTGAAAAGCACGGTCTGACCAAAGCGCGCCTGCGCATCAGCGACCAGGGCTTCAACCGCGTTATCTCTGCCTATACGCGGGAATCCGGGGTACGCCAGCTTGAGCGCGAAATTGCCAAAATCTGCCGCAAAACCGCACGCATCTTTGCTGAGGACGCAGAACATGCACGCATCAGCGTCAACGCTAAAAATTTGAAGGCCTATCTCGGCGTGCCTGTCTTCCAGCCGGATTATGTCAGCCGGGAGGATGAGTGCGGCGTAGTCAACGGGCTGGCCTGGACCTCCGTGGGTGGGGAAATGCTTGAAGTGGAGGTAAACGTCGTCCCCGGGTCCGGTAAAATCGAGCTGACCGGAAATCTGGGCGAGGTCATGAAGGAATCCGCTCACGCGGGCATTACCTATATCCGTTCCTGTGCAGAAAAACTGGGAATTGATCCGGATTTTTATAAAACCAGCGATATGCATATCCATTTCCCGGAAAGCGCTATCCCCAAAGACGGCCCTTCAGCAGGCATCACCATCGCGACTGCGCTGGTATCCGCCCTTTCCGGACGGCCGGCGCGTCATGACGTGGCCATGACCGGAGAAATTACCCTGCGCGGCCGTGTGCTGCCCATCGGCGGGCTGCGGGAAAAAACCATGGCAGCTTTCCGCGCCGGAATCAAAACTGTGGTTATCCCTGAGGCAAATGTGCCGGATCTGGAAGAAATTGTCCCAGCGGTACGGGAAGGGCTGCATTTCGTGCCGGCCAAGGCGATGGATACCGTACTTTCCACTGCACTAGCCCCAAAGGTATAATATTCATAGTTGGTAGAAATACCAAATAGGCCGGAGGTAATCTTCGGCCTATTTGTAAATTGTGCAAAAAACGCTTGTGAAGCGAGGGATAATGTGATAAACTTACAAAAAGCATCTTTTTTACGCAGCGCCGCTGCGGCGCAGGATTTCCCATCCGCCGGGGTCCGGCAGATCGTCTTTGCCGGACGCTCCAATGCAGGGAAAAGCTCGGCGATTAACTGTATCCTGAACCGAAAGAACCTCGCACGCACCGGGCAGAAACCCGGAAAAACAATCCATATTAACCTCTATTCCATCGACTCGGGCCTAATTTTCGCTGATCTGCCCGGCTATGGGTATGCAAAAGTTGCAAAAACAGAAAAACAGCGCTGGGGGGCGCTTTTAAGCGAATATTTCGGCCGCTGCGCCGGGGATATCACACTGGGGGTTCTGGTTTTTGATATCCGCCGTGAGCCCGGCGAAGAAGATTTTGAAATGGCGCGCCTGTTTACAGAACTGAAAATCCCCTATATTATCTGTGCCAATAAATGCGATAAGCTGAACAAAGCCGAGCTGGCTGCCGTGCCGGAGACGTTGGCAAAGGCTTTCGCCGTCCCGCCCGAACAGATTTTTATTTTCTCGGCCGCCGCCGGAACCGGACGTGATGCGCTGCTAAAGCGCCTGTTTCAGGCATTAAACAAGAATTGACCGTCTTTTTTATAAACCGTATTTTTCGGGAGGACGCGTTGTGGAGCAGAATATGCGGGAGGATGTCCTCCAAAACTACGGACTGCGGATTCTGAACGCACATCCCCTTCCCGGCGGTTTCCTCAACCGCCTGTGGCGTGTACAAACCGACGCCGGACCGCGCCTTGTCAAACAGTTTTCTCCAAAGCGCTATACTTCAAAAAAGCTTGACGCATTGGGGGCGGCTCTTGCGCGTCAGGAAGCCGTCCGGCATATGGGTGTCGCCTGCCCGCAGATTTATCTGTGCCGGGGGCATACGCTGCGCCGCCCACCCAAACTTCCCGCCTACTGTGTCATGCAGCTTTGCCCTGGAAAAAATCCGGCGCCGGAGGATATGAGTGCGCAGCGCATAAAATGTCTCGGCCTTGCCTGCGCCGGGATTCATAATGCATTTGCCCAGCTTCCGGCCGAGGACGTGCAAGGTTTTCCCATCGATACCGCCGCAATTTTGCCCGAATTATGGGAAAATTACCATGCGCGCTTATCCGCACTTACGGATACGCCGCCGCAATACCAGGCCGCGCTGCTTGCCCAGCCCGCCATTTTGGAACAGTTAAGCCCGGATTTTTTCGCGCGCCAGCCGATGGGCATCGCGCATGAGGATTTTACGCCGGATAACGTTTTATTCGATGAAAGCGGGCAGTGTACCATTATCGACTTCGACCGCAATCGTTTTAGCTTCCTGCTGCACGATCTTGGCCGCGCAATGCTTTCCTTTGCGCGCCGGGACGAAGGCCTGGAGCTGGAAAAGCTATCTGCTTTTTTAAACGGCTATACCCGCCTGCGTCCGCTGCGACTTTGCGATGCAGCCGACGCGCTGCGCATCACCTGGTGCATCGAGAGCCTGTGGTGGATCAATCCGGAAAGTTTTATGAAACCGCTGTCAAAATCAACCCGCTTCCGTGATGAGCTCGTATGGCTGACGCAAAACTGGAACCGCCTCGACGCTATTTTCCGCAGCTTATAAACTGCCGCATCGTTTTTGCCGGAATGTTTTCCGCTTTTGATGTATTTTCAAAATAAATTTCGATAAATCCGGAGGTAATGTTATGCAGTTAACTGAAATCAAAACGCTATGTGACAAGATCCGTGAAAACATCAACCGCGTCATCGTAGGCAAAGACGAAGTCATTGAGCATCTGCTGATCGCCATGATCTGTTCCGGCCATATCCTGCTCGAGGACGTGCCGGGCACCGGCAAAACCCTGCTTGCCAAAGCTGCGGCAAAATCCATCAGCTGCCAGTTTAAGCGTATCCAGTTCACCCCCGACCTACTTCCCTCCGACCTGACCGGTATCAACTATTTCGACCAGAAATCCGGTGAGTTCCGTTTCCGTGAAGGTGCAGTCTTTACCAACATCCTGCTCGGCGACGAAATTAACCGCGCAACGCCGCGTACCCAGTCGGCGCTTCTGGAATGTATGGAAGAGCGGCAGGTTACCATCGACGGCGCTACGACACAGCTTAACGCACCATTTATCGCCATCGCTACCCAGAACCCTGTTGAAACGCAGGGCACTTTCCCTCTGCCGGAGGCGCAGCTCGACCGTTTCCTGATTAAAACCGACATGGGCTATCCAGATACAGCCGACGGCGTTGTGATCTTAAAACGCTTCAAATCTGAAAATCCGCTCGAAACACTCGAACCAGTTGCCTGCGCCGGGGATATCGTCGATGCACAGAACTCTTACCATACTGTGCGTGTAGCCGACTGCGTGCTTGACTACATCGTGCGCATTGCCCAGGAAACGCGCAGTAGCGCGGATATCACCCTTGGCATCAGCCCGCGCGGCACCCAGGCACTTTTGCGTGCCGTGCAGGTAAAAGCAATCCTTGCCGGCCGGGACTATGTCACTCCAGACGACGTCAAATCCATGGTCAAACCGGTTTTTGGCCACCGCATTATCCTGAAAAACAGTGCGCGGCTGAAAAAAGGTCAGAATTTCGAAATTCTGGACCGTATCCTGACCAATATTGAGGTACCGACTGAAAAAATCGAGGCTTAAAACCCTTCACGGCGAAACGGAGAACTGCCATGTGGATTATCAGCTTTATTCTTGCGCTGATCCTTGTCGCCGCCGTACAAGTCTGGTTTTTCCGCCGTTACGGGTTCCGAAAGCTTACATACAAACGCTGGTTTGAGCCGGAAATCGCCAATGAAGGCGATCACATTGTTATGTATGAAACCGTACGCAACGAAAAACTGCTCCCGCTGCCATGGGTACGGATAGAAGCGCAGATCAGCCCCAACATTGCCTTCGGCGACGCAAAGACAGACGACGCAGGCGAGCGCCATTTCCAGCGCAGCATCTTTTCCCTATCCCCCTATATGACCATCACCCGCCGGCATTTCATCACCTGCACCCGGCGCGGATATTACCGGATCCCATCCGTCGCCATCTCCACCGGCGACCTGCTTGGCCTGGGAAAGCGGCGGGTCGTGGAATATGAAACCGATTCCGTGCTGACGGTCTATCCGAGCCTGATCCCAATAGAGGATCTGTTTGCCGATAAAAACAGCTTTACCGGCGATATTGTGGTACGGCGCTGGATTGTTGAAGACCCCTTCATGATTCGCGGCGTGCGTGCCTATACAAGCTCCGACCCCTATAATCACATCAACTGGAAGGCGACTGCGCGCACTGGCGAGCTTCAGGTACATGACTTCGACTACACCGCCGATGTCCGCCTGATGATCGTTGTCAACGTTGACACGGCAAGCTCACAGTGGACGGTTTCACTTGACGAGCCCGCCTCGGAACGCGCCCTTTCCATAGCCGCAACAGTGGCGCAGTACGCCATTGACAACGGCGTTGAAACCGGTTTCGCCTGCAACGGACGCATAACCGGCGAAGACCCAAAGGAACCGATGTTCATCGCGCCGCAGTCCGGTCCCGAGCATCTAAGCGCAATATTCGACGGGATTTCGCGCGTGCTTTTGCAGCGCACTGTCAATTTCCACACTTTTCTGCAGATGCAGGCGCCTTCCATCCCCGACAACTGCGACCTGCTGCTGATCAGCGCTTACACCGATGACAATATTGATGAACAGATCGAGCTTTTGCGTGCGGCAGGCCGCTACGTCGAGCTTCTCAATCCGTTGGCAGGAAAGGGGGCAGCCGTATGAAACGCTTTTGGAAGGAAACGCTCGGTGCATGCGGGCGCGTATTTCTGGAATTTGTCATGGTTTTCCCGGTATTGCTTTTGCTGGCCGATGCGTTGATGGGCAATACGCCCATGCTGTGGGTATTCCTCGGCGAACTGCTTTTCGCAGGTTTGTTTGGCGCTCTGACCCGCCGTTTTATCCCAGCGGCGGGCGCACAGCTTGCCGTGGGACTCCCGGTATGTTTTGCGCTGATCATCCTCCTTGGCCGCGGCTTCGGCGGCGTATGGCCCAACGCTTATATCCTCCCAGTCCTTTTGACGCCGTTCGCCTTTTATCGCGGCAAGCAGCATGCCCAAAGCGCATGGGACGCAGTTTTGCCCAACTATATCCTTTTTGCGCTTCTGGTTATACAGTTCGCTGTTTTGGCGCTTGCGCGCTTAAACGGCGCTATCCAGCCTTATATGACGCTTTTGTATATCGTCGTCCCCATCGGTTATATCGGCGCCTTCATCGTGCTGAACCGGCTTAACCTTTTAAACCTGATTGATGAAGCGCAGTCGCGTACCAGCGCAAGTACTCTTGCCGTTGCCGGCGGGATGCGTACACAAAACCGCCTGCTGCTGGCAATCCTGCTTATCATCGGCGTTGCGCTTTCGCTTGGAACCGTGCTGTACACAGCGGCCAACTGGATTCTCGACAAAGCCGTGTGGGCGCTGACCAAATTGTTCAAGCTTTTGTTTGAATTTGACGTCAACCTTGGCCAGGGAGGCAGTGCAGGACAGGAGGAAGGCCTTCCCGAGGCGATCCCCCTTGAATCCGGCGACATGAGCTTCTGGGGACCGTTTTTCACCGTCATCAGTTACATCGGCGTGGCGGTTGTTTTTGTTGCGCTGATTATCCTGCTGTATAAGTTTGTGCGGCAGCTGATCCGGATGATTTCCGGCGTCCTTGCCAAATTTGCCGACCAGGACACAGATGGCGCAGGCGGAGGGGCTCTGTTCGAGGATACACGCGAATCGCTCATCGACCTTTCCCAACTCCCGAAACTGTATGCAAAATCCGCAAAAAATAAGCTTACAGCGCTTTTCCGCCGTGAACCGGGCTGGGATGACCTGCCTACACCCACAGAAAAACTGAAATACCTCTACCGCAGGGCATTGAAAAAAGCCGGCTCCACAGGCTATGCACACCGTGCAAGCTATACCCCCCATGAAGCGGTATCCGCGGCGAGTCAGGCTATGCCCTCGCTTGCGCCCGGTGCGCAGGAACTGGCCGGGCAATATGATGCGATGCGCTACGGCGCAAAAGATCCTGAGCCCGGCGCGCTTGCGTCGCTGCGCCATACGATCGGGGACATATAAAAATAAACGAAGCCGCGGGAGCATATAGCGTGCCCGCAGGAAAAAACATGGCCGAATTGACTTTTTCCCGGGAAAGCGCTTCCCGGATGCTTGCCTACTGGGCGGACGAAGGCTTTGGCTGGATGATTTCACCGACAGCTGATTTTTTCGCAGAAAATATCCGAACCGGGAATTTTGAGTTCTGGACGGCGCAGATGCAGGGCCGGATCGTTGGAGAACTTTATCTTGTCCGCCGTCTCTCCGACCGGGATTTTGCTGATGGGGAAGGCCGCTGCTATCTGTGCGCTTTCCGCGTTACACCGTACAGACGCGGGCAGGGCGTCGGAACCGCGCTTTTATCTTACGTGCTCAACCGCGCCATAGCGCTCGGTTTCCGGGAAGCGGCGATCGGCGTTGAGGAATCTGCAACACAAAACCTGCGCCTTTACCGCCGGTTTGGATTTACGCAAACTGTGAAACGGGCGCAATTCGACCCCTGTAATATTCTTCCCGACGGGCGGCCCTGCCCGGACCGCTTCCTGCTTCTGTGCAGGCCGCTCGGCGAACCGTCCATTTTTGAAGGTGCCCTGATATGAAAAATTTCTTTATCGCGGTTGGGAAAGCCGCCTGTTATGTCATTTTATTCCTCGTGGCGCAGTATGCTGTATCCGCGGCATATATTTATGGTGCGCTGGCCCTGGCGCTGATCCGGGACAGTTCCATCCTGTATGCCGCTGACCCAACCGCCATCAATACGCTGATTGAGCAGATTACGCTGCGGGCGTTGGCAAATCAAAACCTGATTTACCTGGTTTCCGCTGTGCTCACCGTCGGTATGCTCACCCTGTTTTTCCGTATGCGGAAAAAACGGCTGCTTCAGGAGGTTTGGGCCATACCGGTCCGCCCGGTTTCTCTTTGGCCGGTAGTATTGGCCGGAATTTTTTTCCCGCTGCTGATCTGTTATGGAATCTCCTATATCCCCTGGCCGGAAAGCGCGCTAAGCAGCTATGACGAACTGTATAACCTGACCAACGACTATTCCCTCCTGGCAGTATTTACGACGGTAATCGCCGCGCCTATCCTGGAGGAGATCGTCTACCGCGGCCTGGTTTTTACCCGGCTGTGCCGTGGTATGCCTGCGCTGGCAGCGGCAATCCTGACCTCAACGGTTTTCGGCGCAATGCATGGAACACTGGTGTGGGCGGCTTATGCCTTCGTCGGAAGCATGGCAATGCTGTTTATTTATACAAAATACCGTTCGCTGTATGCCTCGATCCTTTTCCATATGCTCTTCAACCTTGTCGGAGGCTTCCTGGTGTCTTATATCCCGAATCTCGGCACGGGCTTTGACCTTTTGATGATCGCCGTATCCTTTACTGCCGTCGCCGTGTTGGCCGCAGTAATCTGGCGCATGCCGCGGCGGCAGATTGACAAACCGCAAACTTAATCCCATGCCGCGCGCCGCAGGCGTTTTTCCTGCGGCGCGCGGTTTATTTTTTTAATGAATCCTCTTTTTTTCCGGTCTCTTCCCTGAAACCGACTAGTGAATAAGCGTTGGGCACATATCTATTTAACCTGCATAAAATTTGACACAATATTCAAATAAATTTGTTTGACAACGCCAGACGTGCCCTGTATACTAAAAGACAGAATAGCCCTTCAAACCCTGTAAAGAAAAAGAAAGGATGAAGAAGACGTATGGCAGCACTGAGAGAAGAAAGCGCCCGCCTGCCCAGCGGGCAATATTTTGAAACCTGGGAAACCGAGCAGGTCTACGACCGCGTCCTGCATGTCGCCGCAGAAAACCCCGCCGCAAGCGACGCAAATGACGGTTCGGAGGCCGCACCGTTTAAGACCATCGGCGCCGCAGCAGCAATCGCTACGCCTGGCACCCGTGTACTCATCCACGGCGGCGTATACCGCGAAACCGTCAAGCCCGCCCGCGGCGGCGAAAGCCCGGAACGCATGATCTCGTATGAGGCCGCAGGCGACGGCGATGCGGTCATCAAAGCGTCTATTGTAGCCGAAGGCTTCACCCGCAGTACTGACTGGCTGCTGTACCGCGGCTTCGGCAACATGAACGTCCCGCCGGAGGAAGAACAGCCGAAAATCTGGCAGTATAAGCTCAATCCCGACGATTTCCGCGGCTATAATCCCTTCTGCGCCGTGAATATCCTTCACGACCGCCTGTTTATCGAATATGCCAAGACGGATATGACCACCTATTTAAACCGCCGCGGCATGATATTCGTCGACGACAAACCGCTGCAGCAGGTTGCGCTGTATAACCAGATGGCAAACCTTCCGGGTTCTTACTGGGTAGAGGCAAACGGCCAGACCGTGCATTTCCGCATGCCGGAAGATGACGACCCGGCATGCCATGTGATCGAACTGACCTGCCGCGAGCAGTGCTTTGCGCCGGACGTCCCCTATCTGCAGTATATCAAAGTCAAAGGCCTGACCTGCGCCCACGCTGCCACCGGCGCTCCGGTTCCGCAGCGCGGCTCGATCTCCTGCTTCCGCGGAAGCCATTGGATCATTGAGGACTGCACCATCGACTGGTCCAACGGCGTTGGCATCGACATTGGCTGCGAATGTTGGCACCGCAAGGATGAATTTACGCATTCCTTCGGCCATACCATTATCCGCCGCAATAAAATTTTCGATGTCGGCGTATGCGGCATCGCCGGGATGAGCGCCTGCTACCTGCTGGTTGAAGACAACCTGATCCAGGGCACCGGCTGGCAGAAGATGGAGCTTTCCTGGGAAGCCGGCGGCATCAAGGTGCACAACTGCGTCGATTCCGTCTACCGCCGTAATATCTTCACCAAGACCATCCGCTGCGACGCACTGTGGATGGACTGCGGCAACGAAAACAACCGTATCACTCAAAACCTCTTCCTCGATGGCCTGCACGCCCGCGAAGCCATCTTTATGGAATGCTCCCGCGGCGGCGAAAACCTGTTTGACAACAACATCATCTGGAATGTCGAAGGCCGCTTCAACGAAGCCGACGTCAAAGTCACAGCCGGTTCCGCGTCCTGGTACGCCATGGGCGAAGACGGTTCCGTTGTCAACGGTTACGGTATCTACGGCGAGGGTACCGATTACCTTCGTATGTCCGGTAACCTGATCGGCAAGTGCCGCAGCGCCGGGTATTTCCAGAAAACCGTTGCTTTCCGTCTTTCCGGCCGTGGCGGTACCGCCCGCGACGCAAAGTTCTTCGGCAATATTTTCTATGCCTGCGGTGAAGCGGCAATCAAGATGCCGACGGATAAAAACCAGTCTGAGGGCAATGTATTTATGAAAATGCCTTCCGGTTTCCTCCGCATCCTCTACCCGGCGCCGACAGAGTGCCTCGACCTGAAGACCTGGCGCGAATTCCACGGCTTCGACCTCACCGGCGCGGAAGCGGATTTCGACATCGATATTGACACCGACGCTTATACTATGACAATCCGTAAAGCGAACCCGTCCAAAGCGCCGGTATCGCGCCGCCGTCTGACCGGCGTCCAGCTGCATGATCCGGCCGAGCTTCCGAAGATCAAGACCGATGAAAAGGTGAAAATTGATTTCTTCGGCAACGCAGCCGACAGCGAGCGCATTGCCGGGCCGTTTGCCGCGCTGTATGATGGCATGACCGTCAGCATTGACCCGCGAAAACTGTAAATTTAAATTTCCAGAAACAGAAATACCATATCCAGACAAAAAACCGCATGCACCAAAACTGTGCATGCGGTTTCCCTTTTATTCTGAAAAATCATGAAAGTCCTGGGGAAGAAGCATTTAATCCGCCTGGCTCTGCAAACGTCCAAGCTGGCCGCGCCAGGAGTCGCCCCGCACACCTGTACGCCGGAAGCCCAAAAGCGCATATACATGCTGCGCCCGCGTATTCTCAACATTGGTATCGAGTATGATCCTTTCCATCCCCATGGAAAACAGGGCTTTTATCAGCATTGACAACGCAATGCGCCCATAGCCGTGCTCCTGCTTTTGCGCATCGCAGATTTTTATCCCGATTTCCGCCGTTCTCCCTTCAATCGTGCAGCTCATTTCCCCGATGGGGGCAGCATCCAGTGCAAGGATCAGACGGCGGCGGATCTGGTCGCTGTCTGCGGCAAGCTGCGCGGCAATTTCTTCCACCGTTGTGCCAAGACCATTGGGAAAACCGGCATGGGCCATCACCGCGCCATCATTCCACCAGACACACAAAGTTTGCGCATCAGCGGCGGAGGCATTGCGGATCACGAGCGGTGTTTTTGTAAAAACATTCCCTTCACCTCTCCATGCAGTATAGAAGCCGTATTTCTTGCGGCATCCGCTTTTTCACATCTCTGAAGCTTCCGGCTGGATCTTCCCAATTTTCGAAAAAAGACGGCTTACAAGCCGCACCCAACAAAGCGAAACAACGAAAGCGCGACGGATGCAGCCCGCTCCACGGGGCCGAGTTCCGCTTGGATACAGATTTCCTCCTCGTCTGAAGCCGAGATCCGTGCGGCAGCGGCTTCGGCAGAAAGCTCCGCATTATAAAAATCCTCTCTATAGCAACGCGCGCCGTAGATCTCAACGGAAAACGCAGCTGCCAGCGCCGGAATATCCAATGCCAGCGCCCGGCTGCGGGAAAGATGCAGCTCACACCATGCATCCCCATCCAAACGCAGGCCAAGGTCTGCGCAGATGCCGGCAGCTTTCAGTTCAAGCTCCGGCGTCGGGAAATATTCGGTTTGCCAAGCGCCGCAGCGACGAATCTCATGCAGATTATAGTAACGCAGCTGTGCACAAATCCCGGCTTCGCGCAGCACGGCGGCAAGACTGCACGCAGCTTCGTGCAGCGGACGGTAAACGCCATTGAGCGTCTGCCAGACATCCATATGCATACCCCTCCTTCGAGTTCGCCACAGTGAAAAGATTTTGAAGATATTGTATCAAACTCCCGAGGGATTTTCAACATTTCAACCACAACAGCGCGTCCTAAAAAACATACAGCATAAGGACATGAAGAAGATCCGCGCTTTTTCCTATATCTTCCGTGCCAATTCAGCAATCTTCTCTGCATCCTTGCAGCCCGGCCGCCGCTCCACCCCTGTCATGACGTCGATGCCGTCAGGCTGGACGCATGAAAGCAGCGCGCCTACATTCTCCGGCGTAATCCCACCGGCCAACAGCACCGGCGTGCGCGCCGCCGCACGTACGGCTTCATACAACGCTATATCCGCACGAAGGCCACTGTGCGCAGCATTCTCGGGCGCGCGTGCATCGCAAAGGATATACGCAGCGCCGCTCGTATCAAGCAGTTTGGCACAAGCGCCGATATCCGCCGTGCCAAACTGCGCGCGCCGCTGTGCCGCATCCTGCGGAAGGGTTTTGATCACCTGCACGCCCATCGGCCCCAGCGCATCCGCCAGCGCACGTGTCAGCGCAAGATCCTCGCGGTAATGCAGCTGGATATAATCCGGGCGCAGGCTTTTGGCAAGCGCATAAAGCTTTTCAAAACCGCCGCCTGTGACAATGCAGCGCTTCATCGGCCCGCTTACGCTTTCCAGCAGCGCGCCTGCCTGCTCCCGGCTAAGATTCCAGGGCACATCGACCGGATATTCGCAGACAAAACCGGCGATATCCACCCCGGCCGCTGCACATACGCGCACGTCGGCCGCACGCATAATGCCGCAGATTTTCAATACAGGTCTCATTTTTCCATACCGCCAAAGGCACAATAGGCCGTAAACAGATCCGGCGCACGCCATAACGCCGTCCCAACCAGCGCCGCATCCGCGCCTGCCTCCAGCGCGCGCCGGACGTCGGCAGGGCTTTCCATACCGCTTTCACTGATCAGCAGCGCGCCCGCAGGTTTCTCCGCGGCAAGCGCCGCCGTGTGTGCAACCGTACCCGCATCACGCTCCAAATCCAGAATATCACGGTTGTTAATCCCGACCAGCCGTGCGTCCAAGCTGCGGCATATGGCCAATTCCTTTTCACTGTGCGCTTCCACCAGCGGCTCAAGCCCAAGGACAAGCGCATCCTCGTACAAAGCCGCCAGCGTTTTTTCATCCAGGCAAGCACAGATGAGCAGCACTGCCTGTGCTCCGCAGGCACAGGTCTGTTCCAAATCGGCGCGGCAGGTGATAAAATCTTTGCGCAGCACAGGGATTTCCACCGCTTTGCAAATGCTGGAAAGCAGCGCCAGGCTTCCGCCAAAACGCGCCTGCTCTGTTACCACCGAAACGGCCGGGGCGCCGAGTGCCGCCAAGCGCTGTGCGCAAAAAACCGGGTCCCGCCCAGAGAACAGCTCGCCATGCTTTGGGGAAACGCGCTTAAAATCCGGGATAAGCGGAAGGAAACCCGCGGCTTTCCGTTCCCGCAGACTCTGTGAAAACCGCTTCATACCTGTGCCTGTAAGGCGTTGGAACGCGCGCGAAGCGCTTCCAGCTTTTCCTTCGCAGCACCGGACTCAATCAGCTCCCGGGCAAACGCAACGCCTTCGGAAAAGCCGTCCGCTTTGCCGCCGACAACCAGCGCCCCGGCTGCATTGAATACAATCGCATCCTTGCGCGGGCCGGTTATCTTTCCGGAAAACACGCCTGTGATTGTTTCGGCATTTTCCTGCGGCGTTCCGGTACGAATTTCATCAAGCGTACAGCGGTGCAGGCCAAAATCCTCCGGACAGATCTCATATTTTTCAATTTTCCCGTCCTTTAAATCGTTGACCATCGTCGTACCGAGAAGGGAGATCTCATCCAGCCCGTCTACGCCATGAACAAACATGGCGCGGGTATAACCCAAAGACTGCGCCACATAGCTTACCGTATCCAACAGTTCCGGCTTGTACACGCCTAAGAGATGCCGTGGGGCAAAGGCCGGGTTGATCAGCGGGCCGATGATTGTATAAAAAATAGTCTTAATCCCAAGCTCCGTTTCCGGAGGAAGGACTTTACACATAACCGGGTGGAAAAGCGGGGCATAGATAAAGGAAATCCCAATTTCTTCGATCAGCGTCTCCGCCTGCGCGGGTGTCAGGTTGATATTAACGCCAAGCGCTTCAAGCACGTCCGCGCTTCCGGACAACGAGGAGATCGACCGGCTCCCATGTTTGGCAATCGGGATCCCCGCCGCTGCCGCTACCAGCGCCGTCGCGGTGGAAATGTTAAAGGTGCTCAGCCCGCCGCCAGTACCGCAGGTATCCATAAGTTCCGCGCCGACTTTCGGATGCAGCGGCACACAGTTTTCCCGCATCGCGCGCGCAATAGCGGCGATCTCCTGAAGCGATGCGCCTTTCATCAAAAGCGCAACCTGAAAGCCGGCGATCTGCACGTCCGTAACTTCGTCATGACGAATTGCGCGGATCAGTTCGAATATCTCTTCTTCGTTTAACTCCTGATGTGTCGTAACCTTGGTGATGATTTCTTTATACATAAAAATTTACTCCTTATTCTACCGTACAAATTGCGTCCTTCATAGATTTCACATACTGATATACAGGCCCGGCCGCCGCTTTTCCATACTGCCCAACCAGCCGTACAATTGCCGAACCGACAATCACGCCATCGGCCAGCGCAGCCATCTTCACCGCCTGCTGCGGCGTGGAAATGCCGAAGCCTACCGCACAGGGCAGCTGCGTCACAGCACGCAGCTGTGCAACCATATCGCCGACTGCTGTTCCCGCATCCCTCTGTTCCCCGGTAACGCCAAGGGAGGAGACACAATAAATAAAGCCCTGCGCCTGCCGTGCAATCCGCCCAATCCTTTCGTGGGAAGTCGGCGCAATCAGGGATACAAGTTCTACCCCATATGCCACACAGGCTGGGGCAAAGTCTTCTTTCTCTTCAAAAGGTACGTCGGGCAGGATCAGACCGCAGATCCCGGCGGCCTGCGCCCGGGCAAGGAACCTTTCCGTCCCGTAGGAAAACACAACGTTTGCATAGGTCATAAATACCAGCGGGACATCCACCTCACCGCGCATCCCGTCGAGCATATCAAAAATTTTATCCGTCGTCACCCCGCCTGACAGCGCGCGCACATTCGCGGCCTGGATTACCGGGCCTTCCGCCACCGGGTCGGAAAACGGGATACCCAGCTCGATTAAATCCGCGCCTGCATCTGAAAGCGTACGAATCAGCTCCCGCGTCGTATCCAAATCTGGGTCGCCACAAGTTAAAAAGGCGATAAAAGCTTTCCCGTTTTTAAATGCATCCTGTATTGTTTTCATTCCTTGATCTCCTCTCCACGGTAGCGCGCAATCGCAGCGCAGTCCTTGTCCCCGCGCCCGGACAGATTCACGACAAGAATCTGCTCTTTTCCCATCTGCGGGGCGAGTTTCATTGCATACGCGACGGCATGGGCGCTTTCAATCGCCGGGATAATGCCCTCCATACGCGACAGGTATTCAAACGCGTCCACTGCTTCGTCATCGGTAACCGGGACGTACTCGGCGCGGCGGGTATCATGCAGATATGCATGTTCCGGCCCAACGCCGGGATAATCCAGCCCAGCCGATATGGAATAGACCGGGGCAATCTGGCCAAACTGGTCCTGGCAAAAATAGGACTTCATCCCATGGAAAATTCCCAGCCGGCCGGTCGCGATGGTCGCGGCCGTTTCAAAGGTACCGATACCGCGCCCCGCGGCTTCACAACCGATCAGGCGCACGCCTTCATCCGGAATAAAGTGATAAAACGCGCCGATGGCATTGGAGCCGCCGCCGACACAGGCAAGCACCGCGTCGGGCAGCTTCCCTTCCGCTGCAAGGATCTGGCTGCGGATTTCACGGGAAATAACCGCCTGGAAATCCCGAACAATTGTCGGGAACGGGTGCGGGCCCATGACCGAGCCAAGAATATAATGCGTATCGTCAATCCGCCGCGTCCATTCGCGCATTGTTTCGCTCACCGCGTCCTTCAGCGTCGCGGTGCCGGACTCGACCGCATGCACCTTCGCGCCAAGAAGCCGCATTTTATATACGTTCAGCGCTTGGCGCTCAGTATCCTCGCGCCCCATGAAAATCTCACATTCCATACCCATCAGCGCCGCCGCGGTCGCCGTCGCCACGCCATGCTGCCCGGCCCCGGTTTCAGCGATGACCCGGGTTTTTCCCATCCGTTTGGCCAGCAGCGCCTGGCCAAGGACATTGTTGATCTTATGCGCGCCGGTATGGTTTAAATCCTCGCGTTTAAGATAGACCTTCGCGCCGCCGAGCGCGCGCGTCAGATTTGCCGCATAGTAAAGCCGCGACGGGCGTCCGGCATAGTCGTTAAGCAGCGCGCTGAGCTCCCGGTTGAAATCCGGGTCGTCTTTATATCGTAAATAGGCCTGTTCCAGTTCGATAACCGCGTTCATCAGCGTTTCCGGGATATATTGGCCGCCATGAATTCCAAATCTTCCGTTTGACATCTTTTTACTCCTTATAACTCCGGTTTTCTTGATCTTTCTGCCTCACCCGCGCCATCGGCGATGCACCGCAGGCTCGTCCGCTTCGGGCGGAACCGGTTTCCGGTTTTCCATATATCGTACTCCTTTTTCCCTTCCGGGCAACAAAAAAGCCCGTCCTCGACAAATTCTGTCAAGGACGAGCGGATCAACACTCGCGGTGCCACCTTGATTCGCGGAAAAACTCCACGCGCTTTGCAGGATACCAACATATCCCCGGCCACTTACGCAGGCCCTCGCGTCGCAGAATACTCAGTAAAAATTCCTTTCCCTGCGCCCTCGGCGGTCCATTTGACAGTCTGGTTTCCATCCGGCTCACAGCCAAGGCCGGACTCTCTGGGGGAACAGCGTCTGCCGTTATCTCCGCTTCAACGGTTTTCAAATTTGTCCTTACTCTAGCACAGCATGCGGGATTTGTCAACAGGGATTTTATAACTGTTTTTTTGCTTTGCGTAGAAGATAAAAGGCGATCCCGAAAGAAAACCTGCTCCCAGGCGTTGAAACCGGCCTGAAAACACTGTACAATATAAGAAACTGGAATACCCGGCGATCTCTGTGTGTATGGGGAGGAAAAGTCGTCGGAAAGGGAAGGCGGGGAACCTGTATGAAAACAGGAAAACGGCTGAGGTTCATCAGCTTTGCAATGCTGGCCGCAGCAGCAGTATTTGTGTTTTGCGCATTATCAGCGCCCAACCTTGGCCAAACCGTTTATATCGGGAGTTTTGCATTTGGGGCAGAGCAATGGCGTATTTGCTATGCCGTCTATGCCGTTGTCATGGCCGTCCTTTTTATCGTTTCATTCTTTGCGAAAAAATAGAAAAACCCGGCGATAATCCTTTAAAACAAAGACAAACAGCCCGCAAGCGCCGCTTTTAACTTTCAAAACCGGTCTGAAACCTCAGGTTGAATATATACGGCGCTCCCGCTCATAAACGGCGGGAGCTTTTCATATATAGAGCCGGGCAAAGCTTGTACATGCTTCAGCCGCCAATCGTATAAAAAAGTAAAAGATTCCCAAAGCGGGCGTCTGCACCTCCAGCTTGCGCCACACACAGGGGCTACCGGCCCGCTGTACCCGGCGTATCCTCAAGGAACTGGCGGAAAGCCGTTGGAAGCGCATATCCCGCCTCCAGGTCCTCCGGCTGCACCCAGGCAAAACCCGGCGCCTCTGCACGCACCGCAATTGCATAAGCATGCATTTTCCAGCGGATATGCGTGAAAATATGTTCACGGCGGCGCTCCCACAATGGGCGCTCCGGCACAAGTCCATAGGCCTGCGCTGCGGCGAAAGCTCCGTCAAGCGTGCATTCCCCTTCAACATTCGGAAGCTGCCAAAGCCCGGCAAGCAGCCCCTCATCCGGACGTTTCTCCAAAGCAAGCGCGCTGCCGCAGTAAAACAAAAACACGGTGCGTATTTCCACCCGCTTTTCCCGCTTCGGGCTGCGCACTGGAAGCTGCTGGGCAATCCCGGCACGGTACCCAGCGCAAAACGCCTGTGCCGGACAGCCGGCGCAGCGCGGGGAACGCGGCGTGCATACGGTCGCGCCCAGCTCCATCAGCGCCTGTGTCAGCGTGCCGCAGCCGGTACGCGGGTAAGCCCGGGTAAGCGCAAGGGCAATTCCCTTTTTTACCGCGGGACGGTCCACCGGCTCCTCAATTGCGCACACCCTCGCGCATACGCGCAGCACATTGCCGTCGACAGCAGGCGTCGGCAGGCCATAGCATATGGAAGCGATTGCGCCTGCCGTATAATCCCCGATACCGGGCAGGACGCGGATCGCCGCATAGTCGGAAGGAAAAATGCCGCCGTAAGTCCCGGCAATTACGCGCGCCGCCTTTTGAAGGTTGCGCGCACGGCTGTAGTATCCAAGCCCTTCCCAGAGCTTAAGCACTTGTTCCTCCGGCGCCGCGGCAAGGGCCGCAATATCCGGAAGCGCGTCCAAAAACCGCATATAATAACCGCGCACTGCCTCGACGCGAGTCTGCTGGAGCATAATCTCACTGATCCAGATATGATATGGATCCCGGTCGCGCCGCCAAGGCAGATCGCGCGCCGCTTTGCAATACCATGCAGGCAGCGCCTGTACCAGCGCCCGGAGCGCTTCTTCTTTTGCGTCCATTAGCAAAACCTCCTGCAGATTAAAACGAAAAGCGCGCGGCAGGGCTGTCCCCGCCGCGCGCAGGCTATACGCTGTACCTTATGCCAGCGCCTCAATTTCCGCCTCTGCGTCTGCATCAGGCTGCTGCCGGCTTGCCAGAAAGGAAATCACGCTCCGACGGGTCAGGATCCCGCACAGGCAGCCGCGGTCATCCAGAATCGGCACAAAGTTCTGTTTCAGCGCCGCATCTATGACATCCTGCGCATCCGCGGTAATCTTCAGAGGCGGGCAAAAATCCCGGCGCACCAGAGATGCGATGCGGTATTTTTCATGTTCTTTTAGATCAGTCGTGCCAACGGCAAGAATATGACGCAGGAAATCCCCCTCTGAAATGCAGCCAATATACTGGTTATTTTCGTTTAAGACAGGAATCGCGGTATATCCATGATGGCGCATGACCTCAAGCCCCTGGCGCACCGTGTTATCCGCATGCAGCGTAACCGTACACACCATTGGCGTCATCATCTTGGCAATATTCATATTTTACGCCTTTCTCCCTCGTGTCCCAAGCCTGCCGGGCAGGCTTATCTCTATATTTATTATAGCGCACCCGGGGAGGTAAGGCAAGGCACGTCTGTCAAAATTCACGTCTTCTTCATATTCCCGCTTCCGGCAGCGCGTATTTGCCTGCATACTGCGCAAAGCGCTGCTTGTACCCCGCGTTATCTGCTTTTATGGCCCGCAGGTTTTCATGGATATGCATATCATGGTTTGCAAGATCAATAAGCCCTCCGGCAATATTGGAGCAATGGTCGGAAACACGTTCCAGATTTGTCAACAGGTCGGACCAGACAAAGCCGGCGTCTATCGTACATCCCCCCTGCTGCAAACGCAGGATATGTTTGGTACGAAGCTGCTCTTTTAATCCATCGATCACCTGCTCCAGCGGCTCAATTGACTCGGCCGCATCCCGGTTTCCACCGGCAAACGCACGCAGGCACAGCTCCAGGATTTCCCTGACGGCCTGGATCATAACCTCCAGTTCCGCGGCAGCCCCGTCGGAAAAGCGCAGCGACTTGTCCCGGATTTCCTCAGCTGATTCAAGAATATTGACGCCGTGGTCGGAAATCCGTTCAAAATCGCCAATCGCCTTGAGCAGCATTGCCGCCTCCGCGCTGTCATTTTCGCTGATCTGCTGGGTGCTGAGCTTAACCAGATAAGTGCCCAGAATATCCTCGTAATGGTCCGTTTTTTCCTCGCCCGCACGGATAGCCTGCGCACGCTGCGGTGTATACACCCTCAGCGCATCGAGCGCTTCCAGCAGGGCGTCTACAGCACAGCGCGCCATATCCACAGTTACCATATGGCAGCGTTCGAGCGCAACAGCAGGAGTTGCAAGCAGGCGCTCGTCAAGTTCCTGTGCGGCATCGGGCGTTTTTGAATCCGGGACAAGCCGACAGACAAGCTTTTCCAGCAGCCCAGCCATCGGCATCAGCAGCGCCGTGCACAGAATATTGAATATGGAATGCGCCACGGCAATGCCGAACGCAGATGCGGCCTCCTGTAAAAGCGCTGGCGCAAATACCGCCCGTACAATGCAGAACACCGTAAGCCACACGGCCGTACCGATAACGTTGAACGCCAGGTGCACCAGCGCGGCGCGCCTGGCGTTTTTGTTCGCGCCGACGGCCGAAAGGATCGCCGTAATGCAGGTGCCGATATTCTGCCCCATAATAATAGGGATCGCAGCGCCATAGGAAACCTGGCCGGTTACGGCCAGCGCTTGCAGGATACCAACCGAAGCGGAGCTTGACTGGATAATCGCGGTCAGCACCGCGCCGGCCAGCACACCGAGGACCGGATTTGCAAACATGAGGAAAAGCGCACGAAAGCCGGGTACATTTTCCAGCCCAGCAACCGCGCCGGACATCGAATCCATCCCGAACATCAGCGTTGCAAAGCCGAGAAGGATCAGCCCTGTATCTTTTTTCTTCCCGCTTTTGCAGAACATGGTAAATATAATGCCGACGAGCGCCAATACCGGTGTAAACGACGTCGGTTTTAAAAGCCGGATCCACATATTCCCGCTGTCAATACCGGACAGGCTTAAAAGCCAGGCTGTCACCGTCGTCCCGACATTCGCGCCCATAATGACGTTAATCGCCTGCCGCAGTGCAAGCAGTCCGGAGTTGACAAATCCGACGACCATAACCGTCGTTGCGGATGAACTCTGAATCACTGCCGTTACGCCGAGCCCGGTCAGAAAGCCCGCCGATTTTTTTGTCGTCAGTTTTCCAAGAATTGTACGCAGGCTGTCCCCCGCACGGCGTTCCAGCGCCTGCCCCATCAGGTTCATGCCGAACAGGAACATGCATAAGCCGCCGATCAGCGTTAAACCGTCAAATACATTCATATCCGTCCCCCGTTTATTGAAAATTACGCTTATTCTAGCATATTTATGTAAATTTTACAGCAAGCGTATGTTAAATCTTCGGTAAGCCGGAGGTTTTTCCATTTTTTTGCGAAATCTTTACCGTCTTGAAGGAAAATTTTGTCGCAGGTTATATTTTTTCTGCACGCGGCAAAGAGGAAAGCGGAGGCAAATGCTGTTGTTGCATATGGGAATGAAATTCTTTATAATAAAGATGAAAAATCTATTTTGAACGGGAGGGCATTTGTATGTACCGTGTAACTCGTATCTGTTTTATGCTGCTTTTGCTTCTCGGCACGCTTTCAGCCTGCTCGCTTCGCCCGGCAAAACCGGACTGCGGCGCCGAACTTGCGCTGGATAACGGGCAGGCGCTGGGCTACAACCTCTCTGTTGTCGCCGATGCAACCGGGGAAAACCATATTGTTGCGGAATTTGTATACCACTATAATGGATCTCTCTACGAAACTGGGGCCTTCGAGCTACAGCAGCTGTTAAAAAACCAGTATCTCGTCTCCGTTTCGGGACAGGGTTGGGTGCCTTACAGGCAATTCGTCTTTACAGACGGGACACATGATCTTCCGCTCGGTTCGTTTCTGCTTGACCCGGAAGCGCAGGCCTGTTATGCCTGCGCCGCCATGCCGCAGAATTTCGACCCGGAAACAGCTGTGCTGGATACACGCAAAACCGACGGAGAAAGCGCTTCTGTTACGGATTCTCCGGACGCCATCCTGACCGGCGCTTTTCCTGCCGGAGAAACACAGGCAGATTATACACTTGCGTTTAAGGAATGCTTCCACTTCATCAGCCGGACACGCGAAATGGAAATTGAAGGCCGCGTAAAATTCAAAGACACCTATTCCGGCTGGAATATCCGGTATTCTGACAATGAAAACGCCTATATTCTTAAAGACGCCGATACCGGCGCGCAGTGGCGCATTTGCCTGGCAATTGACGGCGAGCCGGTAGAAATCCCAAAAGACGAACTCAAAGAAAGCCGCTTCCAGACAGTTGAGGGAAAACTTACCGGCTTTACCTTTGATTTTTCCCTCGGCGACCGCTTTACTCCACAAAGCGAAGCGTCACTTTTCGTGGAAGCGCTGGATTAAAATACCGTAGTATGCAAAAGCAGGATCAAACGGCGGACTGTACGCGCATATTGGCCGCTGTATTGGCCTGTCCCTGCGCCGTTGAAAAGGAGGCTTTTTTATGCAGCTTGTTATCCTTACCGCTTTGGGTGTTGGAGGCGCAACCGTCGCCGGCGCACTGCTGGGGTTTCTGTTTAAAAAAATCCCGCATAAATGGAACGACGGCATCCTCGGGTTTGCCGCCGGCGTCATGCTGGCTGCGGCAGTGACCGGCCTGATTCTCCCCGCCGCAGAGCTGACTGGTACGCGCAGAATTTATATTGTCGTGCTTGGAATTTTCACCGGGGCGCTGTTTTTAAACTTTATGGACCAGCTGACGCCGCATTTGCACCATATTTCCGGCATAGAACCGGAAGCGCACCGGGATAACCGTGCGCTGGATCGGGTGCTGCTGTTCGTGCTGGCCATCGCCATCCATAACCTCCCCGAGGGGTTAGCCGCCGGCGTAGGCTTCGGCGGGGAGGACAACAGTTCGGCGATTACGGTCGCAGTGGGAATTGCTTTACAGAATATTCCGGAAGGAATGGTTATCATCTCACCGATGCTCGCCGCCGGAATCCGCCCGGGCCGCACCTTCCTGATCGCCGCAGCAACCGGCCTGGTAGAAGTCATCGGAACCATGACCGGCTATTTTGCCGCAAGCATTTCCGCGGCCGTCCTGCCCTTCATGCTGGCCTTTGCCGGCGGGACAATGCTCTATGTTATTTCCGACGAAATGATCCCGGAAACGCATGCCCACGGCTATGAACGGCTTGCCACCTATTCGCTGCTTATTGGATTTACTGTCATGCTGGTGCTGGATTCGGCCATTGGATGAGCAGAAGCACTGCCGGCGAAATCCCACCCGGCAGCGTAAACGGCACTGCTTTTTCCATAACCTAAAAAAGTTCTTGAGAAACAGTTGGATACCCTTTTATGTCCTGATTATTTTTATGAAAAATTATGCCGGGACACTCACAATGGATCTGAAAAAATGCGTCTTTCGATCTCGAGAGACGCATTTTTTCAGGTCGGCATACCCAGCGCTTGCAAGATTTCCTTCCCGGGTGTAAAATGGGGAAGACAGAAGGAGGGCTGCCTATGTGGATCCTTTATGCATGCCTTTCCGCATTTTTTGCAGGTATAACCTCAATCCTAAGCAAATGTGGGATCCGGAAAACGGATTCCACGCTTGCCACTGCGCTGCGGACCGTAGTTGTGTTGGCCATGGCCTGGATTATGGTGCTGCTGGCCGGATCTTTGGACGGCGTTTCCCACATTGCGCCAAAAACCATGCTGTTTCTGGTCCTATCCGGCCTGGCCACCGGCGCAAGCTGGCTGTGCTATTTCCGCGCGCTGCAGAAGGGGGATATCAACCGTGTCGTCCCAGTCGATAAATCCAGCACCATCCTTTCCGTGCTGTTTGCCATGCTGTTCCTCGGGGAACGGGAAAACTGGGGGCTAAAGCTTATATTTTTAGCGCTGATTGCCACGGGCACTTATCTGATGATCCAGAAAAAACATCTGCCGCAGACGGATGGACAGCGCGGCTGGTTTTTCTATGCAGCCGCCTCCGCCGTTTTCGCCGCGCTGACTTCCATACTCGGGAAAATCGGCATTGAGGGCGTCGAATCCAACCTCGGTACCGCCATCCGTACCGGCGTAGTGCTGGTTATGGCCTGGGGCATGGTGTTTCTCCGGCACAGGCAGGGCGCAACGCTTGCCTTTGACCGGCAGGAACTGGGGTTTATTGCCATGTCCGGACTGGCTACCGGCGCAAGCTGGCTGTTTTATTATATGGCGCTGCAAAAAGGTGTGGTCTGCGTTGTCGTCCCGATCGATAAGCTGAGCATCCTCGTCACCGTCGCTTTTTCCGCATTGGTTTTTCACGAACATCTGTCGAAACGCAGCGCACTGGGCCTTGCCCTGATGGCGGCGGGCACATTATGCATGGCGATGACCTAGCGCTTTGTTTAAACAGGCTTGTCTCCCTATGTGCAAAGCCCCTCTTCTCTGGAACCGGAATCGGTTTTTCGACAGCGCTTGCCTCTGTTTTCCCATATTGTATGCACACAAAGAACCATAAAGTTGACTTGGATACATTGAGGGTATTCTGTATGGACGGTAAATTGCGCAATATGACGTCTCTGTATATCCAGCATGAAGATCAATTCCTGCTGCTTTACCGGCAGGGCAGCCGTATTGTTGATCGCATGTGGATTGCCACAGCCGGCGGACATTTTGAAGAGAGCGAGCTCAACGACGCCAGGATCTGTATCCTGCGGGAACTGAAGGAAGAACTGGGAATTTCCGAAGATGTCCTGAAAAACCTCGAAATGCGTTATATAACTTTGCGTAGGACACAGGGGGAAATCCGGCAAAACTATTATTTCTTTGCCGAATTACAAAACATGGATATAAACCTTGTATCCAACGAAGGGGTTTTACGGTGGTTTAGCGCTTCCCAGCTACAGGATCTGGAAATGCCATACACTGCGAAATATGTAGTGCGGCATTACTTAGCTACCGGCAGGTTTAACCATATACTATACGGCGGCATTGCCGATGGCAAGCAGCTTATATTCACACAATTACCGGAATTTTAAAACTTTTTTAAAAACACAACCATTAGAGTATCTCATTTTCAAGAAACAACCCTTCAGGAGGAAAATTTATGAAAGACCTGGAACAGATACGCGCCTATTTCTCCAACGACCGTTTTGCAAGTGAGGGGCTCGGCGCAGTAATTGAGCAGGCGGAGCCTGGGCATGCGCTGTGCCGCATGGAGATCCTGCCGCAGCACTGCAATGCGCTGGGAAAGCCGATGGGCGGCGCGATTTTCACCCTGGCGGATTTTGCTTTTGCCGTCGCCGCCAACACCGCGCAGCAGCCGACCGTCTCCCTGTCCAGTCAGATCGCCTACCTTTCAGCTGCAAAGGGAAAAATACTTTTTGCCGAAGCGCATGCTGTTAAACGCGGCCGTTCCACCTGCTATTATCAGATTGATATTTCCGACGAGCTGGGCACAGCGGTAGCCTGCGTAACAACAACCGGTTTCGTTATGAACGGAAAATAAAATAGCGCAGAGAAAAGGAAATAAACAAACCCAAATGGTTTTGATCGTAAATCTATACTATACGGAAAAAAACGGCTTCGCCCGTGGCCTTTTGCCCAGGAAATGATGGAAAGCGGCCTTGTCCGGCAAACCAGGGCCGAAGAGGGCAACCTCCGCTATGCGTATTTTTTTCCAATGGACGATCCTGAAACTGTACTGCTGATCGACACCTGGCGCGATCAGGCGGCGCTGGATGCACATCATAAAGCATCAATGATGGCCGAAATCGAGCATTTACGAAAAAATACGGCCTGCATCTGCGTGTAAAGCGCTATATCGATGAAACCTGCTGCAAATAGAAAAGGACGAAAACCCATGATTAAAATCTTATTCGTGTGCCACGGGAATGTTTAATGCAGGCTGTGAAAGCCTTGATTTTGTTGGATTTCTTGGAAATTAATCAAAAATTTACACCTTATTTATACCTTTGGAAGACCGGATCGGAACAATAGAGAAAATAAAGAAATCCATATTGGAAGATGTCATCCATTAAAAGGAAATCGCAAAGGTCAATACGCAATGGATTTAGTTCATCCCTATCGA
>CAKTEH010000007.1 GCA_934546935.1 uncultured Eubacteriales bacterium
GTCTTGGAGAGATTGAAAGCGGCGATGTGATCGTACGCGCCGACGTTTCCAAGTTTACTGTGCCTGGTACGTTTTATCTGGATTACGATGTCTCTGTCCCCAACAGCGTGACAGTCAGCAGTAAGACGCCGGAGCGTATTCAGGTTACCCTGGATAAGATCGTGGAAAAGGAACTGGAAGTGCGCGTCGAGTATGAGGGTACGCTGGAGGAAGGCCTGGAGATTGTGGAAGCAGTAGCCAGCCCCACCAAAATTACGGTCTATGGCGTTTCCAGCGTTATGGACAACGCGCAGTATGCGGTGATCAAGCTTAATGCCAGCGATCTTACAGAGAATTTCTCCGGGGATATGGAGTATTATGTTGCCGATGCGGATGGGAAGCGTCTGGATTCGGAATATACCAGTTCCCTGACGGATACGGTCTATGTCGAAATCCCTGTATATATGACCAAAACGGTGCCGGTAACAGTTGAGAAGAAAGGAAATGACATCATTCCGGAGGAAAATATTATTGTGGAAATGCTTCCGGAAACGGTCAGCATCTATGGCGAGGCGTCGGTAGTCCGGGAAGTTGAGGAAATCCCGGTTGGGACGGTTGATGTGCAGGATTTTGCTGCTTCCTGTACGCAGGTCTTCCCGGTTACGCTGCCGGAAGGCGTGGAATTTGCGGGCAATACCGTCAAATCGGTGGAGGCGAGTGTAACCCTTGACGGTATCCAGGCCAGCCAGATCAGCGTGACGGATTTTCAGCTGGAAAACATCCCTGAGAACCTGAATGTGACCGTGGAAACCATTAATATTGTAGTTACGGTGCGGGGTACGCGCGACAGTCTGAAAGATTTGAATGCGGAGGATTTTCAGGCCGGCATCGATCTTTCAGGCCGTCCTGTAAGCACAGGACGCCAGCTTGTAACGCTGGATGTCGGGTGTTTGAAAGAAGGCGTTGAAGTCTGGGGAAACTACAGTGTCGTGATCAACGTTTCTGAAAAATAAAACTGATGTATGGATATATCCGTCCCAACAAGGGAGAGTTAAAGGTACGTGAATATGAGCAGTACCGCGCGATGTACTGCGGGATGTGCCATGCGCTTGAACGGCATTGCGGCTTTGGCGCACGAATGCTTTTGAGTTATGATATGTGTTTTCTCGCGATGATTCTTTCCGGCGTTTCCGGCTGGCCTGCCGCCGTTTGCCGCCGCCGCTGTCCGCTTTCTTTGTGGCGGCGCAGCACCTGTGCCGCCACGAATGCGGCGATGGAGCTGGCGGCCGACTGTACGGTGATTTTGGCTTATGAAAAAGCCCGGGACGGCGTCGCTGATGAAAAAGGGCCTAAAAAGCTCATGTACCGGCTTTATTCTGCGCTGCTTCGCAGAAAATATAAAAAAAGCGCGGCCCGCCTTCCTTCGTTTGCCGGAGTATGCCGGGAGAGCCTTGCAAAGCTTGCCCAACATGAAAAGGAGAAAACACAGTCAATGGATATCCCGGCTGCCTGCTTTGCGCAAATGCTTGCGCATCTGTCCGAGTATGTGCCTGAAGCACAGCGGCGGCAGGCACGGGAGCTGTTTTATCATATTGGACGGTGGGTATATCTTGCAGACGCCTGGGACGATGTGGAAGCGGATATGGCCAGCGGGAATTATAATTGTCTTGTGCAGCGCTTCGGCCTGCGCTCGTCCGCTGAGAAAGAAGATGTTGCCGGGGAAATCGAACAGACGCTGGCGTGTTCCGCCCAAGCCGCCGCTGCCGCTGCGGAACTGATGGAGCTTGATATATGGGCTCCGATTATCCGTAACGTGCTGTATCTGGGCTTGCCGTCTATGGCATCTGCGATCCGGCAGGGACGGACAAAACAAAGGAGTTCAAAACATGGATCCCTATAAGGTGTTGGGCGTTTCCCGAAACGCCAGTGATGAAGAAATCAAAAAAACATATCGGGAACTGGCGCGCAAATACCATCCCGATAATTATGTCAATAACCCGCTTGCGGATCTGGCGCAGGAAAAGATGAAGGAAATCAACGAGGCTTATGACCAGATCCAGCGTGAACGTTCTGGAGGCGGCCCGTCGCAAAGCTATGGCTCCGCGCACAGCGGCGGTACGTCTGGCGGCTATCGTGCCTATCAGCAGGATTATACGGGCTATCAGAGTTCTACAAGCCCGGAATTTGTAACGGTGCGCCAGTATATAATGAACAACGATCTCAATGCGGCCGAACAGGCGCTGGCCCATTCCCAGAACCGGAATGCAGAGTGGAACTTCCTGATGGGGACAGTTTGCGTGCGCCGCGGCTGGTATGACGAAGCGCGCCGCTATCTGAATACGGCCTGCCGGATGGATCCGGCCAACCGGGAATACCGGATGGCGCTGCAGAACCTGAATATGTCGAATACCTATTATAATGCACAGCAGCCCGTGGGGACGCAGAACGATTTCTGCAACTGCTGCGCGAAGCTGTGGATTGCGGATACCTGTTGTGAATGTATGGGCGGTGACCTTTGCCGGTGCATGTGAAAACAAAAAAACTGGTAATTGCGGCGATGATGACTGCGCTTACAGCGGCGTTTATGTATTTTTCGGAGCTTGCGCCGACGATGCGCCTGGCGCTTGCGGCAATGGCCTGCCTGTGTACGACGGTTGTCGTTGCGGAAACAGGTCCCGCTTATGCCCTGATTGCCTATGCTGCCGGGGCTGTGCTGAGTCTGTTGCTTGCCCCAACGCTCGGATGGCTGTATTTAGGGCTGTTCGGCTGGTATCCGAGCGCAAAGTGTATGATTGAACGGATAAAGTCCAAAACCCTGCAATGGATAGTAAAATTACTTGCATTTAACGCTGCGGCTGCCGTGCTCTGTTTTTTGATTGACGGCCTGGCCGGCGCGCTTTTCCCGCGCCTGGCCAATTACAGCGCGCTGATTTTTGTGGTGGGGAGCGCGGCGTTTGTTGCTTTTGATTTGGTATTGACAAAATTCATCGCTTATTACGCGGCTGTGCTCCGGCCGAAGATTATGAACAGATAGAGGGTAAAGATCATGATTAAAAGTATGACCGGCTATGGCCGCGCGGTACGGCAGGTGCATGGCCGGACCATTACTGTGGAAATCAAGAGTGTAAACCACCGGTATTTTGACTGTTCTGTCAAGCTGCCGCGAGTATATTCCTTTCTTGAGGATCCGCTGAAAAAAGCGCTGCATGGCGGCGTCTCCCGGGGGAAAATCGAAGTTGGCGTCATGGTGGAGGAACGCGCGGGCGGCGATGTGCAGGTCAGCTTCAATGAGCCGGTGTTTGACGCGTACTACCAGGCAATGAGGGCGATGTGTGAAAAATACGCGCTCAAAGATGATATCTCCGTCGTAGCGCTGAGCCGGTTCCCGGAGGTGTTTTCGGTGGAACGCCGTGACATAGACGAGGACGAGCTGACCGGCGACGTCCTGGAAACCGCATATGCTGCGCTGGAGGATTTTACGGCGATGCGTGCAAGGGAGGGGGAAAAGCTTCATGCCGATCTTTCCCTGCGTGCTGGAATTATTTCAGATATGGTGGATATAATCGCCGCGCGCGCACCGCAGATATCCCAGCAGTATCTGGAAAAGCTGACTGCGCGGATTCGGGAAATTCTGGAAGGTGCGGCGCCGGATGAAGGCCGGCTTTTGACGGAAGCGGCGATCTTTGCCGACCGGGCCGCCGTGGATGAGGAAATCGTCCGCCTGCGCAGCCATATCAGCCAGCTTACGCAGCTGATCGATTCCGATGCGGCGGTAGGACGCAAGCTTGACTTCCTGATTCAGGAATTTAACCGTGAAGCGAATACCATCGGTTCAAAGGCTAATGACCTGGCTCTGAGCCGGACGGTTGTGGATCTGAAAGCGGAGATTGAAAAAGTACGTGAACAGGTTCAGAATGTTGAGTGAGGTAAGCTATGAAACTGATTAATATAGGATTTGGCAATATGGTTTCCACCAACCGCCTTGTGGCAATCGTCAGCCCGGAATCGGCCCCGATTAAACGTATTATTCAGGAGGCGCGCGACCGCGGGATGTGTATTGACGCGACCTATGGCCGCCGCACGCGCGCGGTAATTGTTATGGATTCCGATCATGTGATCCTTTCTGCAATTCAGCCGGAAACGGTTGCAAACAGGCTTTATGACCGCAGCGAACCGGATGACGAGGAGGAAATCGGGGATGAAGATTGAGCATCCTGCCTGTATCATCCTTTCCGGCCCCAGCGGTGTGGGGAAAAGTACGGTGCTGAAAAAACTGATGGAATCGCAGCCGGATCTTTATTTTTCTGTTTCTGCGACGACCCGCGCCCCACGCCCCGGCGAACGGGCAGGCATAGATTACGATTACCTGGACCATGCGGAATTTGAGGCGCTTCTGGCAAACGATGGGCTTTTGGAATATACCTGCTATGCGGGTGAATATTATGGCACGCCGCGCGCACAGATGCAGCGGGCATTTGATATGGGCCGGGATATTTTCTTTGATGTGGACGAGCGCGGCGCGCGCAGTATCCGGGAAAAGCTTCCGGACAGCGTTGCGGTCTTGCTGGCGCCGCCGTCTTTGGCGGTTTTGGAGCAGCGCCTGCGCGGACGCAATACGGAAACAGAAGAGAAAATCCAAAAACGTCTGTCTACGGCAAGAAATTATTTTGAGCAGCTGGATATTTTCGATTATGTGATCTCTGCGGAAACGCCGGAATATGCCGCACGGCGCCTGGAAGCTATTTTGCTTTCTCAACGTCTGCGGAATCTGGAACCAGAGAAGATAAAGGAGTTTTTTATATGAAACGCAATGGAAGTATGCTGGATCCGACCATCAATGAGTTAAAAGCGAAGATGAACAACCGCTACCTGCTTGTCAATGTCGCTGCCCAACGCGCCCGTGAAATTGCACAGCATGCAGAGGATGAGGAAATTTCGCTGGAAAACAAGCCTGTTACCATTGCTCTGCATGAAATTGCGGATGGGGAAATCCGTATTGTGCCACAGGAAGAAAACGCGGAAACACAGGAGGGTACGGAGGTTTGGGATGTGCTGGATGCTGAAGAAAAAACGCAGGCCGGCGGTCCGGAAGATCTTGGAGAGTAAAATTGGCAAAGTATGCGCGGGTTGCGGTTGAAGGCGCACCGCCGGAAATTGACAGGTTGTATGACTATGCGGTACCCCCCCGGTTTTTGGATCAGGTTTTGCCTGGCATGCGGGTCATCGTACCTTTTGGTCGCGGCAATCGCCGCCGTGAGGCTATGGTCATTGTACTGACGGACAGTACGCCACTGGAAACGGTTAAATCACTGGAAACGGTGATGGATAGGGAGCCTGTTCTGGACGCACAGCTTTTGAAGCTGGCGCTGCATCTGCGTGCAAGGCTTAGTTGCGCTTTTTATGCGATTGTACATGCCATGCTTCCGGCAGGGCTATGGTACCGCCGGGAAACAAGTTATATCTGCGCATCGTCTTATATGGATAAACTGTCCGCGTGCGACGCACAGGAACAGGAGCTGTTGGGGTACCTTGCTTTAAATCCCGGCGCATCACGCGGGACGTTGGCGCGCATGGCGCCGCCGCAGGTTCTCGACCGCTTACTGCGCCGTGGGATGGTGGAAAAGCAGGAAAGTTTTTCCCCGGCTGCAAAAGAAAAACATCAGTTGGTTTACCGGCTGACGCCGCAGGGGCAGGCGTATGATCCTTCATCTGTTTCTGCCGCCCGCAGTCCCGCGCGGCATACGGCAATAGAGTTTTTAAAGCAGAGCGGGCAGGCTGATGCGCGGGAAATTGAATATTACACCGGCGCATCGCGCGGGGTGCTGTCCGGGCTTGTTCGCTCCGGGCTGGTGGAACGTGTGGAGCGCCGTGTCTGGCGTAAACCCGATGCCGGCGTTTATCAGCCAGAGCATATCGAGCTTAACGCGCAGCAGGATACGGCTGTGCGGGGACTGTGTGCGCTGTCTGATAAACAGGGCGCGCATACGGCGCTGCTGTTTGGCGTGACCGGGAGCGGAAAAACAGAAGTTTACATAAATCTGATTCGCCATGTGTTGGAAAAAGGCGGAAAGGCGATTGTGCTGGTTCCGGAGATCTCACTGACGCCGCAGTTTACCGCGCGTTTTTTCTACGAGTTTGGTGCACGCGTTGCACTGCTGCATAGCGCACTGGCTCTGGGGGAACGCTACGATGAATGGAATCGGATAAGAAACGGGGAAGTCGATGTTGTCGTCGGAACCCGGAGCGCCGTATTCGCACCGCTGGAAAAGCTGGAATTGATGATCATGGACGAAGAGCATGATCCCGCCTTTGTGTCTGACACCGACCCGCGCTATCATGCGCGTGAGGTCGCGCTGTATCGTGCCCGTGAAAACGCCGCGCTTTTAGTGCTGGGTTCTGCGACGCCGAGTATTGATACGGCTTATCGGGCAAAAGAAGGCGAATATGCCTTTTTTTCCTTACCCCGCCGCGCACGTGAAGCGCGTCCTGTTTCGGTTACAATCTCTGACCGGCGGGCGGCGTGGCGCGCCGGTTACAAGGGGGATATTGGGCCTGAGCTTGCCCAGCGCCTTGGAGAAACCTTAGCGCGCGGGGAGCAGGCCATATTCTTCCTGAACCGTCGCGGAGCCTGCCGCAGTATACGCTGTCTGGTATGCGGGCATGTGCCGATGTGCGTGAATTGTTCCAGCGCGCTGTCTTATCACCGCGCAAGCGGCCGCCTGTTGTGCCATCTGTGCGGGTATTCCGAGCCGGCGCCGGTATATTGCCCATCCTGCGGGGGCGGTCCTATGGAACATATCGGCAGCGGGACGCAAAGTGTGGAACATGCGCTGCTGCAGGCGGTCCCGGGAATTCGTGTACTGCGCATGGATTCAGATACAACGCAGGGGAAAGACAGCCACGAGCAGCTTCTTGCCCGGTTTGCCGCAGGGGAGGCAGATGTGCTTGTCGGTACCCAAATGATCGCCAAGGGACTGGATTTCCCGAATGTGACCCTCTCTGCGGTAATCGACGCGGACATGAGTCTGTATACAGGTGATTTCCGCGCTTCTGAGCGGACATTTTCCCTGATTACACAAGTGATTGGGCGTTCCGGGCGCGCTGAAAAACCGGGCTATGCTGTTATACAGACTGCCTCGCCTGACAACGAAGTCATCCGTGCCGCTGCGCGGCAGGACTACTGGGCGTTTTACGCTTCGGAGATCCTCCTGCGGCAGCAGCTTTTGCAGCCGCCGTTTGTGCGTGTCGCATGTATGCATTTTTGCGCACCGCTGGATGCAGATGCGCGTGCGGGCGCCGGCCGGATGTACGCGCTTTTGCGTGCTTATCTCGACCGTTCGTTCTCCGACCTGGATATGACCCTGCTTGGGCCGGCAGAGGCGCCTGTGCATAAGGTGAATAATCAGTTTTACTATACGCTTTATATTAAATATCAGGATTCCAGACGTCAGCGGCAGCTGCTTTCCGGTGTGCTGCTGCAGTTCCGCCGGGACAGGCAGAACCAAAACGTCAAGGTCTATTATGATTTGAATCTTTAACAGAAAGGATATCCCGTCATGGCAATTCGAAATGTTCTGACGCAGAAAGACCCGCAGCTAGTTAAGAAATCGCGTCCTGTTGAGGATTTTGGCCCACGGATGCAGACGCTGATCGATGACATGATCGACACAATGCATGAGCGTGAAGGCGTGGGCATTGCAGCTCCGCAGGTCGGCGTGCTGCGCCGTGTCGTGGTAGTAGAGCCGGAGGAAGGCAGGACTATGGTGCTTGTGAACCCCGAAATCCTGGAACAGTCCGGAAGCGTGGAAGGCCGGGAAGGCTGCCTCAGTGTTCCACATGTCTGGGGGTTGGTGGACCGTCCGCAGTATATTAAGGTACATGCCTTTCTGCGTGACGGTACGGAAACAACGTTTGAGGCGAGAGATTTTGCCGCACGGGTGATTTGCCATGAGACGGATCATCTTGAGGGTGTTTTGTTTACTGACCGTGCAAAGCGCCTGTTGACGGATGAGGAATTAGAGGAATTGGAATAAATGCGGATTATTTACATGGGGACGCCGGATTTTGCCTGTGCGCCGCTTCGTGCGCTGAGGGATGCCGGCCATGAAATCCAGATGGTGTTTTGCCAGCCTGACAGGCCAAAGGGCCGTGGTATGAAGCTGCTGGCGCCGCCGGTAAAAATGCTTGCACAGGATTGCGGAATTCCGGTCTGCCAGCCGGAGAGCTTCCGGGATTATGCGGCGCAGCCGGTGCTGGAGCGATGCCAGCCTGACGCCATTGTTGTTGCGGCGTATGGCCGCCTCCTGCCCCCATACGTGTTGCGTGCGCCCAAATACGGATGTATTAATGTCCATGCTTCGCTTTTGCCAAAATACCGCGGCGCAGCGCCGGTTCAGTATGCAATTTTAAACGGCGAACGGGAAACTGGCGTAACCATTATGCATATGGCGCGTAAACTCGACGCCGGGGATATGATCCTTTCCGGAAAACTGGAAATTGGGGAATATGAGACAGCCGGCGCGTTGACTTCACGTCTTTCTGCGCTTGGGGCCCAGCTTTTGTGCCAGGCATTGTTGCAGCTTGAAACAGGCGCGGCGCAGCGTATTGCGCAGGATGAGGCGTTGGTAAGCTATGCGCCGATGATTACCCGTGCGGATGCGCGGCTGGATTTCCACCAGCCGGTGCGTGCGGTCTGCGACCGCGTCCGTGCGATGCAGCCTGCCCCCGGCGCTTATGCGGAGTCGGGCGGCGCTGTATTTAAAATCCCGGCGCTTTATGACACAGGCGAGCACTGTACGGCCAGCCCTGGAACAGTGCTCGGATTGGATGGGCAGGGGCGTATGCGCATCGCCTGCGGCGGCGGCATTGCCGCTGCGCCGGAGATCCAGGCTCCTTCGAGCCGCCGGATGCCATGCGCGGATTATGCGCGCGGCCATGCGCTGCCGGAGAAATTTGACTGATGGCCGCGGATGCAAGGGCCGTTGCGGTTGATGCGCTTTCAGCGGTTGACCGCGGCGCATACAGTGAGCTTTACCTGGCTTCCGCTATTAAGAAGGCGGGGCTCGAACGCCGGGATGCGGCGCTTTGCGTGGCAATTTGCGGAGGCGTACTGCGTAATCGGGCTTATCTTGATTTTCGTATTGCCGCATGTTCGTCCATTAGACCAAAAAAGATCGCACCGCGTATTTTGAATATTCTTCGTGCTGCCGTTTTTCAGATTTGTTTTCTTGAACGTATTCCGGACTCTGCCGCAGTAAATGCGGCGGTAGCTCAGGCGAGGAAAAGCGGCGGCGGCCGCAGCGCAGGTTTTGTCAATGCGGTTTTGCGGAGGATATCCCGCGAGAAAGACGCGCCGCCGCAACCGGATACCGGCGATATAATTGAAGATATTTCAATTCGGTATAGTCATCCTTCCTGGCTTGTACGCCGGTTTTTTGCCCGGCTTGGCCGGGAGGAAACTGAGGCGCTGCTTGCTTCCAACAATACGCCGCCGCCTGTTGCTGCGCGTGTGAATACTCTGCGTGCTTCGAAAGAAGAGGCAATCCGTTTGCTGGAGGCACAGCAGGTCGGCGTGGAGCCGCATCCATTTTTGCCGGACGCGCTGCTTTTGTTCCATACCGGCGGGATTGACAGGCTGGATGCCTATCAAAACGGGAGCATTACCATACAGGACAGCGCTTCACAGCTGTGTGCGCTGGCCTTGGCACCGCAGCCAGGAAGCCGGATGCTCGACCTGTGCGCCGCGCCGGGCGGAAAAAGCTTTGCCTGTGCAGCACAGATGCAAAACTGTGGGGAAATTATTGCCTGTGACCTGCATCCTCACCGGGTAAAACTGATTTGCGACGGTGCGCAGCGCCTGGGGATCCGGATTCTTCGCGCAATGCAGGCGGACGGGACGGTTTTCCGGCCGGATTGGGAAGGGCTTTTTGATTTTGTGCTCGTAGACGCACCCTGTTCCGGCATTGGCGTAATTCGCCGAAAAAGCGAAATCCGTTATAAAACGGAATCTTCCCTTTTCCAGCTGCCTCCGGTTCAGGCGGCGTTGCTTTCCAATGCGGGGCGTTATGTCCGTCCCGGCGGGATACTGGTCTATTCGACCTGTACGCTGCTTCAAGAGGAAAATGAAGCGGTATTTACAGCGTTTTTAGAGAAAAATGGCGATTTTTTGCCGTATGATTTTAATTTGCCCGGCGTAGGCGCTTCCACAGGCGGGATGCTGACCCTGTGGCCGCAAAAAACGGGCACGGATGGATTTTTCATTGCAAAAGCGAGGAAATCGGATGCAGAATCTGCGCGATCTTGATAAACAGGCGCTTTTGGCGCAGATGGAGGCGCTTGGGCAGCCGGCATATCGTGCCCGCCAGGTTTTTAAATGGGCACAGCATGTGGGCGCGGCGTCTTTTGAAGAGATGAGCGATCTGCCAAAGTTGCTGCGCACACAGCTTTCGCAGGATTATACGTTATGCGCGCCGCAGATGCTGCGCAGGCAGATCGCTCGGGATGGGACGCGCAAATACCTCTGGGGCTTTGCAGATGGGAGCTGTGTGGAAAGTGTGCTGATGCATTATGAGCATGGCTATACGATCTGCATCTCCACGCAGGTCGGCTGCCGGATGGGCTGTGTATTCTGTGCTTCCACAATAGGAAGCAAGATCCGGGATCTGACGCCCGGGGAGATTTTGGAGCAGGTGATTTTTACTGCCAGGGACGCTGGTGTGCGAATTTCCAATATTGTTTTAATGGGAACAGGGGAACCGCTGGATAATTATGAAAATGTCGTACGCTTTCTACGGCTGGTAAACGACCGCGAGGGCCAGAATATCGGCCTGCGGCATATTTCCCTTTCGACCTGCGGGCTTTGTGACCGTATCCGGGAACTTGCAGAGCTTGACTTGCAGATCACGCTTTCCGTATCTCTCCATGCGCCTAACGACGCTCTGCGCAATCAGATTATGCCTGTCAGCCGGCGCTGGCCGGTCCGTGCGCTGATGGAGGCCTGCGCGGACTATACTGCCGCGACAAACCGCCGCATATCCTATGAATATGCGCTGATCCGTGGGTTCAACGACAGTATTGACTGTGCCCGGGAACTTGCCGCACTTTTGCGCGGCTCTTTGGCCCATGTCAACCTTATCCGTCTTAACCCGATAGAAGAAAGCCCGCTGAAGCCGTCAACCCCGGAAGCGACGCAGGCGTTTTGTGATTATCTTAACCGCCGCGGTGTTACGGCGACGGTGAGGCGGCGGTTGGGGTTTGATATCGACGCATCCTGCGGCCAGCTGCGCAGAAAATACCAGCAGAATAAGGAAGAAGGAGCAGACCGATGAATATATTTGGTTTAAGCGATGTGGGCCGCGTCCGATCCAACAATGAAGATCATTGCCGGTTTGAAAAGCTGAACGACGGGCAGGCGGTTTTCGTTGTGTGCGATGGGATGGGCGGCGCGCGTGCCGGCCAGATCGCCAGCGAAATCGCCTCGGATGTCTTTATCGAACAGCTTCGCGGCTATATCCGGGAGAAGATGAGCGTGCGGTATATGGAATCCGTGCTGCGCAATGCGGTCAGCTTTGCAAATTATGATACATATAAGACGGCCAATTCCCAGCCGCAGTATCATGGGATGGGAACGACGCTTGTAGGCGGGATCTATCATAATGGGCAGGTAATCCTGGCAAACATCGGCGACAGCCGCGCATATGTCGTTGATGATGCAGGTCTGCGTCAGGTGACCCGCGATCATTCCTTTGTCGAAGAACTTGTACAGCGCGGCGAGATTACCGAGGAACAGGCGCGGCGCCATCCCCGCAAAAATATCATTACCCGGGCGATGGGGCCGGACCGGAAGCCAAAAGCCGATATCTATCCTTTTATAATGGAACCTGGGCAAAAGCTTCTTTTGTGCAGCGACGGGCTTTCCAATATGCTTGAGGAAGGGCAGATAGAGGAGATCCTAACAGGCTCGGATCTGGAAGTGGTCTGCAGGAACCTGGTCTGTGCGGCCAATGAAAACGGCGGGACGGATAATATAACGGTTGTGGTACTGCACGCATAAGGGGTGAGAAAATGGATCGATATATAGGAACGCTGCTGGATAACCGGTATGAAGTGCTTGACGTTATCGGCGTCGGAGGCATGGCGATCGTATACCGTGCGCGGGATACGGTTTTAAACCGTTTCGTGGCCGTGAAAATGCTGAAAGAGGAATTTTCGCAGGACGGCGATTTCCGCCGCCGTTTCCATGCGGAAAGCCAGGCGGTTGCGATGCTGTCCCACCCCAACATTGTTTCTATCTATGATGTCAGCCGTTCGGAAGACGCGGATGCGGATTACATCGTGATGGAACTGGTTGAGGGCGTAACGCTTAAAGAATATATGGAGCGCAAAGGCGCGCTCAGCGCTGCCGAGGTGCTGCATTTTGTGCCGCAGATTGCCTCTGCTCTGGAGCATGCGCATTCACGCGGCATTATTCACCGGGACATTAAACCGCAGAATCTGATTATCCTGCGTGACGGTACGCTGAAAGTGACGGATTTCGGCATTGCCCGCTTTGTAGAGTCCAAGCAGGAGACAATGGCGGGGGATGCGCTTGGTTCGGTACACTATGTTTCTCCCGAACAGGCGCGCGGCAGCCGTGTTGATTCCCGTTCGGATATCTATTCTCTCGGCGTTGTGATGTATGAAATGCTTACCGGGCGTCTCCCTTTCGAAGGGGACACGCCGGTGGCGGTTGTGCTGCAGCATATCAATTCCGTGCCCCTGCTGCCCTCCGAAATCAACCCTGAAATCCCCATAGGTTTGGAAGAGATTACCATGAAAGCGATGAATCCGGATCCGGACCAGCGTTATGCCACAGCTGCGCAGATGCTGTCTGATCTGGAGCTATGTAAAAACGACCCTTCGCTTTCCTTTGGCTATGGGATTGCGCAGGAGGAATACATGGAACCAGGTTCCGGGGACACAGTAATGTTTACCCCGGTTCCCGCGGAGGAAACGGAGCCTGCGCAGCGTGCTGAAGCGAAAAAAAGTGGGTTGTCGCGGCGAGAGGCGAAAAAACGCCGGGCTTACCAGGCAAGTGCAAACACAGATGACGATTATGACGATTTCCGGCCGCGGGCGAGGACGCCGATTTTCGTTTATCTAATTACGGGTATCCTAACAGCTTCGATTTTTTTCGGCGGCGCGGTCTTTATTATCAGTACGATTTTTGGAAGTGAACGCGCGGACGCAGACGCAGGGCTTGTTGCACCCCAGCTGGTGGGCAAAAGTCTTGCGGATGTGCTGGCTTCGGCTGAATATACCGATTTTAATATTGTGGAAGAAGAAGGCGTTTATTCGGATACCGTTGCAGAAGGTATTATTACGCAACAAGAACCGCGGGAAGGCCGGACCATGCAGACTTCTACGATTTATGTTACAGTCAGCCTGGGTGCAAGGACAACACCGCTGGACGACGTTAAGGGCTTGGAAGAACGCGCCGCGACTTTACAGCTGGAGCGGGCGGGCTTTGTGGTTTCCCCAACCTACGAGATATCTGATGCTGTAACGAAAGGATATATTATCAGCATGTCTCCGGATGCGGATACGCCGTTGAAAGCGGGGGAAATTGTGAGCATCGTAGTCAGCCTTGGCCCGGAAGAAGTTTGGGTGAAGGTGCCCAGTCTCCTTGGTCTCGACCGGGACGATGTACAGCGTGAACTTGAACGTTTTAACCTGACCCTGGGCGAGTTTATTGTCCGGGAGACGGATGACGAGACGCGTGACGGGCAGGTATATGACCAAAGCATCCCTGCTGAAAGTGAAGTGTTGGAAAAAACAGTTGTCGATATCTATATTTATGAATATGCCGCTCCGGTGGATCCACCGGATGTCAACCCGGATGAGCCAGATAATGGAAATACAGGCACTACGGAGCCGATGGGAACCTATTCGTTGAGTGTTGACCTGGATTCGACAGCGGAAATCTCGACTGTACGCATTGAAGCAATGGGCGAGGTGCGTTATGAGGCAAATTATTTGTCCGCTTATGGGACTGTTGAAATCACGCTGACCGGTTCTGGTTCGGAGATTATCAATATCTATGTAAACGATACCTTTGTTGGAAGCGATATAGCGGTTTATGGTTGAAAAAGTTGAGCAGGGCCTTGTAATCCGCGGTATTGGAGGGCTTTATAGTGTTGAAACTGCACCGGGTGTGCGGGTTGAATGCCGGGCGCGCGGACGCCTGCGCCACGGCGGCCTACAGGTCATGGCCGGTGATCATGTTTCTATTGTCCGTCAGGAAACAGGCCTTGCGGTAATTGACGCGGTATTGCCGCGCAGAAATGCGCTGCAGCGTCCGGCAGTGGCGAATATTGATACCCTGGTGGTGATCGCATCCGCTGCCCCGCCTGTCACGCAGCCTTTTTTAATTGATAAAGTCAGTGCTATTGCCGGGCATAAAGGCATTGAAATGCTGGTGTGCATCAATAAATGCGATATACAGCGTGGGGATGCAATGGCAGAGATTTACAGGAAGGCGGGTTTTGAGGTGCTGTATACCAGCGCATGCAGCGGGGAGGGAATTGCCGCGCTGCGTGCGCGCCTGCAAAGCGGCGTATTTGTTCTGACCGGGAATTCCGGCGTAGGTAAAAGCAGTATTATTAACCGGCTGGATCCCACGTGGTCTGCGCAGACGGGCGCTATTAGTGAAAAGATAGGCCGCGGGAGACAGACTACCCGGCATATTGAGCTTTACCGCCTGCCAGAGGGCGCTTATATTGCGGATACGCCCGGTTTTTCTTCTTTTGACGTCGAACGCATGGATCTTGTGCTGAAGGATGACCTGCAGCATGCGTTCCGGGAATTTGCGCCGTATATTCCCCAGTGCAGGTATCGCGGCTGTACCCATCGTACCGAACAGGGCTGTGCAGTGCGCCGGGCGCTGGCCGGAGGAGAGATCACCCAGAGCCGCTATGACAGCTACCGGATGCTGTTTGACAGTATGAAAGATGTCCATGCTTGGGAATTAAAAAAAGAAGACCGCTGAAAAGTGGAACAAAAAAGGACCGGCATGCTATGATAGGAGTAGTTCCTGTGATAGCCGTGTCGGTCGTTTTTGTTCAGGAGGCAAAGCTTTATGTGCCCGCGTGTGAAAACTATATTTTATATTCTGCTGGCATTGATCACCGGCGCACTTCTATGTGCGATACTGCCCGGTTGGCTGGTGGTCTGTATAATCGGCCTGTGTGCGCTGGCGGTTGCAATTATGTTGCTCATCCGATGTCTTTAGGAGGGATTGCCGTGCGGATTATCTGTATTAAGGCGCCGGGCTGGTGTGGCCGTATTTTTTGCGGCCGCCGGAGGCGGCGTGCTCAGCGCAGCTGAATTCATAAACCATGCCGGAAGACTTATTGTCTTCCGGCATGGTTTTTTTATTTGCGGACTTTACGCCCTTTTTTTCAGGAATATCAGATGGGACAGGGTCATATTTATAGTGCAGAAACGGCCGCGTCCGGCCGGACAGGGAGGATTAGAAGTGGAATTACAGAAAAACGCGCTGCATTATCAGCGCAAGGTCGCTTTGGAGACCGTTTACCGGGAAGAAAGTGCGGACTGTATCGTCCCGGATTCGCAGCCGGACATCGCAAGAATACTGGATGTCTCCGCCATCGCCTTTATCCGGGACCGGGAAGCGGATCACGATGAGGTGAAACTGCGCTGCAGCATCCGGGCGGTCGTGCTCTACGCTGCAGAGGACAGTGAGAAAGTATATGCGGTTGAGGTTCCGATTTCCTATACCCATGCGGTGCAGATGCGCGGTGTGGAACCGCGCGATGAGCTTGTATGTGACGCCTCGGTCGTGACCGCAGATGCGCGGATCCTGAACCCGCGCAAGGTTTCCGTTCGGGTGAATGCCGCATACCCGGTCTGTGTATACCGGCAGGGAGATGAAGAAATCGCCTGCGCTGCGGCTGAAGAGGGGTGCTGCGTAAAGACGGAGAAGAAAAGCCTTTCTTATACGACGGCCGTATCCATTAAGAATTTCACGCTTGTGGAGGATATAGATCTGGATGCGGCGATGCCTTCGGCGGAGCGGGTATACTGCGCCTGCTTCGATATTGTGCCGCAGGATGCAAAAATCCTGGCAGGCCGTGCAACCGTGCGCGCGCAGGCGAATGTAAAGGCGCTGTATCAGAGCATGGAGGGAACCCTGTGTACGATTGAGCGGAGTTTTGGTTTCACCCAGAGTACGGATATACCTGCCGGCGGGGATGAATGTACGGCAACTGCGTCTTTTTATCTGCGCAGTTTTGAACTCGACTGTGCGGTTGACATGTCTGGGGAAAGCAGGTATCTGTCCTTAAGTGCAGGAATAACAATGAATGTGGAAGCGGTGGAGAGCCGGGAGTTTGAGATTTTACAGGACCTTTATGGGCTTAAACGCGAGCTGAGCTTTACATGCCGGGAGCTGGATTTGATGCCGCCTGGAGAAAGCTGCACGGTTCCCCGCCATTTCAGTGAAACAATTGATACGGCGGAGACGGTTCAAAGCGTATTGTACTGCCGGTTATGCCCGGATTTCAACTTTGATAAAACCGGGGAAGGGGAACTTTCCACAGGCGTAACGGCTTATCTTGTTTACAAAGCAGAGGATGGGCAGCTATATGGGATTTCCAAACGGGTTATGCTCTGCTTTCCGGTGCCGGATACGGACCTTTTTGCCGCGCGTCTGATAGTGGGCGAGGTAAACGCCGCAGCTTCCGGCGCAGGGGGGCTTATGCTTGATTTTGATGCAGTACTTTCCTGCCGTACGGCTCCGGGCGGGAAGGTAAGCGTAGTGGAAGAAGCACAGTGGGGTGAGGAATACCCGCAGGATCCGCGTGGGCTGTCAGCAATTCTGACGCGGGTGGCAGGAGATGAGAGCGTATGGGAAATTGCGCGGCGGTACCATACGACAAGTGAAGCGATCGAGGTAGCCAATCGTGGGGTGGATATCAGCGCAGGAGGCAATCCGCTGGTCCTGATCCCGCTGTAAAACGATATACCCAATTGGAAAAGAGGTAAGACTTATGACGGATACCAATTTATACCATGATATTGCTACCCGGACCGGGGGTGATATTTACATCGGCGTTGTCGGGCCTGTACGGACAGGGAAGTCAACGTTTATCAAGCGTTTTATGGACAGTATGGTAATACCCAACATTGAAAATGTCTATATGAAGGAGCGGGCCCGCGACGAACTGCCGCAGTCCGGTTCCGGGCGTACGATTATGACCGCCGAACCGAAATTTGTGCCGGAAGAAGCTGTAGAAATCCAGCTCGACGGTGCGGGAAAGGTTAAGGTACGCCTGATCGACTGTGTTGGGTACATGGTAAACGGCGCCCTGGGGCAAATGGAAAACGAAGCGCCGCGCATGGTTTCCACCCCCTGGTTTGACTATGAAATTCCCATGGCGGAGGCGGCGGAAATCGGTACGCGCAAGGTAATTGCCGAACATTCGACAATTGGTCTGGTAGTAACGACTGACGGCAGTGTGACGGAAATCGACCGTGCGGATTATCTGCCTGCGGAGGAACGGGTAATCGAAGAACTCAAAGCGCTTGGAAAACCGTTCCTGGTGCTGGTCAACTCCCAGGAGCCGGATGGCGCGGGCGCACGGGCTGTCTGCGATGAGATTACGCAGAAATATGGCGTCAGCTGCCAGAGCGTGAATTGCCTGACTTTATCAGAAGGGGACATCCGGGAAATTCTGAAATCGGTGCTTTATGAATTCCCGATGAAAGAGCTTGGCATCCGGCTTCCGGCCTGGGCAAATGGCTTAGACTGCACCCATCCGGTCAAAACGGGTATCTTCCAGCGCCTGCGGGAAGATGCAGCGGGGATTTCCCATATGCGGGATCTGTTTACCAATACGCGGGAGCTTGCAGACTGTGAGCTGATCAGCGCAGCCCGTATTGGCAGCGTAGACCTTGGAAACGGGTGTGCTGTGCTGGATATCGAAATGCCCCGTTCGATCTACTATGATATCATCCGGGAGGAATCCGGGGTCGAAATTGCTGACGAATCCGAGATTATTCCGTTGCTGCGTACGCTTTCGGAAGCCAAACGGGAGTACGACCGTATTGTGCCTGCACTGGAGCAGGCACGCGCTGCGGGATACGGGATTGTAATGCCGACACAGGAAGAGCTTACGCTTGAACAGCCGGAAATTGTCCGGCAGGGAGGGCATTTTGGCGTCCGACTGCGTGCCAGTGCGCCAAGCATCCATCTTATCCGCGCAGACATAAAAACGGAGGTTTCCCCGGTCGTCGGTTCGGAGCGGCAGAGCGAGGATCTTGTGCAGTATCTGCTGAATGAATTTGACGATGATACGGCAAAGATCTGGGATTCCAATATCTTTGGGAAGTCGCTGCATGACCTGATTACGGAAGGATTGAACGCAAAGCTCAACCATATGCCCGACGATGCGCGGGGGAAGCTTCAGGAAACGCTGCAGCGCATCATCAATGAAGGAAGCGGAGGGCTGATCTGTATTATCCTTTAAGCTTGTATACAAAAATTAAAAACCGATGCCGCGCCGCCATGCATACTCCTGCATGGCGGCTTTTCTTTATTGGGGATTGCGCTGCGTTTTTTGTTTTATTCACCATGGATAAAATGTGGAAACAGACGGAAAACAAAAAATAGTATGATAATTTTGCGGGATATGGATATAAAAATGATTGAAAATTGTAAAAAAATCCAAAATGTTGATAAGGTCGGGTATGCAGAATGCGTTTTGCAGAGCAGATGTTAAGAATTTGATAAGATTTAATAAGCTGGAATAAAAACTTTTTCCCGGGTTGCCGGAAAAAGGAGATTTTTTCGGCGGTACCCTGTTTGGGTCTTGACAGGAACATACTTCCTGTGTTAAAAGAAATACGGTGGCGGTTTCAGGGATGGGCTGTATGGAAGCGCGTTGGACTATGGAAAAGCAATGTACATTTTCTCCGAAATTGCAGACGCATGCCGGGGAGCAGACCTGTCTTAAAAACTTAATTTTTAGACCGCGTTGGAGGAAAAATGGAAATTCTGTACGAAAACATGCTGGCGCTTTCCTGGCAGCATGTGGTAATGTGGCTCATTGGCGGCATTTTGATCTATCTGGCAATAAAAAAAGATATGGAGCCAACGCTTCTTCTGCCGCTGGGATTTGGTACGATTCTGGTTAATCTTCCCCTTTCAGGCGCTATCGATCAGATTATGGCGGATGGAAGTTTTCAGGAAGGCGCGCTGAGCACACTTTTCCGTGCTGGTATTTCCAACGAATTATTCCCGCTGATCCTGTTTATCGGCATTGGGGCAATGATTGATTTTGGCCCGATCCTTTCCAACCCGAAACTGATGATTTTCGGCGGCGCAGCGCAGTTCGGTATTTTCCTGACACTTTGCTTGGCGTCCATGTTTTTTGATATTAACGATGCGGCGAGTATTGCAATTATCGGCGCTGCAGACGGCCCGACGTCCATTGTCGTGGCGCAAAAGCTGCAGTCAAGGTATCTTGGCGCGATAATGGTTGCGGCGTATTCTTATATGGCGCTGGTGCCGATTATCCAGCCGCCTGTAATTAAGCTTCTGACTACAAAGAAAGAGCGTCTGATCCGCATGCCTTATGCGCAGAAGCCAGTTTCCAAACTGACAAAAATCCTTTTCCCGATCATCATTACCCTTGTTGCGGGAATTGTTGCGCCGGCATCTGTCTCGCTGATTGGATTTTTGATGTTCGGCAACCTGATCCGGGAGTGCGGCGTGCTTAACTCTCTGTCAGAAACCGCGCAGAAGGTGCTGGCAAACCTGGTCACCATTTTCCTCGGCATAACCATTGCCTCGCAGATGCAGGCGGAAAGCTTCCTGCGTCCAGAAACCCTTCTGATCCTTGGCCTTGGCCTGATTGCGTTTATCTTTGATACGGCGGGCGGGGTACTGTTCGCGAAGTTCCTGAACCTGTTTATGAAGCAGAAAATCAACCCTATGATCGGCGCCGCGGGGATTTCCGCATTCCCGATGTCAGGCCGTGTGGTGCATAAAATGGGGCTTAAGGAAGACCCGCAGAATTTCCTGCTTATGCATTCGATCGGCGTCAATGTTTCCGGCCAGATTGCTTCCGTTATTGCAGGCGGCCTGATTCTGAATTTCTTCATGTAAGATGGGGGTGCGCATATGAAATTTAATCCGATGGCTTTTGTAGATAATTTGTATTATATGCTGGTCGGTATGGCCGGTATCCTGATTGTAATCGGCGTAATTATCCTGATTACAATGCTGCTGAACAAGCTGACCGCGCCAAAAGGCGGGGATCAGTAGGCGTCTGCCTGGCAGCAGCATTGGGTAAAAAACGCTTCCCGCGGCAAGCTGCCGCGGGAAGCGTTTCCCTTTGTTTACTTTTTCTGGTGGCTTTGTTTTTTCTGCTTAATAGTTTTCCTGATCGTTTCTACAGGATCCGGGATGTCCTCCTGCGCCTGCCTGCGCATGGATTCCGGCAGATTATAAATATGGATATATCCCCAGGCTTGGAGCCTCTCGAGTGCAATCAGGCAGATAGGAAGGACAAACATGCCGAGTAAGCCCAGGGTGACATAACCCAGATACAGACACATCAGCATTAAAAGCGGATTGAGCCCGATGTGTGCGCCAAGGATTTTCGGTTCGAGCGCATTGCGTACAATGACGATTACCACATACAAAAGCGCCAAATAAAGCGCACGCATATATGCGCCTGTCAACAGGCTGTACAGCGACCAGGGGATCAGGATTGTACCGACGCCAAAAACCGGGAGGGCATCGAGAATCGCAACGGCGACAGCAAGGACTGCGGCGTAGTCCAGACGCATCAGTAGAAAACCAACCAACAGTTCCACAAAGGTAATCAGCATCATAATGCTTACGGCTTTGCACCAGTTGCCAAGCGTTTTAAATAAATGTTTGACCAGGCGGCTGGAGCTTTCCTGGATTTTTTCCGGGATTTGTGCAAGGATAAACTCGCGAATGCGCACATAATCGCTTGCAAAATAGTAGGTGCCGACAAAAAGCGCAATGATAAAGATAAGTATTGTCGGTATGGAGAAGGCAACATTTTTGACTGTTCCAAATACCGAAGCCATATCCACGGAAGAACTTGTAATCTTGCCAAGAAGGTCGGAAAGAGAACCGGCAAGATCTGTTTCTTCGCCGGAAAAGCGGCCAAGATAGCGGGTGATGCTGTTGTAGACGCCGTCGAGTACCTCGGGCAGGTCAGCCAGAAGTGCCGGGAGCGTGGAAATGAATGCCGAAAGTTCGCTGATGAACCAGTAGATCAGCCCGGTCACAATTGCTCCAACAATACCGTAGGTGAAAAAAACCATGATAAGACAGGCCAGCTTGCAGGGGAAGTGGAACCTGTCGTGCAGCAAATGCACAGGCCTTTGGACTGCGCAGGCAACCAGGAAGGAAAGAATAAAAGGGAGAAGCCAGCGTATCATATACTTGTAAACAAGATAAAATACGGCCAGCCCGAAAAGCAGATAGAAAAGCTTCAGCAAAAAGCGAAGATGCTTATTCGTCGGCATGTCGCTCATAAAATACCTCCATTGTTTTGTATCTTCAGTATAGCGCACAAGCCGCTGCAGTGCAAGGCAAAGTCTGTGAAAAAAGACGAATCAGGGACATTTGGCGCTGCGCTTTCTTATGTTCTGGGGCTTGCAAAGTGCGGGATAATATGATAAAATTGTCATATTATCGCATTACATTGATAAAGCGGTAAGCCCAGGTATACTAGGGCCTCCGGGGAGTGCGAAAAAGGCGAGAGGGAAGTGGACAAAATGGTAAAAATCGCAATTTTGGGATTTGGCAATATAGGCTCCGGCGTCGCGCAGGCGCTTGATTTAAATCAGGAAAGGATTGCACAGGCAGCAGGTGAGGGGATAGAGCTGAAATATATTGTGGATATCGCCGACCTTTCCGCAAGTCCTTATCGCGGCCGGGTTGTCCGGGATTTTGCCGTTGTGGAGCAGGACCCGGAAATTTCCATTGTTGTGGAAACCATTGGCGGGCAGCGGGTGGCGTACGAGTATACGCGCCGCGCACTTCTTGCCGGGAAAAGCGTGGTGACTTCCAATAAGGAGCTTGTCTCTGAAAAAGGTTATGAGCTTCAGTGCATTGCAAGGGAAAAAGGCGTCAGCTATCTGTTTGAGGCTTCTGTCGGGGGTGGGATTCCAATTCTCTGGCCGCTTGCACAGTGCCTTGCACCCAATAATATCCGGGAAATCTATGGGATTTTAAACGGTACGACCAATTATATTTTAACCCGCATGTTTGGGGAAAATGCCAGGTTTGAGGAAGCCCTGCGTGAAGCGCAGGCCTTGGGGTATGCCGAGGCAAATCCGGCGGCAGATGTCGACGGCCTGGATGCCTGCCGCAAAATTGCCATTTTAGCGGATCTTGCGTTTGGTGTTAATGTCTCTCCTTCGCAGGTGTTTACCGAAGGTATCCGCGGGATTGCGGTGGAAGATACGGAATTTGCGCGAAAAAATGGCTATGTAGTCAAGCTGCTCGGTCGTGCGGTAAAGCGTGCGGACGGGAGGGTCTATGTGCTGGTTGCCCCGCATTTTATTGAAAATACACGCCCGATTTCCGCGGTTTCCGGCGTATTCAATGGGATCTGTGTAAATGGGGATTTGGTCGGGGAAACGATGTTTTATGGCAGCGGAGCCGGAAAATTGCCGACTGCCAGCGCCGTTGTGGGGGATCTTGTCGAGATTATACGGCGCCGCGGAGCCCGCTGTGAAATCAGCTGGTCAGAAGGCCGGCAGGGTTTTGTCGCAGATGTGGATGAAATGAACCTCGCTTATTATGTGCGGGTGCACACAGCAGATGCGGCTGCATTTGAACGTGTATTCCCGGAAGCGCAGGCCCTTGGCGTATGCGGGGCGTTTGCAGGTTTTTTGACTGCGGTGATGCCTTCTGCACAGGTTAAGGCCCGATTGGATGCCTTGACTTCTGCGGGTGCAGAGATCCTGTCGCTGATTCGTAAGCTATAAACGGCCCGGAATCACCGTACTCAACTGCCTTTGGGAAGCCCCCCAAAGGCAGCTTTTTTTTACCTTTTTCCCGGGAATATACGGCGCCTGACGATTTTTGCACAGATATGCAGGAAAACGGATAGACAGGAGAAAAAACGGCGGGTTCAGGGTGGGGTTTGAAGAAAAATCTGAGACTTTGGCCGTCATATGCGCCTGGAATGAGTTTTCCCTGGAAGTAGACATTTTTTCTGTATTTTTTGATTGACTTCGCTGTACAAAGCATGTAAAATAACTATGTAAACCACAATTTGGTATTTGGATTGAGACAGCGTCGGGAAATTCCGACGCGTTTTGCTGTATATTGATTTTTGCGGCGGTCTGCGCTGCGAAGGTACGAAATAATGGAAGGGTAATTATGGCAACTGCTGCAAAAAAAACTGGAACTTCTGGAAAAAAGGCGACGGGTAAGCGGGCCAATACGGCGAAGAAGCCGGTGCAGGCAAAAAAGAATGCAAAAAATCCGGCAACGGCAAAAAAAACGGCACAGGAGCCAGTTAAACGGGACCAGCACCGGGAAGTCTGGGTCGTAGTAACATTTTTCCTTTCACTTGTGCTGATTTTCGCGATGTTAGGCGTGGATGGCGGTATTTTAACGCCGCTGTCAAATTTCCTGAAAGGGGTTTTGGGCTTTGGCGCCTACATATTGCCGTTTTCGGTATTGGCATGCTGCGTAATTATTGTATTTGCCCACGGAAGACCGATCGCAGCGCAGATCGCCTGTGTTTTGCTGCTGCCTGTGCTCGTTGGGATGCTTGCGCATTTGATTTTCTCTGATGTGGCGTTGACGGCGCATGTTATCCCAACGCTGTATTCTACAGGGAAAACCTGGGCTTCCGGCGGCGTCATTGCCGGAGGATTGGCTGCGTTGATGGCGGCGGGTATCAGCAACGTTCTGTCTATCCTTGTTGTGTTTATTTTCCTGGCATATGCAATGCTGCGCTGCATCAATATCCGTGTCAGCGACATTATAGAGTTTTTCGTGGGCGTACGCGAGGAGTCCCGAAAAAAACGCTTTATCCGGGAAGAATATGAGTATGAAAATACAGACGATCTGCCGAAGGTTCATCGTGAACCGCTTGTGCCGCAGGATGCACCTGATCCCGCTGAACGCAGGACGCGAGAAAAGCGGGACAGGGAAGCCGAGGAGAAGCGGCGGCGCAGATTGATTGATATCCCGTTGGATGACGCCCCTGCTGCGCTGGAAATTAAAAAGGAGCAGCGGCAGGCAGAACCTGTGCCGCAAGAAAATGCACAACAGGAAAATGTACAAATGGAAAGCGTGCCGCTTCCGCTTGACGAGGTATTGAAGCTGGAACAGGAAAGCGCTCCTGCCGCTCCGGCAGCACAGGTGTTAGAGCCGGTAATACTGGAAAATACGGCGCCTCTTCCGGATTTGTCAGAGCTCGAGCCGCAGCCGCTGAGTGATGAGGAAGCGCTGGAAGAACGGGCAGAGCTTGCCTCTGACGCCTATATTCAGCGGGATGGGGCGCTGCAGCCGGATCCTGTATCCGTGCAGGACGGGCAGTCTGCGCAAGAGGAACCCAAAGCTGCGCAGCATGGGATGTGGCGGGAATCCACCGAAGCTGTGCAGGCCGAAACGTGGCAGGAACCTGAGGAAGAACCTGGGGAAGAACCTGGGGAAGAACCGGAATCTGAGACGCCGGAAAGACCGTCCATGGCTTCAGATGTGCTGCCCGCGTCCCCAGGTATTGAGCCGGAGGTGCTTGATACACACCAGCTTGTTACGGAAACAGTCGGATCCCCGGTTCCGGAAGAACTTGCCAAAGCCAGCTATGATTTCCCGCCGGTTGAGTTGCTCAAGGAGGAAAGCTTCACAGCTGCCGACGATGTCAGCGAGGAACTGCGCACGCGCTCCCATAAGCTGGCCGACACGCTGCAGAGTTTCGGTGTGCAGGCGCAGATCCATAACGTGATTCGAGGCCCGTCGGTTACCCGCTATGAGATTCTGCTGGACCGCGGTGTAAAAATATCGCGCCTTACGGCCCTTCAGGATGATATTGCACTTGCGCTTGGCGCTTCAGGCGTACGTATTGCGGCAATACCGGATAAATCGGCGGTAGGCATTGAGGTACCAAATAAGGTTGTACAGACTGTTTTCCTGCGCGAGGTACTGACTTCACGCGCGATGAGCGAAAATAAATCAAAACTTGCCTTTGCGCTTGGTAAGGATATTACGGGAACAAGCATTATTGGCGATATTGCGAAAATGCCGCACATGCTTATCGCCGGTACGACAGGGTCGGGTAAGTCGGTATGCATCAATTCTATTATCATCAGCCTGCTTTACCGCGCATCGCCGGATGAAGTCCGCCTGATTATGGTGGATCCGAAAATGGTTGAGCTGGGCAATTATAATGGCATCCCGCATCTGTTGGTCCCGGTTGTAACGGACTATAAAAAAGCGGCTGGGGCGCTGAACTGGGCGGTTATGGAGATGGAGCGCCGTTATAAGCGTATGTTTGAGATGGGCGCCCGGGATCTTGACGCTTATAACCGTATTGCGGAAAAGCGCGGCGAAGAGGTTATGCCGCGGGTTGTGATTATTATTGATGAGCTGGCTGACCTGATGATGATGGCGGCGAAGGAAATAGAAGAAAGCGTCTGCCGTATTGCGCAGAAAGCACGTGCGGCAGGTATGCATCTGATTATCGCCACACAGCGCCCCTCGGCGGACGTCCTGACGGGCCTGATGAAGTCCAATATTCCGTCCCGCATTGCTTTTGCCGTTGCTTCCCAGATCGAATCCCGCATTATCCTCGATCAGAATGGCGCGGAAAAGCTGATTGGCCGCGGCGATATGCTGTATAATCCGCTTGGTATTCCCAAACCGCTGCGCGTACAGGGCTGCTATCTGTCTACCGCAGAGGTGGAGGCGGTGACGGAGTACATTAAGCAGTCCGGCACAGCCCAGTATTCGCAGGAAATCATGGACCATATGGAACGCAGCGCCAGTGAGGATGGCGGCGGTTTGTATGACGACGATGATGAGGCGGATGAGCGTCTTGATGAGGCAATTGACATCGTTGTGCAGTCCGGGCAGGCGTCCGCATCCATGCTGCAGCGTAAGCTGAAGCTCGGATATGCCCGCGCGGGCCGGATAATCGACCAAATGGAAAGCCGTGGGATTATTGGGCCTTCTGACGGCGCTAAACCGCGGCAGGTGCTGCTGTCGCGCACGGACTGGGCGGAAATGAAAGCCCGCCGTTCCTATTGATCTTTTGCAGAAGCTGCGAAAATAGAAAAGGCGCTTTCCGGAATGGCCGTTTGGGCTTCTGGAAAGCGTCTTTTATTTTATTTATTGTGCAGCCGCCGCCTATTGCATTTCCTACAGGGGCATAGTATAGTTAAAGAGCAGGGGAATAAGGTTTTTCGGTTGGCCTGCGGAAAAAACAGATACCAAACGATTAGAATGAGCAAAGGGGATGGAAAAGATGAGCCAATTGCGTGCAATTCCATTGAATGAGCTGGTACTTGACCCAGCTCGTCTGTACCGCGATGCCTGGGGCCTGCTGACGGCAGGAACGCGGGAGGGCTTTAACAGCATGACGGTCAGTTGGGGCTGCTTTGGCGAGCTGTGGGGAAAGCCGGTTACGCAGGTTTTTGTCCGCAACAGCCGCTATACCTATGAGTTTATGGATAAAAGCGAGTATTTTACAGTCTGCTTCTTTGAAAAAAAGATGCGTCCGCAGCTTCTGACCCTTGGCTCGAGATCCGGGCGCGATATGGATAAAATGAACGCCTCCGGTTTTACGCCGGTATTCTTCTCACATGGCATAGCCTATGAAGAAGCGGTTTTATGCTTGGTGTGCCGCAAGCTTTATGCACATAACTTCTCAGAGGGAAACTTTTATGACAAGGAAGTTTTTCAGGAGATTTATGGCGAGGGCGGTTTCCATCGCGAATTCATTGCCGAGGTGGAAAAAGCTTATGTCAGAGCATGAGCTTATATAAAACCCAGTCGTTTTGTTCGTGACGTTCACATACGCGAAAGCCGGTTTCCTCAAGTTTTTCGAGGACCTCCTGTGCCCGCGGCCCAATGATGCCGGAGCAAAGGAGTGTCCCGTTTTCTGCAAGGCAGTCTCGGAAAAGCCCGCGCATGGCGATGATGACGTCGGCGACAATGTTGGCGACGATCAAATCATATTTTTTCGCCCGTACTTTTTCATCCAGCCAGGGCATAGTCAAAACGTTGCCGCAATACCCTTCGTAGCGCGAAGTGTCGAAGCCGTTGCGTTCCATGTTGTCACGGGTGGTTTTCAGACAACCCTCGTCGATATCGGCGCAAAGGATATGCCCTGCGCCAAGAAGCAGCGCAGCGACGGAAAGGATACCGCTTCCACAGCCCATATCCATAACCGTACAGCCGGGTACGACGCAGCTTTCCAGCTGCTCCAGGCACAGACGGGTAGTTTCATGGGTGCCGGTGCCGAATGAAGAGGATGGATCGATTTCCAGGATGGCCCGTCCCTGGGTATCCGCGACCGGTTCCCAGGAAGGTTTAATCAGCAGCTTACTGCCGACGGAGAAGGGCTTGAAATATTTCTTATAGTTGTCCGCCCAGTCCTCGTCGCGGACAGTTGAATATTTTAATTCCAGATTTCCTAAAGATCCGGAAACATCCTGTCGTTTCAAATCGTCTAACATATGCTGTACGGATTGCAGCAGCGCTTCTCCCTGCGCATTTTTTTCCGGATAGATTTTTATCCGGGTAGGCGTGTCGCGCAGCTTCATCAGCGTCTCGTCGACGTAATCCCAATGTGGTGTTACGGTTTCCAGAAATTCGTTGAAATCCTGGCTGTCCTCAATTTCGAAACCGCGGATTCCCAGATCCTCCAATGCGCTGACGAGTATGTCGATGCCCTGGCTGGTTGTCGTGATCGATACTTCAATAAATTCCATATTTCCTCCAAGTTCCGGCGGGAATGCCGCTTGCGTTTATTTCCGGCTGTCTGATGGAAAAGCTTCAGCTTGAATATTATACCATCCGAAACCGGGGCTTTCAACTGAAAAAACCTGAATATTGGTGGAAGAACTGGACAAACGTCTGTTTTTTTGTTAAAATAAACATTGGTACGCTTGTGGGATACCGCTTTTTTAAAATAGTAGGAAAGGTACGTGGATATTTTGCCGGACAGAGAGAAACGGACAGCAGAAAATAATCTGTTGACCAATAAGATGATGATAACGCTGTGTATTGCCTGCATGGATTTGATGCTGGTGATGGGGATCCGCTGGGGATATTCTGCATCAGGTGCATTCCCGTTTTTTTATACTGCTACGAAGGTATTGATGTTTATCATGCTTGCTGTAGCTGTTTTCGGGATTGGAAAGGAAATTGCCGGCCGGAAAAAGGGTGCTGTGCGTCCCGGCCGGGTCTTTACAGGGGCGTTTATTGCCGGTTGCGCCGCACTTTTGGCTTTTGTCTGTTATGAAATGGCGTATACGGATTATTTGTCCTCATCTAAATTTTTGTATGTGTTCATTCCGGCTGTATGTGTGCTTTATCTGGTTTATCTGGTTTACCGTCGGGAGTTTTTTACTGTATCGCTGCTGGGTGCGGTGGTTGCATTGTATATATGGCGTTATGCACGTTATGCGGCAGGTTCCGCGGGCTTCTATGTTTGGCAGACGGTTTTGCTGCTTATTTTTGCCGGGTTGATTTTCCTTTTTGCGCTTATGAACCGCAGTGGCGGGACGATCACCGTGCGCGGCGTGCGTTACCGTTTCCTCCCGCCGGATGCAGAGTTTGGGCCTGCTCTTTTAGGGCTGGGCGTTTTGGCTGCGCTTGTGTTGGCTATGTTTTTTATTCCTGCGGGATTTTTCATGTACCTTGCATATGCTGCAGTGGCGCTGGTTTTTTTCCTCGCAGTTTATTTTACAGTAATTATGCTTTAACGCCTCAATAGGGAAAACCGGCGGTTGCGACCGCCGGTTTTTTATGCTAAAATAAAAAGGATTTATTACCCTGTTCCGGGGAAACAGGGAGATCCGCCGTCCCGGAAATGCTTAGCCTTTTGATTGAATGTTTTGTTAAAGGATGTGAATGCATGGCGAGAAATGCGCTTGTCGCACAGTCAGGCGGCCCAAGCCCGGTCATCAACGCTTCGCTTTACGGTGTCATTGAAGCCTGCCGCGCCTATCCCGACCGTATTGGCAGCCTTTATGCTGCTTGGCATGGAATTGAGGGAGTGCTGACAGAGGAGCTGTTTGACCTTTTCCAGCAGGATCCGCAGGAGCTTGCGCTGTTGCCTTATACGCCTTGTTCTGGTTCGATTGGTACCTGCCGTTATAAGCTGAAGGGCAATGCGCAGGCGGATTTCAACCGGATCATTGACGTGCTGCGCGCACATGATATCGGTTATTTTTTCTATATTGGCGGAAATGATTCCATGGATACTGCCGATAAGGTTTCAAGGCTTGCACAGCAGATGGGTTATGCGCTGACGGTTGCCGGTATTCCCAAGACAATTGACAATGACCTTGGAGACGAGGCGTTTACACGCATTGACCATACGCCCGGTTATGGAAGCTGCGCGCGGTTCTGGGCCTATTTGATGCAGAATGCGGAGGAGGAAAACCGCGCAATTTCGCGCAGTGAATGTGTCAGTGTTTATCAGGCGATGGGACGGCAGGCCGGGTTTATCACCGCAGCAGCCCGTTTGGGGGATCCGGAGCGACGCGCGCCGATACGCATGTTTTTTTCAGAAACCGGAGAAACGCTTGAAAGCGCGGCTGAAAAAATAGATGCCCAGCTTCGCCTTACCGGCCGCTGTATTGCTGTGGTTAACGAAGGGCTGAATGTCGGGGATATCGGGGCAAAGCATGATATGTTTGGCCATATTGAATACGGCGCGTCTACGGTTTCTGCAGCGCAGGCGCTGGTAAATTATCTTAATGCGCATCATCTGCCTGCCCGCGGGCAAGCAACCGGACAGATACCCGGAACGATTCAGCGCGGTGTTTCCATATTCGCGTCGAGTGTAGATATAGAAGAGGCGCGGGCGCTTGGGCAAAAGGCTGTAGAAATCGCCCTGCATGAAGGGACGGGCTTCATGTCTACAGTACTGCGCGCAGCCGGGGAAGCATACCGTCCGATTTTCGATAAGGTTTCTCTTTCCAGTGTTGCCAATTCTGAGCGGCATTTGCCGAAACACTGGATCACCAGCGATGGGACAGATGTCACAGATGAATTTATCCGTTATGCCCGTCCTTTGATTGGAGACGAGGATCCGCCCATCCCCAGGGAAAACGGTTTGCAGCGTTTCGCCCGTTTGACACCGGTTTTCCTCGAAAAAAAATGCCCGGAGTACATGCCGTATGCCATATCCTGATAAAGAACGTTTCCTCCGTGCGCAGATGGTTCTTGGCGAGCGGGCGCTGGAGCGTTTGGAGAAAGCCCATGTTGCCGTTGTCGGGCTTGGCGGCGTCGGCAGCTACGCAGCGGAGGCTATTGTCCGGGCTGGCGTCGGGGAGATTACGCTGCTTGATGCCGACCGGGTGTCCGTCAGCAACATAAACCGTCAGCTGTGCGCATTGGAATCCACGGTCGGGCGAAAAAAGACGGAGGTTGTGGCCGCACGGGTTTTGGATATCCATCCGAAGATACGGCTGCATACGCTGGATTTTTTCTATGACGAGAACCGGAGGGATGAATTCTTTTACACGCAGTTTGACTTTGTCCTGGACTGCATAGATACAGTTTCTGCGAAGGCTGACTTGATCTGCCAGGCTTCTGCTCGAGGAATCCCGATCCTTTCTGCGCTCGGGACAGGCAATAAGCTTGACCCGGCAAAGCTGGAGTTTGCCGATATTTATGCAACTTCCGTCTGCCCGCTTGCGCGTGTGATGCGCAGGGAATTAAAAAAGCGCGGCATCGCCGCGCATCGGGTACTTTATAGCCGTGAACAGCCACAGCATGCAGTAGTTGCGGAAAATGGGCGCTATGCCCCTGGAAGCGTATCCTGGGTGCCGGGCTGCGCGGGGCTGATGCTGGCCGGGGAAGCGGTGCAGACGCTTATTTCGCATCAGGTGTGAAAAAGGTCTGGTTATAGATATTGGCGGCGCTGACAGGTCCGTTTTCCACAATTTCGCAGGCGGCGCTAGCGGCCCGGCGAATGGCGTCGGTAACTGCACGGCCGTCAGATGTATCAAAGGTGCCCAGCACCCAGTCGGCCAGATCATAGCCTTCCTGTACAGGCATCCCTACGCCAATTTTTACGCGTGGGAACTGGTCGGAATTTAACTGATAAATGATGCTTTTGAGGCCGTTCTGTCCGCCGGCGCTGCCTTTGGCACGGATACGGATGCGGCCTGGCTGGAGGTTGATGTCATCGTGCAGGACGATCAGGCGTTCTGGCGGCAGCTTATACCAGGCAAGCGCTTCACGGACTGATTCTCCGCTTGCGTTCATAAAGGTTTGCGGTTTTAAAAGTGCGACTCGGTGTTTGCCGATGCGCCCTTCCCCGTATAGGCCATGGAAACGGAGCTTTTTGACCTCACAGCCGAGTTTGGTTTCCAGCACATCCAGGGCAAGAAAGCCGACGTTGTGGCGTGTTTTTTCATATTGCGTTCCGGGGTTCCCAAGCCCCGCGATCAGCCATTCCACCGGGGCCGCAGGGACGGCGGGCTGCATTTTAAAAAATTTCAACATAAATCACCTGATTTTGCGGATTCATAAGCAAAGGAGACAGTTTGCATGAGAATGCGGAGGAAGAAAAATCTGGAGCCGCGCCTTGAGCGGCAAAGCGGGATTACAGCTGCCGAACCGGAGGCACTGCGCGGCAATTGGCGCAGCCTTTTCCCGGAGGCGCAGCGGGTGTGTTTGGAGCTTGGATGCGGGAAGGGACGGTTTATTACACAAATGGCCCGCCTGCATCCTGAGAATTTTTATATTGCGGTAGAGCGGGAGCGCGGTGCGGCAGTGATGGCAATGGAAAAGGTTGCAAACGAAGGCCTTTCCAATGTCCGCTTTATTGTGGGCGATATCCAGGATTTTGAAAAATGGTTTGCCTGCGATGAAATTGATGATGTCTACATAAACTTTTGCGATCCGTGGACAAAACGTCACCGGGAAAAGCGGCGCTTGACGCACCGGGATTTTATTGCCCGGTATCGCAAGGCTGTGCGCCGGGGCGGACATCTCTATTTTAAAACCGATAATACGGAACTATTTGAATTTTCCGTGCTGGAACTTCCGGAAGCGGGAATGAAGCTCAATATTGTCACGCGCGACCTGCACAGCGAAGCGCTTGACAATATTATGACGGAGTATGAGGAACGCTTTTCTTCCCAAGGCATGAAGATCAATTATCTGGAAGCAGAATTTGTATGATTCCGGTAAAAATCCCCGCTGCAATGTCCATAGAGACCGCAGCGGGGACTTTTTTGTTATGCGATTGCGGCTTTTGCCTGTTCGGCAAGCTTTGCAAAGGTAGCTTTGTCGTTGACGGCGATTTCCGCAAGCATCTTGCGGTTGAGTTCTACGCCAGCCTTTTTCAGGCCGTACATAAAGCGGGAATAATTCAGGCCGTTTACTTTTGCCTGCGCGCTGATACGGGTAATCCACAGGCGGCGGAAGTCACGCTTTCTCTGCTTACGGCCGATATATGCATATTTCAGCGATTTCATGACCTGCTCGTTGGCAGTCTTAAAAAGCTTGTGTTTGCTGCCGTAATAACCTTTGGCAAGCTTTAAAATTTTCTTTCTTCTTTTGCGCGTCATCATCGCGCCTTTAACTCTAGCCATCTTATTTTACCTCCGAATTTATAGACCAGCCTTATGCGTAAGGCATCATTTTTCTGATGTTTGCTTCAATTGCGGTCGCACCGTAAGCCGGGGAACGCAGCTGTCTCTTACGTTTGGTCGATTTGGTGGTAAGCTTATGACGGCGGCCCATCTGGGCATGCTTTACTTTACCGCTTTTGGTGATTTTAAAGCGCTTTGCAACTGCGCTGCGGGTTTTAATCTTAGGCATATCGAAAAACTCCTCTCAAGTATTGGACAAGGTTATTTTGCGGCTTTTGGCGCCAAGAACATAAGCATATGGCGTCCCTCCAGCTTCGGCGCTCTTTCCACAGAAGACAGGTCGGAGCATTTGTCCGCGAAGCCCAGCATCAATTCCTCGCCAAGGGCAGTATGCGCCATCTCGCGACCGCGGAACCGGATGGAGACCTTCACTTTGTTGCCCGCCTCCAAAAACTTGCGCGCGGCGCTGAGCTTAAAACCGATATCATGCTCGCCGATGCCGACGCTGAGCTGGATTTCCTTGGTTTCTACGACTTTCTGATTTTTACGGGCTTCTTTTTCACGTTTGGACTGTTCGAATCTGAATTTACCGTAGTCCATGACACGGCACACAGGCGGAACCGCCTGGGGGGCAATTTTAACAAGGTCTAGATTGCGGGAAACTGCCACGGCCTGTGCGTCGCGCGCGGACATAATGCCAAGCTGCGAACCGTCTACGTCGATGACACGGACTTCCCGATCCCGGATGTCCTCGTTAATCTGATGCTTTACGTTGCTGATGCCAAAACACCTCCAATTGACAATAAAAAAATGCGGCGCCTTTGCGCCGCACAAAACCTATACTGACATGGACTTCCCACGCCAGTACACTTACCGGTATTAACCCCTATGCGGCGCTCGGGGTGGGGAAGAAATCCTCCCTCTTTCCTGTACCCTGTTACTTTAACATACGCATGTGTATTTGTCAAGGATTTTTGAATAAGAAAAGCCAACGAATTTAATTTATGGTTTTTCCCTTTTCCTGTTCCGGGTTCTGCTGCAGATATGCCGCTATATTGGCAAAATCCTGCGCTGTGAGCAGTTCTGCACGTGTGTTCTGTGCAAAGCCGCATGCAGCAAGCGCCTCTTCAGCCGCCTGGCGGGTGCATATCCGTGCGTTTGCCAATGCGTTTGCCATGGTTTTCCGGCGCTGGGAAAATGCAGCCTGTATCACACGCACTGTATAGCGCGCATCTGTATATGGGAGACACGGCCTGGATTTCAGGAAGATCAGCGCGCTGCTCACACCGGGCTGCGGATAAAAACAGTCAGCCGGGACAGTGAAGGCAATATGGCGTTCGGCATAAAAGTCCGTCACCGCCGCCAATGCGCAGTACGATGGGTCGCCGGGGCGAGCGCAGATGCGTTTTGCCGCTTCGTATTGCAGCATCAGCGTTATAGATTCGAAAAGCTGTGAAAACAGAAGCTTTTCCACGGCCTGCGCCGTAATATAATATGGCAGGTTTGCACAGACAATACGGCGGGGGAAGGGGAGCTGTGCTTCACAAAATGCGGCGAAATCCAACTTCAGCGCATCGTGCTGTATAATACTGATATTTCCTATCCCGCCGGTTGTTTCCTGCAGGATGGGAATCAGCGTGCGGTCGATTTCTACAGCGGCAACTTTTCCCGCCCGGGCAGCAAGTGCACAGGTCAGCGTACCGATCCCCGGGCCGATTTCCAGCACGCCGGTATGGATGTCCGGCATACAGCATGCAAGCGTTTTGTCCAGAATATCGCTGCGGATAAGGAAATTTTGCCCCAGCGATTTGGAGAAATGAAACGCATAGCGTGCAGCCAATTCCCGGATATAATGCGGGCTTGTCAAATCATTCATCGTTAGAAAGGATATACACAGTGGCGTCGCGGCGCCCGAAGGTTATACATTCGTCTTTGGTATCATAAAATAGATCGATGCGGTTGCCTTTTATAAATCCGCCGGTGTCTCCGGCAACGGCATAACCATACACCCAGCTGCCGTCAGACGCCACGACAAACATTTCTGTCCCAAGCGGGATTACTTTTGGATCGACGGCGATAATTCCATAGCGCGCAATTGCGCCGGATTTTGTGATTTTATTACTCTGTCCCTGGGTTGTATAAGCGGTTGCCTTTACTTCAACAATGTCGGAGTAATGCAGCACAATACCGTCGCTGAGGGTAATTGTCTGGTCTTCTTCCGAGAGGGAATAATTGGGGTCCGGCCGGTAATAGGATGTTGTGCCGTAGGACACAATCTGGTTGATTGGCTTTTTGGTGACAGAAGTCCCGGCAAGCACGCGCGCCGTTTCTACGCCATTTCTATAAATAATATCGTATGTATAGCAGCGTGTGCCGTCTACACCGGCCTGCACAACCTTTTCTACATTCACAAGCAGTGAATCGCTGGCCTGACGGACTGTTTCATAGGGGATGGGCTCGTATTCGTATTCCTGCTCGACGCGGACGCGGGTAATATTGATTTCCATTCCATTGTGAATCTGGGTGTTGTTGTCGATGGAAATTTCATCAAATTCGCCCAACTTGATGCCGGCTTTTTCCAGTGCGTCTGAAACTGTACCGGAGCTGATATAGATATTATAGGTTTCACCGTAATCGTGAATAATCAGTTCCACAGCGGAAACATCCTGATCCATCACAGCGAAGACGTGCTCCCGGTCGGCAAGGTTAAGGTTATCATGTGTTAGCGTGCCGGAAAAAAGCGGATCGGCTGGCGCGGGATAGCGCGCGACAGTAACAAGGCTCATGCACAGCGCTGCTCCGGCTGCCAGCACGAAAAGCGGAAACTTCCGTCCGGCGGCAAATCCATGCCGGTTTTTTTTTATAAGCTCAAGTGCTTCCATTTGTCCTCCGTAAAGATCCCGGAAGAATACCTGTCCGGTTCCTGAAATGCTCCGGTTCTGCACGCATGCGGTAAAAACGGGACAGCACTGCCCCGGAAAAAATCAGCCTTATTATAGCACGCGTTTTTGGAAAAATCAAGTTTTCCGCTTGAAAAGGGAAACAAACCGGAAAATCTGGCGGAAAAGCATGTGTTTTTCAGAAAAAAGTCCTATATTGACAGACGCTTATGTACGCTGTATACTAAAACCAATGGTTATGCCTTTCCCTGTCCTGGAAAGAGGGGGTGGATGGGGTGAATTCTATAAAAAGGAGAGTGTTTGTATGGATTACAATAATAATCCCGGCAATTATTCCCCCAATGACAATAATATTCCCGGAAAAAGCGCGGCTACAGCCAGCCTGGTTCTTGGCATTATTTCGGTGGTCTGTTGGTTTGCAGGTTATTCCTCGATTATTTCCGTCGTATGTGGTATTGTCGGCTTGATCTTAGCTTCCAATTCCAAAAAAATGGGGTTTATGGGCGGCGTGCGGACAGCCGGTTTTGTCCTTTCCTTGATTGGCCTGATCGGCGGGGCATTGGTGTTTGTCGCATGTGTTGCCTGTGTGGGCGCATTGGGTGCGGCCGGCCTTTTTGAGGGCTGGTATTATTATTAAAAGAGGATTGGCCGGAAGGCAAAAGGACAGGCGGTTCCGCCTGTCCTTTCATATAAGGAAAAGAAATGCTCCCATATATCTATATATTTGGTAAAAGTATTCCTCTATATAGTCTGATGGCGCTTGCAGGGGTGATATGCGCTTTGGGATATATCCTGCCGCGCTGTAAAAAGTCCGGGCTGTCAAGGGATGACAGCATTTTTGCTTTTATTTATGGTGCGGCCGGCGCGCTTGCAGGGGCAAAGCTGCTGTCGGTTTTAACGATGCTGCCGCATATCATTCGGAATATCGATCTGCTTCAGCGTAATACCGGACTTTTTCTGCAGGTATTCGTTTATTCCGGCTTTGTCTTTTACGGTGGGCTGTATGGCGCCCTGCTTGGCGTATGGATTTATGCCAGGCGTTGGAAGCTGCCGTTTTTTTCCTTTATGGATCCGCTTTTGCCTGCGGTTCCGCTGATTCATGGATGGGGGAGGATCGGCTGCTTTTTGATGGGCTGCTGCTATGGTGTTCCGGCTGATCCGCCTCTGGGCGTGTATTTTACGCGCTCGCAAATTGCACCTGCCGGGGCCGCACTGCTTCCTGTGCAGTTGTATGAAAGCCTGGGTGTGTTTGTGCTGGCCATTGTGCTGATTGCTTTGCAGTCGCGTGGTGTCCGTGCGCAGATACAGCTTGCTGTATATTTGCTCAGTTATGGTGTTTTGCGTTTTATATTGGAATTTTTCCGCTATGATGCATACCGCGGTTTTATCGGCCCATTGTCTGTGTCGCAGGTGATTTCTGTTTTAACAGTAGCGTGGGGGATTGCGCTGCTGATGAGATACGGCGCCAGGGCCAACGGTGCTGCGGCTTGAAGCTGCAGCGTGCAGCTTTTCCTGTGCTGCGATACCGGTATATACAAAGGAAGATTATTATGAAAAAAGGAATTTTATTTGATCTTGACGGCACGCTTTGGGATTCGACCCATACGGTGCTGCCGGTATGGAATACAGTCTTTGCGCGTGGAGGTGCACGCAGGATTACGCATGCGCAATTGTGCTCGTATATGGGCAAAACCATGACGCAGATCGGGGAAATTGTAATGCCGGATTTTCCTCCTGAACGCAGGGAAGCGGTAATGCGGGAATGCTTCCGCGCAGAGCAGCCGGTTTTGCGCGAAAAAGGCGCACGGTTGTATCCGCAGGTTGAGGAAACCCTGGAGCGGCTTTCGCAAAGGTATACGCTTGCGCTTGTCAGCAATTGCCAGGATGGATATATTGAGGCATTTTTGGCGCATTATGGCTTTAACCGTTATATTTCGGATCATGAATGTGCAGGAACCGGCCGGACGAAAGGGGAAAACATTGAGCTGGTTTTGTGCCGCAGCGGGATTGGGAAAGCGGTTTATGTCGGCGATACCCAAGGGGACCGGGACGCCGCAGCTAAAGCGGGACTCCCTTTTATCTGGGCGCGCTATGGATTTGGCATGGTTAACGGTCCCGTACCGTATATTGACAGCTTTGCACAGCTGCCGGAGATTGCAGAAAACTTGCTCAAATAGGAAAAGCGTCCGGAAGTTCAGGCTTTCGGACGCTTTTTTCCGCTTTTTTTGAGCGGGTTTTTATTGATACCGGACGGCGCTGTTTTCCGCGGGTCTGGGGTGGATTTTACGCGGGCCCTGCTGCCCGAGACGCAGGTGTGCGGCTTTTTGCGTACGCTGAAGCCGAAGCTCCCCAGTTTTTTGCCCAGCGCAAAGTATTCACCGTGCGCATAAGCAAGAAGGCCTGCACGGTCAAGGTGCAGCTTTCCCGCAGAATCGATTAAATCCGACTGCACATCTACTGCGATGATATCGGCAAGGAACATAGTATGAGACCCTAAATCCATCTGCTCGAATATACGGCATTCCAGCGAAAGCGGACTTTGTGCAAGGACAGGACACACTACCTCAGCGGCGGGCTGCGGGATCAGCCCGTTTGCGGCAAATTTATCGGTTTGCCGGCCGCTGCGTACTCCGCAGAAATCAACTGCTCTGGCCATGTCTGCTGTAGGGAGATTGATAACGAATTCGCCGCTTTCACGGATCATGGAATAAGAGTAGCGTTCTGGCCGGATTGAGATATATGTTTTGGCGGGGATAGTATTGATGATCCCGGTCCAGCCGACGGTAAGGATGTTTGGTTTTGCCATTGTGCCGCAGGTGACCAGCACCGGGGGTACTGGTGCAAGAAGAGCGCCGCCGCTCCAGATCTGTTTTTCCATAGCCGTTTCTCCTTTTGCCACTGTGCAAGCCGGATTTTATTGGATGCTGCCTTTTCTGCGCACAGGCAGAGAAGGAAAAACAAAAGCCTTTGCATTGCGCAAAGGCTTTTTGAAAATACAAGGTTATCTCTTGGAAAACTGGGGCGCGCGGCGGGCTGCTTTGAGACCGTACTTTTTGCGCTCCTTCATTCTCGGGTCACGCGTCAGCAGGCCGGATTTCTTCAGAAGCGGCTTGTATTCCTCATTTGCCTTGACAAGCGCCCGGGAAAGGCCATGACGGATTGCGCCGGCCTGACCAGTAAAGCCGCCGCCGGTGACAGTCGCTTCAACATCAAACTTGCCGAGGGTATCGGTGGTGGTGAACGGCTGGCGGACGATCAGCTTCATTGTCTCAAGGCCGAAGTACTCCTCGATATCACGGCCATTGATCTTAATCGCGCCGGTGCCATTGGGATAAAGTCTTACACGAGCGACAGAAGATTTTCTGCGTCCGGTGCCGTAAAGATAGGGCTTTTTGCTCTGATACATAAATCTTCTTCCTCCTTAAAACTTTCCGGTCCACTCAACGGGCTGCTGTGCCTGATGAGTGTGCTGCGCACCGACAAAGACCTTAAGGCGCTTAAGCTGTTCGCGGCCGACATGGTTGGCCGGAAGCATGCGCTTGACTGCCAGCTGCATAGCAAAATCGGACTTGGATTCCATGAGCAGGCGGTATTTGACTTCCTTTAGCCCGCCCGGGTAACCAGAATGGGTGCGATAGAATTTCTGCTCGCCTTTTTTGCCAGTCAAGACGGCCTTCTCGCTGTTGATGATGATTACATAGTCGCCGCAGTCCTGGTTGGGCGTAAACTCAGCCTTATGCTTGCCATGCAGCAGATGAGCGGCAAGTGCGGCGGTGCGTCCGAGCGGCTTTCCGGCAGCGTCAAGGATATACCAGCTGCGCGTAATCGTCTCGGGCTTTGCCATATAAGTAGACATTTTCCTACCTCCGAAACTGATTTATCCGGCCCTGACGGAGGAAATGGAAATGCGCCCGGACAACTCAAAAAACAGAGGATAAAAATCCTTGGCCTTTTGAGCTGCCCGGAACCGGTGTACTTGACTGTACTCCGAACCGGATAACCAGACATTTCCCTGTCATTTCTGAACGCCGCAGGGCAGAAACGGATTATAATTCTGCCGGGAAGCCAAAAACAGCTCATAAAAAGCCATAGAACTCCCAACAGGATATATTTATACCATACGTGTACAACCTTGTCAAGCATTTTTTCTAAAAAATTAATTTGTTTTTTAGAATGCTTTCAAAAGCTCCGTTTTTCTCTGGTTTGCTCCTGTTTCCGCATTGGGTATTTTGTTTTTTGTTTCTGCAAAAAGCAGGGGCAGGAGGGATTTGCCTTTGAAACTTCCTTGGATCTATGATATAATACAAATATCTGCAAAAAGGAGGCCTGACGATGAAACGAAAGGATGGTTCCTATCTCAATTCCGGCACAATTTCCCGGTTTGTTTTCGCTGCAATATTGTTTGCGCTCTATTTCATCGCCAGGACTGTGTTCCGTGCCAACCCCGCGCTTTGCGGACAATACAGCGAAATGACCCGCGCCGTATTCCTGCTCATGTCTGGCGCGCTGTCGTATGTAAAATTTGCCGTGGCTGAAGTCCTTGTATATTTGCTTTTCGCTGTGGCAGGGATATATGTGGCCGTGATGATTTATAAAATCTGTACGGCCGGCCATGTTTGGGCGCGTATTGCGCGCATGCTTTCCAATGTGGCGGCACTGTATGCGGTACTGCTTGTGCTGTTTTTTGCACTGTACGGGCCGGCATATTCCCAGCCCCCGCTGTCCGAACAATTGGGATTGGAAACAGAAAGCGTTTCTACAGCCGACGTCCATAAACTGCGGGCATTGACGGAATATATGCAGGACTGTGCCAACACCTATGCGGATCTTGTCCCTCGCGATATCAGCGGCAGCTGTGAGTTTGGTTCCTTTGATACGCTGAGTGCGCTGACTGTGCGGGCGTTTGAAAGCGCGGAACCGAAATACAGCATTCTTTCCGGCCCGTATGCGCCGGTGAAGGTGCCGGCAAACAAAGGCCTTTTAAATACGCTGGGTCTGACCGGAATTTTTGTCCCTTTTACTGGGGAGGCGGTGGTTAATGATCAAGCGCCGGCGGTATCGCTGGTTTTTACAATGGCGCATGAGATGAGCCACCGGCTCTCCATCGCGCCGGAAGATGAAGCCAATTTCCTTGCATTCCTTGTCTGCCGGGAAAGCTCGGACCGCCGCGCCAATTATTCTGGCTATTTCATGGCCTACCGGTATTGCATCAGCGCGCTGGGCGCTGTAGATTCCGCAGCTTCCGGCGAAATAAACGCAGGCGTAGGAGAAAATCTATCCCGGGATTTGGCAGAGTACAAGGATTTTGCATTGTCGTGCAGCGGCCTTGTTTCCAGCATCAGTGAAAAGGTCAATGATTCCTATCTTAAGGCGCAGGGACAGCCTTCCGGCACGGCCAGCTACGGCGCGTTGGTAGACCTTCTGCTTGCTGAGTATGCGGATATCCTGTGAAAAGAAGAAATCCCGGCCGGAAGGCCGGGATGGCGGTGTTAAGTGCGGTTTGCGCAGTTTGCTTTGCAGCAGGCACAGTCTCCGCTGCATTGTTCCGCCGCGCGGCTGAGAAGGTAATAATCAGTTTCTGTTTCCGTGCGCTCCAATGCGTGTCCGCCGCAGCCAGGGCAGGGGATTTTCTCCAGTTCTTCTTCGCTGACGACGGCGCCAAAGACCAAGCCGCAGTTTTTACATTTGAAATGGATCGGAATAACCATAAAAAAACACCTCGGGATGCGAAACAGCCTTCGCATTGTGATAGGCTATTATACCATGCATAATTGCCGGATGCAAGCCGTGCATATCCGGAAAAAGGGGAAAGGAAAGGTATGAAACGGATTTTTTCTGTTGTCTGGACGGCGTTATTTGCGATTGCGTTTTTGCTCCTGCCCTGTGCGGGCGCCGCCGAGGCCGGCGGACAGACCGTCATCTTTACAATTGTGAATAACACGCTTGCGCCGCTGCGCAGCGATACAATGCCGTTTATCTCTGATGGAATGCTGTATGTGCCGTATACGGTATTTACGGAAAATTTTGGAGTAGTATCTATTTACAATTCGCGCGACAATCTTTTGATCCTTTCCAATGAAAATAAGACGCTTTTTTTCAATACGGTAGACGGCGGCTGCTATGACCGGGAAGGGGAAACTTACAGCTATACGACGCTCAGCCGCAATGGGCAGGCATATGTCCCGGCGGTTTTTGTTTCCAGTGTGTTTAATCTTTTATGCGGCTACTATCCAAACACCTCGGTCGTACGCATTAAGGATATAACATCTTCTTACTCTGATACCTATCTGATTTCCATGCTGCAGCCGGATATGGATACGGCGCTGGAGGCTTTCCAGGAAGAAATGGCCCGGGAACAGGAACCGGAGTTTGTGCCGTTTGACGTTTATTTCTGTTTCTCGGGTTCTTTGGGAGAATCTGCCGGCTACGTGCTTGATGCGCTTGCCGCAGAAGGGATCCATGCCGCTTTTTTCGTCACCGCAGAGGATATTTTGGCAAATGAAGCGCTGGTGCGGCGTATTTATGTAGAAGGGCACACGCTGGGCCTTGCACTTTCCGAAGCGGTAACGCAGGATGCGCAAGCGATGGTTGAAGCGTTTGACTTGGCCAATGCGGCGCTTGACCGGGTGCTGAATCTGAAAACGCGGCTTGTTATGATCCCGGGCGGGAGCAATGCCGAAGCGTTTACCCAGGCACACCGTGACGCGCTTCGCCAGGGCGGATACCGGTATTGGGACAGTATGCTCTCTGTAGAAGGAATTCGGGAAACCACCGGTGTGACGCGTGTGGTGAACGATGTCTGCAATCAATTGCTGGAGGTTTCTGCAACGACGGTTATTGGTTTTGGCTATGAAATGCAGGCTGCGCAGGCACTAGCGGGGATCCATGCGTTTTTGGATGAACATGGCTGTACAATACGCAGCATTCATGAACTTGCAAGCCCGGTTAATTTCCATGCGGATCTTTGGTAGGAATGCGGCAGAAATACAGCTTAAAAAGACGCGGCGGGCGGACCCTTCGCGTCTTTTTTATCTTGGCGGGGCGTAGAAGATAGGAAAGGGAGGGCAGAGCAGGGCAAGATGTTTTACCGGGAGTATAAGCGTATCCTATCACCGAAAAATGGTATGAACCTTTACCGTGGCTGCACGCACGGCTGTATTTATTGCGACAGCCGCAGCTTTTGCTATCAGATGGATCATGATTTTGAAAATATAGAGGTTAAGCTGCATGCGCCGCAGAAACTGCGTGCCGAACTCCAGCAACGCAGAAAAAAATGTATGATCGGAACCGGGGCCATGTGCGACCCGTATATTCCGCTGGAGGGGAAGCTTTGCCAAACGCGCGCTTGCCTGGAGGTGATCGGACAGGCAGGTTTCGGTCTTGCAATCCAGACGAAAAGCGCGGGGATTCTCCGGGATTTGGACCTGCTTGCATGGATTCACAAAAAGGGGAAATGCGTTGTCCAAATGACGCTGACAACCTGTGACGAAGCGTTGTGCCGCATAATCGAGCCGCATGTGTCTACGACGAAGCAGAGGGTTCAGGCGCTGAAGGCTTTTCAGGCCGCCGGAATCCCAACGGTTGTATGGCTTTCCCCGATTCTGCCTTTTATTAACGATACGCATGAAAACCTGCGTGGGATTTTGGATTCCTGTTTTGAAGCCGGCGTGCGCGGTATTGTGTGTTTCGGGTTTGGCGTGACCCTGAGAGCCGGCAGTCGCGAATATTTTTATGCGGCGCTCGACCGGCATTTCCCCGGCATAAAAGAACGCTATATTCGTAGCTATGGCAGTGCGTATGAATGTGTAAGCCCAAATCATCCGCAGCTGATGCACGTTTTTCGGGAAGCCTGCAGCCGGGAAGGGGTTTTATACGAGCCCGGGGAGGTTTTTGCTTATCTGCACGAATTTCCGAGTCCGTATGAGCCGGAGCAGCTGTCCATGCAGTTTTGAAACTCAGAGGGGCATTACCGATTTTGTGCTGGTTGACAGTAAAAACCGGCCATGTTAGAATGAAAAAAATAAAAAAGTGAGGGATCTGTCATGCTTTTACTTGGGCGTACTCAAATGCTTCCGCAGTTTTCCATTCCTGACAGCGCAGCGTTTCTTATGAATTCCGGCTTCGACGGTGTGGAGATCAGCCCATTTGACAAGAAATTCCGTCCGCGCGAAGAATTTTTCGCGCCGGATTTTGCGCTGAAAATGTGCGAAGCCATGGAAAAAGCCGGCGTGCGCGGCTATGCTGTCAGCGCACACATGGATTTTTCCTTCAGTAAGGAGAATTTTGCACTGGTGCGCCGGACCCTGGAAATTGCGCATGCGCTCGGCGCAAAGTATCTGGTGACTTCCCCTGCGCATAAATATAAGGATGAAGATCCGTTTACCCGCTGGGCAAGGAATATCCGCGCCTCCCGCGAAATGTGCCGTATCGCAGAATCACTGGGTATGCGGTTGGCGCTGGAGTTTGAGCCGGAGTTTTTAATCAATAATACGGAAAAGCTTTTGATGAGCTTTGCGGAAATCGATTCCCCGGCGCTGGGGATCAATGCCGATATCGGGCATATGTTTTTATGCGATGCCGACCCAATGCAGGCGCTTGCCGAGTCGGCGCCGTATATTTTGCATGCGCATGTGGAAAACATGGCGCGCGGCGTGCATAATCATCTTGTCCCATGGGAGGGGGATATGGACCTGGGCGCTTATCTTACCAGGCTGCGCGAGGTCGGTTTTGACGGTATGATGGGACTTGATCTGTATGCATATGAATACGCCGACGTCTGCGCCCAAAGCGCCCAGTTTATCAGAAACTTGCTGTAAGCGGTCTGTCGTCTGTTATGGATGCAAAAATATTCAACATTGGAATCCTTGCCCACGTTGACGCCGGGAAAACGACGCTGACGGAGCAAGCGCTTTATGCCTGCGGCGCGCTGCGCCGCGCTGGGAGTGTGGACGAAGCGAATACGCGGACTGACTGGCTGCCGGTCGAGCGGTCGCGCGGCATTTCTGTGCGTAGCGCGCAGGTGAACCTCCTTTGGCACGGCAATAGGATCCAGCTTTTGGATACTCCCGGACATTTTGATTTTGCCGGGGAGGTAGAGCGCAGCCTGCTTGCTCTTGATGCGGCAGTTTTAATGGTGTCGGCGGTTGAAGGCGTGCAGGCGCATACGGAAAACCTCTGGTGCGCGCTGACGGCTGCAGCGATGCCTCGCATTGTCTTTATCAATAAGCTTGACCGTGCCGGAAGTGACGGCGCGGGAGTGCTGACCCAATTGAAAGCGCAATTTGGCGGAGATTTCCTGCCGCTCAATGCCATATATGCCGAGGGAGGCCGTGACTGCCGCGTAGGCGCTATGCAGGACTGGGAGGAAGAAGCCTGCGCTGTGCTTGCCGAGCATGACGATGCGCTTGCGGAGCGCTGGCTGGCGGAAGAACCGGTTTCGCGTGGGGAACTTGCGCAGATTGCCCGAAAGCAGACCATGGACTGCCAGGTTACGCCGGTGGTTTTCGGCTGTGCAAAGCTTGGCCTTGGCGTGGATACGCTGCTCGACGCGGTGACCGGGCTGCTGCCCGACGCGCGCTCCCGGCAGACGCGCGACCTTTCCGGCCTGATCTATAAGGTGGAGCATGACCCGGATCGCGGCCTTGTCGCGCATGTACGTCTGTATGGCGGGACGCTTGCGCCGCGGGATACGCTTGCACTGCATGATTTGTCCGGCAATGTGCGCGGTGAGGGCAAAATCGCCCTGCTGCGCCGTTTTGACGGGGCAAAGCATCAGGATTTATCGAAAATTTACGCGGGGGATATTGCCGCGCTTTATGGACTGGAACAGGCGCGCGTGGGCGATACCTTCGGCCAGCGTCCGCCAGTTGGGGAATTTTCGCTGGCAAACCCCTTCTTCCGCGTAAAAGCGGAGCCGGAAAGCCCGGAACAGTTGACCCAGTTGGTTTTGGCGCTGCGCGAGCTTTCCGAAGAAGAACCGCTGATCGACTGTCAGTGGGAGAAAACGGAGCGGGAAATTGACCTCAATATTACCGGGCAGGTGCAGCTTGAGGTCATTCAGGCAATGCTGCTGGAGCGCTATGGTCTTACCGCGCATTTTTCCCCGCCGACGGTGATCTATAAGGAAACGCCTGCGCAGACGGCGGAAGGCTTTGCCGCTTATACGATGCCCAAGCCCTGCTGGGCAATTGTGCGTTTCCTTTTTGAACCGCTGCCTACCGGTTCCGGCGTCGAATATGATCCGGGGCGCGTACCGCATAACGAGCTTTTTTATAAATATCAGGAGCATATCCGGACAAGCTTTTATGACTGCCTGAAGCAGGGGCAGCTTGGCTGGGAAGTTACGGACATGCGCGTTACCCTTACCGGCGGCGGGCATCATACGATCCACACCCATCCTCTGGATTTTTTTGTCGCTACGCCGATGGCCTTTGCAAACGGCCTGGCTGCGGCAGGCGAACGGCTTTTGGAACCGCTGCTTGCCGTGCGCATTCGCGCCGGGGAAGAGCTTATGGGAAGGGTAATTTCCGATATTACGCAAATGCGCGGCGAATTTGACACGCCGGTGCTGCATGGCGGGAATTTTACGCTGGAATGCCGTTTGCCGGTTGCAACTTGTATGGATTATCCTGCGCGGCTCGCCGGGCTTTCCGGCGGACGGGCGGCTTTCTATTCGCGTTTCGACCGCTATCAGCTTTGCCCGCCGGGAGAGGGGCGTACGGCCCCGTACCGGGGCGTCAATCCGATTGACCGCTCCAAATGGATTTTGTTCAAGCGCGGCGCTTATACGCAGTAACGCGCATTTGGAGGCTATATGAAGATAGGAAGCGTTGCTGTGACAGCTTATGCGGCACTTGCGCCGATGGCGGGGGTTGCTGACGCGGCCTTTCGTTTGACGGCCCGGCGTTTCGGCGCAGGATATACGGTAAGCGAGATGGCCAGCGCCCGCGCGCTCGTCTTTCAACCGGACAGGACCAGTGAAATCCTGCAGCCTGAACCGGGGGACCGGCCCTATGCCGCGCAGATTTTTGGATCTGAACCGGAAATCATGGCGCAGGGCGCACGCCTTGCGCTGGAAATTTCCAAAGCGCAGGTGCTGGATATCAATATGGGCTGCCCGACGCCAAAAATCGTGAATAATGGTGATGGCAGCGCCCTTATGCGGGATCCTGCGCGTGCCGCCGCGATTCTTGAGGCGGTGCGCAAGGCTGTGAATGTCCCGGTAACGGTGAAATTCCGGCTGGGCTGGGATGGATGCAGCCGGAATGCGGTTGCGTTTGCACGGATGGCGCAGGCATGCGGCGTTTCAGCTGTGTGTGTTCACGGCCGTACGCGGGAACAGATGTATGCAGGGCATGCCGACTGGGACGCGCTTGCACGGGTGCGCGAAGCGGTAAGCGTGCCTTTTATTGCCAACGGCGACGTGTTTTCCGCGGCCGACGCGCAGGCGCTTTATGCACGTACCGGCTGCGACCTTATAATGGTGGGGCGCGGCGCGCTGGGCAATCCCTGGATATTCGAGCAGATTGAGGCGCGCATGCGTGGCCTTCCGGAACCGCCCGTCCCTGAACTTCCGGAGCGTTTTTCCGTTGCCCGTGCGCAGATTGCCCTTGCCGCTGCGCGCAAAGGGGAGCGGGTTGCGGTTTTGGAGGCGCGCAAGCATCTTGCATGGTATCTGAAGGGGGTGCGTGGAAGCGCCGCTTACCGTGCGCGTTTTTCCGCAGTCTCATCGCTTGCGGAAATGGATGCGCTGATCGGAGAGTTTATGGAAAGGAGGCCGGATCTTGAAGGCTGAGGCGTTTGTGGAAAAACTACGTGCGGGAGACGAAAAAGCGTTTGAGAGGCTGGTCAAAAGCTGCGAAAAACGCGTATACCTGCTTGCTCTGCGCTATACGGGCAGCGCGTCTGACGCTATGGATATCTCACAGGAGGTTTTTATCAAGGCATACCGCAGCATACGCTCTTTTAAGGGCGAAAGCACCCCCGAAACTTGGGTTTACCGCATCGCGGTCAACACGGCGCTGGATTTTATCCGCCGCGCCGCGCGTGCCAATGAGACTTCTTTATATACCGCTGATGTGGACGGTGGGGAAAAGCAGAGGGAAATTCCCGATGACTCCTATTCCCCGGAACCGGCGGCTGAACGCGCTGATCTGACCCAGACGCTTTCCCGGGCGATTGCCGCCCTTCCGGAGGAATACAGGCAGGTGCTGGTCCTGCGGGACGTCAACGGCCTGTCCTATGCGCGTATTGGGGAGATCCTTGGGCTCAACGAAGGCACGGTAAAATCCCGCCTGTTCCGTGCCCGTGCAAGGCTTGCAGATATGCTGCGCGCAAGCGGGAACTTTCCTGCCGGCGCTTCGTCCAATAAAAAGAAGGGAGGCGGATGCGATGCAGGGATGTGAAAAAATCCAGGACTGGATGCTTGCATATTTTGATGGGACGCTTGACGCGGAGCAGGCCAGGGCGCTGAACCTGCACCTGGAAACCTGCGCGCAATGCCGCAGCCTTTTTGAGGGAATGGAGGCATTGATGGAGGCGGAAAAGACGTTGCCGAAGGATACGCCTACCGGCCTGCATGAACAGATTATGTGTGCAGTGCGCTGGGATGCCCGGCTTGCCCGGCTGCGTGCACGTTCCCGCCGGCACGCGTGGATCGCTGCAGCCTGCGCCTGTCTGATCCTTCTTGGCGCCGGGTCGCTTTCCCTGCTGCGGATGGGAGCGGCAAAGTCTGACGGCAGTGAAAACGGTATGGCCTATTATGCCGATACGGCGGCGCCGGAATCCAATGAATCTGTGACACAGGATTCGGCTTTTGACAACGGTAATTCTAACGCGGATGGGACAGACGGTTCAGATCCGGAAGAAGACGGGGGCATGATTCCTTCGGATGCCGGCGGGGACGGCTGGGATGAGATGAAGTCAGAACAGAAAGACTTGCCGGAGGCAACGTTAGATGCGATTCTGACGTCGCTGCAGATAGAAGCTGCGGACGTCAATACGCTTGTTTGCGATGCGCAGGATTTGGCGGCGCTGGAGGCGGCATCGGGAGTTCAGGCAGTTGAGGTTGAGGGATACCAGACGCTTTTGCTGGACGCGGAAACTTTTGATGCGCTGCTTGCGCAGGGGCTGTTCTCCAACGCAGACAGCTATTATCCGGATAGGGGCCATGCGGCGCAGGTGCTTGTGATCTCTTGAGCCTGAACAATGCGGGGAGCGCAGGCTTTCAGGCGGTGAATGAAACTGCATTTTTGCTTAAAATGTTTATGTTTTATGAAAAGAACGGCAAGAAAAATACAAAATTGAGGTATAAACTTATCCTCTGGAGGAAAATTATATCGAAAACACAATGTGCCTGTGCGAAAATTTAAACAAAATGACACTTGTACAAATTGCCTGTCCGCTGTATAATATATCTATCATCACATTGGGAGGAAATAACCATGTCTGTTAAAGTTGCTATTAACGGTTTTGGTCGTATTGGCCGTCTTGCTTTCCGCCAGATGTTCGGCGCCGAGGGCTATGAAGTCGTCGCGATCAACGACCTGACCAGCCCGAAAATGCTGGCCCATCTTCTGAAGTACGATTCCGCGCAGGGCAGATACGGCAAGCCCGTTGAATCCACCGAGGATTCTATCATTGTCGATGGCAAGGAAATCAAAATATACGCGATCAAAGACGCTGCTGAATGCCCGTGGGGCGAGCTGGGCGTTGATGTCGTGCTTGAGTGCACCGGCTTCTACACTTCCAAAGAAAAAGCTTCTGCTCATATCAAGGCAGGCGCGAAGAAGGTCGTCATTTCTGCTCCGGCAGGCAACGATCTCCCGACCATCGTTTATAATGTCAACCATAATACTCTGAAGGCTGACGATACTGTGATTTCCGCAGCTTCCTGCACCACAAACTGCCTGGCCCCGATGGCAAAGGCTCTTAATGAGTATGCTCCGATCCAGAGCGGTATCATGACCACCGTTCATGCTTACACCGGCGATCAGATGATCCTCGACGGTCCGCAGCGTAAGGGTGACCTGCGTCGTGCGCGCGCTGGCGCTGTGAATATTGTTCCGAACTCCACCGGTGCTGCAAAGGCGATCGGCCTGGTTATCCCGGAACTCAATGGCAAGCTTATCGGTTCCGCTCAGCGTGTCCCGACCCCCACCGGCTCCACCACCATTCTGGTTGCGGTTGTTAAGGGCAAGGATGTTACCAAAGAAGGCATCAATGCTGCAATGAAGGCCGCTGCTACCGAGTCCTTTGGTTACACCGAAGAAGAACTCGTTTCCAGCGACGTAATCGGTATTACCTATGGTTCCCTGTTTGACGCTACCCAGACCATGGTTGCCAAGATCGACGACGATACCTATCAGGTACAGGTTGTCTCCTGGTATGACAATGAGAATTCCTATACGTCTCAGATGGTCCGCACCATTAAGTTCTTTGCCGAACTGAAATAAGTATTCGGATAAAAAACCGGTACAGCCTTGCGCTGTACCGGTTTTTGTTATAAAATGGAGAAAAATTCGGGACGGATCCTGGAGTGAGCGAATGAATCTCTATCTATCGGAACGACAAAGGATATCCAGGCCGCTGGTGCTGTTTGTGTCCGGGTTTATGGCAGCGCTGGCGGTATTTTGCTATTTTTTTGCATCTGCGGCATTGTGGACGGCAGCCGCCGCCGCATTGTTGGGTGGGATATGTATTTTCCTTTCTCCACGCTTTCCCTTTGTCCGCCGCGCTGCAATTGTATTCGCCGGAATCTGTGCTGCGGGCTGCGTCTGGAGTTCCTATAATGCGTTTATTTACCAGCCGGCGCTTTCCCTGGCTGGAAAAGGAGGGAACTTCACTGGGTATGTGCAGGCATATCCGGAGCTTTTTGACGATTATACGCGTGTGGAATGGAAGATTGAAAGTATAAATGGAGAGCAGATCCGTCCTTTTAAAGTGCGGCTTTACCTTGACGGCGATTATTCTCAGCTCCAGCCCGGCGACGAGCTGTGCGTTGAGACGCAGCTTGAAATCCCCGAAAGCACATGGCGTTTTGATACCCGCAGGTATTTGAATTCCCATGGGATTTATCTAAAAGCGTCTGCTGCGTCCGCGCAGCTTCTTGCGCAGACGCAGCTCCCTTTTACAGCCCGGCTACAGCGCATTGCCCGTGAAATTGATGCGAAACTTCGGGAAATCATGCCGGAGCGCGAAGCCGGGCTGATGACAGCGCTGCTTTTTGGTGACGAAACCGGGATGGAAACCGGTTTTGAAAATGCGCTCCGGCTTACTGGCCTTTCCCATATTACGGCGGTTTCCGGTATGAATGTTGCGTTTCTGGTTGGCATCATCCTGACGCTGCTGCGCCGCCGTGCGGGCTGCGCTGTGGCGGTCCCGGTCGTTTTGGCCTTTATATTGATGACCGGCGCTCCGGCTTCCGTTGTGCGGGCGGGGATTATGCAGATTATGTGGCTGCTGTCGTTTTATCTTATGCGTGAACCAGACAGCCTGACCAGCCTTTTTGTCTCCGCGGCTTTTATCCTGTTTAGCAATCCTTTTGCTATTGCGGATCTGAGCCTTTTGCTTTCTTTTTTTGCTACGCTGGGAATTATTCTCTATGGCGGGCCGTTTTACAGGGCAATAAAGCGCCATTTTCATACGCAAAACAAAATTCTTTTGCGGTTTTGCGATGCTGGTGCGGGAATCCTTGCGACAACGCTTACTGCGCAGATCTTTATCCTCCCTGTCCAGGCAGTGTTTTTCGGGGAAATCTCCCTGCTGTCGCCGCTATCCAACCTGCTGGTACTTTGGGCGTCTGAATATGCTTTTACAATGGGCGTTGCTGCGGCGCTTGCCGGCTTTGTCTGGCTGCCGCTTGGCGTCGCTTTCGCTTGGATCCCGCGGGTGTTATGCAGTTTTATCCTTTATGTGGTTCCGCTTCTTTCTAAAATCCCGTTTGCAGCGGTTTCTGCCAAAAGCATATATGTCGCGATTCTGCTTGTTTTTGGTTATCTCTTGTTTGCACTTGTCCGCACCTATAAGCATGCGCCTATGGGGCTTGCGGCTGTGTGTATGGCGGGGATGTGTGCGGCGGCTTTTCTGTTCACTGCTCTGCAAAAGCAGATGACGGCTATATTTGCGGTTGTTTCCACGGTTACCGGCCAAAGCGCAGTTGTTTGTCAGGCGGATACCTGCCTGCTTTTCAATTGCGGCGGAAGTAATGAATATGCTGTTTCCGGGATTGAGGCTTTTCTATGGGAAAATGGACGGCAGGAAATCGATATGCTCGTAATATCCTCGTACCGGCGCGCAGACAGTGCCAATGTCCCCTGGGCGCTGGAAAATTACCATATCGGCATGGTATATCTGCCGGAACCGAAAAACGAACAGGACATGCACAGCTGTGCGCTTTTTATGCAGGCTGCGCAACAGGCCGGCACGCAGGCCGCCGTACTGACAGAGGATCTGCATCTGGATTTGGAGGGAATAGGTGTTGATATTTATGTAAACCATTCGGACGATCGCGACAACGGTCGCCTGCTGTTGAGCGCACAGGCAGCCGGACAGCGTCTGGTTGCCCTTGGGGCTATACAGGCGGAAAACCTGGGCCGGATGCTTTCTCAGGCACCGTTTGCACATGCGGATATCCTGGCGCTTGGGGATTATTATTCCAGCCGCGCCCTGCCTGGAGCGGTTATGGCCCTTGCACCGGATTGTGCGGTAATCTCCGCCTATTATGAGATAGATACAGATCTGATTTATACGCTTTCCCGTGCCGGTGCGCAGGTTATCACAACGCAGCGGCAGGGGCGCTTTGAGGTGCGGTTGCCGCGTATATACAAAACTCCTGAATAAAAGGCGCTTTTCCCGGGTTTTTCTATGTTTCGATCATTGACTTTTTTTTGCCTGTAGGATATACTTTCGTTTAATAATCACTCGAAATTATCATGAAGGAGCGGTGTTTTTATGGCATACTATTTCAGCGAGCCTTCCCGGACTTTTAATGAATATCTTTTGATTCCGAATTACACTTCAAAAGATTGTATCCCCGCGAACGTATCTTTAAAGACGCCGATTGTCAAATTTAAAAAGGGGGAGCAGCCTGCCTTAACGGCCAATATCCCTATGACTTCCGCAATTATGCAGTCGGTTTCCGGTGTGCGTATGGCAATTGCTTTGGCTATTGAGGGCGGGATCTCTTTTATCTATGGTTCCCAATCCATTGCCAGTGAGGCGGAGATGGTGCGCCGCGTGAAAAATTCCAAAGCCGGTTTTGTTACCAGCGATTCCAATATCCGTCCGGATCAGACACTTGCGGAAGTGCTGGCATTGAAAGCGGAAAAAGGGCATTCTACAATTGCCGTCACGGAGGATGGGATGCCGAATGGACGTCTGCTGGGAATTGTAACCGGGCGCGATTACCGTATCAGCCGTATGCCGGCGGATACGAAGGTATGCGAATTCATGACCCCATTTGAAAAACTGATCTATGCATACGAAGGTGTTACGCTGAAAGAAGCCAATGATATTATCTGGGCGCATAAGCTCAACAGCCTGCCGGTTATTACAAAAGACGGCCATCTTGCCGCGCTGGTATTCCGCAAAGACTATGATGAGGCAAAAGAACATCCTGACGTCCTGCTTGATGCGAATAAACGTTATGTGGTCGGCGCAGGCATCAATACCCGCGATTATGCCGAACGTGTTCCAGCGCTCGTAGAAGCGGGTGCGGATGTATTGTGCATTGACTCTTCCGAGGGATTTACCGAATGGCAGAAGATCACGCTTGGTTGGATCCGGGAGCATTATGGTGACAGTGTAAAAGTCGGCGCAGGGAATGTGGTTGACAGGGATGGATTTATGTTCCTGGCTGAGGCAGGTGCGGATTTTGTTAAAATCGGTATTGGCGGAGGTTCGATCTGCATTACCCGTGAACAGAAGGGTATCGGCCGCGGACAGGCCAGCGCGGTTATCGAGGTGGCGAAGGCCCGAGATGAATATTATGAGAAAACAGGGATTTATATCCCGATTTGTTCCGATGGTGGCCTTGTGTTTGATTATCATATGACTCTGGCGCTGGCAATGGGTGCGGACTTTTTAATGCTTGGCCGTTATTTTGCCCGTTTTGACGAAAGCCCGACGGACCGGCTCAATATCAACGGTACTTATGTAAAAGAATATTGGGGTGAAGGGTCAAACCGCGCGCGCAACTGGCAGCGCTATGATCTCGGCGGTGCGGCAACGCTCAAGTTTGAAGAGGGCGTCGATTCCTATGTCCCTTACGCCGGGAAGCTTTCGGATAATCTGCAGATTACGCTGGATAAGATTAAATCTACAATGTGCAACTGCGGCGCCACAAGCATTCCTGAGCTGCAGCAGAAAGCGCGCTTGACTCTGGTTTCCTCGACAAGCCTTGTCGAGGGCGGTGCGCATGACGTAATCCTGAAGGACAACCCCAGCAATCGGTAAAATAAAGAACCCGGATGCGTCCGGGGGATTCTAAAAACAGTTAAGCCGGCCTATGTTTATACAAGCATAGGCCGGCTTTTAGTTTTGATATGCACAAAATGCCCTTGTGTGCGGCGTATCCAATTGGAGTATGTAAAAGTATATAATTTATATTCGCCTGGTGAAGTTACACTTGTCTGCCTGCATAGCAAGGGCTTGCTGAACTTTTGTAAAATTATCCTCTATTGCATCGGCGCCGTTTAAATATAGGATTTCACATAACAGGAGTTTTTGCCATTCATCGTGTTTTGCCTTGCTTCTTTGGTTCATTCCGCCATGGTCATAGGATTTTGCCCACTCGACAAAATTTAGATGCTGCTGATACATATCTCCACCCGGTTCGATCCGTGAGCCAAAACGCTCTTTCTCCCGCTGGTTCAGCCTTTTTATGCGAAGGCCCTGCTCCATTTCTATTCTGACGGCTAAAGTAAAATATGAAATCAATACATCTCCCCAATCGGTTAAGGAACCGGATATCACAACATTGTCAGACTGGGAGATCTCCTTTGTCATTAATTCGATTCGTTTTTCCGCAGGACGTTTTTGTGTAAATTTCGGATCCGTGGGCATCCAGAAGTAATCGTCTGTATCCATAAAGGTATATCCGAGCTCTTTGCAGATCTTTTTTCCCAATGTTGTTGTTCCTGAACCGGCTGCACCAAAAATATGAATAATTTTTTTCATATTTACCCCTCTGTAATGCATTCGCTGATTTTGAATTTATTTTAACAGAGTGTATATATTCCTGCAAGCGCAAGTGCATTATTTGTCCTCCTGCGCTTGTAAACTATGTTAGGGCATCGGTGTTTTACGCAGGCTCCTTGTATTATCCGGAAACTTCTGCTAAAATTAAAGAATAAAGGGGGAATATAATGAAAAACCGCAAAAGGAACCGGGGAACTGCATATGCTTTGGCTGTGGCGCTGATATTCTCGTTGGCTGCGCCCTGTGCGGCAGAGAATTCGGTTGTGGAACCTGTGGCGGCGTATGTACTTGCGGAGTCTGCTGCATATGAAGCTACAGGAATTGCCGCTGCCGATACAGTGGAATATTATCTTGCCTTTTCCAATCAGCTGACGCCGGCAGCCCGCGACATCTATGATGCGCTGCTTGCCCATACAGAAACCATGGTGGACGGAAAATCCGAGATTAAAATTACATTCCGGCAGGGGATTACCAAGGAGATTTTCCGTTTTTCGGATTATGTGGATGCGGTTTCCGCTTTTACCCGGGATCACAGCGAAATTTTCTGGGTGGATTTCAGCAATATGACGCTGACGGTATATGAAGATCCGCAGACGAAAGCGCTGTACGCTACATTGCATGCGCCGGACGGAAGCTATTATATTTCTCCATATACGGAAACGGCGGAAGTGCAGCGGGACCGGCAGGCTTTGGCCAATGGCCTGGCCCGTGCATTGGAAGAAGTGGATCCCGAAGCGGATACGTATACTCAGCTTTTACAGATGCACGATTGGCTTTGCGCCAATAATACCTATAACGACGACATTGCCTCCAACGATATGCGCATGTTTGAAGCGGTCAGCGCGCTTGATGCCGATCCGAATACAAAGCCGGTCTGTGAAGGCTATGCGCGTGCATTCAAGCTGCTGTGCGACGCACGGGGAATTGCCTGCGTACTGGTTGCCGGAGCGGCAATCCAGCATGGTTATGCAGTTGCACATATGTGGAACCTTGTTTTCCTGGATGACGGATGGTATGCAGTGGATGTAACTTGGGATGATGCGCTAAGCTGGGGCGGGCCGCCGCGCTATCATTATTTTCTGACCGGCGCAGCCAGCTATGCAAATGCAGCATCGTTTTCCGACAGCCATGTTCCCAATGGTGTGATCAATAGCGGCGGAAGCGAATTCCTGTATCCGCAGCTTTCTGAAGCGGCTTATGTATATAGTCCGGATGCAGGGGAAGACTGGGAAAAATCGCTGCTGCCCGGTTTTGAAAAGTCCGGGACATATACCGACGGACTTTTCATTGATGTTGCGCCGGAAGACTGGTATTGCGGGAATGTTGCTCTGGCCTTTTCACTTGGGCTGATGGTCGGCAATGGAGATGGCAGCTTCAATACGGATGGGAATATCAGCATTGCAGAATGTGTCAGTATTGCGGCGCGGATCCATGCGGCGTATACTGGTGCGGATATCCCCACGGCTAAGGGCAGTCTTTGGTATGAAGGCGCGGTGCGCTATGCATTGGAAAATGGAATCCTGGCTGAAGCGTTTGAGGATTATTCTGTCCCGGTCAGCCGCCGGCTGTTTGCGCAGATTTTGTCGTGCGCACTGCCGCCGCAGGTGTTGGAGGAAGTGAACCGGATTGAAGCCGGAACCATCCCGGACGTGGCGGAGGATAGTGCGGTTTATCTGCTTTACCGCGCCGGTGTGCTGCGCGGAGACGAGGATGGAAGCTTTTACCCGGATACGCAGATCCGCCGCTGTGAAGTTGCTGCAATTGTAACGCGCATGGTTGTCCCTGCACTTCGGGTGAGATTTGCGCTGTGAAACGTGGCTGGGGAGAATAATCTCCGTCTGCCATATATAAAACAAACGCCGGGTTCTGCCGCACACTTATGTGGCAGAACCCGGCGCTTGATATTTCTGCAGCGCGCTGTAAGTGAGACAGGTGCTGTAAGTGAGACAGGTGCTGTAAGTGAGACAGGTATTTCGAAAATAGAATACTACTGCATATACCAGTCCTGTGCGGCAAAAAAACTCCGAATTTCCTGCTCTGTCGCGCAGGCATGTCCTTGAATCATAAGCCTGTTTCCGCCGCCGCGGCCGGAGATCCCCAGGTTCAGGGGCTTTGTAAGCGCCCGCATATCCAGTTCGGCACTTGCAGCGACGTAATTCCAGCCCTGCCGGTCCGAACCGGAAAATGCCGCGCAGAGCCTGCATTTTCCAATGGTACAGTTGGCAAATTCGCGCAGCGCATCTATGTCCAGTGATTCTGAAAAGGATAGGATTAAGCCGTCTTCTTCCTGCGCGTACTGCGCCATAGTCCGTGCCAATATCCGTCCCATTGTGCTGAGACTGCGCTGTGTATTGGACAGCTGCATATTCAGCGCATATACCGCTTTTGCGGCGTCTGCCTGCTGTACGGAAAGGCTGTTGGAAATATCCCGGATGTTTTCAAATTTTAAACGATAATCGTCCAACGCATCGGCGCCACAAAGCATATGGATGCGCACGCCGCCTTTATAACGGATAAAGTCGAGCAACTTGATTATACCGATTTCCCCAGTGCGCGTCACGTGCGGCGCACAGCAGGCGCAGTTATCATAACCTTCTATTGTGACAATGCGCACGTTTTCCGTCAGCTCCAGCTTTGACCGGTAATCGATCGCGGTCAGTTCCTGCGCAGTCGGATACCATGCGGTAATGATGGCATTGTTCCATACGGCTTCATTTGCGAGCGTTTCGATCCGGTCCAACTGCATGCGTGTCAGTTCACCGGAAAAATCGACGGTTACGTCTTGACTTCCCATATGGAAGCCGACGTTTTCCAGGCCATAAAGCTTATGAACCAGCCCAGATACAATATGCTCGCCCGTATGGTTTTGCATGCGTCGAAACCGCTGGGGCCAGTCGATGATGCCATGGACCTGCGTACCGGGCTTAAGCGGCGCGTCGGCGAAGTGGGTGATTACCCGGTAATTTTCCCGCACATCAAGCACGTGTGCCTGGTCAAGCATGCCGGTATCGGGTTGCTGCCCGCCGCCGAGGGGGAAGAATGCAGTTCGGTCAAGCACAATGGCAAACCGGCCTTCCTGCGGCTGACAGGAGAGTACTACAGCATCAAACGCGGCGGCATGGCTGTCTGTATCAAAGATTCTTTCGGTCATAGCTCCCTCACAATTTCAGTTTCTTTTATTATATGATATTTGTACCGAATAATCAAATATTCTTGAATGAGGCGTGCAGGTGGTACTTTCCAACTATTATTAAATGGCAGGATTGACAAGTATGAATGGAAATTTGACAAAATAAGAGAAGATCACCTCTGCTGATTTCTGATAAAGTCAGCAGAGGTGAATCTTATACCGCAAATCCCGCTATGTACGCCACCCGCACCGAGTGCCCATCTGCTGCCCGGCTGACTCGGTCGAACGCCATGCTTTTCGTCTTTCGCGTGGTCGTCATCTTCTTGAATGTGTGACCCGTACGGCGTCTGAGTTTTTGCGGGTTTTTTTTGTGGTATCACCGGTAAAGATGCGGATATCAAGTCTCATTGAGCCGTCCGTCTCCGGTGTGACAAAAATCTCATCAATAAAGGTATCTATAAATTCTTTCGTGATCTCGCCGCTGTTGGCGTCCCGTTCGGCTTCCTGCAATACTTTCCGTACCTTTTCCATGTGGATGCGGAATTCCTCGCTGGATTCCTGCGGCGTTCTAAGCTCTTGCAGCTCACGTTCGCAATCCTCAGTTTCCCGGTTGCAGTCGGCGGTCATGGATTTGAAATCGGCGGGCGTGATGCTGTCAAGGGACACAAGCTCTAAAAGCTTCGACTTCTTCTTTCGGGCAAGCTCGCCTTTTGCCGCGATATCCTCGATGCGGCGGTTCAAATTGCCGTCCGAGGTCATGGTGCGGTACAGCCGTGTGTATTCATCCAACATGGAAGTGGAGATAAGCGGCTCGATTAAAAATTACAGCGCTATCCAATTCTTACGCCTCCGGGTATATTTTTCCCCCCAGGAGACAGATTTCATACGGCGCCGCCGCCATCTACAAACACAGCCTGGGCCAGCCCAAAACGGCTTAACCCGCAGTGTGCGGACTGAGAATATGGAAATGTATATTGACAAATATCCGTAAATCCTGTACTATAAATATAATAAGAAAATAGAAATAATTTAGCAAACTTTATAAGTATTGTACAAATTAAAAATCTGTATGAGGTAAAAGGATAAAAGTACAAAACCATGTACCGCAATGCTGTTGGTTCTGGGCATGCTCATACAGTTGCTTCCAGCATATGCAGCGGAGACTGTCATCGATACCGTAACGACGCCGTTTCCATATGAAATATCTGCGCTGAAGTGGAATCGTAATACGGCTTTTTTATGCAGAAAATTGCCAAAAAAATTATTTTCTGCTAACGCCTGAAAAAGGACCTATTTATATGCGGCAACAGCGCCCAACCGGAAGCGCTGGAATGCTACGCCCGGCTTAGGCTGAATATAAAAGTCTGTTTGGACTGCATATGTATCAAGACATGGACTGGCTATAGCCGCGATCAGGCTTACCAGGCATACTGCAGTTATAAAAACGCCGGTATCTTTATTGCAGAATATTTGAAATTACAGCAGGCGGGACTGGCCGAATCGGAATACGAAGAAGCCGTTCGCAGGATTATCAGAAGCGATATGACGGAAAATCCATACCGGATACGCAGGCAGGACAAGCAGATAAAGCAGCAAGCCCATCGGCATCATCGCAATCCGTATTCCAGAAAAACGGTATTGAAGTCAGTGCGCCCTATGTATCGGATACGGATAGACACGAACAGATCAGTTAAAACACCAGCAGTCAGTGTTACCGCTATCCTGTGATTTTACTTCCTGGAGAAAACAGGCTGGATGTAAAGCTGTCCATCCAATAGATTCTGCTTTTTCGGAGTTATATGGAAAAGCCCTGGAAACGATGTTCAATTCATTGTAAGAAACCTGCTCAAAAAATTGGAAAATACCCCGGTTACCTGAGGATGATCGGGGATCCATTGTTTGATCGGGAAATTATCGAGCCTGGTCAAATCCGGCTGAGGGACACACGGCTGTATGAAATCACAAATTCCATACCATTGCGGAAGATACCAGACGATCAGCAAGCGAAAATACGCCATACATGTATGGCTAGGATACAGTAAAAGAACTTTTGTTAAATAATGCATCACAAACCACTGTCTTTCAAAAAGCCATGACAAGCGAATCGTCGGGCATTGCATTTGCGCTTTCGGGCAGAGGGGATTTTATCTGTTCCGTCTCTTAATGAATAAGGCATATAACGATTGGGATTATAAGTTCCATACACATGAAAAGCCGGCGCAGGAAGTAGCAAATATCTTATCTTCAATAATATCGATATGAATGAAAAGCGGCCGGATGGGGGTTTTCCAAAAAATTGGACGCCATGGATTTATTTTGAAGGTTTTATCATTCGGCAGATGATGTAGGAAACATTAATTTAGCATTTGCAGGTTAAAAAATGAAACTCCCCCAATTTGCTTTTAAGAGCGCTGATAAACTGGCAGGAGATTTTGAGGGATAGGATATGAAGATTGCAAGTTGGAATATCTGGGAATCACAGATGGGGATGCCCCAGCGGCGTGTGCAGATCTTTAAGGAAATTTGTGCCCTTGATGCGCAAGTGCTGTGCCTGCAGGAGTTTGCTGATGTGCAGCTTCTGCGTTGGATAAAAGAACGCGGGTTATATTCCTGCTTTCACAGAAATGAAGCGGAGGGTTTGTTGGTGTTGAGCCAGTATCCTGTTGACGCCGTTTACCTTTGGCCTTTTGCGGCCGCAGTGCAAATCAAAGCGCAAGGGCGTGAAATCCTGATCGTGAACCTCCATCTTCCGTGGGACGGTGCTTTGAAACGGGAAAACGCCATTGTAGGGCTCGTTGCACAGGCTTTGCAGATTCAAGTGGACTTTATTTTCTTTTGCGGAGATTTTAACTGTTCGGCTGACTCTGCTGTGCAGCATTTCCTGTTGGGTGATCAAAGCCTGCTGGGCTGTGAAACCTGTTTTTTCGACCTGGCAGAAGCGTACGCATCCATAAGCGGTGTACCCGCGCCCTGTACGCTTGATTTCCGGAAAAATCCGAGATGGCAGGTTGGGCAGGCAAAAGCAGCCAATACAATCGAGCGCAATCAACGTTTTGACCGTATCCTTCTTCGTAATCCGTATCCAGCTGATTTCCCCTTCCTTAAAGAAGTGGGAATTTTTGGTGAAAGGAAATCTGTGGATTCCGGTTATGCACCCAGTGATCATTATGGCGTTTACGCGCAGCTTGTATGGTAGAAAAAGCGCCGTAAAAACCGGAATTCCGGTTTTTACGGCGCTTTATGCCGCTTGTGCGTATAAAAGGCCGGTTTTTATTCGTCAATCAGGACGCCTTTTTCTGCGTCGAGCACAGTATGGCTGCCACCGGCATTGATTTCGAGGACTTTCGTATTGAACTCGGCATGACAATATGGGTTGTCATAGCGCGGATAATCACCCAATGCAATTTCCTCGCCGTTGACAATCAGCGGGCAGGTCCATCCAAATTTCATCTCGCCCTGGGACGGGGAAGTGTAAACAAAATTGTGCGTGTCGCCTTCGATCTTTGCATCCTTAAACGCAGCGCGGAAAGCTTCAAAACTGCCATTTTGCGCCTTGGAGCCAAGCTCTACCGCCCACACGTTGGCATGGCCCGGGGTCATGTAGATATACGGCTTGATATCTTTGATATCCTTGCCGCCGCAGAAGCGGGAATAATCCGGGTTCGGGGCTTCCCAGCGGGCAGGATTGAGGGAATATACGGCGACATAAGCGTTGTCCTTGCGGCCAAAGAGCCATTTACCTTCTTCGATAACTTCGTCGAACTCACCCTGCGGGAAATAGCACTGGGTATACAGGAAATCGACGAAGTCCGGCATGACCCGGAAAATTGACAAAACGACGTTATTGTGTGCTGCAGCGCGCGGGAGAACAAGGTTGCCTGCTACTTTATTGGGACGGTTGGTGAAATTCTCTGCGGCGGGATTGTTCGTAAATACAAGCGCTTTTCCGCCAAGGGAAGCCGTCCACGGGTGCTGCTGATACCCCATACGGCCCGGACGGAAGTCCTGGGCGCAGGAGAGGATATAATCCGGCGTTTTGTAAGTATAAATATTGACTTTTGTCATCGCTGTGAAGTCCGGAGTGCCTTCCGGAGCAGGGACGCCGGCTTCATCGCAGAGCTTATAGCGTTCACGGTAGGCAAAAATACGGTTATTCATCCAGTTATAATAGGGAAATACCTTGGCGGAATTTTCGACGGTGAGACGGTCGGAATAAGCCTGAATGCCCCAGTAAAGCATGATATTATCAAAGTCGGCCGGGTCCGCGCCATAATACTTGCCTTCCGCGACATCGATGGACATACGCTCACGGTTGATTAATACGTCAGGACGGTCGGTACCGGCTTTGGCGATGGCATCCGGGCATTTGTAATCATAGGAGCACAGCAGGATGGCAATGTCGGAAATATCCGCCAGCGTCCCCTCGCCCCACATTACATGCATAACCGGGGAAACCCCCTCGGTATCCGGGTCCATAATATTTGCATAGACACGGCCGTGTGTGGTCGGCAGATGGCCGTAAAAGCAGTTAACCGCCATATCAAACAGAAGCTGGTCAATGATCAGACGGGCATTTGTGAGGATATCATCCTCGGCAGCATAATGCGCAAGCCCTAAAAGCGCAAGCATATCCTCTGCATAATAGCCCTGGCAGAGCCATTCAGAAAAGCCGAAGCGGATGCGCCAGTCTTGCCAGCGGCGGATGTATTTGATTGCATGCTGGCGATGCCACTCCCCGGTTTCGCCGTTGTTGAATATTTTGTCCGGGAAAAGCTGCCCGACAAGATATTCAGCGCTGTGGAAAAGGATCTGGTGGTTTTCGGTGAAGAAGCAGGCATGTACTTCGCCCGGCTCGTCGAGCCAGTATTTGAAGCCGAGCAAGCTCTTTTCAATCTTGTGTGCATATTCTTCGCTTAACCGTGTGCCGCGGTGCTCGTTGAGCATACGCACAAGGCAGGGAACAATAAAGTCCGCGCAGTCATTGCGCTTATCGATCCATTCCAGCGCGCCGTCAATGTTTTCATATACGACCGGCTCATTGGAAATACCACGCATGGCGAGCTCCATCTTGGCAAGCTCAAGGTTTGCGCTGCGGAAGCTTGCGCGCCCAGCGTTCTCCACCGGTTTATTTTTTGCGGTTTCCACAACGTATTTTAAATACTCTACGCCCTGATATTTTTGCATTGCTGTACTCCTTTCCTGTTTGGCAGGTTGATGAATTTAGTATAGCAGATTTTTAGGTAAAAACAAGACAAAGCTGTTTATATTATTTAATTATTCCTTGTAATTCTTGCTTAACAATGGTAGAATTAAATAAAGAGGAGGAATTTGTATGATAAAAGTTGCAATAATTGGAACGGGTAATATTTGCCCGAGCCATATCCAGGCCTATTTGACATTTCCGCAGCGCTGCCATATTGTGGCGCTGAGCGACATATATCCGGAAAAAGCGCAGCAGCGCGCTGAGCAGTTTGATCTTGATGCCCAGATTTATTCGGATTATCATGAACTTCTAAAGACGGAGAAACCGGATCTCGTCAGTATTTGCCTTCCGCCTTATGTGCATGCAGATGTTGCAGTTGCCGCAATGGAGACTGGAGCCAATGTGGTCTGTGAAAAACCGATGGCTTCCTCGCTGGCCGAATGCGACCGTATGATAGAAGCGGAAAAGCGTACAGGGAAATGGATTTGCTGCGTTGCGCAGAACCGGTTCCGCGATGACCATATGGGGCTTAAGGAAATCCTTGACGCTGGGTTGATTGGCCGCATTGTCCATGCGCAGATTGATTCCTACTGGTGGCGCGGACATAGTTATTATGATTTATGGTGGCGCGGGACCTGGGAAAAAGAAGGCGGCGGATGTACGCTGAACCATGCGGTGCACCATATTGACCTGCTTTTGTGGATGATGGGAATGCCCCAGCGTGTTACGGCGGTGCTGTCGAATGCCGCGCATGATAATTCCGAGGTGGAGGATATCTCTGTGGCGGTGCTGGAGTATGCCGGCGGTGCGCTTGCACAGATTACAAGCTCCGTGATTTCCCATGGGCAGCGTCAGAATGTAATTTTCCAGGGTGAGGATGCCATGGTCGGCGCGCCGTGGCAGCGCTATGCGTCCACTTCGATGCCAAATGGTTTCCCCGAAGAGAATACACAGCTGGAAGCGAAGATCGATGCGATGCATCAGGCGCATCAGCCGCTTGCCCATACGCTGCATACTGCCCAGATCGACGATGTGCTTTCTGCGATGGAACAGGGCCGCGCGCCCTTTATTGGATCCGAGGATGGACGGCGGACGGTCGAACTGATTACGGCGATTTACGAATCCGGTTCCGCGCGCCGGACGGTGGAACTGCCTTTGAAAGCGGACGATGCTTTCTATACGACGGAAGGAATTTTGAAAAACGCACGCCATTTTTATGAAAAAGGTAAAAGTGTGGAAAATTTCACAGATACAGGTATGAAAAATAGTTTTGGGAGGTAAAAAATGGAACGTGTTGAAGGGCTCAACTATGCGCCGGTCGGTAAGCCGCAGCCGGTAGTAAAACCGGGAGAGTTTGTTTTTGCCGCCGTTGCGCTCGATCATGCGCATATCAATGGGATGACCAATGGCCTGTGTGAGGCTGGCGGTACGCTGAAATGGGTATACGACCCGGATCCGGACAAGGTTCTTGCATTTTTAAAACGCTATCCACAGGCAAAGGCAGCGCACAGCCTGGACGAGATTCTTTCCGATCCGGAAGTGCATCTGTGCGCAGGCGCAGCAATTACTTCCCAGCGCTGTGCGCTCGGACTGAAGGTGATGGAAGCGGGGAAGGATTATTTCACGGATAAAGCGCCGCTGACAAGCCTGGAGCAGCTTGCTGCCGCCAAGGAAACCGCAGCGCGCACCGGAAAGAAATATATGGTATATTACTCTGAGCGCCTTCATAACGAGTGTGCGGTCTTCGCGGGCCAACTGATTGCGGATGGCGCTATTGGGGATGTCCTGCAGGTGATCGGCTTTGGCCCGCACCGGCTTTCCGCCCCTTCCCGCCCGAAATGGTTCTTTGAGCGCGAATATTATGGGGGGATTTTATGCGATATCGGCAGCCATCAGATTGAACAGTACCTGTTTTATTCCGGAGCGTCCGATGCGCAGGTTGTGCGCAGCCATATCGCAAACTATGCCCACCCGGAGTATCCGGAGCTTGAGGATTTCGGCGAGGCGATGCTTGTCGGCAATAACGGGACGTCGAACTATTTCCGGGTTGACTGGTTCACGCCGGACGGCCTGGGAACCTGGGGAGACGGACGTACGACAATTCTTGGCACAAAGGGCTTTATTGAACTGCGCAAATATATCAATATCGGTGAAGAACGCACAGGCAACCACCTTTTCCTGGCAAACGGCGAGGTGGAGCAGCATATTCGCTGCGACGGGAATGTCGGTTATCCTTTCTTTGGCGCCCTGATTCTGGACGTACTCAACCGCACAGAAACTGCAATGACGCAGGAGCACGCTTTTAAAGCTGCGGAGCTGTGTGTAAAAGCGCAGCTGTCGGCCGAACGCCTTAATTTACACAGATGAAACAGAAGAGGAGGCGCTGATGCTTGCCAATTTCTTACGTAACGCAGTAACATGGGCTGAAAAGGTTGCGGATATTCAGGCGCTTGTGTTGGTCGGTTCCTGTGCCCGGGGAACCAATCGGCCGGATTCTGATGTGGATCTTATTGTAGTGACGCCCAGGCAGATGGAGTATGTGGCGCGGCATGCGTTTGTGTCCCAATTTGGAGAAGTCGAGCGGGAGCAGACGGAGGACTGGGGCGCCTGTCAATCTGTGCGAATATTTTACCGCAGCGGAATGGAAGTGGAATTCGGTTTTGTGCTGCCTTCGTGGTTGGATATACCTCTGGATCCTGGAACGCGGGATGTACTGCGCGATGGTTGCCGGTTCCTCACAGATAAAAATGCCTGTGAACAGGCGATACGGATGCAGTTATAAGCGAACAAGTGCCGTGCAGGTTTTCTCCTGCACGGCACTTGTTCTTTTTTAAAATTCCAATGTGATGGACGCATTACCCTTCAACTCGAATGGGCCGGGCATAACATCTTTTTCAGGGCGCAGCGCACCAAAAAAATCGCGGTCAAAGCAGTAATCGCTGCCGTCTGTCTCTTCAAAGCGCATTTCGGCATGGTAACTCTTTCCAAGCAGCGCTGAGCTTACGGCTGTATTGGACATCCCGCGCAGCAGCGGGGGTTCGACGTGCAGGCGTACAGTCCCTGCGGCCGGATCGGTTTCGATTTCAATACCGCTTTCCGGTCTTATGCAGGCATTATGGTCAATTGCGCTGGGCACGGCGTTTTTCAGATAGAGGTTACTACAAATGGAAGATGGAAGATGGGCTTCGCGCATCCCCGGGCCAAACGGTTTTTCCCAGAAACGGTTTTCCGGGCCTGGGTAGCTGCTATAGCTGCCAAGCCCAACCGGGTATAGCATGGCGTTATTCTTTGAAGGGAGGCCGTCCATTTTGGCTTTTTCCTCAGCTTCCAGTTCTTCCTGTGTACGGGGTTTTAAGGGCAGATGCTCAAAGAAGCCGATTGGGACAGGCGTATCATCCAGGTCATCATCACGCAGGAAGATATTATTATAATAACGGTCGTCGCCGCCGATGATATTGGCGTAGCCGGCCACCGCCGTTTCATGCGGAAAATGGTAGGGCGTCTGACGGCCACGGTCGGGGTTTATGACAAACCGTCCTGCAAAAAGGTTATGTACAAAAGCGCCGCCCTGTGCAACGTTGCGGAAATTCATTTTGGACAGAAAAAGATTGTGGTCGACCATATAAGGCCCGTGGCAGACTTCTACAAAAAGATCTTCGGACAGGTTGTCGAAAAGGATGTTGCGGAACAGATGCGTTCCCTGCGCCTGCCAGTCAAACCAGACGCCACGGTAACAGCTGTAAATAATGTTGTCGTGGATTTGGGTGTCGAGGGATGCGTGGAGCTTAATGCCAGATACTTCCGCGCCGTGGAAAAGCCGTTTGTGGTGAATATTATAAATCCGGTTGCCATAAATTTCGCTGAAAACTGCCCCCAGATGCCCAACAATCCCCGCCTGTTCACATTCTGAAATCTCATTGTATCGGATAATATGCCCGCCGATATGCTCCCGGTCCCAACCGCTGTGCACTGCACGGAAGATGACTTCCTGTTCGCGCTGCGTACCGAATTTGAATTTCAGGTTTGACCATTCGTTGTCGCCTGTTGAAATATCTTTCCCCAGGCTGATGCCTGTGCATTTGGAGTTGCTGATTTTGTTGTTTTCAATGATCCAGCCGCGGCTCCAGTGCGGGCCGATCAGGCCTTCCTGCAGCGCTGTCGGCGGCGCCCATTGTGTGGCGGCCTGTTTCATGGTAAACCCCCGGACCGTGATGTAGCTGCGGCCGGTTTCTTCCGGCCAAAAACAATAAGGCCGGACATTGATCTCTACCAACTCTCGCCGGGGATCGGCACCCCCAAAGTTGGCCCAGATCGTGGTAAAGGTGTCACCGGATTCACAATACCAGGTCAAAAGCGAATCGGAAGGATATTTGGCGTTTGGCCATACGGATGGGGTGCGGACGTCGTCAAGGGACTGGCGTTCATAGAGCGCTTTCCCATTCAGATAGACTTCACCCAGATGGTTGCCTGGGTGATCCCCGAAAAGCCAGTCGCCGTAAAGCAGGGTTTTGAAAGGATTGCGGACAGGAAACAGCGTATCCGGTACCTGTGCGCGCCATACGCCGTCGCCTTCGTCTGTCCATTCTGCTACCGGCTCCGCGCCGGTAATCACTGTTTCGCCGTCTCCTGCAGCCTCGTAGATAATACGGTGTTCCTGCGTGCCGCTGTTTTTCGGACTGACCCATTCGCGGTAAACCCCTGCGTGGACACGTACGGTATCGCCCGGCATAGCAAGTTTCGCAGCTTTTGAAATGGTTCGCAGCGGTTGTTCTGCCGTGCCGGGAGCACGGTCGCAGCCAGTTAAGGCAACGTGAAATACCATTATGCAGCCTCCTGTTATTTTATCTTTTTATTCAATTCCAAGAATTTCCGGAAGTGACTTTTCTTCTTTTGGAGTATAGGCCTCATTCTCTTTCCAGGGATTTGCGTCATCGGGGTCAGTTGGATCCCAGCCTCGGTAAGGGCTTTGTGTATCGATGGGGATAAGCTCCGGCTTTCCAAGCGGGCTGGGATCGTCGTTGTCATAAATCTCCACCACTGTTCCCGGTGCACAATTGGAATAGATCCAAAAAGCGTCGGCACAGCACAGGCGGACACATCCCATGGATGCGCTTGTGCCTAGTTTATTGTATTCTTCGTATTTCAGGGTATCTTTGGATTGCGCTGTATATGGTACGGAGTGAAACAAGATATTTCCGATTATGCGTACGCTGTACTGGCCGTATACATTGCCGAACAGCGGCCGCCATTCGTATTTTGCGGAGATCTTATAGGTGCCACTAGGCGTGGATTCTCCCACAGAACACAGCATAGCCATAACCGCCTCGCTGTAGCTGCCGGAGGAATCCTGTTTGTAAACGGTAACTGTATTTGTACGGCGATTGACGCGGATCTGAAAGGTTTCCGGATTTTCGATTTCACTTTGATCCGGCTCATAACGTATGGATACCATGGGGAACGCGCCGGCGTCAGCAAGCTGCACTGGCTGCGCCGGCGCGGACTGATAAACACGCAGCGGCGCGTCTGGCTGTACGGCGCAGACGACGGATGTAAGGATAAAACAGGAGATAAGGAGAACAATGAGGTTGCAAGACGCACGATTCATAGCTTTTTTCCTCAGGCAGCATTGATTGAGTTATCCGGATGATAAAAGTATAGCGGTGAATCGTCCTTTTTGTCAAGGCTGTCAGACGTTATTCTATTTATATCGTGTTTTTCACATGCAAATATGCAAATTGCAAAAAATACTCTTTAATTTTTTGCAATTTGAAGTATAACGCATGGAATATGGAGGGGAAATCATGTAGAATTTGAACGAAATTTGTCGAAAGATGGTGTGCAGTAATGTCAAAATATGAGGATACATTAAAGAGAGTGTTAAAAATGAGCTTTCGCTCCACACGTGCGGAGATGGGAATTACGCAGGCACAGATGGCGGAGTTGCTGCATATCTCAACAAGGGCATACGCGGAGCTCGAATATGGACGAAGCTTGTGCAGCACTTCTGTTTTTGTTGCTTATATCCTAAACTGCAGTGTGGACCTTCAGCATTTGTTTAATGAAATTGAGGCGGCTTTTGAAAAACTTGAAAGGGATACCATTGCCTGATTTGCAAGTTCAGAATCCAGGCAGCGCGAATCCGGTGTTGGTAGGCACACCTGCAAGCCAAAGATGCCTTACGGGTAAATACACCGATCGGGTTGAGGAGATTGTTTTGGATCTGGCGCTGTGTGCAGAAGGAACGTGCGTAAACAATGTGGATTTGCAAATCTGTTTCGACAAACATAAGCTGGATCTCTTTTAAAATACAGCGGCTGCTGTTCTGCTTTTTGGTCTTTGGAAGATGGCCGATCCGTGTTTTGCAGGTATTTTCGAGTCAAGGAATGTTTTTATGCTTGTGTCTGGTTGTCGAAAAATTTCGCTTTGTGAACGAAAAACATTGCAAAAACTGGAAAGATAAAAAACGCATATGCTGGATATGTGCGGGCAAGATAGTATTGCGCTGAGTGAAGCGAAAAGAAAAAGACAGGAGGTTAAAGGAAATGTCTAATAGTAGAAAGAACGTTGTACCGGGCGCTCGTGAAGCCCTTGATAAGTTTAAGATGGAAGCTGCCAGCGAGGTTGGCGTCAACCTGAAGCAGGGCTACAATGGCGATATTACCGCAAAAGAAGCTGGATCTGTCGGCGGCCAGATGGTCAAGAAGATGATCGAAGCTTACGAAAACAGCATTAAGTAAATCCGTTTTCAGATTTTCCTGTTCATACAGGCGTGTTTTTATGGGAATAGCGATTTTCCTGTAAATACACACAAAAGCATGGCCATGATTATGGCCATGCTTTTTGTTTTGCAGGGTTTTATATCCCTGGTTTCTCCTGGGGACGGGTTTATGATGCAAAAAGTTTCAGATATACAGGGAACTGTGCGGATTTTTACTTTTTATAGATGTATGTTGTAGAGATTTTAAAAACGGACAGCAAAAGAGGATATACAGAATATTTATAAATATAAAAATAAGAATGATGTATAATTACAAGGATAAATCCTATCAATATTCCCATCGGCCAAAACTTTGAATTATGTATTCAACAGATTAAACAAAAAATAAAAACATAAAAAATACTGGCTGACTCAACTTAATGAAAATACAAAATGGAAGAAAATCATCTTGACAAAATATACGCATAAGATTATAATATGCAACAAAGGAATCAAATATAAATACGTATAAAAGAATAATATAACTATGGACTGCGGAGGCTTTTTATGGATAATAAAATGTGGGCGGGACGTTTTTCCAAACAGCTTGACCATTTGGCTGATGATTTTAATTCTTCTATTCGCTTTGACGCGCGCATGTACCGGCAGGATATCCGGGCTTCCATTGCACATGCCGCTATGTTGGGAGCCTGCGGGATCCTGAGCGCGCAGGATGTCGCGTCCATTACCCGGGGCCTTGGGGAAATTTTGCAGGATCTGGATGACGGCGTGCTTACTGTGGACATGTCAAGCGAAGATATCCATATGTTTGTCGAAGCAGAATTGACCCGCCGAATCGGCGACGCGGGCCGGCGGCTGCATACTGCGCGCAGCCGTAACGACCAGGTCGCGGTGGATATGCGGCTGTATTTGCGTGACGAGGCGCTTGAAATCCGAAAGCTTCTGTTTGCGCTGCTGGAAGCGCTTGCCGCGCAGGCAAAGGCCAATACGGCTACGATTATGCCGGGATATACCCACCTGCAGCGCGCCCAGCCGGTTAGCTTTGCACATCACTTGCTGGCCTATGCGCAGATGCTGCGCCGGGACATTGGGAGGTTGGACGATGCCGTTGCACGGATGAACTTGTCGCCGTTGGGTGCATGCGCGCTGGCTGGTACGACATATGCGACCGACCGTGAAATGACGGCGCATGCACTTGGTTTTGACGGTGCAACCGAAAACAGCATTGATTCTGTTTCCGACCGTGATTTCTGTGTGGAGTTATGCGCCTGCTTTGCAATGCTGATGATGCACTTATCCCGATTCTGTGAGGAGATTATCCTTTGGGCAAGCTGGGAATTTCAGTTTATCGAGCTTGACGACGCCTACACGACGGGTTCGTCGATTATGCCGCAGAAGAAAAATCCCGACCTGGCGGAATTAATACGTGGAAAAACCGGGCGCGTTTACGGAGATTTAACAACGCTGCTGACAATGCTCAAAGGCCTTCCTCTGGCGTACAATAAAGATATGCAGGAAGACAAGGAAGCCATATTTGACGCTGTGGATACGGTCAAGAAATGCCTGGCTGTTTTTATCCCGATGTTGGAAACGATGAAGGCAAAACCGGAAGCGATGTACTGCGCGGCGCAGCGGGGATTTATTAATGCGACCGATCTGGCGGACTACCTGGCTAAAAAAGGTGTGCCGTTCCGTAGCGCATATAAGATTGTCGGCCAAATTGTAGCCTATTGCATTGAAAAGCAGGAATTATTGGAAACCCTGCCTTTGGAAATTTATCAAAGCTTCAGTCCTGTTTTCGGACAGGACTTATATGCGGAAATCTCTCTGGAAGCCTGTGTGGGCAAGCGGATCTCTGAAGGCGGAACCGGCCCCGATTCTGTAAAGGTGCAAATTCAGAAAATTTCGGAGTATATTGAACATGAAAAAGATCTTTATTGACGGAAAATCCGGAACGACTGGGCTGCGTATTTATGACCGGCTGGCACAGCGGACGGATATTGAACTGATTACGCTTTCCGATGCAATGCGCCGGGATCCGGGTGCGCGTGCTGCGGCGCTCAATGCCGCAGATTATGCGTTCCTCTGCCTGCCGGACGCCGCAGCGAGGGAAGCGGTGAATTTTGTAGAAAATCCCGATACGGTAATTCTGGATACATCTACGGCCCATCGCACGGAAGACGGCTGGGTTTACGGTTTCCCGGAACTTGGGGCGCAGTTTCAGAAGGCGGTAAAAACCGGGAAGCGCATTGCTGTGCCGGGCTGCCATGCAAGCGGCTTTATTGCGTTGGTTTATCCTCTGGTTCAGGCAGGAATTCTGCCGCAGGATGCGCTGTTGTGCTGCCATAGCCTGACCGGCTACAGCGGCGGCGGGAAAACGATGATTGCACAATATGCGGAAAACGGCCGGGACGTGTTGCTTGATGCGCCAAGGCAGTATGGCCTTACACAGGCGCACAAGCATTTAAAGGAAATGCAGGCGCTGACCGGGCTTGTACAGGCGCCGCTTTTTTGCCCGATCGTTGCGGATTTCTATAGCGGTATGCTGGTGACGGTACCGCTGTTTGCAAGCCAGCTTAACGACGCAGGAATTGAGGAGGTACGCGCCGTTTATGCTGGGGTATACCGCGGCCCCATAGTGTCCTATATTCCGGATGCTGACGAAGCGGGCTTCCTGTCTGCCGGAAAGCTAAGCGGATATGATGCAATGGAAATTTCCGTTTTCGGAAATGAAGAGCGTATTTTGCTGTGCGCCAGATATGATAATCTCGGCAAGGGCGCTTCCGGCGCAGCGCTGGAGTGTTTGAACTTGGCGATGGGCGCAGATCCGACCGCGGGATTGAATCTGTAAAAACTTTACTGAATACATAATGGGAGAAAAACTATGAAAATGATTTCCGGCGGCGTTTGTGCTGCGAAGGGGTTTACCGCAAATGGCGTTCACTGCGGGATCCGGAAGAACAAAACAAAAAAAGACCTTTCCTTAATTTACAGCACTGTACCTGCCAATGCCGCGAGCGTATATACGACAAACCTTGTCAAAGGCGCGCCACTGATTGTGACAAAAGCCCATTTGGCCGACGGGAAAGCACAGGCGGTTATCTGCAATTCCGGAAACGCCAATACCTGCAACCCCGACGGTATTGAAATCGCTGAAAAAATGAGCGCATTGACAGCCCGCGCATTGGGAATCCGTGTGCAGGATGTTGTTGTTGCCTCTACCGGCGTGATTGGGCAGCGGCTCGACCTGTCGCCGGTCGCCGCAGGAATGGATGCGCTGGTTTCCGGCTTGTGCGCCGGGGGAAGCGCTTCGGCGGCGGAAGGTATTATGACAACCGATACGGTCCGCAAGGAAGTTGCAGTCAGTTTTAGCGTCGGCGGTGTGGAGTGCCATCTCGGCGGCATAGCTAAGGGATCCGGCATGATCCATCCGAATATGGCGACGATGCTGGTGTTTATTACGACAGATTGCGCCATCTCTACGCCGATGCTCCAGAAAGCGCTGTCCAGCGATATCCAGAATACATTTAACATGATTTCCATCGACGGCGACACCTCGACCAACGATATGGTTACGATTCTGGCGAATGGTATGGCGGGCAATACGCAGATCGACGAGGAGGGGGAGGCGTTTTCCACCTTTATGAAAGCGCTGAATACGGTAACTGTAGCGCTGTGCCGGATGATTGCAGGCGACGGAGAGGGCGCAACCAAGCTTCTGGAATGTATTGTAACCGGTGGGAAAGATGAGCATACGGCTAAAACGGTTGCCAAGAGCGTAATCTGTTCCTCTCTGCTGAAAGCCGCCATGTTTGGCGCTGACGCCAACTGGGGACGTGTGCTGTGCGCCATCGGATATAGCGGTGCGGATGTGGACGTCGGAAAAATTGATGTTGCTTTCCGTTCGGCAAAAGGTACCGAATGGGTTTGCAGGTCCGGCGCAGGCGTGGAATTCAGCGAGGAAGAGGCGAAGGAGATTCTTCTGGAAAAAGAAATTGAAATTCTTGTGGAGCTCAACGACGGCGCGGCCTCCGCTTCGGCCTGGGGATGCGACCTTACTTATGACTATGTAAAAATTAACGGCGATTACCGTACCTGAGGGAGGTTTGACGGATGGAAAAGATCGATAACTGGCAGCGCGCCCGGATCCTGGTCGAAGCGCTGCCTTATATTCAGGAATATACCAATAAAATTGTCGTGATCAAATACGGCGGAAATGCCATGACAAGCGATGAACTGAAAAATGCGGTGATGGGCGATATCATCCTCATGTCGCTCATCGGCGTGCGGCCTGTGCTCGTCCATGGCGGCGGGCCGGAGATTACCGAAATGCTCAAAAAAATCGGAAAACAGTCTGAATTTGTCAATGGGCTTCGCGTTACCGACCGGGAAACGGTGGATATTGTGCAAATGGTACTCGCCGGGAAAGTCAACAAAAGCCTTGTCAACCTCCTGGAAAATAAGGGCGGCCACGCTATTGGGCTGAGCGGGATGGACGGCAGCATGATCCAGGCGAAGAAGAAGGATGAGCGGCTCGGATATGTCGGGGAAATTACAGACGTCAATGTCCGGCCGATCCTGGATGTTATTGCGCAGGGCTATATTCCGGTTGTCTCCACTGTCGGCTGCGACAGCGAGGGCAATGCCTATAACATTAACGCTGATACCGCTGCGGCACGCATTGCCGGCGCGCTGGAGGCAGAAAGCCTGATTACGCTGACGGATATATCCGGAATCCTGCGTGACTGCAATGACCCGGAAAGCCTGATCCCGGAAGTGCGTGTCAGCGAGGTGCCGGGTCTGATTGAAGCGGGCGTCATATCCGGCGGCATGATCCCGAAGGTGGAATGCTGTGTTGACGCCATTGCCTGCGGCGTAAAAAAAGTGTTTATTATTGACGGCCGTATCCCGCATGCAATCCTGATAGAAACGCTGACGGATGAGGGGCTGGGTACGATGGTGCTGGGAGGTTAAAACATGGATATAAAGCAACTTGATCAAAGCTATATCGCGCCGACTTATGCGCGCTTTCCCCTAAATCTGGTTTCCGGCTCCGGCTCACTGGTGCGCGACGATGAGGGACGGGAATATATCGATCTGGGTACCGGGATTGCGGTCAATACCTTCGGCCTGTGCGATGAAATCTGGGTTCAGGCCGTGACGGCCCAGCTGCACACGATGCAGCATGCGTCAAACCTGTATTATACCGGACCCTGCGCGCAGCTTGCGCAGATGTTGTGCGAGAAAACCGGGATGAGTAAGGTCTTTTTTTCCAATTCCGGCGCAGAGGCCAATGAATGCCTGATCAAAGCTGCACGTAAGTGGGCAGCACAGCACAAAGGACCGGAATACAATACCATTATTACGCTGAAAAACAGCTTCCATGGCCGCACAATCACAACCCTTGCAGCAACTGGACAGGATGTATTCCATCAGGATTTCCTGCCGCTGACCGAGGGATTTGCCTATGCAGAAGCCAATAATATCACGGACCTGACCGAAAAAATCAAAACGCATAAATGTGCCGGTATCCTTTTCGAATGTGTCCAGGGCGAAGGTGGCGTTGTACCGCTGTCCCAGGCGTTTGTCCAGGCTATGGCACAGCTTGCACGGCAGGAAGACATTCTGCTTTTGTGCGACGAGGTGCAGACCGGCAATGGACGCACCGGAAAGCTGTACAGTTATATGCATTATGGCATCACACCGGATATTGTTTCGACTGCCAAGGGCCTCGGCGGGGGGCTGCCGCTTGGCGCGACGCTGATGTGTGCGAAACTGGACGGCGTGCTGACCGCCGGGACTCACGGTTCCACTTTTGGCGGGAATCCTGTGTGCTGTGCAGGCGCTATCAATGTGCTCTCCCGAATCGACGATTCCCTGCTTGCGCAAGTAGAGGAGAAGTCGGGATATATTGTTGAGACGCTGACCGGCGCGCCGGGCGTCGAAAGCGTCAGCGGAATGGGCCTGATGCTTGGCGTAAAAACTGTGCGCGACGCAGGAGAGGTAATTGCAGCCTGTATGGAAAAAGGCGTGCTGGTAATCAAGGCCAAGGATAAGGTGCGCTTGCTTCCGGCGTTGAATATTCCGTGGCCCCAGCTAAAAAGTGCAATTGGCATACTCAAAGACGTGTGCGCGGGAGCATAAAGGAGGAGCGTTATGAATTTTCAGGGCAGGAGTTTTTTAAAGCTTCTGGATTATACGCCGCAGGAGATCACCGCGCTGCTTGATACCGCTGCAGCGCTGAAAGCGATGAAAAAGGCTGGAAAGGCGCACGATGTACTGCGCGGGAAAAATATTGCGCTGATTTTTGAAAAGACCAGCACCCGTACACGTTGTAGCTTTGAGGTTGCGGCGTATGACTTGGGGATGGGCGTGACTTATCTTGATCCTGCTGGTTCACAGATCGGGAAAAAAGAGAGTATTGCCGATACTGCGCGGGTGCTTGGCAGGATTTACGATGGCATTGAATACCGCGGGTTTGGGCAGGAAATCGTTGAAACGCTGGCCGCCCATGCGGGCGTCCCGGTTTGGAACGGACTGACCAACGAATTCCATCCTACGCAGATCCTGGCGGATTTACTGACAATCCGGGAACATTTTGGTACGCTTTCCGGGAAAAAACTCGTCTATATGGGCGACGCCCGCTATAACATGGGCAATTCCTTAATGGTTGGATGTGCGAAGATGGGGATGCATTTTGTCGCCTGTGCGCCGCAGGCTTATTTCCCGTCTGAAGGGTTGATTGAAAGCTGCCGCAGTATTGCCGCGCAGACCGGCGCAGTTTTGGAGTTTGAAACGGATCCGAAGAAAGCGGCAGAAGGCGCAGATGTGGTTTACACTGATGTCTGGGTTTCGATGGGTGAACCGGATGGGGTGTGGCGTGAACGGATCGAAGCGCTGCTGCCATACCAGGTGAATGCACAATTGATGAAAAGCGCCGGAGAACAGGCTGTGTTTATGCACTGCCTGCCTGCATTCCACGATTTAAATACCGGTATTGGCCGTGAAGTGGGGGAAAAATTCGGGCTTGAGGCACTTGAAGTCACGGACGAAGTGTTTGAAAGCGCCCAGTCGGTTGTTTTTGACGAGGCAGAAAACCGAATGCATACGATCAAGGCTGTATTATATGCAAGCCTGACGGGGAAAACCTTATGAAAAAAGCCTACTTAGCGTTGGCGGACGGGCAGGTATTTGAAGGTTTTTCTTTCGGCGCGCCGCCGCAGGGGCTTGGGGAGCTGGTTTTTACGACCGGGATGTGCGGTTATCTTGAAACATTAACCGATCCCAGCTATTGCGGGCAGATTGTACTGCAAACTTTTCCGCTGATTGGAAATTACGGTGTTATCGAAGAGGATTTTGAGGGGAAAAGCCATGTCCGCGGCTATGTTGTGCGGGAATACTGTGCGCATCCCTCTAATTTCCGCTGTGCGTATGATCTGGATACGTATTTGAAAGAAAATGGAATCCCTGGGATTTATGGGGTGGATACACGGCAGATTACCCGGATTATTCGGGAAAATGGAGTCATGAATGCCGCAATTTGCGGCCGGATCCCGGAGGATTTCTCTGAAATCGCCGCTTACCGTGTTGTAAATGCGGTGGCGGCAACCTCCTGTGCGGCGCCTTTTGTGTGCCCGGCACAGGGAGAACGCCGGGCACGTGTCGTAATGCTTGATTATGGTGCAAAGGGGAATATTGCCCGTTGCCTTGCGGCGCGGGGCTGCGAGGTGACCGTGCTTCCGCATAACGCTTCTGCGCAGGACGTCCTCGCCCTTGCGCCGGATGGGGTAATGCTTTCCAATGGCCCTGGCGATCCGGCAGAGAATATCTATGAAATTGCGCAGATTGAAAAGCTTTTGGGACAGGTGCCGGTGTTTGGAATCTGTCTTGGACATCAGCTTTTGGCGCTTGCCGCTGGCGGAAGCACGCACAAGCTGCGCTATGGCCACCGCGGCGTAAACCAGCCGGTCCGGGAGCTTGCGACAGGCCGTACTTATATAACCAGCCAGAACCATGGCTATGCTGTGGAGCCGGAAGGGGCTGCGCAGGGAAAGCTGAGCTATGTAAACGCAAACGACGGTACCTGTGAAGGGATGGACTATCCTTCACTGCACGCCTTTTCTGTGCAATTCCATCCGGAGGCGCGGCCTGGCCCGGCTGACTGTGCGTTTCTGTTTGACCGGTTTGCCAGTATGATAGGGGGGAAAGCGGATGCCAAGAGATGAAAGCATAAAAAAGGTGCTCGTCATCGGTTCCGGGCCGATTGTTATCGGTCAGGCGGCGGAGTTCGATTACGCCGGAGCCCAGGCATGCCGTGTGCTGCGGGATGCGGGCGTATGCGTTGTTTTAGTTAATTCCAACCCTGCCACGATTATGACCGACAGTGCGCTTGCCGACGCAATTTATCTTGAACCTTTAACGGAAACCACAGTCCGGCGCATTATTGAGAAAGAAAAGCCGGACAGCCTGCTTGCAGGTCTCGGCGGGCAGACCGGGTTGACACTGGCTATGCAGCTGCATCATGATGGTTTTCTCGCCTCACATGGCGCGCGCCTGATTGGCGTCAATGCGGATGCCATTGACCGGGCAGAGGATCGCCAGCTGTTTAAGGAGACGATGCAGCGCATTGGGGAGCCGGTGATCCCGTCGGATATTGCAACACAGGTGGCTGAGGCGCTGGAGATCGCGTCGCGTATCGGCTATCCGGTAATTGTGCGGCCCGCGTTTACGCTGGGCGGTACCGGCGGAGGTGTTGCGGAAACGCCGCAGCAGCTGCAAGCCGTTGCTTATACGGGTTTAGAAGCCTCCCCAATTCACCAGATCCTGGTTGAACGCTATATCTACGGATGGAAAGAAATCGAGTTTGAAACCATGCGCGACAGTGCCGGCAACGTCATTGCCGTGTGCAGCATGGAAAACTTTGACCCTGTCGGCGTGCACACAGGGGACAGTATTGTTGTCGCCCCGGCGCTGACGCTGGCGGACCGGGAATACCAGATGCTGCGCTCCGCCGCGCTGCATATTATTTCTGAGCTTGGGATCGTTGGCGGGTGCAATTGTCAGTTTGCACTTAACCCCGACAGCTTTGAATATGCGGTGATTGAAGTCAACCCGCGCGTGTCGCGCTCTTCGGCGCTGGCGTCTAAGGCGACTGGATATCCTATCGCCAAGCTGACGACCAGAATTGCTCTGGGATACACCCTTGATGAAATTGAAAATGATATTACAGGGAAAACCTGCGCCTGCTTTGAACCTACGCTCGACTATGTCGTCGTCAAGCTGCCGAAGTGGCCCTTTGACAAATTCGCCGGATCCTCGCGGATGCTTGGCACCCAGATGAAGGCAACCGGTGAAGTCATGGCGATCGGGCAGAGCTTTGAAGCGGCGCTGATGAAGGCGGTGCGCGGTGCAGAAATTTCCCTGGATACGCTCAACGCTGCGCCGGAATCCGGTCTTCCGCTGCTGGATCGCCTGCACAATTGCGATGATATGCGTCTATTTACCGTGTTTGAAGCGCTGAAGTCGGGTGTTCCAATCGAGGAAATTTTTTCAATCACCCGCATCGACCGTTTTTTCCTGTATAAACTGAAAAACCTGGTGGATTTTGAGGCGCAGCTGGCGGATGGCGTCACAGATGGGCTGTACCGGGAAGGAAAACGGCTGGGTTATCCCGACGCTGCGCTTGCCCGCCTTTCTGACAGCGCTTTACCGCCGCATCAGGCCGCTTCTTATAAAATGGTGGATACCTGCGGCGCGGAATTTGACGCCAGGACGCCTTATTTTTATGCATGCGCGGATTCCTACTGTGAATCGCGCAGCTTCCGGCGTTCGGGTAAGCCGGTGATTTTAGTACTTGGTTCTGGGCCGATCCGCATCGGGCAGGGCATTGAATTTGACTATTCCTGTGTTCATTGCGTCTGGGCGCTGAAGCAGATGGGCTATGATGTGGTGATGGTGAACAACAACCCGGAAACGGTCTCCACGGATTATGATACTGCCGACCGGCTGTATTTTGAACCGCTGACCGGTGAAGATGTGATGGACATTATCCGTGTCGAGCGGCCGGTAGGCGTAGTGGTAGCTTTTGGCGGCCAAACGGCGATTAAGCTGACGAAGTTTTTAGACCGGCAGGGAGTTGCAATACTCGGTACCAGTGCCGAAGGGATTGATCTGGCTGAAGACCGGGAGCGTTTTGATGCGCTGCTGGAATCGCTTTCCGTGCGCCGTCCGCGCGGTATGGGTGTGCATACCCTTGATGAAGCGTTGGCCGCGGCAGAATCGCTGGGTTATCCTGTGCTTCTGCGCCCGAGCTATGTGATTGGCGGTCAGAATATGAAAATCGTGCATGACGAACGGGAAACCCGCCTGTATATGGAGCGGATCCTGGCGCAGGGGATCGATAACCCGGTATTGGTTGATAAGTATATGCAGGGTACGGAACTGGAGGTTGACGTCATTTCCGACGGCCTCGATGTGCTGATCCCGGGCGTTATGGAGCATATCGAACGCGCGGGCGTACACAGCGGCGATTCTATTGCCGTATATCCGCCCTACAATTTGAATGACAAGATGATGCAAACGCTGGTGAAAACCTCGACCCGGCTTGCACTTGCGCTGGGCACGCGGGGCTTGGTGAACATCCAGTACCTGATCTATGAGGGGGAACTGTATGTCATCGAGGTCAATCCGCGTGCGTCGCGCACGGTGCCCTATATCAGCAAGGTTACCGGCGTGCCAATGGTGGATATTGCTTCGCGTGTCATGCTTGGGGAAAGCCTTGTCTCTTGTGGCTATGGGACTGGCCTGTATAAAACGCCGCCTTATGTCGCAGTTAAGGTGCCTGTTTTTTCGTTTGAAAAGCTCTCCGATGCCAACGCCTACCTCGGCCCTGAGATGAAATCCACCGGGGAAGTGCTCGGGCTTGGTAAAAACCTGACAGAGGCGTTGTATAAAGGGCTTACCTCGGCGGGCATGCTTGCGCCGACTGCCGCGCATGAAGACATTGGCGTGTTCATCAGTGTCGATACGCATGACCAGCTTGAAATTGTCTCTGTCGCCAAAAAGTTTGCGGATCTGGGGTGCCCGATTTATGCGACGCCGGAAACGGCCGCCTCTATTGCCGCGCTGGGTATTGATGTGACACAGGTCGACGGAATTGGACACAGCGACGCTGTATTCCGTCTTATGGAGTCTGGATGTATCCGCTATTTGATCTATACCGGTGCGTTGCTGGATTCCACAGTGGATGACTATATTGCCCTGCACCGCCGTGCTCTGCAGCTTTCTATTCCCTGCCTGACCTCGCTTGATACGGCCAGCGCATTGGCAGATACGATTGCGGCGCGCTGGACACAGCGCAACACGGAACTGGTTGACATAAACCATCTCCGAACCCAGCGGCGCATTTTGGAATTTGTCAAGATGCAGGCAACGGGCGACGATTATATTTTCATCGAAAATTTTGACGGGGAGATCTCCTGTCCGGAATCGCTGTGCATTGATTTGTGTAACCGGCACAAAGGCGTCGGCGGATTCGGCATTGTGCTGCTTGAACGTTCCACAGTCGCGGACGCAAAGATGCGCATTTTTAACCGTGACGGCAGCGAGGCGCAGATGGCGGGAAACTGCATCCGTTGCGTGGCAAAATACCTGTACGACCGGGCTTGCGTCCACGGCGACAAGCTTAGTATCGAGACAGCCGGCGGCGTGCGCACGCTTACCGTTTATACTGCGGACGGGCTTGTAACGATGGCGAGTGTCGATATGGGGCGGGCGGAATTCGAAGTGGAAAAAATCCCCTGTACGCTTCCCGGCTTGGAAGTGCTTGACCGGCCGGTATCATTTGGGGGCCAGGAATACCGTATCAGCTGTATATCGATGGGCAACCCGCATTGCGTTGTATTTTGCCCGCGCGTTGACGCGTTGGATCTTGCGCAGCTGGGTCCGCTGTTTGAAAACGCGTCGTTTTTTCCGGAACGCGTGAATACAGAGTTTGTGCGTATGGTGAATGCACATACGCTGAAAATGCGTGTTTACGAGCGTGGTTCCGGTGAGACCTGGGCTTGCGGTACTGGCGCCTGTGCCGCGGTTGCCGCGGCCTGCCGCCTTGGATTCTGTCCGGAAGGGGAGGATATCACCGTAAAGGTGCGCGGCGGCGACCTGATCGTCAATTACACGCCCCAGCGCGTGATCCTGACCGGCGACGCCGCACAGGTGTACGAGGGCAGGACTGTATATTGAATCGTATGCATAGAAAACCATGCCAAAATAAACCGGCCAGGATTTTGAACCGTGTTTCGCACAGAGCCGGGTGGAAACTTCGTTCTATATTTTTGTAAAGAAATCAGCAGAAAGTATGCGTTTTCTCAAAATTCACAAAGCTTTAAAGCAAGAATGGTTTTGCATAGTGGAAACCGACAAATTTGGAAATCTGGCTTGGAAATAATTGACATTTCAGAAAAAATATTTATAATAATAAATATATACGAATAATATGCAATGGAGGCGTTCCCATGAATAAAGAAAATGTCAAAAAAGTGGTTTTAGCGTATTCCGGCGGCCTGGATACTTCGATCATTATCCCTTGGCTGAAGGAAAACTACAACAATTGCGAGGTCGTTGCGGTTTCCGCCAATGTCGGCCAGGGAGATGAACTCGACGGGCTGGAGGAAAAAGCGAAGAAGACCGGCGCAAGCAAGCTCTATATTCTTGACCTGACAAAAGAGTTTGTTGAGGATTATATTTTCCCGACGCTTAAGGCCGGCGCCAAATATGAAGACGATTATCTGCTGGGCACTTCGTTTGCCCGCCCGGTAATTGCCAAGCACATTGTGGAAATTGCAAAAGCCGAGGGCGCGGACGCCATTTGCCATGGCTGCACTGGAAAAGGAAACGATCAGGTGCGTTTTGAATTGTCCATTAAGGCGTTTGCGCCGGATATGCCGATCATCGCCCCGTGGAGGGAATGGGACATTAAAAGCCGCGACGAAGAGATTGATTACGCCGAGGCGCACAATATCCCGCTGAAAATCAGCCGGGAAACCAATTATTCCAAGGATAAAAACCTCTGGCATCTTTCGCATGAAGGGCTTGATCTGGAGGATCCGGCCAATGAGCCGCAGTATAATAAACCCGGATTTTTGGAAATGTCTGTTTCCCCGGAAATGGCGCCGGATAAGCCTACCTATGTGAAAATCGGCTTTGAAAAAGGCATTCCGGTTTCTGTCGATGGCGAAAAGCTTGATGCAGTGGCTATTGTCGAAAAGCTCAATGCGCTTGGCGGTGCAAATGGAATCGGGCTGGCTGATCTGGTGGAAAACCGGCTTGTCGGTATGAAGTCGCGCGGCGTCTACGAAACGCCCGGCGGGACGATCCTTTATAAAGCCCATGCGGTACTGGAAACGCTGTGCCTTGACCGTGATACCCAACATTACAAATCGCTTGTTGCGCAGAAATATGCCGAGCTTGTTTACTTCGGCCAGTGGTTTACGCCTTTGCGTGAAGCGCTCGACGCTTTTGTTGACGTGACGCAGCAGACTGTTACGGGCGAAGTAACGCTCAAATTATATAAGGGGAATCTCATCCATGCCGGAGTCACTTCCCCGTATTCGCTTTACAGCGAGGAAATTGCCACGTTTGATGCCGACGACGTTTACGACCAGAGCCAGGCAGAGGGATTCATCAATCTGTTTGGCCTTCCGATCAAGGTGGCGGCTTCTATGAAAAAGAAGCTGGGCCAATAATTGCTTTTTTCCTTTTCTAACGATAAGCCATCCTCAGAGGATGCAAAAGGCCGGGAGGTATTTGCCTCCCGGCCTTTTGTTTTGGGCAAGCGGCGCAGATGTATGCCGTTTTCCGTCAGCTTAAGCCCTGATTTTTACAACTGGCGGAAAAACGCTGTACAATAGTTATGCATTTTGTTAAGATAGGAAACAGAAAGGGCGGGGAAACGGTGAAGATTATTATAGAGGAAATTGGCCCGGATCTTGAGGAAGAACTGATCCTGCGCTGCAGGGTGGTTGATGAGGATATGCTCAGGTTGCTCAACCATATAAAAACGCTGCATACCGGCCTTGTTGCTGCACATGGAGAAACTTTATACCGGCTGACACTGGATGAAATTTTCTATTTTGAGATTGTAGATGGGAAGGGATTTTTCTACTGCCGGGATCAGGTCTATGAGGCAAGACTTAAGCTGTATGCTTTCGAGGAGATTTGCCGCGGCACAGGCTTTTTCCGCGCTTCGAAATCTATGATTCTCAATGCCGACAAGATTGTAAGCATCGCGCCCTCGTTGTCGGGACGTTTTACAGCAACGCTTTCCAACGGGGAAAAGGTTGTCGTTTCGCGGCAGTATGTTAATGAGCTGAAACGCCGCATCGGGATGGAGCCGGGAGGAATGGGTATATGAATATTCGAACGCTATTACGTACATTTATTCAACATTTTTTCATCATCTATGCATTTTCCATGATCATAACCCCTGTTTTCTGCATGATATTCGCCATTGATGTACAGTTTCCTGTCCATTATTTCTGGCAGATGATGAGTTTTTCCCTGCTGGCGGATATGCCGCTTTTGATTTTTTACTCGTCCAGAGAGCTTAGCCGCAGGCAATGGATAATTCGCAGCATCGTTCATACGCTTGTGCTGGAATGCGCGCTTATGTATGCGGGCTTCCGGCTTGGCCTGTATGCTGGTTTTGCAGGCGGGCTAATATTTTTTTCCTGCATCCTGATGGCGGACGTTGGGGTGCGGTTGCTCAATTATCTCAGGGATCGGGAATTGACGGAATCGATTAACCGGCATTTGCGCGATCGCCGGGGCGCCGGGGACGAATAATCGGGGAAGGCATTACCAAAACCCCTTGAATTTGCAAGCTGCAGCTTTTTTGGTTTGGGAAAGGACAAAAGTATGGAAGAAATTATTTCCATTTCGCATTTGAGTAAAAGCTTCGGTGAAGTAAAAGCCGTGCAGGATTTAAGCTTTCGCGTCCGGAAAGGGGAATTATTCGCTTTTCTTGGCGTCAATGGCGCGGGAAAGAGTACGACGATTTCTATCTTGTGCGGGCAATTGGAAAAGGATTCCGGCCAGGTCCGCATTGCCGGGATGGATATTGACCGGGACGGACAGAAGATCCGAAGGGAAATAGGAGCGGTTTTTCAGGCATCGGCGCTTGACCGGGCGCTGAGCGTTCGGGAGAATCTACGTAGCCGTGCGGCGTTGTATGGGATCACCGGAAGGGCATTTTCTGTGCGGCTTGCGGAGCTTTGTACGCTTTTGGGTTTTGAGGCGCTACTGCACCGGCCTTTAGGAAAGCTTTCCGGGGGACAGCGCCGCAGGATCGATATTGCCCGGGCGCTGCTGCACCGGCCAGAAATTCTGATCTTGGATGAACCGACAACCGGCCTGGATCCGCAGACCCGGCATGCAGTCTGGGATGCCGTGGAACGGCTGCGGCGTGAAGAGGGAATGACGGTCTTTTTAACGACGCATTATATGGAAGAAGCGGCAGACGCAGATTATGTTGTAATTCTTGACCATGGGCGTATTGCTGCGGAAGGTGCGCCGTTGGAATTGAAAAACACCTATACAGGGGATTTTATTACGCTTTATGGCGTGCAGGAACAGCAGGTACGGATGCTCGAAAGGCCATATGAGAAGCTGCGCGGCGGCTATCAGGTTGTGGTTCCCGATACGGCGGCAGCGACTGCGCTGATCCAGGCGCATCCCGAAATTTTCAGGGATTATGAGATTATCAAAGGAAAGATGGATGATGTATTCCTGGCTGTTACCGGCAGGAAGTTGGAAGGGGGAGCGGAAAAATGAAATCCTTTTATGCGCTGCTTCGACGTAATACCCTGCTGTTTTTCAAGGATCGGGGAATGTTTTTTACTGCGCTGATTACGCCGATGATTTTGATTGTGCTGTTTATTACTTTCCTTGCGGACGTGTACCGGGATAGCTTCCGCAGCTGCATTCCACAGGGAATACAGGTGCCGGATGCCCTGGTAGAGGGTTTTGTCGGCGGTTGGCTGTTTTCTTCTCTGCTTGCTGTGTGCTGCGTAACGGTTGCCTTTTGCGCCAATATGATTATGATTCAGGATAAAGTTACCGGGGCCCGCCGCGACCTGTGTATCGCGCCGGTGTCAGGGTCTGTTCTGGGCCTTGGGTATTATTTTTCTACGGTATCGATTACCCTTTTGATTTGCCTTGCGGCGCTTGGGGCAAGCGCGGTATATCTTGCAGTGGTCGGATGGTATCTTTCTTTAGCGGATTTCATGTGGATTTTATTGGATGTGCTGCTTTTGGTTTTGTTTGGTACGGCGCTTTCTTCCGTGGTATGTTTTCCGCTGTCCACGCAGGGGCAGATGTCGGCGGTCGGTACGATTGTCAGTGCGGGCTATGGCTTTATCTGCGGGGCCTATATGCCGGTTTCGCAGTTTTCAGCGGGGATTCAGAGATTCATCTCCTTCCTTCCTGGGACCTATGGGACCGGGCTGATGCATCAGCATTTCATGCATGGCGTATTTGCGCAGCTTGAAGGCCTGTCCTTCCCAAAGCAGGCGCTTGAAGCGCTGCAGACAGCGTTTGACTGCCGGCTCCAATTTTTTTCCCATGTTTTGACGCCGGCATCGATGTATTTGGTGCTTGGTGTATCGGTCGCTGTGTTGATTTGCATCTACCTTCTGCAAAACTGGTATGCAGGAAAGAAAAAGATATCGCTTTTGTGAACTGCATTTTTTGTGCAGAACAGCCGCAGGTATACCTGCGGCTGTTCTGCATAACTGTGCCTGCTCAGATATAGCCCTGTAAAAAAATTTTTGAGATATGCAATAAAATGCCTTCTCTGTGCGTTAATAAGATAGAAAGGGGAGTTCTGTACAATGATTTGCTTGACGCCGGTAAATGTCGGGAATACGGCCCGCAGTGTACAAGGTCTGGATGCATGGCTGTTGGAAACCGCACAGGGAGATACCTGCGCGTTTGCCCAGCTTTATACGCATACAAGCGCGGCCGTTTATGGATTTGCCCTTTCTATCTTAAAAAATGCGCATGATGCGGAAGATGTACTGCATGATACCTTTTTAAGCATCCGCTCTGCGGCGCAGGGGTATCGTCCCATGGGAAAGCCGATGGCGTGGATTCTCACAATTGCCCGGAATCTGTGTATGGCGCGGCTTCGCCAGCGCAGCAGGGATGCGCAGCTTACCGGGCGTGAATGGGAAAGCCTGCCGGATGCAGATCCGGTGACGGACGCACAGGATCGGATGATTCTAGCGCAATATCTGCACGCGCTCAGCGATGAGGAAAGGCAAATTGTTACACTGCATGCCCTTGCCGGGTTCCGGCATCGGGAGATTGCGGAGATAATGGGCATGCCCTTGCCGACAGTCCTCTCCAAATATCACCGCGCGCTGAAAAAATTAAAGCAAAACTTATAAAGGAGGACAGGGATAATGACGAACAGGGAAGTGGAACGCAGGCTTGCCGGCGCCTTGGAGCGCCTTACCCCGGATGTTTTTGAAGCTGTCGTCTCCGGGCAGGAAGGGCAGAAAGGAAATCGGATTTTTATGATAGAAAGCAAAAAACGCAGGCCTTTGGCCAGCCGTATGGCCGGAATTGCCGCTGCACTGGTGCTGCTTCTGGGCGGCTTTGCCGGTGCCGGTGTTTATCAGGCAAATTACCGAGTGGCTTCTACGGTATCGCTGGATGTTAACCCAAGCATAGAAATCCAGGTGAATCGGAAGGAACATGTACTGGCTGTCAACGCACTGAATGAAGATGGCCGGACGGTGATCGGGGATATGGACTTTCAGGGAAGCAGCCTTGAGATTACCCTCAATGCGCTGATCGGTTCCATGCTTCGCAACGGATATTTAAGCGAGCTTGCCAACTCAATTCTTGTTACCGTTGACGGAGATGACAGCGGTAAAACCATGCAGCTTCAGCAGAAACTGACAGAGGAGATCAACCTGCTGCTGCAGACACAGAGCTTCAGCGGCGCGGTATTGAGCCAGACACTCGTTCCGGACGCCGGGCTACAGGCGCTGGCGGAGCGTTATGGAATTACGCTGGGGAAAGCGCAGCTGATCCAGCAGCTGATTACGCAGAATACGCGTTATTCCTTTGCAGATTTGGCAGAGCTTTCCATTAATGAGTTGAATCTGCTGAGCGAATCGGGCGGTATCCAGTTGGAAAATATCAATTCTGTCGGTACGGCAAGCGATAAGGGCTATATCGGCTTTGAAAAAGCGAAGGAAGCCGCATTGGCGCATGCCGGTTTGGAAGCCGGTGGGATTTTGCACTTTGAATATGAAATGGACTATGAGCAGGGTGTTTTAGTCTATGAAATTGAATTTGACTGCGATGGGTATTCCTATGATTATGATATCCATGCTTTAACCGGGGAAGTGCTGAGCTACCATCGCGAAGCGGATGACGATGGGATCTATCCTTACTCCGGGAGTTGTGCTGACGGCTATATCGGGGGAGATGCTGCATTGGAAGCTGCCTGCGTCCATGCAGGCCTTACTATGGCGGACGTTTCGCTTATCAAATGTGTTCTGGAGTACGATGATGGCGTGCCGCTGTATGAAATTGAATTCTATTCCGGCGGCTGTAAATATGAATATGAAATCCATGCTGGGGATGCAGGCGTAATCCAATATGGTTTCCGGCAGTATGATGCTGCTGGAGGGAATTGGCCTGCACAGACAGCTCAGCCGGATGCTGCTGCGGGCGATACGGCCCCTGTCAGTGCCGAACAGGCAAGGGATATCGCACTCGCCCATGCCGGTGTACTGCTGAGCGAAGCGTATAAACTGGAATGCGAGTTGGACTGGGAAGACGGCGTAAAAGTATACGAGGTAGAATTCAAATCCGCAGGGAAAGAATATTCCTATACCATTGCTGCCGCAGACGGGAGGATCATAGAATATGAGACGGAGCAGGATGATTAAAAGTAGAAATCCCGTAGCCGTATAACGGGATTTCCGCACAGGGCTTTGTTGGTGCGATGACGCCCGGGGCGCTTTTGTATTTATAAGACTCCCCGGGCGGGACGGTGTAAGCGCCGTTATGGGCAGTACGGCAGATTCTGGCAGCTAAGGTGCGCTCCTGCCGGAGGACCGTGTGCAACGGCGCTTTTTGCCTGCGCAAATATATATGCGGCTTCAGCACAAAGTTTGGGATTATGCTGGGATTCGGGTAGGAAACCCTTTGTTGATTTCCTTTTTGATACTGAAAGCGGATATGCGTAGGATTGACGGGAATCCTGCCGTTTTTCCTGAGGCCAAAATGCGGACAGTTGGTTTCCGTGCAGGACGAAAGCATAACAAATTGATTTAAAACCAGGATAGGAGAAGCGGAATTCTTGTGGAATCTATGCCTTGAAAGCGGCTGCGCGTGGGTCTATAATTAGGCAGGCTGGGAGAAGGACGGTATGTACTTTTTCCGGCTTCATCACAGGATAAAGAAGGGTTATATTTGGAGACCATTTTGAACATAGCCGTTGCATTGACGGCTGGCCTGTTTCTCTCCCGCTTTGTTAAGCCGCTGAAGCTGCCCGCGGTAACCGGCTACTTAATCGCCGGAATTTTAATCGGGCCGTATTGCCTGGGCGCGCTCGGTGTGCCGGGTCTCGGTTTTTCTTCCATTGCGCAGGTGCAAAGCTTCAGTCTGCTGAGTGATATCGCGCTGGGATTTATCGCCTTTGCCATCGGCAATGAATTCCGGCTTTCCCAGCTGAAGCAGACTGGGCGGCAGGCTGCCGTAATCGGCGTTTTTCAGGCGCTTGTTGCCACCGTGTTCGTAGACGCCGCGTTGATTGCGCTGCACTTCGCCATGCCGGATAAAATTTCCCTTGCCGCAGCGATCACGCTCGGCGCTATTGCGGCCGCGACGGCGCCAGCCGCAACATTGATGGTAGTGCGCCAGTATAAGGCAAAGGGCAAGCTGACGGATCTGCTGCTTCCGATCGTCGCCTTGGATGATGCGGTTGGATTGGTGGTATTTGCGGTTTCCTTCGGTGTTGCAAAGGCGCTGTCAAGCGGAAATTTCGATCTTGTTTCCGTTTTGGCTGAACCGCTGGTAGAAATTGTGTTCTCCCTTGCGCTTGGCTTTATTATGGGCGCGTTGTTTTCCGTTGCGGAGAAATTTTTTAAATCCAATAGCAAACGCCTCTCTCTCGCTGTTACGGCGGTTATCCTGACAGTTGGGCTTTCAAAGCTGGAATTTATGCTCGGCCCTGTACATGTCGGGTTTTCTTCACTGCTCGTTTGCATGATGCTGGGTACAGTATTTTGCAATATCTGTGATTTTTCAGCTGAAATCATGGAAAAAACGGATAAATGGACTGCTCCGCTGTTTATCCTTTTCTTTGTTATAAGCGGCGCCGAGCTGGAGTTGGGTGTGTTTGCAGATCTGGCAATTGTAGGCATTGGCTTGCTGTATATCCTGACCCGTTCTCTCGGCAAGTATTTTGGCGCCCGGTGGAGCGCTGGGTTTATGCACTGCGAAGAGAATATCCGAAGATATCTGGGTATTACGCTTTTTCCGCAGGCAGGCGTTGCGCTTGGGATGGCGATGACTGTCCAGGAATTGGGCGCGGAGGGTTCTATTATCCGCAACATTGTCCTTTTTGGCGTGCTGATTTACGAATTGGTTGGGCCGTTGCTGACAAAAATCGCCTTGACAAAAGCGGGAGATATCCATCCGAAGGAGACGGCCGGGTCGAGTACAACCATTACGGCTGTAAATCTTCCGCTGACGGCCGCTGCCGTTGCTTCTGCACCTGTTGAAGACGAGGATGACGACTAAAAAGAAGAAAATCCTCGAAGGCCGCATCCAGGATAAGAAAATACAAATCGAAGAAACGGCTGATTTTCCGCAATATGTTGTTGTTTTTTCTTGCGTTGTACTAAGCAGTTCTCGGAAAAAAGCCTCGTTTTTCGGCGCTTATGCATTTTGCCCTGTAGGCTGTCCTACAGGGCAAAATTTATGTTTTCCTATCTGGAACCCGCGAAAAAGCGGCGGCTTTTTCGCGGGTTTTGCTATAGGCGTATTTTAAATCTCCGCCGTCCATTTTTCCTGCGGGAAACCCCATGCACCCAGGCTTTCGCCGTTCCATGAAAAATAGGTGCTGCAGGTTGTGCATACCGGCGCAATGCGGCGCATAAGCGTTTCGATATCTTCGCCCTGCGTCAGCGTTTCATCAACAAGGACGTTGCGGATTTTACACAGGAAAATTTCACCACTGTCTAATTGAATGGATTGCGCAACTTCAAGTTCAAAAGCGACCGGGCTTTGCGAAAGGATTGGGACGTCCAGTACCTGTCCTTTTTCTGTTGTAAGCGGTATACTGGACTTCTGATTTGAATATCCTTCAGTATTACCCAACTTATCAGCCAAAGGAAGGAGTGCCTGTGTTACAAGGTTTGCAGAAAAAATGCCGTTTGCATGAATACGGTCTTTTGTCAGCTTTTTGCCTTCAATACAGGCCATAATACCCAGTTGTGAATCCCAATAATAGCTTATCCAGCAGAATAAACCAAAGTTCGGCGTTCCATCTTCTTTGTAAGTACCATATAAAAACAGAGTCTGCGGGCAGAAATCGTTGGAGATGGGCATAGATTTTTTTGCCATGTTTTTCCTCCTGCACAAGTGTGTGCTGCTTCCTTAAAAGTCTTCGAGGTTCCTTAAAATACGCTTCAGCTGCATTTCCAGCTCCGTGATTTCAGAGTCCGAAAAGCCACGGTAGAAAATGCGGTTCATTTCTTCGCTTACGGCTTCATAGGTATCATAATGCATACGTGCCTGCTGTGTCAGCACAATGTGAATCTGCCGGCGGTCGGAAGCGGAATTGCAGCGCAGTATAAGTCCTTCCTTTTCCAGACGGTCCAACATGCCGGTCAAAGTAGTCTTTGCAAGGCCGGTTCGAGTTGCAAGCTCGCGGATAGGGAGCCTGTCCTCCTGCCAAAGGACGTATAAAATTCGTCCCTGCGCACCGTTAAACGCATCAATCCCGGCTTTTTGCAATAGTTTTTCAAAAACACGTCCCTGAATCTGCTTGATTTGCGTAATCAGGAATCCTCCGTTTGTTTTCATGAGCGTCGCGACACCTCATATACAGATAGTACTATATAGAACTAATTTTGTCAATAGATTTTTGTTTTATACGCAGTTATTTATAGGCTTCCAGCACAGCCTGTGCAACGCGCAGCCCGTCTACCGCTGCAGACATGATGCCCCCGGCGTAGCCTGCGCCTTCTCCACAGGGATATATGCCGCGCAGGTTTGACTGAAAATCTTCCCCGCGCACAATGCGCACAGGGGAGGATGAGCGGGTTTCCACACCGGTCAGGACGGCATCCGGAAGGGCAAAGCCATGCAGCTTTCGGTCGAAAATTGGAACAGCCTCGCACAGGGAGCTGCTGATAAATTCGGGAAGGCAGGCGGAGAGATCGCACCAGCGCACGCCAAGCGGATAGCTGGGCATGACGCTGCCGGGCGCAGTGGAAGCGAGGCCTTTAAGAAAGTCGCGCAAAAGCTGAGCCGGGGCACGGTAATCCCCGCCGCCAAGAGCAAAGGCCGCGCGTTCCCATTGGCGCTGGAATTCCACACCGGCAAGAGGTCCGTTCCCACCGAAATCTGCAGGCTCTACGCCGACCAGGAAAGCGGAATTGGCGTTATGCCCGTCGCGTGCGAAACGACTCATGCCGTTGACAACGACGCCGCCTGTTTCGCTGGCGGCAGCAACAATCTCGCCGCCGGGACACATGCAGAAGGTATACACGCTGCGTCCAGAGGGGAGGTGGCAGGAAAGCTTGTAATCTGCCGCACCCAGGCCCGGCGTGGTTTCACGTCCGTACTGCGCAAGGTTGATTAAGGCCTGCGGATGTTCGATGCGCACGCCCAGTGAAAAAGGCTTACGGGTAAGCACGGCCCCATGGCGCTCCAATAACGGAAACAAATCGCGGGCACTGTGCCCGGCGGCAAGGATCAGTGTGCCGGTCTCCCACTCTTTTCTGATACCTTCGGCTCTGACGCTTATACCGCGCAATTGCGCTCTTTCAATCTGCAAACCTTCAAGCCGGGTGTGGAAGCAGACCTCGCCCCCGGCCGCCTGAATCCTGCGGCGGATATTGCGGATGATGCCGGGAAGAAGATCGGTACCGATGTGCGGCTTGGCCAGATAGAGGATTTCCTCCGGTGCGCCCGCTTCATAAAAGGTCTGCAGCACATGTGCACAGCGCGGGTCGGAGATGTTGGTTGTCAATTTGCCGTCAGAAAAGGCTCCGGCGCCACCCTCGCCGAACTGGACGTTGGACTCGGGGTCGAGTACGTGGGTGCGGTGAAAGCTTTCTACAGCCTGTCTCCGGGAATCCACGTCGCCGCCGCGCTCAATCAGGATAGGCCGGGCTCCGGCTTCAGCAAGATACAGCGCCGCAAACAGCCCGGCAGGGCCTGCACCGCAGACAACCGGACGCTGCATGGGGAATTTGGAAATTCGGGGGGATATGAAAGGCGCCTGCGCCTGATAGATGCGTACATCAGGGGAGCTGCACTTTTTTACAAGCGCGGCTTCATCTCCCCGGTACTTTAGTGCGATTGTGTGAACGAGGCGTACATCTGGCTTTTTGCGTGCATCAATGGCGCGGCGAAGAATTTTCAGGCCGGAAAGTGTTTGCGCATGAATGCGCAGCTTTTTCGCAGCGGCCTGTATAAGCTGGGACGGCGTTGCGTCCGGCGGCGTTTGTACGCCGCGCAGCTCGATCATAGCGCGTTCTCCGCGGCCTGAAGCCCGGAGGCAAAGGCCCAGTGCAGGTTGTATCCGCCGCAGCGTCCGTCAATATCCAGTGTTTCCCCCGCGGCATATAGTGCGGGATCCCGGCACGAACGGAGCGTATACGGATCAAATTCGCGCACATCCGCACCGCCGCGGGTCAGCTGTGCCTGTTTCGGTTCGGCAACTCCATGCACGGTGAGCGGGAAATCCTTGACGGCCTGCGAAAGGCGCCGTACATCTGTACCGCAGGCGCGCAGCAGCGCTTCATTGATGCGCCTGTGAAACAGGCCGGTGAGCATGTCCGCCTTTTCGCACCAGGACAGGTTTTGGGCATGGCGGCAGATGCAGGAAAAAGCCTGCGCCGGATCCATATGCGGAAGGAAATCAATGTGCAGTACGTCGCCGCACTGCGCAAAGCGGGACAGATCGAACACGGCAATGCCGCTGACGCCGTAATCGCGGAAAAGCAGCTCGCCGCTTTCGCGTGCAAGGATCCTGTCCGCACGCGTGAGCGTCAACGTGCATTTGGCACGCACGCCGGACAGCCCGCGGATTGGGACTGTATCCGTAGACAGCGGTCCAAGTACGGGCGAAAAGGGAATAAGCCTGTGGCCGGCGTGGGAAAGCAGGCGGGTACCGCCGCCGGTTGCAATGATAAGCGCGTCGCCTGTAAGCGCCCGGCCGTCTTTGGCATACACCTGCCCGCCCGTCAAACGGACAGCTTCAAAATTTTCGACGAGCTTTACACCCCAACGGCGGCAGGAAAGGCGCAGTACATCAAGCACGCTTGAGGCTGTATCGCTGACTGGATATATGCGGCCGGCTTCGTCGCTGTAGCTTTCAAGCCCGATTTCTCTGAAAAAGGTGCGAATCTGGGCGCAGCCCCAGCGCTTTAGGATTGGCCGTACGAAATCAGGATGGTTATACGCTTCCGGCACGAGATGGAGGTTGGAAAAATTACAGCGCCCATTTCCGGTTTTTAAAAGTTTCTGCCCTGCGCGGGCATTGGCTTCAGCCAGGGTTACTTCAGCGCCGCTTTGGGCTGCCCGGACGGCGGCGGCGAGACCTGCCGCGCCTGCGCCGACGATCAGTATTTTTTTCTTCATAAAAATCCTTTGTTCTGCAGAATGTGCATGCTTCGCTTTTCTGATACTGCTGTGTACAGGCCGGCTGCTGATGGACTGGCGCATGCGCAACATTACCCTGCAGTAAAACTGCGGCCTTTTTTCTCTGCAACCCAAAAAGGCAAAAACAGCGTGTCAAAAGCAGAGGAAAAGCATATTTCACCTTCCCTTATTATAGCATAGCATTTTGCCGCGCACAATGCACGTCCGCCGACTTATTCCAAAAGCTTTTCTTCTTTTTCTCCGGGAAGGTAAACAGAAGCGATGGAGATTTCGTAAGCGGTGCATTCGCTGGGCACACCGTCAATTACTTTGACATAGGGACGGCTTTGTATACGGCCGATCAGTTCAATGTCCGCGCCTTCATCCAATTCGGAACACAGGCGGGCGACGCTGCCCCAGGCAATGCAGGGCAGATAGTCGAAGCGCCCCTGCACGTCACTGTGATATTGCCGCGCGACGCACAGCATCATATCCGCGATTTCCCGCCCAAAGGGAGTACGCCTGTAGACGGCGCTTTTACACAGGTTTCCGCGCAGGGAAACCGTATTGCTGTGCGCCTCCTGCGAAGGAGTGATGCTGTGCGCCCAGATGTGGATTTTCAGCCGGTTATGGACAGCTTCCCGGTCGTTATAGGAGCGTACTTCGCCCTCAATGTGCAGCGTATCGCCGACATGTACCGCAGCGCACAGCGGATAGGAGGCAAGGACCGGGATGCGGTCGTATGTACCTGAAAGCCGTGCAACGCAGAGCGTAAAACGGTAAAAGCTGCGTCCGTAATTGTGATGGGATAAAACCGGGGCGGATTCCGCTGTACCGCAAAGGATGACTTGGTTCATAACACACCTCTATTGTAATGGATATGCGATTTTATGCGGCGGCAGCGGCGCTTATACCGGATTTTGCAATACGGATGGAAGATGGCGCCGCAGAGATGCTCTATAGACGGCGATATTGTTTTGCCGGCTGATAAAAAAGATTGACGTTTTTATGTGGAAGGAATAAAATAAGCAGGTGTGCCGCAATCTGCTGTTGATTATACGCAAGTATATGTGTTATACTATATTAGTACAAATTCTGCGCCGGGGGAAACCGCATTTCCGCAGGCTCCGTCGGCATTTCAATACACAGGGAAAGGGCAGTATTATGCTGGAAGTGAAAAATTTGAGCTTTTCCGTCCGGGAGAGCCAAAGCGATCTGGAAATTATCAATGATATAAGCTTTACCCTGCCAGAGGGGGAGCTTCTTGTAGTTACCGGCCCCAATGGCGGCGGAAAAAGTACCTTGGCGCGGCTGATTATGGGGATTTCCCAGCCTACGGGAGGAAAAATCCTGTTTGACGGAGCGGATTTAACCGGTTTGTCCATCACCGAGCGTGCGCGTCTTGGCATCGGCTATGCTTTTCAGCAGCCGCCCCGCTTTAAGGGGCTTACTGTGCGCAAGCTTTTGAGCCTGGCCCATGGCAGTACGCTGCCGGAGGACGAATGCTGCCAGTATCTTACGAATGTTGGGCTTTGCTCAAAAGACTATCTCAACCGAGAGGTGGATAATTCCCTTTCCGGCGGTGAAGTTAAGCGCATAGAGATTGCTACGATTCTTGCGCGCGGTCCCAAGCTTGCTATTTTTGACGAGCCGGAAGCAGGCATCGACCTGTGGAGCTTTTCTATGCTGGTAGACACCTTCCGCCGTATGCATGCAGCAGGGGAACGGAGTCTGATGATTATTTCCCATCAGGAGCGGCTGATTTCCCTGGCAGATAAGATTATGGTTGTCGATCATGGCGCAGTGCGCGCCTATGGCAGCCGGGATGAAATTTATCCGTCGCTAATGGGTCAGTTTTCCTGTGAATACAACACGAAGGGAGAAGCCTTATGATTGACCGTCTGGATTCGGAGCTTTTGGAACAGATTGCAGGTTTCCATGATATCCCTGCCGGAGCATATAATATCCGGAAAAACAGTACTGCTGCCGGACGCCGTTCTACCGAGCACATTGAGATCATCTCAAAAGAGGATAAGCCGGGTATTGATATCCGTATTGCTCCCGGTACGAAAAATGAAAGCGTCCATATCCCTGTTATCATTACGGAAGCAGGAATTGAGGAAACCGTATATAACGACTTCTTTGTAGGCGACGATTGTGATGTGCTTATCATTGCTGGCTGCGGCATTCATAATTCCGGGGATCAGAAAAGTGAACACGATGGCGTCCACCGCTTTTTTATTGGTAAAAATGCCCACGTCAAGTATGTCGAACGCCACTATGGCGCTGGGGAAGGCACGGGCGAACGGGTCATGAACCCGCATACCAAAGTCGAGCTGGGAGAAAACTCCGTCTGCGAGATGGAGATGGTACAGATCAAAGGCGTGGATTCCACTGTACGCGGCATGGATGCGGTTTTGGCTTCGAATGCGAAACTTGTTGTAACGGAACGTCTGATGACCCATGGGCAGCAGAAGGCGCGTTCGGATATGCGGATTGAACTCAATGGCACGGGATCTTCGGCACAGGTTGTCTCCCGCTCGGTTGCGCGTGACGGGTCGGAGCAGGTATTTAACCCCTGCGCTGTCGGCAACAACGCCTGTGCGGCGCATATCCAGTGCGATTCTATTATTATGGATGCGGCAAAGATTCGTTCGATTCCGGAAATTGCCGCTAACCATCCGGATGCACAGGTCATCCATGAGGCCGCGATTGGCCGTATAAACAACGACCAGCTGTTAAAGCTGGAGAGCTTTGGCATGACGGAAACCGAGGCTGAAGAGATTATTATCGAAGGATTCCTGCGCTGAGCGCAGCTGTTGTTTGTACCGAAGATGGATTCTGTATAATGAGATCAGGAAAAGCCCCGTTTTGCGTGTATACGCAAAACGGGGCTTTATGCATTCCGGCGTAAATCCAGTATCAACACATGGTGATTTTACACAACTTATTTTAAAAAATACAGAAGTATATTGACAAAATATACCAGAATGCTTAAACTATAGATAGAATGGATATGTGGAAGGAGGGGAACGGTCCAATGGGACGGACGGATTCTGTGCGGATACGGGGCTGTGGAAATGAAAGGCGGTTATTATGAAAAAAATGCGTTCCCTCCTCGCGCCGACTCTGGCGCTGAGCCTGTCTGCCGCTTTCGGTTCAAATTGCCTCGCGGCGGAATCTGCGGATAAGCGTCTGCCGCTCACGGCGTCAGCCAGAAACTTTTTTGAAGCACGCGGGATTGCGGTTTCCAACCAGGCCGTTTTAAAAATTGTAGAAATCAAAAATGGATTGGATGATACGGAAACCAGGCATATCCTTTGTTTGTCCCAAAATAATGGGAATATTTGCACAAACAGTTATTTTGCTTTTTATGAAGAAAGCGAAAGCAAAAAGGGAATTTTCAGATTTCTTGATCCTGCGGATGAAAGTTATACGGGGACAATGGGGAATATACGGATAAATTTGATATTATGATTCACTTTTCAATTCGCTGGGAGTTTTATCCGCATTATGATGGCGTAAATATAAGGCCTTTGGATTTAACATGGTCATACGAAGAAAAAGACGAAGCGGTAAATGTTTCTCATATATCTGTTACATATGCAACTTCAGGCGCATTGCTTACAAATCCAGGCTTGACTGTAATAAGTAACGACTATACTTGGAGGATTGTAAAGCAAGTTTTTTATCCAAGCGAAAATACTTCGTATTCCAACTATAATCCGTTAAGTTCCGACCGTTTAGTCGATATGAGTGGTTTGGACGGCGGAATGGGTGGAATGGGTGTGTTTTTCGATTTTACTGTAGATGGAAGAGTCTGGGAAGATAATATCCCAATATTTGGGGGAGTGGGTTGATGAAAAAACTGGGGATTTTATTTTGCGTTCTGCTTTTTTTGCTTTCCTTTGGAAGTTGCACGCAGGAGGAAAACGAAACCGGTGGTAAAGCGCCTGATCCAGAGTTGGCGCTCGATATCGCCGCATATGCGTCATACCTCGGCCTTTCGAAGGCGAACGTGCTTGATGCGCTTGGCATAAAAGAAGAGGATCTGGTTGCTGTCAGTGAAAGCGGGAATGCCGGGAAGTATCTCTGGGAAGGGAAAACGGTACAGTTCGGCGACCTGGAGTTTCCGGTCTATCTGCGCTTTTCCGGGGCAATTGGGGATTCAGGGGAGGAAGGGGATATATATCTGAATTCTTTTTCTCTTAAGCTTCCCATCGATGCGGATACAATGGACTATACGACGATGTGGAAATGTTTTACTGCAATGCAGGATACGCTTATGCGCCAGTGTGGCCGGCCCCGCACCTATCTTGATACGGATTTCACCACAGACATCCACTGGGACGGCCAGATTAGCCCCCAGACGGAATTCGGCTATATGGATTACTGGCTGGTTTCGGAGGACGCCTCTTTCCCTGGCGCGCAGGAAAAGCATGGCGGCGTTGTTTCGATCGCGCAGTTTGAGCTTGTCAATAATTTGAAAGAGGGGAGAGAGGACGCCCACTATATCTCTTTGTGGATTGGCCTGCGCGGTTGCGACCAGATTGCCGGTCCTCGTATTTCGGGAGAAGAGCCCGATTATATTTATCTGTAAAGGGATTTTGCCGCGTAAGGAGAAAGCACGGCTGAGATAAAAAATAGTATTTGATTTTTAGCCATCCAGGAGTGTGAGATACTGAAAAACCGTATGGATACTGACTTACAGGGCTTTGCTGATGCCAATATTAGTAAGCTGGAAATGTGGTTTGACGCTTTTTTGACGCCCGCACTTACAAAGAGGACTTATAAAGAAATATGGCAAACTTTAAGCAGAAACGGCAAAAAGCCTTAATATACAATAGTTTCTACGTTTCTCTATAAAGACTTATAAGAAGTTACAAGATGTTTTTCGTCTGTAAAATCAATAAAAAATACTCTGCTAAGGCTAGGTCCAAATAAGAAAACAAAAACCGAAAAAACGGCTGATTTTGCAGCGCTTATGCGTTTCGTCCTGCAGGCTTGCCTACAGGACGAAATTTATGTTTTCTTATCCGGACTCCGCAAACAAGGCAGAGCATTTGTGTCTTTATAAGCTTTAGGCGTTTTCCCTGATAAAAGCTTCTATACCGGTCTTTAAGCGCGCAAGACCGTCTTCGACCAGCGCGCGCGGGCAGCCGATGTTCATGCGCAGGAAATCCGGGCTGCCATAGGCTTTGCCTGCGGAGACAAACAGGCCGGTTTTTTCCCGAAGGAATGCGGACAGCTCCGTTTTATCGCCGGGCAGCGCGCTGCAGTCGAGCCAGAGCAGGTAGGTGGCCTGAGAAGGGACAAGATGGATCTGCGGAAGGTTTTCAGCAAGATAGGCCTGCACGGTGCATTTGTTTGCATGGATATATGCGCGCAGGGCATCCAGCCATGCGTCGCCATATGTATAAGCTGCAATGGTTGCATCTGCGGCAAAGGCGTTGAGGCCGGTAATCCCATCGGTGTGCAGGCCAGCGCGGATACGGCAGCGCAGGCCTTCGTCCGCGGCCATTACGGCTGCGCTTTGCAGCCCTGCAAGGTTAAAGGTCTTTGTCGGCGCGATGCAGGTAACACTGATACGCCGGCAGGTTTCGGAAACGGAGGCAAAGGGGATATACTCGCAGCCTGGATCGGTTAGATCACAATGGATTTCATCGGACAAGACGAGGACGTGATACTTTTCGCATAGTTCGCCGATATGGGCAAGCTCGTCCTTGGTCCAGATTTTTCCGGTTGGATTGTGGGGGTTGCAGAGAATCAGGAGCGTTGCCTGCGGGGCGGCAAGTTTGCGCTCAAGATCATCGAAATCCAGCCGGTATTCTCCATTTTCATAGATCAGGGGATTTTCCAGAACGTGACGGCCATTGTTTGTAATAGACGGGAAGAAAGCATTGTAGGCCGGCGTCTGCAGCACAACGCTTTCCCCTGCACAGGTCAGCCTGCGCACAATACTGGAAACGGCGGGGACAACCCCGGTGCAGAACAACAGGGATTCGGGATCCATTGCAAACCGGTGCCGCCGCTTCCACCAGCCGCAAAGTGCTTCGCCCCAGGCGGAAGGCATTGTGCAATAACCAAATACACCATGCTGGGCACGCCGCTGTACGGCACGGATTACTTCCGGCGGCGAGGCAAAGTCCATATCGGCAATCCACATGGGCAGCTCGTTTTCTTCGACGCTCCACTTGACGGACTGTGTGCCGCGCCGGTTGACAGGTACGTCAAAACTGTATTCCATAAAAAATCCTCCTTTTGTTTATTCCACATCAAAATCCAATTCAATTTTCTGAATTGGTGTTTCCAATTTCCGCCGGATAATGCCTGCGGAATCGAGCATGCGCTTGGATGCACGGATTGCCGGAGTATCGGCATATTTGTCGGACAGATATATGATTTCCCGGATTCCTGACTGGATAATTGCTTTTGCACATTCGTTGCAGGGGAAAAGAGAAACATAGAGTTTTGCACCCTCAAGGGATTTGCCATTGGAATTGAGAATGGCGTTGAGTTCGGAGTGTACAACAAAGGGATATTTTGTCTCTTCCCCGTCTCTGGCCCAGGGATACTCGTCGTCAGAGCAGCCATAGGGGAAGCCGTTGTAGCCGGTAGAAAGGATAATATTGCGCTGATCGACAATACATGCGCCGACCTGCGTGTTCGGGTCTTTGGAACGCTTTGCCGCGAGAAGCGCAACGCCCATGAAATATTCGTCCCAGGAAATATAATTTTTGCGTTTCATCTTTGCCTCCATACTTTGGAATTTAATCTGCTGGAGCCGCAGGATATTCGCTGCACAGCAGCCAGTGTGCCGGCTCGTCTTCCTCAATTTTGGGGAAACGTCCCTGCGCTTTATAAAAACGGTTGTCTGTTTTGTCGTCATTGACCATCGATACCTCGCCGATAAGACAGGGTTCCCCACCCTCCGGCGCCCAAAAACTATGGTAGAGCCCGGTTGGAAGCGTGATGCTCTCGCCCGGTTTCAGCTCCAGCTGCGTGCCCGAGGGAAGGGCCACGCGGCGTCCGTCGATGGATACTGTCACGGGTCCATGCGCATGCGCCTCGTTTTCATCTGAAGCGTACAGCTTCATGATCAGGTTCGCGCCGCCCCGGCAGATGATGTCTTCCGTCTTACTCCAATGAAAATGTTCCGGCGTAACCTGGCCGGGAAGGGAAATCAGGATTTTTTCCGCATATGGCTTGGTATAGGCAGGATTTTTCAAATTCCCATTGCGGATGGTAAATAAAGTAAGGCCGATATGTTCAAAATCGTCCTGACCATAGTCCGTGATATCCCAGCCGAGCATATTATCGCGGATTTCGTCATACTCGTGCCCCGCCTGAGCCCATTGCTGCGGCGTAAAAAAGGCAAAGGGGGGAAGGTGGAAATTCTGTCTGTTTAAAAATGCGATGCTTTCCCTGATAATCCGGTTGATTTGAGAACGTTTCATGGTTTTCCTGCCTTTCTGAAATTATTAAGAAATCCGAAAATGCCGTTGGCATTTAGGGGGTCAGGCAAAATAGGCTCCGATATGCATGGAATTGGCGTATTGTATACCAATGGTGTTGCGGGAGTTCAGGATAGGGCGCTGACAGACGTTTTGCATACCGGACAAAATTGAGCATTACAGGCCATGGTTTTTCTGTTACAGTATGGTATACTTTTCTCAGAAAGGAGACGGTGCTGTGCAGTGGGTAGGGGTTTTATCAGAAGCGATCGGATATATCGAAAGGAACCTGACTAATGAAATCCGAATAGAGGATATCGCGGCGCATGTATATGTGTCCAGTGCCAATTTTCAGCGCGTATTCAGATTGATTACAGGAATAACGGTTGGCGAGCATATCCGCAACCGGCGCTTAACTATGGCCGGACAGGAGCTGATGCAGGGCAGTAGGAAAATTGTGGATATTGCTGTGTGCTATCAGTATGATACACAGGAAAGTTTTTCCAAGGCATTTTCAAGATTTCATGGTATTGCGCCGTCCGGCGTTTTCCGGAAGAAAACCGAATTGAAGGTCTATAATCCGCTCACGGTTAATGTGAAGATTCAGGGAGGCTTTGAAATGGCGCGCACGCTTATTCATCATGTGCCGGTTCATCCGCTGCAATATCCGCATCAGGGCCAGAATTATGTATTCAATGGCTGTATGAAATTTTTGATGGAATGCATTGGGGAAGAAAACCAAGCCTATGACTACTGGTTTTTCTCCGCAGTATCCGGGGATTGCTATGTACAGGTCTTTAATGCGAACAAGAATAAATGGAGCGCCTGCCTGTCCCAATCGAAATTCGATTATGACTTGCTAAAACGCGTTTTTGATGCTGTGGGGTATAACTTTACTTATCTTGACGCACCGCACTGGCAAAAGGACAGGGAATCGCTTGGTGCAAAACTCAAAGATTATATAGACCGGGGGATCCCGGTGACTTGGAAAAGGGTTTTATTCCGTGTTTCAGGATGTGGAACTGCCGACCAGTGAGATCTCCTGTGTAATCGGCTATGAGGGGGACTGCTTTTACAGGCTGGAGGAGGAGAGTACGGATCTGGTTGCTTTTACCCTGGAGGATCCCCTGCCTTATACATTCGTATTTGTTGAAGAAAAGTGCACGGCGCCGCCTATTGCACAGGTATATCGGGATGCTTTGAAAAGATCGGGGGAACTCATGCATACGCCGCCCTATGACAGCAATGATGTGTATTTCGGAAACGACGCTTTTTTGCAGTGGGCCAGGATGCTTGAAAACGGTTTTTATCGTATGACAAAAGAGGAATACGAACGGGCAAATGCAATTGCCAACTGGCGGTATTACTGTATTTATGTCTGCATGCTCGCCACAAATATATTCTCTAAGCGGCACACTACAGACCGGGCGCTCCAGCTGAATCCCAGCCTTGCGCCGCTTGCCCCGCTTTTAGACCGGGAATACACAGTGCTGGCGGGATTAGAAGAAGAACTCAAGGCTGCCGGCGGTTATTTTAACGTGACGTATGAAATTTTGCAGGATGAAGAAAAATGCAGGGGGATTGCCCGGATCTTGCGAAAATTTCCGCCTGTTTTCGATCGTATATGCGGGATTATTCAGCAATGGCTCTAAAAGACAGGTTCTAGTTACATAAAAAATGGCTGCGGATTACGAAAGCCGCCCGGAATATACAATCACCTTTATTATAGCGGAAAAAAGGAAAAAAACAAGCCTGTGGCTCAGTAAAGCCGCAGGCATTTCTTTTATTTGACGGCGCAGGTTGCGTAATAAAGCGGGATATTGAACTTGCTGAAAACCCCACAGGCGTTTGTGTCCTCGTAAATCCCACGCAGTGTAAATCCGGCATCCAGCTGGCCGCCGATTTGTTCTTCTATAGAATGGGAGAATTGGACGCTTCCATCTTCTTCCAGAGATTTTGAGTAAATCTGTGGGTTTTCCATCGGATTATAAGGCAGGCGGTTTTCGGGCTTCCCGTTTTCATCAAATGCATAAGCAATGCTATTATCCAGCCCGCATAACAGCCGTCCTCCTTTCCTTAGGATACGGAAACATTCCTGCCAGACCGGACGCACATCTGCAATGTAGCAGTTTGAAACGGGATGGAAGATCAGATCGAAGCTCTCGTCGGGGAACGGGAGGGGTTTTGTCATGTCTGCACGGATGCAGTTTATGCTGTACCCTTCACGCGCGGCGACTTCGCGCTCGCGGTCGAGCTGTCTCCGGGAATAATCCAGCACGGTACATACCGCACCGGCTGCGGTGAAAACCGGCATCTGTTGCCCGCCCCCGCTGGCCAGGCCTAATATACGCAATCCGTGCAGTTCCGGGAACCATGCCCGCGGCACGGGTTTGGTAGGCGTCAGCAGGACGCTCCATTTTCCCTGTCTGGCCTGCAGGAATGTGTCGTGATCGATGGGGATTCCCCATTCCCAGCCCGCGTCAACCCATTGGTCGATCGCTGCGGAATTTATATCGGTATATTGCATTTTTCCCTTTCTTTCGTAAAAGAACCTGCTATGACAACAGCATAGCAGGTTCTTTCTGAAAACGCAAGATGGGTTGGCGGGATATATTGGTGTGGGATGCCGGAGGAAAATGTATGGAAAAAAGCTACGCCTGTTTATATGTCGAAAGGAAATCGCCAAGGTCAGAAATTGCCTTTGCGATTTTATCCTTATCCGGCAGCATAACAATACGGAAATGGTCGGGCTGCGGCCAGGAGAATCCGCGGCCAGGGATAATCATAACGTGTTTGGCATGTAAATAGTCCATTGCAAACTGTTCATCATTGGTAATATGAAAACGTTTAATGTCAAGTTTGGGGAACACGTAGAAGCAGGCGTCGTTTTTTACAAAGCTGATCCCGGGAATTTTCTCCAGCTCCCGGCAGGTTGCTTCCCGCTGCTCATAAATGCGTCCGCCGGGGATAAGCATAGCCCGGGTGCTGTCCGGGTCAGCAAGCGCTGCCGGAATGGCCAGCTGCATAATAGCGTTGGCGCAGATACGCATGGAACACAACTGGAAAATACCGTCGAGCAGATCGTCGTATTTTCCTTTCGGGCCGGTAACAGTCATCCACCCGCAGCGGAAGCCGCAGGCAACATGGGATTTTGAAAGGCCGTTGGTTGTAATAACTAAAACGTCGTCGGTCAGCGCGGCGGTAGAGATGTGCTCCTTCCCGTCCATGACCAGACGGTCATAAATTTCGTCGGAGAAAATGATCAGGTTATGTTCACGCGCAACCGCGATAATCTGTTCCAGGATATCCTTGCTGTACAGCACGCCGGTCGGATTATTGGGGTTGATTAAGACAATTGCGCGTGTTTTCGGATTGATCTTTTTGCGGATGTCCGCGATATCCGGGAACCAGTGGGACTGTTCATCGCAGATATAGTGCACCGGTTTGGCACCTGCAATCCAGGTGGCGTTGGTCCACAGCGAGTAATCGGGAGACGGGATGAGGACTTCATCTCCGCGGTTTAAAATTGCGGTTGTAGCGATGGAAACCAGCTCGCTGACGCCATTGCCGATAAAGATATTGTCAACGCTGATATCATGCATGCCTTTGGCGATATCATACTGCAATATTGCTTCACGCGCATCCGGCATGCCCTTTACGTCACAATACCCCAGCGCAGTGTCAAAATTGTCCATGACGGCGTGACGGATGCTGTCCGGCATGCCGAAGCCGAAAATCGGCGGGTTCCCACTGTTGAGCCGCAGCACGTCGATACCGGAAGCACGCATCTTCATGGCTTCAGAAAAGACGGGACCACGGATGTCGGAATGCACGTTTTGTAATTTGTCAGAACGAAGGAAATCCATTGTATTCAAACCTTTCTTGGACAAAAATGAATTAATCAAAAACAAGAATTTCAAATTAGGACATGATTTAAACTAATCATACTGGTTTTTGAAAGATTTGTAAAGAACAAAATGCACAATATTTCACAACAAATCCGGATGTTTTTGATATCTTTCGCCTACCCATGCTGTAACATGCCGACCAAAACTGCGAGCTGCAGGGCTTGCAGATTCATTTTTTGGTATTGCCAATGCAATGCAGCGGCTGGCCTCCGGGACAAGCGGGAGAATGCGCACGTTTTCTGTGTGTCCGCGCAGCAGAAGCTGCGGCATGATGCTGACGCCTAGACCATTTTCCACCATGGCAATAATGGCATAGTCGTCTTTGGTTGTAAATTTGATATTCGGCTGCACACCGGCGGCTTCCAGAGTTCTTCGCAGATCGTGATCGGAGCTTTGCAGAAGACTGATAAAATCCTCGTGCGCAAATTCTTCGACAGGGAAGGCGCCGGCGTCAGCAAGACGGTGATTTTTAGGAATTACAGCTAGAAGTGGGTCCCGGATAAGTGGGATCGTCTCACAGTCAAGTGTGCAGGGCAGCGTGACAAAACCGAGATCCACCGCGCCTGAAGCAAGCCAGGTTTCGACATCATGATAGTCCCCATCAAGAAGCTTGAAATCAATATGTGGGTGTGCCTGCCGAAAGGTTTTTATCATATCCGGAAGCCAATGCACGGCGACACTTGAAAACGTGGCGATGCGCACGGTACCGCTTTCCAGCCCATGGATGCGCACCACCAGACTGTGCAGCTGTTCGTCGGCCTCGACAATTGCGCGGATCGCAGGATAGATCAGCTCTCCTTCGTCAGTCAGCCTCGCCCCCCTGCGGCCGCGTATAAAAAGCGAGAATCCAAATTCTTCTTCCATACGGTTTATAATATGCGTCATGGCCGACTGTGTGTATCCAAGCTCCTGCGCAGCCCGCGTCAGGCTGGAAAGCTCTGCAATTTTCAGAAAAGCAATGTAGTGATTAATGTTCATAACTTTTCTCCGTCCGGCTTGTAAGATATCTTTATTATATAGGAAGATGCCTGCCGGCGCAAGGCGGCGCCGGCGGGAAAGCGTGAAGCTTCTCCGGCCCGGCAAACCGGCTGCAAAGCGTTTTAAACGAAGCAGATTTCGAAATATGTAAAAATAACACAAATATATTTAAAAAAACAAGGAAATATTGACAAAAAATTTGGCTGTGTTAGAATAAAAGCAGGAAAAAAGAAAGGCGGTGAGCAGTCCAATGTTTTGCGTTGCGGAAGGATGTAAACATATGGAAACGGAAGGGAGTTTGTTATGAAAAGAAGAATGAATTCACTTTGCACATGTATTTTGGCGATTTGCTTCCTGTTTGCGCTGGCTGCAAACTGCGCTGCTGTTGATAAAACAAAGATTAGTGTTCCGGTATCAGCTGCCGCTAAAAATTTTTTTGAAGCGCGTGGTGTCATGGTGTCGGAAAGTGCCCGTATGAAGCTTGTGGAGGTGACTGCTGAAAGCGGGGAAAGTGGATATGCATTATGTTTGACGCAAATAAATAATGGTTTGTTGACGAGTGAATACTTTGCTTCAATGAAAAAGGTACAAGACAATTCAGATGGTTCAACAAGAATGGCGATAGAAAAGACGTTCAGCTATGATTTTCCATTTGCTTCATGGGATGACCGATTTGTAATTCATGCGACTGCCACTTGGTTTGTATACGATAATGGGTATAAAAGACCTGTCCAAGTAGAATGGAATTATGAAAAATATGATACAAGCATAAATGTCAGCCATATTTTAGTGGGGTATTATTGCAGCGGAGGGTTGTATTCTTATCCGGATTTTGATAATCTAAATGCTAATATTACGCACACAATTGAAAAGTCGGTTAATAATCCAAGCGTAGGGACTACATACCGCAACTATAATCCTTTATCGCCTACACGCGCTATTGATTCTTTGGCAGGAAACCCGAATGGACAGTACCTTGGATTTAAGACAACTGTAAACGGAGTAGAAAGTGAGTTGTATACGGTTACAATTCAACAGCATAGCTAAACGTGCATAAAATTTGCTTATGAAATATCGAGATATGAAACATCGAAAAAAAATTGCGCTGTTTGTGCTGTGCGCGTTGCTTTTTGCCTTTTGCAGCGCGTGTGCGGAAACAAATAAGGCGCAGCAGTCTGCGCCCTTCCAGCCTGTGTTTTTCGATAAGCTGACGCAGCCGAGGGACAAGGTTTTGCAGGCGCTTTCGCTGTCGGCATCCGACTATGAAACGCCGGATCCCTGGCGGGTGGATCTTTTGCACCAGAAGGCGGAAATCTGCGGATACGCGTTTACCGTTGAGCTGCTTTTTTCTGCAAACGATGGTTTTATGTATGGCTTCCGCTATATCCTGGGTACGCAGGAGATGAGCGGGGAGGACTGCCATGCGCTTTTGCAGGATATTTCCGCTGCGCTCAGCGAGGCTTACGGCTCGCCGAAGACGGTTCCGATGGAGGGACGGATTCAGGACTGGAGCGGCACAGTGGAGGAGGATTTTGATCCGGAAAGAGGATACTTCGACCGCTGGCTGGTACCGGGAAAGTGGTCGCTGCCCGGTGAAGCGGACGAGGATGTTATCCTGCGGGCGCAGCTTGCCTATGAGCCGCAGTATGCCTATAAGGGCGCGGCCTATAAGGGTGAGCCGTGCATCATGCTGGATTTTGACCTGCGCGTACATAAGCTGGTTTCTTATGAACGGGAGCACGGCATCGCTTTATAATCGTCCGCCCGCATCAAAGACAAAAACAGATAAAAAATCCCGGCTCGTCTGAGCCGGGATTTTCTGGTTTATATCGGATTAGAATTTGATAACAGCTTTGACAACATCTTTTGGATTGGCGATGACTTCCATGAAACCTTCATAGGTGTGGTCGAAGTCGAACTCGTGTGTTACAATGCCAGAAATATCAATCGCGCCGCTGGCAACCGCCTGGATTGCTTTCGGATACATATTGACATAACGGAAAATCGTGCGGATGTCGGCCTCCTTGGAGATCATTTTGACAAAGTTATAGGGGATCATATCATCCGGCGCCATGCCGACGAGTACGACTACGCCGCCCGGCCGGACCAGATCGGCTGTTTGCTGTGTTGTGAACTTATTGCCGGCCGTTTCAAGTACTTTATCGACGCCGCGGCCTTCGGTGAGCTTATAGATGACATCGACGACATTTTCTTCACGGCCGTTGACTACCCTTGTTGCGCCAAGCTTTTTTGCAACTTCAAGGCGGGAAGGGATGACGTCGCAGACAGTGATATCGGAAGCGCCGAAGGCCTTGCAGGCCAGCAGCGTGACGAGCCCGATGCAGCCCGCCCCAAGGATGACAACAGAGCTGCCGACGGTGACTTCCGCACGGGTAGCGGCATACATACCGATTGCAAGCGGCTCGATCAGCGCGCCTTCCTTGGTGGAGATGTTGTCTGGAAGTTTAAAGCACATATCGGCGGGGAAAGCGATGTAATTGGACAGGCAGCCCTGAACCGGCGGGGTCGCAAGGAACTGCATTTCCTTGCACAGATTATAATGGCCGGACTTGCAGTAATCGCACTTGCCGCATCCAAAACCCGGCTCGAGGCAGACACGGTCACCGACCTTCAGATTTTTCACGCCGGCTCCAATCTCCGTGATGGTGCCGGCACATTCATGACCAAGAATAAAATCGCCGTCGACAACAAAGTCGCCGATACGGCCATTTTCCAGATAATGCACGTCGGAGCCGCAAATACCGACATATTCGAGTTTGATCACAACCTGATCGTTCTTTGCCTGCGGCATTGGGATCTCGCGGGTTTCCATTTTCTTGAGGTCAGTCATAAAAACGGCTTTATTTCCCATAGTAAGGCTCCTTTTTCGATAAAAATTGGGGGAAAACTTTGCTGTCTGTATCATACCATGCCGTGAATTTGATTTCAAGCATATTTTCAATTTTTCCAGTTTCCGCAAGCCCTGTAGCACGCAGCCGGGATGTGAGCGTGGGAAAAAATGGGAAAATAGGGAAACAGGGAGAAACCGGAGTTTTTTTAAACTTTAGCATTGCCAATAAGATGGGAATGTGATAATATACATAATAGACTACTATAATTGTAGTTAAATATAATTTTTGGTTGGGAATTTGAACCATGCAAATAGAAAAACGGAGGAACCCGGAATCTGCGTGCGGCGAAGGCCTGATTGAAGGCCGCAACGCAGTGCTTGAGGCGCTTCGTGCAGGCCGGACGATCGATAAGATTTATGTGCTGCGCTCTGCAAGGGACGGCGCTTTCCGTGAGATTGTGTCTAAAGCAAAAAAAGCGGGCGTAGTTGTGGTGGACTGTGAGCGGGCCAAATTGGATGCGCTGAGCGTCACCGGCGTACATCAGGGGATCATTGCGGCGGCGGCGGCGCATGCGTATGCGGATTTTGACGATTTGCTGCAAAAAGCCGGGGCTGCGGATACGCCGGCACTGTTTGTTATTTGTGACGGGATTACCGATCCGCATAATCTGGGTGCGATTATCCGTACCGCCGGCGCCGTCGGTGCAAACGGAGTGATTATTCCCCGCAGGCGCAGCGTCGCTCTGACTGCCGTGGTGGCAAAAGCCGCTGCCGGGGCGCTGGAATATGTGTCGGTAGCGCGCGTGAGCAATTTGAGCAATGCCATTGCGAAGCTGAAGGAAAATGGGATCTGGATTTACGGGACTTCCGATAAAGCGAGCGCCGGCCTGTATGAAACGGATTTGCGCGGTCCGGCTGCGTTTGTCGTAGGTTCGGAAGGCGAGGGGATGGGACGGCTCGTTGAAGAAAGCTGCGATTTCGTGCTTTCAATCCCGATGAAAGGAAAGATCGCTTCGCTTAATGCGTCGAATGCCGCAGCTGTTGTCCTGTTTGAAGCAATGCGGCAGCGCAGCGCCGGGAATTAGAAAGATGGTGACAAAGAATGCAGGAAAATAAAAATAATATGCCAAAATCTGATGATCTCGACGAAATCCGGATGCTTTTAGGTGAAGATCCGGAGGAACTTTCCGCAGACCGCTTATCTTTGGATGATATACTGGCGGAATTCAGTGCGGAGGACATATCTACGCCGGCGGATACGGATGCCGTCCTGGAGAAGCAGGAGGATGCCTTGCCGGAGCTGCCTGAGGGAGAGGAACCGGCCCGTGAAATTTATGATGCGCATACCGGGGAACCAATCGGCGTGGCTGCGGAGGGAATGGATGCGGCCGAGCTCGCCCGCGTGCAGAAGGAAGCGGAGCTTGCCCGCCGCCGGGAAGAACTGAAGCGTGCATATGAGAAAAGCAATGCGCTCCAGGATGAAATCGCCTCTTCCGTAGATGCGGCTATGGATGAAAAAAAAGGCGGCATTGGCGAAAAAACGACCAGGCTCCCACACCCGTCTCGAACTATCCCGACAATCCCGGGGCAGGACGAAAGCATACAGAAGCCCCAGAACGGAGAGGAAAGGCCTGCGCAGGCGGCGCAGGAAACGGAACTTTCCCGTGTCAGTTCCCGCAACAACCGCATCAGTCCGGACCTGCGCGCCTTCCGGAACCTGCGTCCGGATGAAGCCGCGGTTAAGGCAAAGCGTGCAGTCGGCTATTATTCCTGGTGCGGCGCCGCGGTGCTGGTTCTGACGGTTCTGTCCTGGTATCTGACGACAGCGCCGACCTATAAGCTCTGGCTTCCGGGCTTTTTGACTTATTCCCAACGGCCGTATATTACGCTGCTTGTACTTGTACTTTTCCAATGCGCCGCCATGTTTGTTGCACGCAGTTTTGTTGCCGATGGCCTCCGTTCGCTGTTTAAGTTTGATTTTAAGGCGGAAACGCTTTTGTCGCTTTCTTCCATCCTGACGCTCTTTTATACGATAAGCATCATCCTTTTCCCGAAATGGGGCGGCTACCTTCCCTGTGTGCCCTGCGCGATGTTTGGGTTGTTTGTAGGGCTGTTTGCCCGCAGGCAGCGTTATAAATCCATACGCGGCTGCTGCCGTGCCGCATCCCGTGCAGAGGGAAGCTACTGTGCCATAAAGGGTATGCGGGACAATACGGGAAGTGTAAAAACCGTTTATAAAACGGAGCCTGCGCGTTTGAAGCCGGAGTTTATGGAATCAATCCTGGAGGAGGACCCGGGCGAAGGGCTGATGCGCTATTTTGCGCCAATTGCCCTGATCGTTACGCTTCTGTTTGCGCTGATCTCTTCGGTGGGGACCGGACATGCCGCTTATTTCCTCTGGCATTGGAGTACATTGCTTTGTATTGCGGCGCCGGCTGGGATCATCCTGTCCCAGGTAGTTCCGTTCGCCGCGGTCAGCAATAAGCTTTCCCATATTGGCGTCGCGCTGATGGGCGCAAAGGGGATAGACGATATTGCAGATACGGAATCTGCGATCCTGGGAGAAACGGATATTTTCCCGACTAAGATGATTACGGTCAACGGCGTCAAGGTTTTTTCCGGGTTTACCAAGGAAAAAGTAAACCTGTGTACCCTTAGTGTCCTGAAGGCTTCCGGCAGCCGCTTGTATAATTCCTTTGCTGCAAGCCTTCCCGGCCAGCCAATGAACCTTCCAGCAGTTGAGGGGTTTGAGTTTTATGAAACCGGAGGAATGGGCGCCTATGTCAACGGGGAAAAGGTGCTTGTCGGCACAGCGAATTTTATCCTCCGCATGGCGGTTAAGGTGCCGGAGGGGATTAACTTGAAAAATGGCGTGTTAGTTGCGATTAACATGCAGTTCGCCGGGATTTTTTCAATTAAGTATGATATTCAGCCGTCCGTCCGCCGTTCCCTGAATTTCATGATTAGGCATAAAATCACACCTGTTATGGCAGTGCGGGATTTCAATATGACCCCGCAGCTGATCGAAAGCCGCTTTAAAGTGAATCCGGATCATTTTGACTATCCGGATCTCGAGCAGCGGATTGCATATTCTGCAATTCGCGATAGTGAAATGGATGACGATTGCGCGGTTGCGGCTGTAAACAACCTTCACAGCTATGGCGAGGCGGTATCCTGCGGCAAACGTGTAAAAAGCGCGATCAAGCTCAATACGGTATTCGGCTATCTGTCGGTCTGCCTGGGCGTGCCGCTGATTTTCTATCTGTTATTTATGCAGTCCTATACAGTTGTCACACCGGCAAATATCTTTTATTATCTGCTGCTGTTCTTTGTGCCGACGTTGCTTTCCGCTTTTGGCGCCAACAGGAGATAGCGTAATGAGACTGATATCCTGGAACGTAAACGGCCTGCGTGCCTGTGTAAAGAAGGGCTTTTTGGAATTTTTCCAAGCTCAGGATGCAGATATTTTCTGCATTCAGGAAACTAAGCTCCAGCCCGGGCAGATTGAATTGGAGATGCCCGGCTATCGCCAGTTTTTTTTCAGTGCAGAAAAAAAAGGCTATTCTGGGACTGCGGTTTTCACCAAAACCGAGCCGCTTTCCTGCCGTTATGGCATTGGCCTTTCCCCGCATGATTCAGAAGGAAGGACGATTACCCTTGAATATCCGGACTTTTATATGGTAGATGTTTATACCCCGAATGCCCAGCATGAGCTGACGAGACTTGATTACCGTATGGAGTGGGAAGATACGTTCCGCGAATACCTTCTTGGGCTTGATGCTTGCAAACCGGTTGTTGTCTGTGGGGATATGAATGTTGCCCACCGGGAAATCGACCTGAAAAACCCGAAAACCAATATCGGGAACGCGGGTTTTACGTATGAGGAGCGGGAAAAAATCGGCGCGCTGCTGGATTCAGGGTTTGCCGATACCTTCCGGCGCCTATATCCGGATAAAACGGATGCGTATACCTGGTGGTCCTATCGGGCCGCTGCACGGCAGAGGAATATCGGATGGAGGATCGATTATTTCCTCGTATCCGAAAGGCTGATGCCTAAGGTGCGTGACAGTGTAATCTTTCCGGAGGTAGAGGGCAGCGACCACTGCCCGATCGGGCTTATCCTTTAGCCGACGCAGCAGCGGCGTTCCCGCAAAGGCGCTGGGCTATGAAAAATTTTTGATTTTTAAGGATGGTTGGGCAATTTCCTATAAAGTTTTGCTTGATTGGACGAAGAAAATCTGTTATACTGGACAAAGCGTGAATGATAAATCGTTTATCTTAGACAATATTAAAGGAGAGAAACAAATGAGCTATACTGCAGACAAAATCAGAAATGTTTGCCTGCTTGGTCATGGCGGCGACGGCAAGACCTCTCTTGCTGAAAGCGCGCTCTATCTGACCAAGGGAACCGACCGTCTTGGTAAAGTGACGGATGGGAATACGGTTTGCGATTCTGATCCGGAAGAGATCAAACGCCAGTTTTCTATTTCCTCCGCTCTGGCTCCGGTCGAATACTCCGGCTATAAGATTAATGTAATTGATACCCCCGGCTTTTTTGACTTCGTTGGCGAGGTGAAGCAGGCGCTTCGCGTTGCAGATACCGGCGTTATTTTCGCTACTGCCAAAAACGGCGTTGAAGTCGGCACGGAAAAAGCCTGGAAATATGTCAATGAAACCAACCGTCCGCGTATGTTCTACATATCCAAGCTTGATGAGGAACATGCGGATTTTGCTAAGACGGCAGAAGCGCTGCGTGCCGCTTTCGGTACGTCTGTATGCCCGGTATATCTGCCGATCATGGATGGCACTACGCCGACCGGCTATGTCAATATTGCGCTGAACAAGGCGTATGCTTTTGACGGCAAGGCGTATAAGGAGATCGCTGTGCCGGCGGATCTTGCCGATGAGGTAGAAACCTTCCGCATGGAACTGACCGAGGCAATTGCGGAAACCGACGACGAATTGATGGAGAAATTCTTCGCGGAAGAGGAATTTACTGAGGAAGAGTATATCAGCGGCATCAAAAACGGCGTCGCATCCTGCGCCCTCGCCCCCATTGTTTGCGGCAGTTATATGACTGGATTTGGTACGCTTCCGCTCTTGGATGCGATTATCCATTATACGCCGTCCCCACTTGGCCGTGGCGCTGAGAAGGGCGTCAATGCTGCCGGCGATACAGTGGAAGTAGCTGCGGATCCTAATGGCCCGGCAACGGCTTTTGTATTCAAGACGGTTACAGACCAGTACGGCCGCTTCTCTTATTTTAAGGTTGTATCTGGCAAGGTGACTGCCGATATGACGCTGGTTAATGCCCGTACTGGTGAGAATGAAAAGATTGGGCATATTTATGTTGTAAAGGGTAAGAAAAATACGGAAGTCGAAGAGATCGGCCTCGGCGATATTGGCGCAGTTTCAAAGCTTGCGGATACAAAAACAAACGATACGCTGTGTGCAGCCGGAAAAGTTGTCGAGCTGGAAAAGATTGTGTTTGACGAACCCTGTTATTCCCGTGCGATAACGCCGATTTCTAAGGGCGGCGAAGAGAAAATCGCTACTGGCCTGACCCGCCTGAAGGACGAAGATCAAACCTTTACTGCAGGTATCGATCCTGAGACGCATGAATATATCATCTCCGGCGCAGGCGATATGCATATCGATGTCCTGTGCTCGAAGCTGAAGAGCAAATTCGGCGTGGATGTTGTGCTTTCCGACCCGAAGGTGGCGTATCGGGAGAAGATCCGCAAAAAGGTCAGAGTCCAGGGTAAGCATAAGAAGCAGTCCGGCGGCCATGGCCAATACGGCGATGTCTGGATCGAATTTGAGCCGGATGAAAGCTATGAGATGGTCTTTGCTGAGAATGTCTTTGGCGGCTCTGTCCCGAAGAACTTTTTCCCGGCAGTTGAAAAAGGCCTGCGTGATTGCATGGATCATGGCGTTTTGGCAGGCTATCCGGTCGTGAATTTGAAAGCAACACTGGTTGACGGCTCTTATCATGACGTCGACTCCAACGAACTTTCCTTCAAGATGGCCGCCCGCCTTGCTTTTAAGGCCGGTATGCCGCAGGCAAACCCGGTTATCCTTGAGCCGATCGGTTCCCTGAAAGTCTATGTTCCGGACAGCAATATGGGTGATATCATTTCTGACCTCAATAAGCGCCGCGGTCGTGTTATGGGTATGAACCCGGCAGGCAATGGTCAGACTACTGTTGAGGCGGAAGTCCCGATGGCGGAGATGAGTACCTACGCTATCGACCTGCGTTCGATCACGCAGGGACGCGGGAGCTTCGAACTCAAGTTTGAGCGTTATGAAGAGACGCCGCCGATGGTACAGGCCAAGGTAATCGAAGAAGCCAAGGCCAATATGGTTGACGACGACGACTAAGCTCTCCTGTATATAAGGATAAAGGCGCAGACTTCTTAAAAAGTCTGCGCCTTTTTAATTTTATTTTTCCAAATCGCCGGTTTAAGGGCGTTGGAACCGTTTGCGTTTTCTTTTGTTATGTATATGTGGTTCTAAGGTAGGCGAGGGTAACATACACTACTTGTGTATTAATCGCCGCAGTTGGCGGGACGGAGGTAGTATATGTTTATTGTAACGGCAAAGTTGACAAAAGCAAAAGCCGCGGCGGTGCTGATCGGGTTTTTTGTCCTCATCGCGGCCATCATCCTCATTGTATCATTCTGCAGGGCGGGTGGTACGGATACGGTCACAACAGCGGCCGAAGTTGACGTGTCTTTTAAAAACATTAAGGATAACGCCGCGCGTATCACCTTTTTGAATGCCTTTGGCTGGGAAATCTCCGAACAGCCGGTCAGCATTGAAGAGGTGGTAATTCCGGAGGAATTCGGGGAAATTTATGAGGAGTATAATGTGCTGCAGCAGTCCCAGGGTCTGAATCTGAAAAAGTACAAAGGGAAAACCGTACGGCGTTATACATATGAAGTGCTTAATTACCAGGGGCAGGAGGATAAGGTTTACGCAAACCTGCTCATTTACAAAAACCGTGTCATCGGCGCGGATGTCTGCTCATCAAAGCTTGAAGGTTTTATGCATGGCCTTATGGCCCCATAAGGATGCTTGCACTGCACGCTTGGATTTGATAAAATAAAGATAAAAAACATGAGGGCGCGGCGTATGGAAACGGCGCGCCCTTGTTTAGGCGGGTGGGGAAATGGAAAGGCTGGATAAATTGATTTCTGCTATGGGACTTGCTTCCCGCAGAGAAGTTAAGGAACTTGTGCGCCGCGGCGAGATCTGGGTGGATGGTATGCTTTGCCGCGACCCCGGTGAAAAATATGAGGAGGGAACCCCGGCAGCCTTCTGCGGGCGTCCGGTTATCCTGAAGAGCCGCTTTTACTATATGATGAATAAGCCTGCCGGTTATCTCAGCGCTACGGAGGACCGGGAGAAAAAAACAGTAATGGATTTGCTTGCGCCACAGCAGAAGGCACAGGGGCTGTTTCCGGCTGGCCGGCTCGACCGTGACAGCTACGGCCTGCTGCTTTTAACCAACGACGGGGATTTCGCGCACCGGATTATGTCGCCGCGCCATCACATAAATAAGCTCTACTACGTCCGCTACGAAGGCACGCTGAATAAAAATGCGCAGGAAATGTTTGCGTGCGGCATGCTGATCGACGGCGGGGAACATTGCCGTCCGGCAAAGCTGGAATTATGTGCAGAGGGTGAAGCCTATGTCACGGTACAGGAGGGAAAATATCATCAGGTTAAGCGCATGCTTTGGGCTGTAGGCGGAAAAGTATATTATTTAAAACGTTTGGCGATCGGCCCCCTGTCGCTCGACCCCGGTCTTGAAGAGGGCGCTGTGCGGGAACTCAGGGCGGACGAGCTGTCTGCCCTGAGCTGTGCGGCAAATGGATAATACCGGCGTCCGGCGAAGGAAATATAAATTTTTTAAATATTTATTCCAGGCCTTGACAAACCGGGATTTATGGACAGTTTGTACAAATCGGCGAAAAAAGTTTGTTATATTAATCAGTATACTCCGCTTTTTTTTTCTGTTATAATATTCCCATAATTAATTAACGGAGGTACAACATGTCTAGTGTAACCCTGAAAGGTATATTTAAAAGATATGCCGGCGGCGTAACGGCGGTTTCTGATTTTACTCTTGATATTGAAGATAAGGAATTTATTATCCTCGTCGGCCCTTCCGGTTGTGGTAAGTCCACGACGCTGCGTATGATCGCAGGCCTTGAGGAAATTACCGAAGGCGAACTTTACATAGATAATAAGCTCGTCAATGACCTCGCCCCGAAGGACAGAGATATCGCGATGGTGTTCCAGAACTATGCACTGTATCCGCATATGACTGTGTTTAATAACATGGCGTTCGGCCTGAAGCTTCGTAAGCTTCCGAAGCCGGAGATCAAACAGCGCGTAGAAGAAGCTGCCCGTATCCTGGACATTACGCACCTGCTCGACCGTAAGCCGGCCGCTCTGTCCGGCGGTCAGCGTCAGCGCGTCGCCCTCGGCCGTGCAATCGTCCGTAACCCAAAGGTATTCCTTCTCGACGAACCGCTTTCCAACCTGGATGCGAAGCTCCGTGCCCAGATGCGTACCGAACTGACCAAGCTTCATCAGCGTTTGGCTACGACATTCATCTATGTTACCCATGACCAGATTGAAGCTATGACGATGGGTACCCGCATTGTTGTTATGCGTGACGGCTTTGTCCAGCAGGTTGCTGCACCGCAGGAACTGTATGAGCATCCGAACAATCTCTTTGTTGCTACTTTCATCGGCTCCCCGCAGATGAATATTATTCCGGCTACTGTCGTAGAAGTCGGTGGGCATACCGGATTAAAGTTTGGCGAAACCACCGTAATGATGGAGGATGCTAAGGGCCGCCGTCCTGAACTGATGGAGTACATGGGCAAGGAAGTCCTGATGGGTATCCGTCCGGAATCCCTGTTTGATGATGATATTAATCTGGGCAAGTTTAAGAACACGACGATGGACGCACACGTTGAAGTTATTGAAATGATGGGTAATGAAACTTATCTCTACCTCTTGGTTGAAGGCAAGAACTTCATTGCGCGTGTTTCTGCGGATTCTACTGCCCGTAACGGAGACGATATCAAGATCTGCCTCGATCCGAATAAGATCCATATCTTTGACCCGGCAACGGAACGTACGATTTTGAACTGAGTTTAAGAGCCTAAAAATTTAATGAAAAAAACCAGCATGACAATTCCTGCCATGCTGGTTTTTTTTCATACACTGTGTTACAATATCTCTATGGTTTTGTATTTTCCTGCTCTGTTCAGGTCTTTTGAAAATAAAGGTATCCGGTATTTTTTGAAAAACGACAGTTGGGATCATTCCCTCTGTCAGGAAAAAATATGGGTTACAGATGCTTCTGTTTTTCCTTACAGGGGATGTCAAATACAAAATTATGAAAATGAGTAAAAAACTATTGAAAAATAATGACAAATCAGTTACAATATATATATCTATGAGAAGATGAGGGGTTGTATTATGACCGGACGTTTATTTCAGGGCATCATTCTGCAGATGAAGGACATCACCGACCGCATCATCGGGATTATGGACTCCGCTGGCGTTGTTGTAGCCTGTACGGAGTTGAGCATGATCGGTTCGGAACGTGAAGACGAGACCTTGGATCTGAATTCCGGATCCGGTGTGACGATCCATAGCGGTTATGTTTATCAGGCCTTACCGGCATCCGGCGCGCATTATGAGTTTGCAGTATTTGTTGAAGGTGAAGACAAGACTGCAGAAATGCTGTGTGCAATGGCGGCCATTGCACTTGGCAGTGTACGCACCATGTACAATGAAAAACATGATAAGGCCACGTTTATCAAAAATATCATCCTGGATAATATCCTCCCGGGCGATATTTATATCAAATCCACTGAACTGCATTTCGGGAGCGATGTGCCGCGTGTGGTTTTCCTCATCAGCTTTGCGGATGCGACCGATACCTCTGCGATCGATGTTGTTTCCAGCCTGTTCCCTGATAAGCAGCGCGATTTTGTTATTGGCATTAACGAAAAGGATTTGGTGCTGGTTAAAGAGGTCAAGCCGAATGTTGAGCTTAAAGATCTTATGAAGATCGCGCACAGCATCGAGGATACCATCAATACAGAACTGATGATGAAGTCTACCATCGGTATCGGCACGGTTGCCATGCAGCTGAAGGATATTGTTTCTTCGTTTAAGGAAGCACAGCTGGCAATTGAGGTCGGCCAGGTATTTGATACGGAAAAGAGTATTTTAAGTTTCGAAAACCTTGGGATCGGCCGTTTGATCTATCAGCTTCCATCTACGCTTTGCGAGCAGTTCCTTGCAGAGGTATTTCGGAAGGGTTCGATCAGTGCGCTCGACCATGAAACGCTCTTTACGATCCAGAAATTCTTTGAAAACAGCCTCAATGTCTCTGAAACTTCACGTAAGCTTTTTGTTCACCGCAATACGCTGGTGTACCGACTGGAGAAGATTAAGAAAATCACCGGCCTGGATTTGCGGGAATTCGATCATGCGATTATCTTTAAGGTCGCGCTTATGGTGCGCAAATACCTTGATTCCCGTGAGGTAAAGGACTAATTCCCCAAGGAGGATTCCCAGAACCCATATGATTCAGCTAACAGACGTTTATCATGATTATTCGACGGGCATCCATGCGCTCAAAGGGGTGGATCTGCGTGTCGATGACGGCGAGTTTGTGTTCATTGTCGGTCCCTCCGGTTCCGGCAAATCGACACTGTCTAAGCTCTTGACCGCGGAGCTGCGCCCTTCCTCGGGCAAGGTGATGGTCAATGGTATGAACACATCTAAGCTCAAGCCGCGCGATGTGCCGAAACTGCGGCGCACGCTCGGTGTAGTCTTTCAGGATTTCCGGTTGATCGAGCGGAAATCCGTGTATGAAAATGTGGCGTTTGCCATGCGTATAGCCGGCAAGTCCCCAAAGGAGATCAAGCGGCGGGTCAGCTATGTGCTGGATCTGGTCGGTATTCTCCATAAGGCTAGGCGTAAGCCCACAGAGCTATCCGGCGGCGAACAGCAGCGTGTCAGCATTGCGCGGGCGTTGGTCAACAATCCGCAGACCATTATTGCAGATGAACCGACGGGAAACTTGGATCCGGACCGTTCTTTGGAAATCATGACGCTTTTGGAGCGTATCAATGACCTGGGTACCACCGTTATCGTAGTTACCCATGAAAAGGAATTGGTGGACCAGTTTGACAAGCGTGTTGTCGCAATTGACGGCGGCTTAATTATCAGCGATCAGCAAGGTGGGTATTTCCAATATGAACAGACATAATATTGCATACTATTTCCGGGAAGGGTTTAAGGGGATTTTTACGCATGGGTTTATGAGCTTCGCCTCTGTCAGCGTGATGATTACCTGCCTGGTTCTCACCGGGACGATCCTGCTGGTTGTGCTGAGTATTAATGCGACAATAGACGACATGAGTGAAATGGGCGATATCCGTGCCTATATCGACGAAAGCTACAGCGAAGAGCAGGCACGTGCATTGGAAGACAGGATTTTTGCGGTAAACAATGTGGCGCGGCTTGAGTTCATTTCGAATACCCAAGCGCTTGAGGAACTAAAAAGTGGGTTTGAATATGATTCCTGGCTGCTTGACGGGCTGGAGTATGATAACCCGTTGCGGCACAGCTATCATATTTGGGTGATAGATCTGGACCAGTATAATGAAACGATCGCGGAAATTGAAAAAATACCTGGCGTTGCCACGATCATATCTTCAACCGCATCGGTAGAGACGTTGACACGGATCCGCGACGTACTTGGAACGGCGTCGGCTGTGTTTATGCTTCTGCTTGGCGCAGTTGCAATTTTTATTATTGCCAATACCATCAAACTGACTACCTTTGACCGCCGCGAGGAAATCGCTATTATGAAGATGATCGGCGCTACAAACTGGTTTATTCAGGCGCCGTTCATGATTGAGAGCCTGCTTTTAAGTCTGTTTTCCGCAGGGGCGGCTTTTGGGCTTGAGTGGCTGATTTATCATTTTCTCATGCAAAACGGCCTGTCTGCAATTGAACAGATTTCTATTGTTTCTTTTGCAGATGTGCAGTATTATTTCCTGGGCGGTTTTGCGGCGTTTGCATTCCTGTTTGGCGTTCTTGGCAGCACCTTCAGCACCCGTAAGTTCCTGAAGGTGTGAGTGACGGACAGGTTTTCTAGATACACAGGTCGTTTTTGCTTTTTGCATGGATTAAGGAGACACAGCGATGAATACAAAAAGAAAAGTCTTATGCAGCGTTTTGGCGGGATTTTTGGCATTTTTAATGTTATTTTCTTTGTTTGCCCTTTTATTGGACGCTTCAGCAAGCGATAAATCGGAGCTTGGCGCCCTGAAAGATAAGCGTGCCGATATTACGAAACAGCGCAAGGATAAGGAAGCGGAGCTTGCGGGAATAAACGATGAAATGAATGCGCTTCTGGACAGGAAGTACGCGATTGAGCAGGAAGTCTCCCTGATCTACGATCAAATACATATCACAGAAGAAATCATTGAAATGCTTGAAGGCAACATCCAGACCAAAGAAGAGGAAATTGCCGCAGTCGAGCTTACAAAGGAAGCACAGTATGAAACGTTTAAGAAACGGCTGCGTGCGCAATATGAAAGTAATGGTATCAGCGACCTCGAGCTGATCCTCAGTTCCTCCAGCCTGACAGAAGCTCTGTCTCGGATTGAAGCTTTAAACCGGATCGCCAGCCATGACAACGAGCTGATTGACGATTTGACTGAGACAATCACATATATTGAGACGCTGAAGGCAGATCTGGAAGCGGATAAGGCAGAACAGGAGGATCAGAAAGAAGAATACGAGCTTTACAGTGAGGAGCTTAAGGTTCAGGAGCGTGAGCTTGGCGACCTGCTTATTGAGCTGCGTACCAAGGCAGAATTTACGCAGGAGGAAATTGACAAGATTACTGCAGATGAAAATGCGGTAGATAAAGAGATCCAGGCACTTTCAGCTAAGATTGCTGCGGAAGAAGCTGCCGCTGCGGCCAAAGCACAGAAGGAAAATGTTTCCACTGTGGCAACTGGTTCCATGAAATGGCCGCTTCCCGGACACTACAATATCACTTCGGACTACAAAATGCGCACAAACCCGGTGACCGGGGTATACGGCCAGCATACGGGAATTGATATTTCTGCGCCGAAGGGTACGTCTATTGTTGCGGCAGGCGCAGGTACTGTGGTTTCTGCCGGATGGAATAATGCATATGGCTGGCGCATTATCATTAGTCATGGCGGCGGGATTCAAACCCTGTATGCACATATGACCAGCTTCGCTGTCAGCGAAGGGGATTATGTTAATGCAGGCGATACGATCGGTTATGTCGGCTCGACCGGCAATTCTACCGGCAACCATCTGCATTTCAGTGTTCTGGTTAACGGTTCCTATGTCAGCCCCTGGGGCTATGTCTCTGCATAATTATTAACATCTTTGGTGTGACACATGAAAAAAAAAGTCAACGTTGGATTTATGATCGGCGTACTGGTTTTGGCCGTAATCCTTACGTTCAACGTTACATATGTGCTCGTCTGGCATGTTTTCAGCGACCGCATTCAGAATCTTTCTGCGCGTGAGGCGGCATTTTCCAAAATTTCAGAGATTTGCGCCTATATTGATGAGTTTTTTATTGGGGAGTATGATGAAAAAACACTGCTCGAAGGGATTTCGGATGGATATATTGGCGCTTTGGGCGATTACTCTTCATATTACTTGACAAAAGAAGAAGCGCAGGCGCGTCTTTCCGGGGCGGACAGCGGTTACACGGGTATCGGGATTGTGAGCAGCTATGACCGGGAAAACGCAGGTATCCGCATCCTTCAAATGCCGGAGGGGTCTTCTGCACAGGAGCACGGCCTGGCTGTGCTGGACTGTATCGTTGCAGTTGATGGGATGCCTGTGAATACGGTTGGGTATGAATCGGCGTTGGAGATGATCCGCGGCGAGGAAGGTACTGAGGTGGCCTTAACCGTATACCGTCAGACAACCGGCGAACGTTTCAATGTTATTGTCCGGCGCGGTGCGGTTGTGACGGAGCAGACGCTTGTCTGCCGGATGCTGGACGATGTGACTGGCTATATTAAGCTTGATAATTTTGATGAAGGTGTGGACGCGGTTTTTTCCAGCGTCTATGCTGATCTGCGCAATCGTGGGATGGAGCGCCTTGTGCTGGATTTGCGTATGAATCCCGGCGGATATATGGAGCAGGTATGCGCAATTGCAGATCTGTTTCTTGAAAAAGGGAAAGTTATTTATAAAGAACGCGACTACAGCGGCAGTGTAGAAGTCCACTATGCTGAAGAAGGCGCGGAAACAGTTGAAATTGTGCTGCTGATCAATGAGTTTACAGCCGGAGGCGCAGAATATTTCGCTGCGGCTCTGGCGGAAAACGGGCGTGCGCAGGTGGTTGGTTCGACAAGCGCCGGTATTGGCTATGCACAGAGCAGTATTGAGCTGTCAGACGGTTCGGTTTTGATGTTGTCAACAACGGAATATTTGACGGCAAAGGGTAACAGTCTGCAGGGGATTGGTTATACACCGAAAATACAGATGCAGATCGATATTGACGAACTTTATGAAGTGTTGACTTTAACGGACCCTGCAGACCGTCAGTTGGATGCAGCTTATGCGGCACTGAAAAAGGACTGAGATGATCCGCGGCGTCTGCATTGCAGCGGTTTGGCTAAACCGCGAACTTTATGAAAGCAGCCCGGCAGAGGTTTTGGCTTCTGCCGGGCATTTTGCAGAGGTTTGGGGGCATCCAGCGAGGGTTGCGCTGCATCTGTTTTGACATGGGAAGGTACTGAATGTAGATTTTGTCAATATAGGTAATTTTTTCATCCCATTCACCGGCATAAAGAGATAATCCGGATAAAATTTTATCCGCTTCTTGACAGAACTGTAATGATAAAATATAATAGTTTGATAAGAATGGGAGGCTCTGGAAAATATGCGCAAAGACATTGCAGCGCTTCCTTGGAAAGGCATATATATTTTTTGCAGCCGTTCTTGCGCTGGATGGCGTTGGGATGCTTGAATTGAACAATTTCCGGAAAAGAGGATGTTTTTAATGGCAAAAGAATACAAATTGACCCGTGAACGTGTTAAGCAGCTTCAGGATGAACTGGAATACTTGCGTACAGTCCGAGAAAAAGAAGTTGCGGAAATGATCAAAGAGGCCCGCTCCTTCGGTGATCTGTCGGAGAACAGTGAATATGATGAAGCAAAAAATGAGCAGGGCCGCGTTTATTCCCGGATCAGCGAGCTGACCGATATTTTGGCAAACTATACAGTGATCGAAAATGAAGCTGGCGGCAAGATCGGACCAGGAGCAAAAGTTCTGGTACGGGATTGTGAAGATGGGTTTGAAGAGACTTTTGAAATCGTCGGTTCCCAGGAGGCAGATCCTATGCTTGGCCGGATCAGTGATGAAAGTCCGCTTGGCAAGGCAATGATCGGCCATGCTGAGGGGGAGCGCATTGTTGCAAAAGCTCCGGCTGGTGAAATTCAGTATGAGATTATTAAGGTGGAATGGTGAATACTATGGAGGAAAATACTGCATCTGTATCCGCACAGCAGAATATGAACGATGTTCAGAGGGTCAGATATGAAAAGCTTGCCGAGCTTAAGTCGGCAGGCCTTGATCCATTTGTTGAAGTTAAATATGACCAGTGCAACCATGCAGCTGAAATTAAGGCTGGTTTTGAGACTGTAGAGGGCAAGACTGTTTCTCTGGCCGGGAGGCTGATGAGCAAGCGCGTAAAGGGTAAGGCGAGCTTTTGTGATCTTGCTGACCGCAGCGGCAATATCCAACTGTATATCCGATTTGACAATGTGGGCGAGGAAAGCTATACACGTTTTAGAAAGTTTGATATCGGCGATATTGTGGGCGTAACCGGCGAAGTTTTCCGCACGCATGCCGGTGAAATCAGCATTTCTGTGCGGCAGATCCGCCTTCTTTCCAAGTCGCTTAAGCCGCTTCCGGAGAAGTATCACGGGTTAACCAATACCGATATCCGGTATCGCCAGCGCTATGTCGACTTGATTATGAACCATGAGGTGCGCGATACTTTTGTTAAGCGCACGATGATCCTGCGTGCAATCCGCCGGTTCCTGGATGATCAGGGTTTTTTGGAAGTGGAAACACCGCTGCTGGTAGCCAACGCCGGCGGCGCGGCAGCGCGGCCTTTTGTAACGCATTTCAATGCGTTGGACGAGGATTTTAAGCTGCGTATATCGTTGGAACTGTATCTGAAGCGGCTAATCGTAGGCGGTTTGGAGAAAGTCTATGAAATTGGCCGCGTATTCCGCAATGAAGGATTGGATACCCGCCATAATCCAGAATTTACCCTTATGGAATTGTACCAGGCATATACGGACTACTATGGCATTATGGATTTAACTGAAAACTTGTACCGCTATGTGGCGCAGCAGGTTCTGGGGACAACCAGGATTGTTTATGGCGGTGTGGAAATTGACCTTGGAAAGCCATTTGCACGTATTACCATGTTGGATGCGGTGAAGCAGTATGCCGGCGTGGATTTCAGTACGATAGAGACGCTGGAGCAGGCGCGCGCATTGGCGGATGCACACCATATTGAATATGAGCCAAGGCATAAGAAGGGCAATATTCTCAGCCTGTTTTTTGAGGAATATGCCGAACCGCATCTGATCCAGCCTACTTTCGTTATGGATCATCCGGTAGAAATTTCACCGCTGACCAAGCGCAAGCCGGAGAATCCGGATTATGTGGAGCGTTTTGAGCTGTTTATCAATGGATGGGAAATGGCAAATGCGTATTCTGAACTTAACGATCCAATTGACCAGCGGGAACGCTTCCGTGCGCAAGAGGAACTGCTGGCGCAGGGCGATGAAGAGGCCAACACCACAGATGAAGACTTTCTTAATGCGCTTGAAATTGGTATGCCGCCCACGGGCGGGATCGGCTTTGGGATCGACCGGATGTGCATGCTGCTGACAGATTCACCTGCAATCCGGGATGTGCTTTTATTCCCGACGATGAAGTCCTTGGACAAGGAAACGCAGAAATAACCTGTGCTACAGAGACTTATAGGGAGTGTTCGTTTGGAGATTCTCCAAAGTGTTCTCCAAAACTCCCCAAAGTTTCTCCAAATTCAGAACGAGAAATGTGCAAATCACTTTTAGTCGCTGAAAAACACTATTAGTACCGATTGAGACCTATCATCTGGAAACAGATAGGTAGGTCTCTTTTTTTATGCCCGCTGATAGATCTCTGCTTTGCGGAGGTTGTCAGCGGGCTTTTTTGTTTCCTAAAAAAGTTTTTTGATTTTGGTGTTGAAAAAAATGCTTTCGATGTTGCGGTACAGGAGTAGAGGCAAAAAACCTCACTGCTACTTGACAACTGAATACACATTCATCAGATACGTTCCTGAGCGGGGGCGAAAGCCCCAGCCGAATGAAGGTGCGCCAAGACCCTCCTGCCCATCCGGGTTATAACGGAAAGCAAGGTGGCGAGCGTTTCCGAACCATTCTGAAATATCCGATTGCTACGGATATGGCCATGAAACGCTACAGGGTTAATGATACTTCTCTACGGAGCTGGCGGAGGACCCGGCAGGGGTGAGATTCCCATGGACTTGTTTCGCAAGCAAGCGTCTGATGTATTCCCATGTGCGTGGGGTGTCGAGGACAAATAACGCACAGGTACATAGCGGTTCAGAAATGGATCGCTGTGAATTCCAAGAAAGGAGGAAAACGCATGGAAAACTGTAAAGTGATCGCCATCACAAACCAGAAAGGTGGCGTCGGCAAAACGACTACTACAGTTAATCTCGGCGTGGGCCTTGCAAACACCGGAAATGAGGTCTTACTGATTGACGCTGACCCGCAAGGGAGCCTCACGGTGAGCCTTGGTGTAAAGAACCCCGACGAGTTGGATGTGTCACTATCTACGCTCATGCAATCGGTCATAGAAGATGAGCAGCCTCCCGGCAATGCGATTATCGCCCATAATGAAGGCGTTGATCTGCTTCCATCTAATATTGAACTGTCGGGCATGGAAACGGGCTTGTTCAATGTTATGAGCCGTGAGTACGTTCTGAAATCCTGTATCGAGGGTATGAGAAAGAACTACGACTATATCCTTATCGACTGTATGCCTTCTCTGGGAATGATGACGGTCAATGCGCTTGCTGCGGCAGACAGTGTGATTATTCCGTCTCAGCCGAACTTCCTGTCAACCAAAGGTCTCAACTTGCTTCTGCGCTCGATTGCAAAAATTAAGCGGCAGATCAATCCGAGACTGAGGATCGACGGCATTCTGCTGACGATGGTAGATAACCGCACCAACAATGCCAAGTCGATTATCACATCGCTCCGTTCTTCAGTAGGAGAAAACATCCGCGTGTTCGAGTCTGAAATTCCTTTTTCGGTAAGAGCAGCGGAGTGCAGTCTTTCCGGAGAAAGCATCTTCTCCCACGACAAGAACGGAAAAGTGGCAGCAGCGTATGAGGCACTCACGAAGGAGGTGACAGAGATTGAAGAACGTGCAAAAAATCGACCTGGGCCTGACTGGATACGATGAGTTGTTCGCAAATGACGAGGAACGCAAGGTAAACAAGCTCCCTCGCATTTTCGATATTCCCATCTCGGAGATCGACGATTTCCCCGACCATCCCTTCAAGGTGAAAATTGATGAGGATATGGACCAGCTTGTCCAGAGTATCAAAGAGCGCGGGATCATCACCCCTGTCACACTTCGCCCGAAGGAAGACGGACGCTACGAGATCGTATCAGGCCATCGTCGGAAAAAGGCTTGTGAGATCGCAGGACTGGACACCGTAAAGGCAGAGGTCCGCGAAATGAGCCGCGATGAGGCCATTATCTTGATGGTTGAATCCAACCTACAGCGTTCCACCATCCTCCCGAGCGAAAAGGCATTTTCATACAAGATGCGTCTTGAGGCCATGAAAAGGCAGGCAGGCAGACCGGCTCAAGATAATTATTCCCCAGTGGGGAACAATTCTTTGGGCACGAAATCATCCGAGATTATGGCGGACGAAGTGGGAGAAAGCAAAAATACTATTTTCCGCTATATCCGTCTCACGGAGCTTATCCCGCCGCTTCTCGACCTTGTTGACGAGGGACGTATCGCGTTCAGACCGGCAGTTGAATTGTCCTACCTCAAAAAGGAAGAGCAGGAAGACTTGCTGGAGGAAATCTCCTACGCTGACGCGACGCCATCCCTTGCCCAGGCAATTAAGATGAAGAGATTCTCCCAGGAAGGCAAGCTCTCCAATGAGGTCATTGAGTCCATCATGAGTGAAGAGAAGCCAAACCAAAAGGAGAAGATCCGCATTAAGTACGAAGATGCGAGACGGTTCATTCCTGACAGCGTTCCGTACAACAAAACCGGTGAGTATATTATGAAAGCGCTTGAGTATTATCACCG
>CAKTEH010000008.1 GCA_934546935.1 uncultured Eubacteriales bacterium
GAACACGGTAGTTAAGCTCTTCAGTGCCTACGATACTTGGACGGAGACGTCCCGGGAAAATTGGTCGGCGCCGACACAAAGCCTCTGATTATTATCAGAGGCTTTTTTGTTTCTTTAGCTCAGATGTAAAAGCAGCTTTTTTCTTTCTAGATGAATTGCGCCAGGGGCCATGCTGCGCAAACTTTCTGCAAGTTTTCCCAGTCCAAATGCAACGCAGGAAACGCAGTCATCTGCAATGTGCACTTTGATGCCTGTATACCTGTGGATATATTCATCCAGTCCCCACAACAGGCTTCCGCCCCCTGCGAGTGTAATCCCATCCCGGTTGATATCGACCAGCAATTCCGGAGGCGTTTTCTCCAGAACCGAATGGATGTTTTCGATAATGCGTCCGCCAACTTCTTCAAAAGCGAGACAGGTTTCGTTCGATGTAATTTCACAGTCTCCTATGAAGCTTCCGTTTAGATCTCTGCCTTGTATGCGGATTTTTTTTTCTTCTGGCCGGGGAAGGATGCAGCCTATTTGGACTTTTATTTCCTCGGCAATTCGTTTCCCGATTAGGATACCGCGGTTTTTGCGCAGATACCGGATAAGAGCTTCGTCAAAGCTTTCACCTCCTATTCTAGTGGAAGCAGATTCTACAATTCCACCCAGTGAAAGGACTGCAATATCGCTGCTTCCTCCGCCGATGTCCAAAATGGCACGGCCTTCCGGCCTGGAAAAGTCTAATCCTGCACCGATCGCTGCGGCAAGTGCAGTTTCTACTAAGAATACCCGTCGCGCGCCTGCTGCTGCTCCTGCATCCAGCAAAGCGCGTTCTTCCAGCTGCGTTATTGAAGCGGGTACTGCGAAAATGACTTCGGGTTTTGTAAGGCGATGCGCACAGATTTTTTTCATATATACACACAGCATTTCCCTACACATTTCGTAATCAGAGATTACCCCGCCTTTGATGGGCTTCAGTGCGCTGATGCTTCCGGGTGTTCGCTCGAGCATTTGCTCAGCTTCCCTACCGATTGCAATAATGCGCCCATTTTCACGTTCTACTGCGAGAACGGAAGGCTCCCGCAATACAATTCCTTTTTTTCTTTCAAAAATCAGAATGGAACTGCTTCCGAGGTCGATCCCCAGTGCTTTTGGCATAAAAACTCCCTTCCTGTCGAGAAAAGCCACGGTTTTTAAAACCGTGGCTTGTCTTTTTTCATTTGTTATCTTTTCCGCCTGTACCGTGTGCAAGTGCAATACAGTAGACGTAAGCAGCTCCGGCTTGATAGAGTGTTTTTGCACACTCGCAAAGCGTTGCGCCTGTTGTAACAATATCATCGACCAGAAGAATGCGTGCGCCACGTATCCGTTCCGGATGAATTGTACAATACACGCCATGGACATTTCGGGATCTGTCCAACGCACCAAGTTTTGCCTGTTGACGATTGTGCTTACGTTTTCGCAGTGTTCCCACAAGTGGGATTGCGCTTGCGCGGGATAATTCGGAAGCAAGAAGCTTTGATTGATCGTAGGTACGGCGCATATGGCGAATTGGGCTAATCGGAGCCCAGCTGATGAAATCTACATGCGTACGCTTTTCTAATGCAGGCAGCATAAAATGCGCCAACCCGCGTGCGTATTGCGGCATACCTGAAAATTTAAAGCGCAGCAGTGCCAGCCGTACTTCATCCCGATAGTCCAACGCGTATTCACATTTGCCGTATGTCCCGGGAAGCAGGATTTGCTGAATGCCGGAAGCTTCGTACTTATAAAGGCAGTCCGGACAGATCAAGAGCCGGTGTTCATCATCAATGTCCCGCCTGCAAAACATACAGCGTGGAGGATAAAATAAATTGACAAGCTTTCTGATATAAAGATAACTCATACTCCATTAAAAATTGCACGAATCCTGTAGTGAAGTGCACTGTATCTTTTATGTTGGACGTTATTGGAGACCATTTTTTTGAAAATATCGTCGGAGCCTACAACGACTAGCTGTTGGCGAGCCCGTGTAATGGCAGTATAGAGCAGGTTTCGGGATAAAAGCCTGTGGTCCGCTTCGAAAACTGTCAGGACGGTTACAGGGAACTCACTTCCCTGTGCTTTATGTACGGTGATCGCATAGGCCAGCTCCAATTCAGAAAGCAGTTCCGGCGCATACACAGTTTCACGTTCTTCGTCAAAGCAGACGTGAATTGTTTGGGCTTGCATGTCAATATGCGTGATAACGCCGATATCCCCGTTAAAAACCCCGGCCGAAGCTTCGCGGCCGTCAAGATAGCGCAGAAGCAGGGTGTAGTCATTGCGCATCTGCATAACACGGTCGCCTTGTCGAAAAAGCCGGTCGCCAAAGCTTAACTCGGATTTTTTCGGAGATGGGGGGTTTAGTGCCTCCTGCAGTGCACGGTTGAGCGCTACTGTACCAGATTCACGTCTTTTTGAAGGGCAGATTACCTGGATTTGGGAAGGGTCGATTTTAAAATAGGCAGGTAGCCGTTTAACGCAAAGTTCGACAACAGTCGCTGCGATTTCTGCCGGGTTGCTGCGCTTCATATAGAAAAAGTCCCCGCTGCTTTTCAATTCCGGCATATGCCCTTCATTGACTTCGTGTGCCGTAAGAACGATGCGGCTTTGCTGCGCCTGGCGAAAGATGGTTTGCAGGCGAACGATAGGAATGCAGCCGCATGCGATCAGATCTTTCAGTACGTTTCCCGGGCCAACTGCTGGGAGTTGGTCGGGGTCACCGACAAGAACCAGGCTGCATTGCTGTGGAAGCGCATGCAGCAGCGCTTCAAACAGGGGAAGGTCAACCATGGACAGCTCGTCCACAATGAGCAGATCGGCATCAATGGGATTTTCCTCATCTCTGGCAAATTCACATGTGCTTTCCTCTTCAGAAAATAAGGTTTCCAATAGCCTGTGAAGCGTCTTCGCTTCTGTGCCGCACAGCTCTCCTAAACGTTTGGCGGCCCTGCCTGTCGGTGCAGCCAGGACAACGCGCAAGCCATCTGCCTGCGCTATATCCAATATCGCCCGAACCGTAGTTGTCTTCCCGGTCCCAGGCCCGCCGGTGAGCACCATAAGCGGTTTGCTTGTCCCCAGCAGGATTGCTTCGCGTTGATCTGCGTCATAGCAGATTCCGGCATGCAGCTGCGCCTGCTCCAGAAGCTCTTCAGAGATCTTGCGAGATGGGCGGGCGGCCATCTCTGAGACGGCATGGGCGCAAAAACATTCCGCCTCATACATTTCAGCGAGGTAACAGGCATCTACCGTCCCTAAAGCCTCGCGTACAATCTCTCCGCGTTGGCATAAGCGCGTAAGCGCTTCTTCCATGTACTTTGTATCTCCCAGATCCAGCATCCCGGACGCTGCTTGGCAGAGCTTCCCTGCCGGAAGAAAGACATGGCCGTTTGCCATATTGTGAAAAAGGACGAAGCGCAGCGCTGCTTCAAACCGCTGCGGTGCATCGTCCGCGATGCCCATACTCCGCGCAAAATCGTCTGCCACTGCGAAGGTAACTCCAAAATAGGGATCAACCAGCACATAGGGATTGGCTTCAATCTGCGCCAGCGCCTGCATGCCATAGCGTCGGTAAATCCGCAGGCCGGTTTCCTGTGAAAGGCCATTTTCTGATATAAATTCCAGCATTCGGCGCAGCGCCATGCGCGCCCGGAACTGTTCCCCGATTTTTTCGGCGCGTGCTTCGGTAAAACCGCGGATATCCATCAGGCGTTCGGGCGAATTGAGCAGGATATCCAGGCTTTCCATTCCGAATTTTTCCACAATACGCCGTGCTGTTGCTGGACCGACACCTTCTAATACGCCGCTTGCCAGATAATCCGCAACATCGTCCGGCTCCTGCGGCAGCCATCGCTCAAAGCGGATCGCCTTAAATTGTACGCCATAGCTGCGGTGCTGTCCCCAATAGCCATACAGTTCGAAATACTCGCCCGGCGCGGCATAGGGGATTGTCCCGACGACAGTCACGGTTCCGTTTTCCCCTGAAGCCAGCTTCATGACGGTATAGCCATTATTTGCGTTTGAAAAGATGACCGACAAGACCCGGCCTTCCAGATGTTCGCAGTTGTCCATGTCTTCCCCCAGCTTCGGATATTCGTGATAAAATCCACAAAACCAATGCGCGCAGGGTAAAATATCCTGCGGCGCTGATCGCATATGCGGCAACAGCTTCCCAAACTACCATCTATTCCGCCCCCTTCGCCCCAGTATATGCTACAGCTATGTAATGTGCCAAAGAGATCCATATGTATAGGACGGCGGGAATGTGCAAAATGAGGATGGGCAGGAGCTTGAAGGCATATACAGCGTATACCTGTATTATAACAAAAGCAGAGACTTGTTGCAACAAAGCATCCGTTTTAAAGTTAATGGCCGACATTTTCAATATAAAAAACACCCGGGAGAAGATCCCCCGGGTATCTGGCAACGCGAACAGTGGAATAAATACCGGATAAAAACGCACCTATGCCTCGCGGCTTTTCAGAAGCGACGGATATATCAGGCGATAAAGGATAAGCGTAATAATAGAATTGACGCCGAACTTGATAATATTAAACGGAAGAATCGCCGGGAAGAGAAGCTGCTTTACGGTGTCCAACGGGACGCCATACATCGGTGTGAAAATCAGGTTCAGCGGGATCATGATCAGGCAGGCGGCAAGAAAGGCAAGCACGGTTGCCCACAGCGCAGCCCGGAAACTGCGTTTGAATACCCGGTACAGCAACCCGGAAACACAGACAAATAAACCGGTCGCTAAAAAGTGCATGCAAAATCCGATAACACCGCTTCCTGCGCTGACGGTCAGCGCCTGGATCGCACTGGCAGCGGCGGTTGCAAGCAGCGCCCAAAGCGGTCCGAACAGGAATCCCAAAAGCATCAGCGGAATGTCGGCCGGATCATATTCGAGCCATGCGGCTGCGGGGATAATTGGCAGATGGATGACAGCAATGAGCGCGACGGATAGCGCGATGCACATTGCTGCAATAACGAGTCGCCTTACATTGATTTTGTTCATAAAAAAACCTCCACACATCGGGGCGTGAAGGGTTGAAAAAGGCGGCAAACCATGCTGGCATGCCAAGCTTCTTCCATCCGGACTATAACCGTCGGCGCCGGACTCAAACCGGACTCAGCCGCACTGCGGCTCGCGGGCTCATGCGCAAAACGCGCCATAACCGCCGGTGGGGATTTGCGCCCCGCCCCGAAGCTAATTAATTTCTGGTACCGGACGCACGTTGCACCGATACCGTATGTCATTATAACACTTGTATTTTCACATTGCAATATCGTTTACGGGTAAAAATCCGTTTTCCATAAATATCAGGGATTTGTTTCCCCACGTACAGAATCCAAAACGGAAAACAGCGTCTGTCTGTCATAAAGCGCATTCAGTGCAAGAAAAAGCTCGTTTGCGCTAAGACGTTCGGGAAGAGAGAGCGCGCGGGCCAGCGTGCGCCGTTTCCCGGCTGAATTTTCGCCGCCGGACAGTCCAAGCGCATAAAATTCTGCTTTGGTAACGCCGCCGCGGCCGCCAGTACTACTTTCTCCGAGAAAGTGCGCACCGCTTCGGCGGACGGATTCCACGATGACCGCGGCGTCCATACCCTCCACGCCGAGTTTTCCCTCTTTGGAGGCGATCCTTTTTCGTTTCTCTTTTCCATATATATCTGGGATATAGGCATGATACAGCTGCCCGCTTGGGATTGCGCCTTTGAGATAACGGCGGATCATGAAACCTGCGCCATCGCTGTCAGTAAGGATAACCAGCCCGCGCTGCGCGGCAACTGCGCGAACGAAACTGAGCCGCTCACGGTCATTTAAGACGGAAAACCCACGGGTTTCCAAAATCAGCGTGTCAAAAATCCCGGAAAGTTTTGCTTTATCATATCGGCCCTCTACCAGAATTGCTTCCTTAATTCTGTACATAGTCGCTCCTGCCGTATTTTCCGGCATACTTAATTTTCCTCCAGCGCGGCGTAACGCATAACAAACAGCCGGATCAGTTCATAAGGCTGGGCACGTGAAGATTTCAGCGCAGCGTCCGTTTCCATACACAGTACAAGCGCAGCCCGAAGCCGGGATAGGCTGATGCGCGAAGCACTGGAACGAATACGCCTGGCTATGGAAATATAACGCAGGGAAAGGATTTTCATAATATAATCCTCACCTTTTTGCGCATTTTGAGCAAGGCGGGCTGCATATAGCTGCCGCAGCTGCCGCGCGATGATTGCCAGTACGGCAATTGCCGGTTCCCCGGCACGTTCCAGGTCGCTGATCTTATCCAGCGCCTGCGCATACTTCCCTGCAGTCAGCATATCGCACATTTCAAATACCCTCGCCTCCACAGCCCGTGTGGCAACTGCGTCAATATCTTCCCGGCGGATTGGATCCCGGGATGCATAGGCGGAGATTTTTTCAATTTCCAACAAAAGTTCGTTCATATGCGGGGAGCAGAGGAAACACAGATATTCGATATCCTCCCGGCCGATTGTATGTCCACGGTCGGCAAAGCAGCGTCTGACAAATCCGGCAAGCTCTTCGCCATCCGCCAGCGTGAACTCGGCAAAGACGGCTTTACGTGCGATATCTTTATATGCTTTCGTGCGGCGGTCGGGTTTCCATTGCGGATTTTCCATGGAAAACACAACGCAGCACTCTGGATTCAGGGCTTGTATCACTGCGCAGACATCATTTTTTATCGGATCAAAATCATGGATAAGGATAAACTTACACGCCGCCACAGCCGGAGGCGTGGAGACAGATTCTGCAATTACTTCTGCCGTGACGTGTTCGCGCAGTTCGATAAAATCCCAAAGTGCGCCGGCATCTGGAACGAGCCGGCGTTTTAAAAAAGAAATTGCGGTTTCCCGCCGGTAGCTTTCCTCGCCGTAAAAGACATACAGCGGCTTTAACGGCTTTGTCCGCAGATCCAGAATAAACTGGCGTCCGACGCCGTCGCCTTTTTCTGCCATAGCGCGCCTCCTTTTTTATGCTTTTGAGTGCATTATAGCAAAGCAGGCTGCTGCTGTCAAACAACCTCCTGTAATTTGGATGCTGCAAAAAATTGGAAGTTGGGGGAGGTCATAAAATCCCAATGCCGGTAAAAACTATCGGTAGAGAAAAAAACCGGAGGAAATCGCAATGAAAAGAATCTGTGCGCTTATTTGTGTCTGTGTTATGCTGACCGTATTATCCGGCGCGGCTATTGACATCCAGCCTGCTGGAGACGGCCTGCGTGGGATCATGCTGTGCACGCTGCCGGAAACAGGCCGGCTTATGTATGGCAAGGATCCGGTACACTGTGGCCAGGTCGTACTGGCCGAAGACCTTGGGCAGCTTCATTATCTTCCATCGGGCCGTGAACCTGAAGCGTTCGATTATATAGAAGTCTATGAAAACGGGGAAGCCGGCCCGGTTATTTCCTGTGTACTGGCTTCGGATTACAACGAGGCGCCGCAGGCGTCTGCATGCGTATTGCGTACTTGGCGGAATTTAACAGCCTGCGGCGTCTTCCGCGCCAGCGATCCGGATGGGGATGCGCTGGAGTATAAAATTATCGCGTCTCCGACGAAAGGACGCGTATCCTGTATAGGCAGCGAATTTGTCTATACGCCGTATACCAATAAATCCGGCGACGACAGTTTTACCTATATTGTCCGGGATGCTTACGGCGCCTGGAGTGAGGAAGCGACAGTCTCTGTAGAAATCCAAAAAAAGGACGCGCCGGTTGAATACAAGGATATGGAGACAAACCGGGCGCAGTATGCTGCTGTCCGGCTTTATGATGAAGGTATTTATACGGGCGCCTCCTATGGGGGAAGCTATTGCTTTGCACCGGATGAGCCGCTCAGCCGCGGAGAATTTATCGCGATGGCCCTTTCTGCCGCACACATCGAGCCGACAGTCTGCGCTTCAACGGTTTTTGAGGACAATGATGCCATTCCGGTCTGGGCACGCGGATATATTGCGGCAGCTGCACAGCAGGGCCTGCTGCAAGGCGGATATGATGAAAGCGGCGCGCTGATATGCCGTGCCGGCGATTCAATTTCTGTTGGAGAAGCGGTGCACGTACTGGAACGGATTTGTGCGGATGCGTCGAACAATGAGGTGTTTGTCAGCGCCGCTGTGGATCTGCGGCAGCAGGAACAGTCTTTAACCCGCGCGGACGCTGCAGTAATGCTGTGCCGTGTATTGGACTTCCAAAAAGACGGGGAAACAATTGGGCTTTTCGGTTGGACAACCGCCGCATAAGCAAACCGCTCCGGGAATTCCCGGAGCGGTTTGCTTATTTTAAATGAAAATTGATAAAAGTGCCCTGCTTTTTGCTTTAAAGGCCCTCGCATGGTGGGAGAGGAGCTCAGTCCTCGACTTCGTCGGAATGCGCTGCGACAAATTCACGGTACTGTTCTAAATTGGAACGCAATAGCGCCGGCGTGTCGAGCTTATAGGGACAGCGGCTTGCACAGGCATTGCAGTGCAGGCAGTCCTCAATTTTCTCCATGTCTGCCTGGAATGAGCGGGTGATAAAGCGCTTGTAAGGCAGACGGCGGATCATGTAAATAACGCGCGCAGCCATATTGATTGGGATACCTACCGGGCACGGCAGGCAATAGCCGCAGCCGCGGCAGAAATCGCCGAGAAGCTCGCCGCGGTCATGTTCAATTACTGCACGCATGGCGTCGTCAAGCGCGGGCGGCGCATTGTTGTAGGAAAGCCACTCGTCCAGCTCGTGGTCATGCTGCACGCCCCAGATCGGCAGGACGTTGTCATATTGGCTCATATAGGCATATGCGGCGGCGGAATTGGTAATCAAACCGCCGGACATACCCTTCATGGCAAGGAAGCCGACGTTGCGTTCTTTACAGGCGTTGACAAGGCTGATGTCAAGATCCGTAGCCAAGTAGCTGAAAGGGAACTGCAGGCTGTCGTATAAACCGCTTTCCACCGCTTTTCGTGCCGTATCCGCACGGTGATTGGTGATGCCGATAAAACGGATTTTCCCTTGCTTTTTCGCTTCAGCCATCGCTTCGTACAGGCCGCTGCCATCGCCAGGAAGCGGGCAGAAATCGGGGTTATGGAACTGATAGATGTCGATATAGTCGGTGCGCAGCATTTTTAAGCTTGTGTCCAAATCGTCCCAAAAGCCTTTAACTGTTGTCGAAGGGGTTTTTGTGGAGATAAACAGGCGCTCGCGCACATGCTCAAACGCACAACCGAGTTTTTCTTCGCTATCGGTGTAGCCGCGTGCGGTATCAAAGAAGTTGACGCCGTTGTAAAAAGCTTTTTGCAGGATATAGACGCTTTCTTTCAAATCTACGCGCTGGATGGGAAGGGCTCCAAAACCGTTTTTGCAGGCTTTGATGCCTGTGCGTCCTAGGGTTACATAGGTCATGGGATTTACCTCGCTCTCTCTTTTGGATATTTTCATTATAGCAGAGGAAACACGCGCTGGCAAGCAAAATGCCATTACACTATGAAAAAGGACAAAATGACGGAAATAGTTGGGAAATACAAAGAAGAATCCAGTGAAAAAATTCCAAAAAAAACGGTTGACAGCGAATGGGATTTATGTTAAGATGTAAAGCAAATAGACTTTACATTTGAGGAACGCGGCATGGCAAAAGATCTTGTCAATATGAGTCTGCTTTTTGATCTGTATGGCGGCGTGCTGACGGCCAAGCAGCATGATTTTTTCCAGTATTATTACGAAGAGGATCTTTCGCTTGCAGAGATTGCCCAAAACGAGGGGATTACGCGGCAGGGCGTGCGCGACGCAATCGCCCGTGCGGAGGAAACGCTCAGGGATATGGAAGCAAAGCTGGGGTTGGCCGGCCGGATGCGCGCATGGCGCACGGCGTCTGCCAGCTGTGCGCGGCTTGCATATGAGATTTCTGCGCTCAACCGTGAGAAGTATTTTGACGCGCGCATAGAAGAAAAAACAGCTTCGATTATCAAAATCATGGGGTCTTGTGAATAATGGCATTTGAAAGTTTATCTGAGCGTCTGACAAACGCGTTTAAAAAGCTGCGCAGCCGCGGCAGGCTGACGGAAAAAGATATCAATGAAGCTATGCGCGAGGTGCGTATGGCGCTGCTTGAGGCCGATGTCAACTACAAAGTCGCGCGGGATTTCATAAAGACCGTCTCCGCCCGCGCGGTAGGGGCAGATGTGCTGGAAAGCCTGACCCCCGGGCAGCAGGTTATCAAGATCGTGAATGAAGAACTCATTGCGCTGATGGGTGGGGCGAATGCAAAAATTGCAATGGCTTCCCGCCCGCCGACCATAGTGATGCTTACGGGCCTCCAGGGTGCAGGCAAAACGACTAACGGTGCAAAACTTGCCGCCTATTTTAAGCGGCAGGGCAAGCGCCCACTGATGGCCGCCTGCGACGTTTACCGTCCTGCTGCAATTACGCAGCTTAAAATTGCGGCCGGGAGCGTCGAGGTTCCCGTATATGAAGAAGGGCAGGGCGATCCTGTCAAAATTGCCCAGCATGCCATTGAGCATGCGCGCAGGCATGGCAACGATCTTGTCTTTATTGATACGGCGGGCCGCCTGCATATCGACGAGCAGCTGATGGATGAACTGCGGCGTATCCGCGATACTGTCCATCCCAACGAAATTCTTTTTTTTGCCAACGCGATGACCGGCCAGGATGCTGTGACGGCGGCAGGGGAGTTTAACGAGCAAATCGGGATCGACGGCGTATTTATGACACAGATGGATTCCGACGCCCGCGGCGGCGCTGCGCTGTCTATCCGTGCGGTAACGGGAAAGCCGATCAAGTTCATTGGCACTGGGGAAAAGATCACTGATCCGAATAGCCTTGAACTGTTTTATCCGGACCGCATGGCCTCTCGTATTCTCGGCATGGGGGATATGCTGACGCTGATCGAAAAGGCCCAGCAGGATTTTGATGAGAAAAAGGCCGAGGAACTGGAAAAAAAGCTGCGGCAGAACAAGTTTGATCTGAATGATTATATGGATCAGCTTAAGCAGATGAAAAAGATGGGGTCTCTGCGGGATATCGCGGGGATGCTCCCGGGCGTCAAAGCTTCGCAGCTGGACAATATGAAACTTGACGACCGCCAGTTTATACGAATGGAAGCAATTTTAACCTCCATGACGCCCTATGAGCGGGAAAATCCCGAGCAGATCAATTTCAGCCGTAAAAAACGCATTGCCGTCGGCTGTGGGCAGAAAATTGAGGATGTCAACCGGCTTTTAAAGCAGTTTGATATGATCCAACAGATGTCCCGGACGCTTGCGAAAAACGGCGGGCAGATGCCCAACTTTGCCGGAGGGATGCCGAAAATGAAACGTGGGAAAGGCCGTCCGCTTGGCGGCGGGGGCGGGAAGTTTAAGCTTCCGTTTTAATCAGGCTTAGAATCATCGCGCTATGCGATTTCTATAAAATTAAAAATACAAAAGGGGTAAAAACAATGGTAAAGATCAGACTTCGCAGAGTCGGCGCCAAAAAGGCACCGTTTTACAGAGTAGTGGTCGCGGATTCCCGTTATCCGCGCGACGGTCGTTTTATCGAAGAAATCGGTACCTATAATCCAATGGTGGAGCCGTCTGCGATTAACATCGATGGGGAAAAAGCGCTTGCATGGATTAAAAACGGCGCGCAGCCGACCGATACGGTAAAGGTGCTTCTGAAGAAGGCTGGGATTGTCGGTTAAGGAGCCGCTGCATGAAAGATTTGCTCATCTATATCGTTTCGCATCTGGTCGATGAACCGGACGCAGTCGAGGTTATCGAGCGTGACGGTGAAGACGGCAGCCTTGTTTTGGAGCTGCATGTGGCGAAGGACGACATCGGCAAAGTAATCGGCCGTCAGGGCCGGATTGCAAAGGAAATCCGTACGGTGATCCGCAGCGCTTCCAACCGCGAGGGCCGCAAGGTTTCAGTGGATATTGTCGGTTGATAAACATACACCCTGTCTTATGGCGTGTCCAGAGGCAGGGTGCTTTTTTAAGAATACCTGAAAGAATGCAATTGGAGGCGCAATGGAACTTTTTGTAAGGAAATTTGAAGAACTGACAGGCCCGGAACTATATGAAATTTTAAAATTACGGGTAGATGTGTTTGTCGTTGAGCAGAAATGCCCATATCAGGAGCTTGACGGCAAAGACCAGTCTGCGCTGCATATCTTTTTACGCGATGAAGCGGGGATCGCAGCCTATTTGCGCGTGCTGGCGCCGGGGGTTTCATTTGCGGAGGCGTCGATTGGCCGCGTAATTGCGGTACGCCGGCGCTGTGGACTGGGTACCCGTATCCTGCGCGCGGGCATCTGTGCGGCGCGGGATATATTCCATGCTGCAGCAATCCGGATTGAGGCGCAGTCTTATGCGAAGGTTTTTTATGAAAAGCAGGGATTTTATCAGGTTTCAGAAGAATTTCTGGAAGACGGGATCCCGCATATCCAGATGCTTATGGAATTTTAAATTGTGCATGGCGTTTCCCTTGCGTTTTTGTGCAGAATCAAAAGACATCCTCCCAAACCTGATGGAGCGGGAGGATGTCTTTTCTGTATAAAAGCAGATTTGTTACCATTCTTCAAGCAGACGGCATAAAAGCTGCGTTACAGTATCGCAGTCGGAAAGCGCCGCCTTTCCTGCATGGGCGCGCAGGCCGCGAACGGCAATCGCTACGCCGCCGGTGCGGCATCCAGCGCCACCCGCCTGTACAATTGGAAGCTCCGGGGCGATACCACAGACGGGTTTTGCACCCAGGCTGCACAGTTTTTCCAGCAGCTGCGGATCGACCGGCACGCGCCCGGCGGTCAAAAGCACATAAGCGCCTGCATTAAGGGCGATTTTTTCACTCCCGCCCGGCATGTCTTCCGCTTCTAGTGTGCTGAGGGAAATGGTATATTCAGGGCGGCACAAATACGCCGCCGGGGCTGCGTCCCGCGCGCCGAGCGCATGCTGCGCGGCAAAGACGCAGAACAAATCGCAGTCTCCGCCGGCCTGCGCAAGCAATTCAACCAAAATTGCCGCACATAACGAACCGGTGATGGATGCGGCGTAAAGGCAGCCGCCAAGCTCACGGGCAAAGCTGGCCAACGCAAATTTTTCACCTTCGGAAATTTCTTCGTAGGCGTCAATCAACAGGTTCTCCGATTTCAGCTCGGAGTACTCCTTTACGGCGCTTGGGAGGATGACGCCGCGGCGGCCCTGTGTCGAGGCAACTTCGCGGCCAATCAGCGCGGCAGGTTCGCATTGACCAAGCGTAAGAAAACGGGAAAAACCGTTTGCATCGGCCTGCGTAGTCAAAAAGCCAGGTTCGTCGACGGGCGCATACAGCATAATGCGCTTTCCCTTGCCCGGGCGATGGGCAATCAGGCTGCCCTGCGGGCTATGGGAAAGCTTGATGCCGTCGTTATCATGCAGCGTTTGTGCAATGCAATCAATACGGCCCTGTTCATAGCCGGAAGGGGCTGGAATTGCAGCAAAGCGTAAAAAATTTTCTCGGACAGACATTTATAGTACCTCGTTTATGGAAAGGATGGTTTATTCTTTGCTGTTTTTCATAGGAAAATACGCGTCGAGGATATCGCGCGCGACAAGCGCGGCATTGTTGCCGGTGGCGCCATGTTCAATTACAACGGCAATGGCAATACGCGGTGATTCTGCGGGCGCGGCAAGGACAAAAATTGCGTTGGCGGTTCCGTTGGAAACTTGTGCGGAACCGGATTTGCCCAATACAGAAACGGGATACGCCTCGAATACATGGCTTGCGGTACCATCGGCAGTAACGGAAAGCATGCCGGCCAGGATTGCCTCGAGATTATCCTGGCTGTATACAATCTGTTCGGCAATTTCGGGATTTTTTTCATATATAAGTGCGTCATCAGACGCGGAAAGTACTTTCGAAAGGATGTGCGGCGTATAGCGCGTGCCGCCGTTTGCCAGCGTAGCTACATAAGAGGCGAGCTGCAGGGGGGTAAACAGGTTGTCAGACTGCCCAATGGCAGCCTGAAGGGTATCCCCGGGATAAAAACTGCGGCCTTGCGCCTGTCGTTCTTCCCGGCTTGCGACAACACCCTGCGCTTCCCCGCCGAGTTCAATCCCGGTATATTCCCCCAGGCCGAACAGGCGTGCATACTGTGCAATCCGGTCAATGCCGCATAACCGGCCGACTTCATAGAAGAAGCAGTTGCAGGAACCGGCAAGCGCATCACGGACGCACAGCGGGCCATGGGTTTTACCTGTATCATTGTAGATCCAGCAGCGGTACAGGTAATCAGGGGCATAGTAGTCATATATGCCGTTGCATTCCAAAATTGTATCTGGTTCGATGATTCCGTCGCCCAGCGCAGCGGTCGCCGTCAGCATTTTGAAGGTGGAGCCTGGCGCATAGGTACCGCCGAGCGCGCGGTTAAACATGGGCTTAAGCGGGTCTGAGAGCAGGCTGCTGTACTGCTGTGAAAAATCAGCAAGGCTGTAGCTTGGATAGGAAGCAAGCGCCAGCACTTCACCGGTGCCGACGTCAAGGACTACGGCCGCACCGCCCGCGGCTTTCCCGTCCCCGGCGCGCAGGCTTGCAATGCGGCGGGCAAGCGAATCCTCTGCTGCGGCCTGCAAGTTCAGATCAATCGTCAGATAAATATTCCCGCCGGAATCCGCATCTGCCTGTTTCAACAGGCGCAGCGCGTTGCCCTGCAAATCCGTTTCCAATGTGCGTTCGCCGTCTGTACCGCGCAGGTAGCTTTCAAATGCGCGCTCTGCTCCATCCAGCCCGACCCGCGCATTGTAGGCATATCCTTCCCCGATATAAGTTTCCAGTTGTTCCGCAGGAATAGCGCCGACACGTCCCAGGATATGCGCGCAGTAACTGGTGTCATAAACGCGTTCATACTCCATCCCAATCTGTAAAGCACGGTAAAGTTCCCGGTTTTCTGTGACTTTGGCGATAAGCTCCATATCAATTCCACGCGCAAGGACATAGGGCGTTTTTGCGGAAAAATCGTTCTGGTAAAGTTCGTAAAAAACACCGAGGATCGCCCGCGCCTGGTTGGGGGAAAAGCGGGCCGGGATTTCATACGAGACGCATAAGGCGCGTACTGCTTCTTCCGCAGACAGCGTCGTATCTAGGCCCCGGTATTTTAAAAAGCTTTCCATTTTCTTTTGCTGCGCTGCGGCCTGATCTGAGAAGGTATACTGGAAAGGCGCGTCAGATAATGGCATTGTGTCTTCATATGCGATTCCATGCTCAGACAAAAGCGCGAGCGCCTGATGGATAAGCGTGCACCGCCGGTCCTCATCAAAACGGGAGTATTCTAATTCCAATGTGTAAATGACATGGTTGGTTACAAGCGGCGTGCCGTTTCGGTCATAAATCCCACCGCGTGAGGCCGGGATAGTTTCGGTGCGCACGATGGTTTCGGCTTGTTGTGCCGCTGTCTGTGCCGGGGTGGGGGCATACAACCCCGCTGCTGCCGCTGCAACTGCGCAGAAGCCTGCAAGCGTCAAGGCACCGAGAATGGCAAGCCGGATTCGGCGCATATTATTGTTTTTCATGCTGCCTCCTTTGCATGCCGCCGCCTGACAGCGCCAGCCGGGTAATGCGGCGTGCAGGTTTGATCAGGCTTGCGCGAACAGGTTTGGCGGCATAGGGCTGGGGAGCCAGCGTGTGGAGCTTCCGGCACAGGAAAAAAAACGGATAAAAGGCCGGGATACAAAAGCCACTCTCGACAAGTATAATCCGAAGCAGCCGGGAAGCCGGCGCGCCATAAAAAGGCAGATAATAGAACACATAGCATAAGCCTTGTGACAGGAGCAAAATAACGGCCAGCGCACCGAGCGCAATAACCGGATGTGGGTAAAACCGGCGTCTGCAGATATGTGCAATTCCAGCTGCCGCGAAGTAATAGAAAAGAGAAAAGAAAAGCCCGGAAACAGAAATGGTATCGCATAAAATCCCAGCCCAGAGTCCGAGAAACGCGGCCGGGAGGACGCGCTCGAATATGGCTGTACAGGCAACAAGCGCCGGCATAAAATCCGGACGTACACCCAGAACGGTAAGCTTGCGGCCAAAGGCGGACTGGAATGCGAAAACACACAGAAATACAAGCGTATAAAGTGCATATTTGATAAAAATCCGTAGGCGCATATCAGGCCTCCCGGAAACCGGTGACAATGTAGACCTGCTGAGCTTCATCCAGTGAAGCAAAGGGCCGGATCAGCGCATAGGCTGAAAGCGCGTGTTCTTCGAGCCCAACCTCACAGACCAGCCCGACAGCGATCCCGGCGGGATAAGCACCGCCCGCACCGGCGGTTTCAATAACATCGCCGACCTGTATGTCCGCATCGGTACTCAGGTAGGACAGGCGGATTAGCCCGCTGTCCTGAAGGGAAAAGCTGCTTTCCAGGATACCGGTGTCCTGCGTACGTATGCTGCGCGCCGAACAGGAGGCGCCTGCGGCTGTAATGGGAAGAAGCGTACAGGAATATTCTCCGCATTCACTGATCAGGCCGGCCAGCCCATTAACTGTAACCACGCACATCCCGGCACTGACGCCGTCGGTGCTGCCGCAGTCGAGCGTATAGCGTTCGTCCCAACCGCCGGGAGCGGCTGCAAGCACAGCTGCCGGAAGATAATCCACGCGCCGGTCGCGCGCTTTCATGGAAAGCATCTGCCGCAGCGTCTGGTTTTCCGATTCCAGCGTACTGTACTCCCGAACTTGTGCTTCCAGCTGCGCCACGCGTGCCTGCAGCTGTGCATTTTCAGCCTCCAGTGCATCATAGCGGGCAAAGGTGTTGTAAAAGTCTGTGAAAATGGAACACAGCCTTGAAAAAAACTGTTCGCTGGATTTTGCCGCAGCCGAAGCTGCCTCACGGACAGGTGAGATTGTGCCGGCAAACGCCGCAAACAAAGTGGCTGCTGTCAGAAGCAGCGCAATGCAAAGGGAAATCAGGAAGAATCTGCTTTTCAGAAACCTGCGCAAAAAACCACCTCCGCCGGGCGGTGATTTATAAAAGTGTCAGCCCGGCCTTTTTCAGTAGTATTCCCAGTTTAAAAAGCGGAAGACCCATAACCCCATAAAAATCCCCGGTGATGCCGGAAACGAACAGGCACGCTTGTTCCTGGATACCATAAGCGCCGGCCTTGTCGTAGGGCTGCGCTTTTTTGATGTAAGCCCGGATTTCCTGTGGAGAGAGCGTCCGGAAACGCACTTGCGTAATATCACAGTCACAGAAAGTCATATCACCGTGCACAACAGCGACGCCGGAATAAACGCAGTGCGTCTTTCCCGAGAGCGAAGACAGCATGGTGAAGGCTGCGCCTGCATCCGACGGCTTTCCGAGAACCAAACCTTCGGATGCAACGACTGTGTCGGCGCCGATGACGATATCATCCGGTCCGTGCAAAGCGGCGACATGCTTTGCCTTTGCACAAGCGAGTCTGCGCACAATTTGTTCGGGGTCAGAGATGTCCCGGCAAAACGCGCGCTCATCTATATCAGCTTCTTCGCAAAGAAACGCCGGGCAGATCTTTGCCAGCAGCTCGCGCCGGCGCGGAGAGCGCGACGCGAGGATCAGCGCCATTATCCGTCCCGGCGCGCCGAATCGCGCCGGAGGGCGGCAATATCTGCCCGCAAGCGGGAGATCTCATCGCTGTATGCTTTGATCTGTGCGCGCAGGTTCTCTGCGGTGTCTGTAGCTTTGATTTGTTCATCCGCAATATTGCATGCAGCAAGGATCGCCGCTTCGGAGAGCGAAAAGCGTCCGGCGCTTGTTACGCTCTTGATGCGCGCGTCGACCAGCGCCGCGCAGCGGTGGACGTATTCCTCGGACTCGGATGCAAGGATGATAAATTCCTGACCGGCGATAGAAACGCGCACGCGATTTTTCGGCGCCTCGGCGCCATCGGGGCTCATAACGCGGGAGAGGAAATTGGCGATGCTGTCTTTTGAATCATTTGCCATGATTTCGGCCTCTTTCAGCTTGATTTTTGGCTGCGCTGAAAAGCACCAGCCTATACTTTCATTTTAAAGTATATTTCAGTAAAAAACAAGTGCGGCGCCAAAGATTCGCCCTGTGGCCGCACGGGGTATTTTCCAGAATCAAATCGTGGCTGAGGTTAGCAGAAAAAAGCATGGGAAGATTTTAAATTTGCATAACACAGGCACAGAACAAAAAATTGCGGGGCCTGTATTTTTTGGCCGGTTTTATGGGTATATGAGCGGGAAACCCTCCGCTTTTTGAAGATTATATCATAGGCAAAGCACGAAATATGCAATATTGATAAATTTTACAAAAAGATTTTCAGTATTTTTAAAATGGATTCGATTTTTTTGGAATAAAATCGGGATATGTGCAGCTTTCGTCGACAAATATTGCATGAGAATTCAAATGGTGATTATAATTTTGAAAAAAACGCGGTTATAAGCCGGAAATATAGGTGTTATAATGTAAAAAATGAATTGAAAATGCGTTGTACCTTCTTGTGCAATATGCGTGTTCTCAATTTTCGCGGCAGCAAAAAAATCCTGTACTTTATTTCGCTGAAAGTGTATAATTTTAATGCCTGAAAAGACGCAGGAATGATAAAAAAGCAAAATCCTATCCGCGCATGACTTTGATAATATACGGGAGGAACATGCAAATGGCGCACAAATATGTGTACTTGTTCTCAGAAGGAAATGGTAAAATGCGCGAGCTGCTCGGCGGCAAGGGCGCAAATCTTGCGGAAATGACGAAGCTGGGGCTTCCTGTCCCGCAGGGCTTTACGATCAGCACCGAGGCCTGCACGCAGTATTACGAGGACGGCCGTCAGATCAACGATGAGATCCAGGGTCAGATCATGGAATATATCGCCAAAATGGAGGAGATCACCGGGAAAAAGTTCGGCGACCGCGAAAACCCGCTGCTTGTCTCCGTCCGTTCCGGCGCGCGTGCCTCCATGCCCGGCATGATGGACACGATCCTGAACCTTGGCCTGAACGAGGACGTGGTAAACGTCATCGCCGCAAAGTCCGGCAATCCCCGCTGGGCGTGGGACTGCTACAGAAGATTTATCCAGATGTACTCCGACGTCGTCATGGAGGTCGGCAAGAAGTACTTCGAAGAACTTATTGATAAGCTGAAGGTGGAAAAGGGCGTGACGCAGGACGTCGAGCTCGACGCCGACGACCTCAAGAACCTCGCAAACCAGTTCAAAGCTGAATATAAGTCCAAGCTCGGCGCGGACTTCCCGGATGACCCCAAGGAGCAGCTCATGGGCGCCATCAAGGCGGTTTTCCGTTCCTGGGACAACCCGCGCGCCAATTTCTACCGGATGCAGAACGAGATCCCGTATTCCTGGGGCACCGCCGTCAACGTTCAGATGATGGCGTTCGGCAACATGGGCGAAACCTCCGGCACCGGCGTTGCGTTCACCCGTAACCCCGCTACCGGCGAAAAGAAGCTCATGGGCGAATTTTTGATGAACGCGCAGGGCGAGGACGTCGTCGCCGGCGTGCGCACTCCGATGCCCATTGATAAAATGGCTGAAATTATGCCCGAGGTGTTCGCGCAGTTCCAGGAGATCTGCAAGACCCTTGAAAACCACTACCGCGATATGCAGGACATGGAGTTCACAATTGAGGACCGCAAGCTTTACATGCTCCAGACCCGTAACGGCAAGCGTACCGCGGCGGCGGCGCTCAAGATTGCCTGCGACCTCGTGGACGAGGGGATGATCAGCGAGGAAGAAGCGCTTCTCATGCTCGACCCGAAGCAGCTCGACGCTCTCCTGCACCCGCAGTTTGAGGCGGCGGCGCTCAAGAAGGCGCAGCCCATCGCGTCCGCGCTCCCGGCTTCCCCCGGCGCAGCCTGCGGTAAGATCGTCTTTACGGCGGAGGACGCGGTGGAATGGGGCAAACGCGGCGAGAATGTCGTGCTCGTCCGTCTTGAGACCTCCCCTGAGGACATTGAAGGAATGCACTATGCGCAGGGCATCCTGACGGTGCGCGGCGGCATGACCTCCCACGCGGCGGTTGTTGCGCGCGGCATGGGCACCTGCTGCGTCTCCGGCTGTGGCGCCATCCATATGGACGAGGCAAATAAGACCTTTACGTTAGCTGGCAAGACCTATCACGAGGGCGACTGGATTTCCCTCGACGGCTCCACCGGCAATATCTACGGCGAAGCGATTCCCACCGTCCCGGCCACCATTTCCGGCGAGTTTGGCCGCATCATGGCCTGGGCTGACAAATACCGCAAGCTTCAGGTTCGCACGAACGCCGATACCCCGAAGGACGCGCACCAGGCGCGTGCGTTCGGCGCGGAGGGCATCGGCCTGTGCCGCACCGAGCACATGTTCTTCGAGCCGGACCGTATCTCCGCCATCCGCGAGATGATCTGCTCCGACACCGTCGAGGAGCGCGAGGCCGCGCTTGCAAAGCTCCTGCCCATGCAGCAGGGCGATTTCGAGGCGATCTACGAGGCCATGGAAGGCTGCCCTGTCACCATTCGTTTCCTCGACCCGCCGCTTCACGAGTTTGTCCCGACTGAAGAGAAAGACATTGAGCTGTTGGCCAAGACGCAGGGTAAAACGGTTGCGCAGATTAAGGCAATCATTGCAGGCCTGCACGAGTTCAACCCGATGATGGGCCACCGCGGCTGCCGTTTGGCCGTCACGTATCCGGAGATCGCGCGTATGCAGACCCGTGCCGTCATCCGTGCCGCGCTGAACGTGCAGAAGAAACATCCCGACTGGAAGATGGTGCCGGAAATCATGATCCCGCTCGTCGGCGAGGTGAAGGAGCTGGCGTTTGTCAAGAAGATCGTCGTGGAGACCGCGGACGAAGAAATCAAAGCCGCTGGTTCTGATATGCAGTATCATGTCGGCACGATGATCGAAATCCCGCGCGCCGCGCTGACCGCGGACGAGATCGCGAAGGAAGCCGAGTTCTTCTCCTTCGGCACGAACGATCTGACGCAGATGACGTTCGGCTTCAGCCGTGACGACGCCGGGAAGTTCCTTGATTCCTACTATGCCAATAAGATTTACGAGAACGACCCGTTTGCCCGTCTCGACCAGACCGGCGTCGGACGCCTGATCGATATGGCGGCCAAGCTCGGCCGCACGACCCGCCCGGACATCAAGCTCGGCATCTGCGGCGAGCACGGCGGCGACCCGTCCTCCGTGGAGTTCTGCCATAAGACCGGACTCACTTACGTTTCCTGCTCCCCGTTCCGCGTGCCGATCGCGCGCCTTGCTGCGGCACAGGCTGCGATTAAGAATAAGTGACTTGCATGTTTTTACCGTAAGGCACAGGCGCATACTTCATAAAAACCGGTAATGTATAGCCGCCGGCTTAAGAATACGACCCTGTATCTATTAACGCAGGGTCGTATTTTTTCTTTTTTGGCGATTTTTCTTGTTTTGACTGTTTTCAAAATTCGGATATGTCCTTTTATTGCACCAGTATAAAGCGCAGTACATCCGGGCGTGATTTGACAGAGTAACACAGATATCTGTATAAGAATTACGATAGCGACAAAAAAACCGCCAAAGGCGGTTTTTCAAAGGGAAAATTCATTCTTTGAAGCAGCTTTTATTTATGCTCCAAAAAAAGTCGATTCATTTTTCTGCATGCGCCTTCAAAACGGTTCATGCCTTGGATCGGGTTAATATAGTATTCAGGCATGATGCTATCGTAAACCTCTGCAAGAGACTCTCCGTTAAAGTCATGCAAAAAAGCGGGGAGCCTGTCCACGAAGTCAGGGACAATTTCTGTCATACATGCAAGCGCATAATCCAGCGCGGCAATTTCGTTGATCGTAGAATGCGCGCCTATGCCATAAATGCTTTTGCCTTCGACGGTCATAGGGATTTCTGCAAAGAAATCGACGCTGGATCGTCCGGCATAGATAGTATATTCACCGGGATCAACACACCATCCACCATGGTCAGCATCGAAATAACGCAAATCGCTGCGCTTTATTTCAATGTCTATGGTCTTTGTCTCGCCTGGATCAAGGAAAACCTTGGAAAAGGCTTTTAATTCCCGGAGCGGTTTTAAGACATGGGGTTTATTTTGCCCGACATAGAGCTGGATTACTTCGCTGTCATGCCGGTTTCCGGTATTTTTTATACTTACCGGGATCGTAACATATGCTTCCGGCTCTTCACGCATAGTAACGCCGCAGGTTCTTGCAGAGACAGAAAAATTGGAGTAACTTAATCCAAAACCAAATGGATATGCAGCAGGGATGTGCTTTTTATCATAATAACGATAACCCACGAAGATGTCTTCCCCATAATTAACAGTGCCATTATAACCGGGGAAATTGATATATGCCGGCGTATCCTCATAGCGCGCCGGGAAGCTTTGCGCAAGACGTCCTCTGGGTGAAGCATTTCCAAACAGGATGTCTGCAACAGCGTTTCCGCCTTCACACCCTGGTAGATAGATACATAAAACGGCGTCTGCATCGCTGATCCATTCGCGCATATCGACCGGCCCGGCTGTATTAAGCACGACTATGGTTTTGATCCCACGACAGTGGGCTTCGGAAAGAACTTTTTTGATTTTAATTCGGTCTTCATGTTCAATTTGCAGGCTCAGCTGATCGGTATGTTCATGCCCCGGATAGGCTACAGTATAAATCAGCGCCTGCGGATCGCCATCAAACGTTTCAAATTTGCAATTTTCTTTTCCGCAGATTTCCTGGACGCGATCTAAAATCCGGCTGGTCTTTTTGGTAAAAATTTGTGTACTGCCACCGCCGCAGTCAATCAGCTCTTTCGAACGCCGGCCCCAAAGGGTTGTGCGGGCCGTTTTGGGCAATGGGAGAATATTTTCGTTTTTCAAAAGGACTGCGCCGTCGACGATGCAGTCATATACGCACTGCAGCGCCTGAGTATCGGAATAGCTTTCCGGATCGGGACGGCCAACCATACCGTTTAACCCTTCATACATCTTTAAGATGTTTAAAACAGCCCGGTCTAACGATTCTATAGAAAGCTCCCCGCTTTTTATCGCTTTTTCGATATCACAGCGCCGCTGCGGAAGAATGAGATCCATACCTGCCGCAGTTGAGCGCGTTTCATCCCTTGCCGCGCCCCAGTCGGATACGATACAACCTTCGTAGCCCCATTCTTCACGGAGGACTGTTTTCATCAACCAGGCATTTTGCGCGCAGTGTTCACCGTTGACTTTGTTATAAGCCATCATAATGCTTTTGGTTTTGCCTTCTTTTACGGACGCCTCAAAACCCTTGAGATAGATTTCCCGCAGGGCACGCTCTGAAACAAGTGCGTTTATGTGGTTTCGGTTCGTTTCCTGATTATTAACGGCAAAATGTTTTGCACATGCACCGACCCCCTCGGACTGGACACCTTGAATGAATGCCGCCGCCATACGCCCGACCAGATAAGGATCTTCTGAATAACATTCATACCCCCGTCCACATAAAGGGTCGCGCTGGATGTCCACATTTGGCCCCAGGATTACATCCACGCCGAACATGGCCATTTCTTTCCCAACCGCAGCGCCGCAGCGGCGAACGATTTCAGGGTTCCATGTTGATCCAAGAACAACTCCGGAAGGAAAAGCGGTTGGGTCTTTTCCATTGGGCATCATTTCGACCAAGGCTTTTGAAATTTTATATTTGAGGCTTCCATCGTCGCCGTGCGCATAGATTTCGTTATATCCCCGCAGCACAGCTTCCTCTATGTTTTCGTTTAATTCCTCTTGAAGTCCGGGATCCAGAATTGCGGTTTTTGGGATTTCCTGGGTTATTTCCTGCAGTTTGTCCAGATATACCTGGAGATAACTGATTCCGGTTGCCCCGTCGGCGATGCACAGCGCGGGGAGACCCAGCTCGGGCATCGCTTTTGTCATAATAGAGGTTGCGGTTGCCTGAAGCCCGATCTTTTGTTCAAGCGTCATGCTTTTGACCAATTCTTTAAGATCACAGCCATGGAAATATTTCACTTTTTCACGCTCCTTTCTGGATTGACAATTTGATTTTATGCAAAGAAAAGCTTTTTGTCAAGAAAATACACGATTACTGACTGTCGAACTGTAAAGTACAGTGAGTCGATGAAGGGGGTTCCTGCTCTGTAGGGCTCTGCCCCTTTTTATTTCTATATATAATACGTGGATTTTTATTTAGTCATGAATTTAAATGGAACGATGAGGCTGGTATCTAAACGAATTTTGGTAAAACCTGATGTTAGAATGAATTTTCCCAGATCTGTAGGGAAATGCGAAACTTTTGTCTTATGAAGTATTGAATGCAAAAATGGCAAAGCAGGAAAAGCTTTGGATAGATTTCTTTGATAGAATAAACCCGAAAGACGAGATAGAAGGTGTTTATATGGGATACGAAAAGGTAGTGCAGGCATCTGTAGACGAAATTGACCGCCGGATCACAGAGCACATCCGCACAGAGGAGCTTGCAGGCAATGCCGGTTATTCTGTATTTCATTTCTGCCGGGTTTTTGTTCATCTGACTGGACTTCCGGTGCAGACCTATATCACCCGGCGCAAACTTGCGTACGCGCTGTACGCGCTGCAAGAGGGCGGAAAGGTGATCGATGTAGCAATACAGTATGGGTTTGAGACACATGCGGGTTTTACCAAAGCGTTTAAACGGCAGTTTGGCTTCCCGCCGTCTTTGTACCGCCTGTATGCTGATGCGCCGCCGCCCGGACATATGACGATTGAAAAAATCAAAAAAAGTTATGGAGGAAGAAAAATGCAGGTTCAGATGAGACAGATACGGCCTTTTCCTGTTGTGGACTATCCGTCAAGGCACATGATGCCGGGTGTGAGCGGGATTTCCGATATCCCGGTCTTTTGGGATCGTGTCCATATGGATTATGGTCCGGGACTTTCTACTCTGCACTATATCTATAAAAGATCCCATCACTGCGAAGTAGGCGTTTGTTTCGATGTGGATGACGAACACGACGGTTTCACGTATATGCTGGGCGTGGGTGTTGACGAGGCGGATGCGGATATCCCGCAGCGTCCAGGTACATATCTGCACCGGATAGCAGGGGGTTATATGCGGTGTTCACGACGCCGCTTGTAGAGGAGGATCTCTACCCGCAGTCTATCCGGCAGACATGGCAGGAAATCCTTACGCACTGGCTGCCGGAATCGGCTTATGTCTGCGATGATACAAGGGCTGCTTTTGAGTATTATGACACACGCGACCATGCATGGCTGCATGACGGAAAAAGCCAGATGGATATTTATATTCCTGTCTGCAAACGGGCATAAGTATCCCGGCTTTTTTATTCCGTATTGGAAGTTGTTTCAAGCGCACGGCGGATTTCCTTTGGAAATCCGCCGTGCGCTTTGTTTTTTACTTATAACGTATGTTCTGGATTTGCGGAAGCCAGTTCCTCCCAGCATAGTTGTGCGCAGTGCGGAAGGAATGCAGCTTTCCGGCATACAACGGCGATTTCGCTGGACAGGCCGGGATCGGCAATCGTCCTGATTTCCATGTGCATACGGTCTTGCGCAGACAATGCAGAAGCGGGCAGGATGCCGACACCGAGCCCGCTGCATGCAAGGGAAAGAGTCATATGCGCGTCGTCGTTGCGGCAGAGGATGTGCGGTGTGCAGCCTGCGGCCGCAAAGCGGCTGCAGAGCACGGCTTCCCAGCGCCGGTAAAGGATCAACGGCAGTTCGGCAAGTTCAGACAGGACGATTGTACCTCCTGGATGCGGGAAATATGTATGTGTTCCAACGGCCAGCAGCGCTTCGCGCCGAAGGCGTAGGACTTCCATGTCCGGGATGGAAAATGGCGTACGGATCAAAGCAATATCCAGCTGTCCTGCGCGAAGCTGTTCCAGAAGCTGGTAGGTGTTTCCGGAAAAAAGCGCATAGCGTACAGCCGGATGCCGGTTATGAAAGCCACATATCCATTTAAGAAATGCCGGCCCGCCGACAGAAGAGACAACGCCGAGACGCAGGGTTCCCATTGTGCCATTGCGGTATTGCGCCATCTCTTCCTGTGCTGCGCCGCACAGCCCGAGAATCGCCTGCGCACGCTGATAAAAGCTGCGTCCGGCTTCTGTCAGGCAAAGCCGCCGGCCCTGCCGTTCAAAAAGCCGGCATCCAAGCTCGTTTTCCAGCATGTGGATCTGTGCGCTCAGCGGGGGCTGCGTCATATTCAGACGTTTGGCGGCGGCAAGGACAGTCCCCTCCTCAACAACTGTGGTAAAATAGAGCAGCTGGCGGATTTCCATGAATGTTCTCCCTTTATACGGATTCCATATAAGTATAGCATAAAATCGGGATTATTCATATGGGTCTGTTTGTGGTATACTAAATATGAAAAACCTGCAAAGGAGTGCCGGATTTGAAAGGGTTGTTTTCCAGTTTAAAGTTATATAAAAAGGAGAGTATTTTGGCACCGCTATTTAAAATGCTGGAAGCTGCATTTGACTTGATCGTCCCGTTGATTATGGCGGATATCATAAATACGGGTATTGCCGGGCAGGATCTGCCGTATATTCTGAAACGCAGCGGCCTGCTGGTGATTTTGGCGCTTGTAGGCTTTGCCTGCAGCGTGACGGCGCAGTATTTTGCAGCGCGGGCGGCAGTGGGCTGTGCCGCCGCGCTGCGCCGCAGCCTGTTTGCCCATATTCAGTCGCTGGGGTTTTCTGAACTGGACGCGTTGGGACCCAGTACGCTTGTTACCCGTATGACCAGTGATATCAACCAGGTGCAAAGCGGGGTCAACCTGTTCCTGCGCCTGTTTTTGCGCAGCCCTTTCGTCGTGTTCGGCGCAATGGTGATGGCTTTCACGGTTGACAGGCAGATTGCCCTGCTCTTCGCCGCGGCAATTCCGGCATTGGCAGCGGTTATATTTGGTATTATGCTCTGGACGATGCCTTTATATAAAAAAGTGCAGGCGCGGCTTGACCGGATACTGGGGATTACCCGTGAAAACCTCTCAGGCGTGCGGGTTGTAAGGGCATTTAACAGGGAAACGGCGGAAATACAACGTTTTGAAACGGCAAACGGGGCGCTGGCCGGGACGCAGTGTAAAGTTGGGCGTATCAGTGCGCTGATGAACCCGCTGACCTATCTGATCGTAAACCTTGCCGTGATCGCTATCCTCCATTCCGGCGCGGCCGCCGTGGATGCAGGCCGCCTGCTGCCGGGCGATCTGGTTGCGCTGATCAGCTATATGACCCAGATCCTGATTGAGCTTGTAAAACTTGCCAATCTGATTATTCAGGTTACTAAGGCTGTGGCGTGTGCAGGCCGTGTGCAGAGTGTGCTGGATATACAGCCTGCCATGCAATTCCCTGAAGCGCTTTCTCCCCGGCCGCAGGGGAACGGAGAAGCGGTACGTTTTACCCATGTCAGTCTGCGTTACAGGGGTGCAGGCGCAGAGAGCCTTACGGATATCAGCTTTGAAGCGCTATGCGGACAGACCATCGGCGTCATTGGCGGAACCGGAAGCGGAAAATCCAGTCTGGTTAACCTGATTCCGCGCTTTTATGATGCCAGCGCCGGGGAAATCCGCGTCCTGGGCCGTCCGGTACAAGACTGGCCGCGGGAAGTGCTGCGTAAAAAAATAGGGACAGTCATGCAGCGCGCGCAGCTATTCTCCGGCACCGTCCGTTCCAATCTCTGCTGGGGTTGTGCAGGAGCTTCCGATACGCAGCTGTGGGCGGCGTTGGAAACTGCACAGGCGGCAGATTTTGTACATGCGGCTCCCGGCGGGCTGGATGCGCCCGTAGAGCAGGGCGGGCGCAATTTCTCCGGCGGCCAGCGCCAGCGCCTGACCATTGCGCGTGCATTGGTGACGGAACCGGAAATCCTGATTTTGGATGACAGCGCCAGTGCGTTGGATTTTGCAACGGATGCTGCGCTGCGCCGGGCTTTGGCTGCACTTGCGGGGAAGACAACGATTTTTATTGTATCGCAGCGCACTTCGAGCCTGCGGCATGCGGATCAGATACTGGTGTTGGACGACGGACATCTTGCCGGATGCGGAACGCATGACGGACTGCTGGCGTCGTGTGCGGTATACCGGGAGATTTATGAAAGCCAGTTTCAGAAAGGGGATGCGGCGCATGCGTAAAAAAGAAAACGTGCATAACATCCAAAGCGGTGCTGTGCTCCGGCGTGTTTTACGTACGGCTGCGCCATATTGGTTTTTTATACTGGCAAGCCTTGTATGCGCGGCGCTCGGCGTGGCTGCGCAGCTTTATGTGCCGGTTCTGACTGGACGGGCGATCGACCGGATGCTTGCCGCGGGTCAGGTGGATTTTGCCGCCGTAGGGCAGATTCTGGTTTCTATTGCGGCGGCTACGCTGATAACGCTGCTGACGCAGTGGTTGATGTCGGTGTGCAACAACCGTGTTGCTTATTTTGTATGCCGGGATTTGCGCAATGCGGCGATCCGGAAGATCCAAAAGCTTCCGCTTTCCTATCTGGATACACATCCGGCCGGAGATCTTGTCAGCCGTATCATTGCCGATGCGGATACTTTTGCAGACGGCCTGCTGATGGGCTTTACCCAACTGTTTACCGGTGTTCTTACTATAGCAGGTACGCTGTGCTTCATGCTCAGCGTCAATATACCGATTACGCTGGTTGTGGTAGTGTTGACGCCGCTGAGCCTGTTTGCGGCGGGCTTTATCGCAAAGCGCAGCTATGGGCATTTTCAGCAGCAGACTGTGGACCGGGGGGAACAGACCGCGCTGGTTAACGAGATGATCGAGGGGCAACGGGTGGTACAGGCCTTTGGCCATGAAGCGGCGAGCCTTGCAGATTTTGATAAAACCAATCAACGGCTGGAAAAAACCAGCCTCAAGGCGGTCTTTTTTTCCAGCCTTACGAACCCTGTCACACGTTTTATCAACAGCCTTGTTTATGCGGGCGTTGGGCTCAGCGGCGCGTTGTATGCAGTTTCCGGTGGGATTACGGTTGGAGAGCTGAGTATTTTTCTGAGCTATGCCAACCAATATGCAAAGCCCTTCAATGAAATTTCCGGTGTGGTAACAGAACTGCAGAATGCACTGGCCTGTGCAGCGCGGATTTTCCAGTTGCTTGACGCGCCGGTGGAGCCGTCCGAGTCCGCCTGCACCGATACGCTGCAGGCGGATGGCCATGTGCAGCTTACAGACGTATGCTTTGGTTATGAGCCTGGACGTCCATTGATTGAAAATCTGAATCTTGATGTGCAGCCCGGCCAGCGCATCGCCATTGTCGGTCCCACCGGCTGCGGAAAGACCACGCTGATAAACCTCCTGATGCGTTTCTATGATGTGGACGCAGGGCGTATTGCGGTGTCCGGTCAGGATATCCGCTCCGTTACCCGCGCTTCCCTGCATAAAAGCTACGGGATGGTGCTGCAGGATACCTGGCTGTGCGGCGCGACAGTACGGGAAAACATCGCATATGGGAAGCCGGAAGCAAGCGAGGCGGAAATTATTGCCGCAGCGAAGGCGGCGCATGCCCATAGCTTTATTACCCGTCTTCCAGATGGATATGATACGGTGATTTCTGAGGATGGCGGGAATCTGAGCCAGGGGCAGAAGCAGCTTCTGTGCATCGCGAGGGTTATGCTCACACTTCCGCCGATGCTTATTCTCGATGAGGCAACCAGCTCTATTGATACGCGCACGGAAGTCCAGATCCAGTCGGCATTTTCGCGCATGATGCAGGGCCGCACCAGCTTTATCGTTGCACACCGTCTGTCCACGATCCGGGAGGCGGACCGTATTCTGGTCATGCGCAGCGGCAATATTGTGGAGCAGGGGGATCATGAATCCCTTATGGCTGCGGATGGATTTTATGCGCAGCTGTATAACAGCCAGTTTGAAGGGCTGGAGATATAAAGATGATTTCCCCGGAAATGCCGCATACGACTTCCCAACCCTGCCCGCCGGTGAATTACGGATGCAGAAGAATTCCCCAGGCTGCAGGCGGGAAAAACGGCCGGACCGGAATCCCCGTTGGCTCCGGCGCTGTGGACAAACCAGACAGGCGTTTTTTTGTGCAGAAAAGCGAAGTGAAAAAATGTGCGGTTTTATCGCAGATGCGGGGATTCTTTGTTGCAACCGAAGTTTTTTTGTACTATAATTTGCTCTGTTATTGTATAAAATGGAGCGGATATGAAAAAAACGTTGTTTTTAAAGGGGCTATCTGACGGGCTTCCGATCTGCCTGGGTTATTTGTCGGTTGCGTTTGCTTTTGGCATTTTTTCGGTAGGCAGCGGGCTGTCAGTCTGGGAAACTGTTTTAATCTCTATGGCCAATGTCACATCTGCCGGACAGCTTGCCGGTGTGCCGGTTATTGCCGGCGGAGGTTCGCTGCTGGAAATGGCGGCGAGCCAGCTTGTAATCAATCTTCGCTATGCGCTGATGTCGGTTGCCCTGTCGCAGAAGTTGGATGCGTCGGTTACCCTGCCGCACCGCGTATGCATCGCTTTTGTCAATACGGACGAGGTTTTTGCGGTTGCATCGGCACAGAAGGGGCGTATTAGCTGCACCTATTTATATGGTCTGATCTTACTGCCTTATCTGGGCTGGAGCCTTGGGACGCTGCTTGGCGCGGTTGCAGGCGATATATTGCCCTCTATGCTGACCAGCGCGCTGGGGATCGCAATTTACGGGATGTTTATCGCCATCGTTGCGCCGCAGGCCGGACGCAGCCGGGCTGTGGCGCTGTGCGTGCTGCTTGCGGCGGGGCTGAGCTGCCTGTTCCGTTTTCTGCCCTTCCTGTCCGGCGTGCCATCGGGCTTTGTGATTATTGTATGTGCGGTAATATCCAGCGGCATACTGGCTTTTGCCGCACCTTTGGAGCTTACGCAGGAGGATAGAGATGCATAAGCCTGGATTTTTGCTGTATCTGCTTGTGATGGCGGGCGTGACTTATCTGATCCGTATGCTCCCGTTCGTTTTCGTACGCAAAAAGATTGCCAATCGCTATATATTATCCTTCCTGCACTATATTCCGTATGCCGTACTCAGCGCGATGACCGTACCCGCGTGTTTTTATGCTACGGGAAACGTGTGGAGCGCAACTGCCGGCGTTGGCATGGCGCTTGTGCTGGCGTACCGCGGTAAAGGCCTGCTGGCCGTCGCCGCCGGCGCATGTGCCGCAGTATTTCTGACGGAGCTTTTGATACTTTGTTTTTCTGCACCGTTGGTGTGAGGAAATCCTCCGTAACGGCGCCGCGGGTATTGTACCCTGCCAGCTTCCGGACAAATTATATTTTTCTTGGGGGTCACCAGATGTGGAAAGCTGTTAGAAATACGGTAAGGAAAAGATAAACTGAAATTTGGAGGGGTAGTGCTGTGTGGCGGAAATTATATAATGCCGCAATTAAAGTTCAAAATGACAGAGCAATTTCCCCTTTTATAGATGCAGGCGGCGTCGCGGCGGCGATCCTTACAAAACAGGGGAATATTTATGTAGGCGTTTGTATCGATACGGCGTCTGGCTTGGGAATGTGCGCCGAAAGGAACGCAATTGCAAATATGATTACAAACGGGGAAAGCCAGATTGATAAGGTTGTTGCTGTAATGCCAGATGGAAAACTTGGCTCCCCCTGCGGCGCTTGTCGCGAATATATGATGCAGCTGGATAAATGCAGCGGGGATATTGAGATTCTTCTCGGTCTTGAGACGGAAAAAACCGTTAAACTAAAAGAATTACTCCCCGATTGGTGGGGAAAGGAAAGATTTGACGAGTGACTTGGGAAAATCCGGCTTATTGGGCTGCGCTTCCTGGAAACGTTCCCCCGCGTCAATTTCGCAAGGGCGGATTTCCGGCTTCAGCATTGATCCGGAAGGGAAAGAGAGACTGTGCGGTGAATTGACAAAATTCGTAGGCTGTGTTATAATAAGATGATTTTGAAAAGATTCCCGTTATTAGAGCCTTTTCAAAGCAATTGTTCTGGACCACTCCGCTAGGGAGTCAAGGCCATACGGACAGCCGGGTCCACTGCCGCCTGGCAGCCGATGCGCTGCCTTATTGATTGAGTTAAAAGCTCAAATTTTATAAGTTGGTTCCTTTATAACCATGTGCGCCTGTGCGCAGACTTGTGAAACGGTCAATAAGAGTAGTAAAAGTATAATTGCTATATAGACTCTGATAACCCAACTCCTTTCTGAATTCTTTTTTGCTTATCTATATGTCCCGAAACCGCGCCGGTGTCCTCCGGCTTTGCGGTGGATAGGGGCGCATACATGGATTCTGAATGGAAAACGCAAGGTTTGCCGGCGCGCATGCCTTGCGTTTTTTTGCTTTGGAAAGGAACCGGATTTGGACAGGAATGAGGATGAAGAAGATGCAGACAAGACCAAACCGGCTAGACCAGCACCGCGCGCCAATCCACGAGGCGCTGGAACGGTTCCGCCAGATGCGTGTCGTCCCTTTTGATGTGCCGGGCCATAAGCGCGGCCGCGGTAACCCGGAGCTGACCGCATTTTTGGGCCAGCAGTGCGTTGGCGTGGACGTCAACAGTATGAAGCCGTTGGATAACCTGTGCCATCCGGTGTCGGTGATCCGTGAAGCGGAGGAACTTGCAGCGGAGGCTTTTGGCGCTGCGCACGCTTTTTTGATGGTTGGCGGTACGACCAGCTCCGTACAGAGCATGGTGCTGACCGCCTGTAAGCGCGGGGATGAGATTATCCTGCCGCGCAATGTCCACCGCAGCGTTATCAACGCGCTGGTGCTGTGCGGCGCAATACCGGTGTATGTGAATCCAGAGGTCGACCAGCAGCTTGGGATTTCTCTGGGGATGCGGCGGGAAGCTGTGGAAAAAGCAATCCGCGAGCATCCGAATGCGGTTGCCGTGCTGGTTAATAACCCGACTTACTACGGCGTTTGCTCCGATCTGCGCGCGATTGTGCGCATGGCGCATGCGGCAGGGATGCTATGCCTTGCTGATGAAGCGCATGGGACGCATTTTTATTTCGGGGGCGGGCTACCTGTGTCCGCTATGGCCGCGGGTGCGGACATGGCTTCGGTTTCCATGCATAAAAGCGGCGGAAGCCTGACACAGTCAAGCCTGCTGCTCGTCGGTCCGAATGTACATGCAGGCTATGTGCGTCAGATTATCAATCTGACGCAGACGACTTCGGGAAGTTACCTTTTGATGTCCAGCCTGGATATCAGCCGGCGCAATCTTGCCCTGCGGGGCCGGCAGGTATTCCACCAGGTGGCTGATATGGCGGAATATGCCCGGGAAGAAATCAATGCAGTCGGCGGTTACTATGCATTTGGAAAGGAACTGGTCGACGGCAACGCGATCTTTGATTTTGATACTACGAAGCTGAGTATTCATACCCTTGATATCGGCCTTGCGGGGATTGAGGTATATGATATCCTGCGTGATGAGTATGATATCCAGATCGAGTTTGGCGATATTGGCAATATTCTGGCCTATCTGTCCATAGGGGACCGGCCGCAGGAAGTTGAACGGCTTGTCAGCGCCCTTGCGGAGATCCGGCGCCGCTATCACAAGGACAGCGCGGGCCTTTTGAACCAGGAGTATTTTGACCCAGAGGTTGTTACAAGCCCACAGGAAGCGTTTTATGCGCGGAAAATCAGCCTGCCAATTGAAGAAACGCAGGGGCGTGTATGCAGCGAATTTGTCATGTGCTATCCGCCTGGGATCCCGGTGCTTGCGCCGGGGGAGCGTATTACGCAGGAAATCCTGGATTATATTGAATATGCGAAAAACAAAGGCTGCAGCATGACCGGCCCGGAGGATCCGGAAATCCGTGCGTTGAATGTCATTGCCTGAAGGCAGGAAGGGAAAAAATATGGAGATGTGGTTCAGTGAATTTCACACCCCGGACGTCAAACACAGCATCCGTGTAAACCGGCAGCTGTATTCCGTACAAAGTCAGTACCAGCGCATTGATATTTTCGATACTCCGGAGTTCGGCCGCGTTCTAACGCTCGACGGAAACGTTATGTTGACTGAGCGGGATGAATTCATATATGATGAAATGATTACCCATGTCCCGATGGCGGTCCATCCGGGAATCCGGGATATTCTTGTCATTGGTGCCGGCGACGGCGGTGTTGTGCGCGAGCTGACGCGTTACGACCGTGTTGAGCGTGTCGACCTGGTGGAGATGGACCCGCAGGTTGTGGAAGCCTGCCGTGCCTACTTGCCCGGCAATGCCTGCCGGCTTGACGACCGGCGTGTGCATATTTATTTTGAAAACGCGCTAAAATTTATCCGGCGCTGTGAAGCGGCGTATGACTTGATTATCGTTGATTCTACAGACCCCTTTGGTCCTTCGGAAGGACTGTTTACCCGCGAATTTTACGGCAACTGCTACAATGCCCTGCGTGAAGATGGAATTATGGTAAACCAACAGGGAAGCCCTTTCTATTCTGAAGATGCCAAGGCGATGCAGCGCAGCCATAAGCGTATTGTCAGTACTTTCCCAATTGCACGCGTTTATCAGGCGCATATCCCGACCTATGCGGCGGGGTACTGGCTGTTTGGTTTTTCGAGTAAAAAATACCACCCGACTGATGACCTCGACGCAGCGGCGTGGAATAACCTTAACCTGCGCACACGCTATTACACAACGCGGCTGCATGCCGGTGCGTTCTGTCTTCCTGCGTTTTTAGAAGAAATGCTGAGGGAAGTGGAGGGATAAAAATGCTGCCGAAGAATGTTGAAACATTTATTGGCTGCGAGGCTGCGTATGACGAAGCATGTGTTGTCCTATATGGCGCGCCCTTTGATTCGACGACGAGCTTCCGGCCTGGCGCGCGTTTCGGCCCCGCTGCCATGCGGCATGAAAGCTTCGGGCTGGAAACCTATAGTCCCTATCAGGATGCAGACCTGACGGATTTCGCGGTTTTTGACAGTGGGGACATGGAGTTGTGCTTTGGCAGCGCTGAACAGGCATTGGCAGATATTGAAGCGCGGGCGCGGACAATCCTGTCTGATGGGAAACTCCCGCTGCTGCTTGGCGGCGAGCATCTTGTGACCTTGGGCGCGGTCCGTGCCGTGGCTGCGCGATATCCTGACCTGCATATCCTGCATTTCGATGCGCATGCGGATCTTCGCGACGACTACCTTGGCGCGAAGCTGAGCCATGCCTGCGTGCTGCGGCGCTGCTATGAACTGGTTGGGGACGGCCGTATTCATCAGTTCTGTATCCGCAGCGGCGAGCGGGAAGAATTCCGTTTCGCGCAGGCGCATACCCAGATGCATCGGTTTGATTTTGACGGCCTTGAGCAAACCATAGAGGCATTGTGCGCAGCCGGTGCGCCGGTTTATCTGACGATTGATCTCGACTGCCTGGATCCGTCCTGTTTTTCCGGAACCGGTACGCCGGAGGCCGGCGGTACCAGCTTCTGCCAGCTTCTGAAAGCAATCCTGACAGCTGCGCGGGCCCATATTGTCGGGGCGGACCTGAACGAGCTTGCGCCCATGTTAGATGCAAGCGGCGCATCCACGGCGTTGGCATGCAAGGTGCTGCGCGAGCTGCTGCTGGCGCTTTGTCTGCAAAAGGCCGTGGTATAACTGCGGAAAAAGGTGAATTATGAATCCGAAGGCGCTTTTAACCTATGCCAAAACGCATGCCGATACCTTCACACAGGGCGGCATATCCTCAAATTCCATTCGGTTTTTTGAATATGGAGGAAAGCGCTATGTCCTGAAGCTTCCGCTGATGACGGGAGACCGGCTTTCTCCCTTTTGGCAGATGATGAAGAATATTCTCGGCTTTACATTTGAAAAACAGTCGGAGCGGCTTGAAGCGCTTTGCCGGCGGCTTGCGGAAAATCCGCATATTAAAACCGCGCCATTTCTTGCGGCGGATCGGGACGCGATGCTTTACGGCTTTATAGAAGGAACGGCGGGCCCGGATGATCGTTTCCCGGATGCGGGGGACAATGCGTTTCGACTTGGGCAGTATATCGGGTTTAACCATGCCGTTGCCCATGCGCGCTGCGGGATGCTTGGAAAAGAGGACGTAGAAGATTTTTTCTCCGCTGCGCTGCGCCATATGGAAGCGTGTGTGCGGTGTCATTGGACGGAGGATACGCCGCTTGATGCGGCAGTGCGCGATTTTTTTGCAAAGCTGAAAACCCAGCGCCTGGAAAGCAGCCGTTATTCGCTGATTATGGGGGATATGAGCGCCGATCAGTTCCTGTTTGACAAAGACGGGCGCATCGTGGCCTGCGTCGACCTGGACGCCTATGTGATCGCGCCGGTTGAATGGGAGCTCTCGATGCTGAAGACGCAGGTTTCCGACTGGGAAAGCTTCCAAAAAGGCTATGCCTGCTATCAGAATATGCCGGATTTCGCCGCGATGCAGGACTTTTTCTATTTTTTGATGGCATTGAATGCCTATAACAGCAAAAACGAACTGGAAAACGATTGGGCGCCGCTTTTTACGGCACCGTTTTTGCATACCTAAACGTCCGCAAATTGTAAAATTGAAAAAAGGAAGGGAATCATTTATGAGCAAAGTACTTGTCATCGGCTGCGGCGGCGTCGCGTCCGTCGCTATCCAGAAATGCTGTCAGGCAAGCGAAGTGTTTACCGAGCTGTGCATTGCCAGCCGCACTAAATCCAAATGCGATGCGCTGGCTGAAAAGCTGGCCCCGTTGACCAAGACGAAGATTACAACCGCGCAGGTTGATGCCGACGATGTCCAGCAGTTAATCGGCCTGATCCATGCCTATCAGCCGGAGCTTGTGATGAATATTGCCTTGCCGTATCAGGATCTGACGATTATGGATGCCTGTCTTGCCTGCGGCGTCAATTATATGGATACGGCCAACTATGAGCCGGAAAATACCGATGATCCGGCGTGGCGTGAAATATATGAAAAACGCTGCCGGGAGGAGGGGTTCTCCGCCTATTTTGATTATTCCTGGCAGTGGGCATATAAGGAGAAGTTTGAAAAAGCGGGGCTGACTGCGTTGCTGGGATGCGGTTTTGATCCCGGCGTAACACAGGCTTACTGTGCTTATGCGCAGAAACACGAGTTTGACCGCATTGATACGATTGATATCCTCGACTGCAACGGGGGCGACCATGGCTATGCTTTTGCAACCAATTTCAACCCTGAAATCAACCTGCGCGAGGTTTCTGCGCCGGGCAGCTATTGGGAAGACGGCCATTGGGTTGAGATTCCTGCAATGAGTATCAAGCGGGAATATGATTTTGATGAAGTGGGGCATAAGGATATGTATCTGCTGCATCATGAGGAAATAGAATCGCTTGCGAAAAATATCCCGGGCGTGCGCCGGATTCGCTTCTTCATGACCTTTGGACAGAGCTACCTTGACCATATGCGTTGCCTGGAGGACGTCGGGATGCTGTCGACTACGCCGGTTGTGTACGAGGGACGTGAAATCGTGCCGATTCAGTTTTTAAAGGCGCTTTTGCCTGACCCGGCGACCCTTGGGCCGCGTACAAAGGGCAAGACCAATATCGGCTGTATTTTTACAGGCGTCAAGGATGGAAAAGAAAAAACCTACTGCATTTATAATATATGCGATCATCAGGCCTGCTACCGGGAGGTTGGTTCCCAGGCGATCAGCTACACGACCGGCGTCCCGGCCATGTGTGGTGCATTGATGCTGCTGACTGGGAAATGGAAGGCGCCGGGCGTTTATACGGTAGAGGAGTTTGACCCGGATCCCTTCCTTGATGCGCTTGACCGCTATGGTTTGCCGCGCAGTGAAAACCATGCGCCGGTACTGGTGGACTGATGCAGGGTGTTGACCTGCGCCCGCCTTTTGCGGCGCTTGCCGGGGAAAATCCCAGCTCCCTGTTTTCCAAAGTGGAATCGCCTGCATATGTGCTGGATGCGGATGCGCTTATGCGAAACGGGGAGGTTTTAGCCGGCGTCCAGGCACGCACCGGCTGCCGGATCCTGCTTGCGCAGAAAGCGTTTTCTAACTACGACCTTTACCCCTTCCTTTCGCCGTATCTGGCCGGAACGGAAGCCAGCGGCCTGTATGAGGCGCGCCTTGGCGCGCAGCAGATGCCGGGCGGCGAGGTGCATGTTTTTTGCGCGGCCTACCGCGAAGAGGAATTTGATGAACTTTTGCATTACGCTGGGCATATTGTGTTCAATTCTCCTGCGCAGCTTGCCCGGTTCGGTGCACGGGCAAAGGCGGCAGGCAAGAGCGTCGGCCTGCGTATCAACCCCGAATGCTCCACGCAGCAGGGACATGCCATATATGATCCCTGTGCGCCAGGCAGCCGCCTTGGCACGACGCGCGCTCAATATGACGCGGCAATGACAACGCAGCTTTTTGCGCTGCTTGACGGGCTTCATTTTCATACGCTCTGCGAGCAGGATGCCGATGCGCTGGAAACTACGCTTGCAGCGGTGGAAGCCAAGTTCGGGGATATTCTTCCGGCAATGCGCTGGGTGAATTTCGGCGGCGGCCATCATATTACGCGCCCCGGCTATGACCTTGCCCGCTTAGAACGCTGTATTGCGGGAATAAAATCCCGTTTTGATGTTGAAGTCTATCTCGAACCGGGGGAGGCCTGCGCCCTAAACGCCGGGTACCTGGTCACACGCGTGTTGGATATATTGCAGAATGGCGGCATACAGATTGCAGTTTTGGATATGAGCGCAGCTTGTCATACGCCCGATGTTCTTGAAATGCCCTACCGCCCGCCCTTGTATGGCGCGGGGGAGATGGGCGAAAAACCTTATGCTTACCGGCTCGCCGGTCCGACCTGCCTTGCGGGGGACGTGGTTGGGGACTACAGTTTTGACACGCCGCTGTCGGTAGGGGATATGCTTGTGTTTGGGGATATGGCGATCTATACCAGCTGTAAAAACAATACCTTCAACGGCATGCCGCTGCCCGCGCTTTATATGCGCCATGGGGAGGATGTAAAGCTTCTGCGCCGTTTCGGATATGAAGATTTCTATATGCGTCTGGGCAGCCGCCGGCATCCGTGACGCGCTGTGTTTTTTTCTGATCCGGCAGCAGCGGACAGAAAAAGTCGGGAAAATGTCAGACTTTTGCGCTAAACTGTAGATACAGCGGTACAGGAAGGGATGGGCCCTATGAACGGTTGGAACGAGGGGATTGCCGACGCCATTGCTTATATCGAGGAAAATTTGACACAGCAGCTGGATATTTCCCGGGTTGCAGAAAAGGCATATATGTCCAGCTTTTATTTTCAAAAAATTTTCTTTGTGCTGTGCGGTTTCACAGTAGGGGAATATATCCGGAACCGCCGTTTGACGCTGGCTGCGCAGGAACTGTGCTCCACGGACAGCCGGGTGATTGACGTCGCGTTGAAATACGGCTATGATTCGCCGGACAGCTTCAGCCGCGCATTCGCCCGTTTCCATGGTGTCAGCCCTTCTGCAGCCAGAGAAAAAGGCCGCATGCTTCATTCCTTTGCACCGCTGAAAATCAAACTGACTTTGGAGGGCGGTACGATGCTGGAGTACAAAATTGTAGAAAAAGCACAGTTTACAGTGATGGGCAGAGCACGCAGGTTCAATACGGAAACTTCCTATAAGGAAATTCCGGCCTTCTGGACAGAACATATGAAAAGCGATCTCCATGAGGCAATCTGCGGGATGTATGGCGTATGTATAGACAGCGATGGGAAGGATTTTGAATACCTTATTGCTGATAATTACATTCCCTGGGAGGACGTTCCGGAAGGCTGCGAAACCCGGGTGATCCCTGCGGGTACCTGGGCAGTTTTTCCCTGCCGCGGTGCGCTGCCCGAGGCTTTGCAGAGTGTAAATACCAAAATTTGGAGTGAGTGGCTCCCGTCATGCAAAGCTTATGTGCTTGCAGGGAACTATAATATCGAGATGTATGCCCCGCCGTCTTCAGACGCAGGGGTGACGTATTCGGAGATCTGGGTTCCGGTGAAAAAGGTATAAAGAAAATAGGAAAGGGACGTCGGGACTGGTATTTTACCAGTCCCGGCGTCCCTTTTTTGAACCCGGTTTATTTTGCATTGATTTTTTCAATGATCTGTGCGATTTGGATATTGGACTGTTCGATCTCCTCGTGGAATGCGCGCGCAGAAAGCCGCTGGGCGCCATGGCCGAGGATGATCAGTTGTTCCAGCCCGTCTGATGTTGCCACACGCACGCGGCGCTGCCGCCCGATTTCATACGTAGCCTTTTCTATATACATATCGGCGGTTTCCGCTTCTTTTGTATAGACAACATAGATGTTATGATACCGTTCGACTTCGTTTATACTGCGCTGGACCTTATATGCATCGAAAACGAGGATAACTACACAGTTTTTAAAGCCCTGGTAATTGCTTAAAATATCCATCAGCGTATGCCGTGCGGCTTCGAGGTTCTGTGCCGCCAGCTTTTTCAGCTCATCCCAGGCAAACAGAATATTATAACCGTCGACCAACAGATAGTCCTGCCCCAGATCCACTAACCGGAACTTTTCTTCTGCACGTTCCCGCGTCACCGGTTTGATGTCGAAATAGCGCCCGTTTTTAATCGGCCCGTAGGTGCGCTGGAAAATTTCCTCCAGTTCCTGATCCTCACGCAGCGTGCCGCTGTAGCGCACGGAGGGCCGGGCCGGGGTTCTCTGGGACGCAGTTTTTTCCTGATCCACATCACCTAGGCGAACTCCGGTATCGATATGCATATAATTGCGAACCTGATCCCATTTGACCACAAACCCTGCGCCGTGGGAACAGAAAACGGAATCGGGCGTATGTTCTATATCATGCTGCGCGTCATAGCCGATGCGGCGGATGACCTGTGCTGCATTGCCGCAGGGCTCGTAACCGCGCAGCGTAAAAGACAGCTGCCCGCGTCCCTTCGTATAGGCGTTGAGCTCGCGTGCGTAGCCGCGCATGGCGGCAACTGGCGCAGCCCCGGTGAGGACTGTCCCATCTGCGCCGGGCTGCGGCGCGTCACAACGCCCGTTCATGTTCTGGATGTCGGTCATGGCGCGCCCAAGGTTTTCCACAGGGACAAGAATGCGGAAATCATAATAGGGCTCTAAGAGTATGCTTTCCGCCTGCATCAATCCCTGCCGTACAGCACGGTAGGTCGCCTGACGGAAGTCGCCGCCTTCGGTATGTTTCAGGTGCGCACGCCCGGCAAGCAGGGTGATGCGCATGTCGGTAATGGGCGAACCGGTCAGTACGCCGAGATGCTCGCGCTCATACAAGTGGGTTAAGATCAGCCGCTGCCAGCTGCGGGCCAGCACATCTTCGGGACACCGGGAGGAAAACTGCAGCCCTGTACCACGCGGCGCAGGCTCCAATAGCAGATGCACTTCTGCATAGTGGCGCAGCGGCTCGAAGTGCCCTATACCCTCAACCGGCGCGCGGATGGTTTCTTTGTAAATAATGTTTCCCGTCCCAAACCGGACTTCCAGTCCGAAACGCGCAAAGATGAGATGCTGTAAGATTTCCAGCTGGATTTCACCCATGAGCTTGACATGGATTTCCCGCAGGCGCTCGTTCCATTCGATGTGCAGCTGTGGATCTTCTTCTTCCAGTTGCCGGAGGAGGCCGAGCGCGGTGTGTGCGTCAAAACCTTCCGGAAGCAGTACTTGGTAGCTCAGTACCGGCTCGAGCATTGCAGGCGCGGATGCGGGCTGTACGCCGAGACCCTGCCCCGGCCAGGTCTTGGTAAGCCCAAGAACTGCACAGATACAGCCGGGTTCCGCTTCATCGACAGAGGCAAATTTTGTTCCGGAATAAATGCGCAGCTGGTCGGCCTTTTCTTCCCAGGGCTCGCCGTGCGCGTCAGCACCGCGCAGGATGTCCTTGACGTGCAGAACCCCGCCTGTGATTTTCATGTATGTCAGGCGTTTCCCCTGTGCATCGCGTCCGATTTTGAATACAGACGCGCCGAAATTATGCGTAGCGATGGGCGGGAGGGTATAGCGGACAAAACTGTCCAGAAATTCTTCTACGCCGTCAAGCCGCAGCGCAGAACCGAAAAAACAGGGGAATATTTGTCTTCGGCGGATCAGGGCACATATGTCTGTATCGCTAAGGCCGCCATTTTCCAGATACTGCGTAAGCGACCCCTCATCGCAAACGGCGAGATTTTCCCAAAAGGATTCGTCCCGTACGGCGTTAAAATTTATGCAGCTCTCGGAAAACTCGGCCTTAAGCTGCGCAAAGATCGTTTCCCGGTCAGCGCCAGGCAGATCCATTTTATTGATAAAAAGGAAGGTGGGGATGCTGTGCTGTGCGAGCAGTTTCCAGAGCGTACGGGTGTGTGACTGGATACCGTCCGAGGCGCTGATGACGAGTACGGCGTAGTCCAAAACCTGAAGCGTGCGCTCCATTTCGCTGGAAAAATCCACATGTCCGGGCGTGTCCAACAATGTAAACTCCGTTTCCCGGCGTCGGAGGACGGCCTGTTTGGAAAAGATTGTAATGCCGCGCTCGCGTTCGAGTGCATAGGTATCCAGGAATGCATCCCGATGATCTACCCGGCCGAGTTTGCGGATGTTGCCGCATAGATATAAAAGCCCCTCAGAGAGGGTGGTTTTTCCCGCGTCCACGTGGGCCAGTATGCCTACAGCCAGTTTTTTCATGCTCTTTATTGGTTCCTTCCCAAATCCATTTCTATTTATTCTACCACAATTTTTGTAAAAAAGAAACGGCTTGCGGCAGGGAAGCTTGACAAATTGGGCGTTTAGAGTAAAAATAAAAATACAGGAGGGAAATATATGGAAATGCTGCGCGTATATACAGATGAAAATCTTGAGTTTTTGCTGAGTATACTGACTGCTATGGATTATGATACGCTTCTACATCAGCGTTTCGGTTTTCAAATGCTGCGTACGCAGCAGGATGCATATATTCAGGATATCCGGACGCTTTTTGCGCCTTATCTTAAAACACCGGTTTTTGACCTTTTGCGGGATATGCTGGAAGCGGGTTTCTTTTTGGGACGTCCGATAGAGCTGATGCTGAGTCTGGCAAGTCCGGGATGCTTTACCAGTATCCGTCCGTTATCGAATCTGTGTATTTTATACAGTGGAGGAATGGAATGGATCCATATGCTGCTTTCCGGATTAGAAGAGTTGTATGTACATTCCGGATATTCACAGTTTTTTGCCCAACATGTATCCAGGTATGCGGATTTTATATCCCGGACACAGCGTTAAGTGCAGCGTTTTCACATTGCCGAACGGCTGGAACAGGAATATGGCTGGACCTTTGGCGATGGGAAGATTCTGGTTACCGGCCTTTTGTGCGGAAATTATGGAATTCGTTTTGCTGCGGATACAGGCGTTTCAGAAGTATATGCCGTCTTTGCAGATAGTGTAATCAGCGAAGATCCGGAAGAAAATGAATTTTCTGGCGGAGCATTATCGCTGAACATGCTTTTTCATGAATTCTCCCATCCGTATATTAATCCGCTGACGGAAAAATACCATACGCTTGCCGGATCGTATGCGTCTGCGTATGAGAAACTCAGGCCGTACAAGCTTCCAGGTATGCTGTCTGGTTATGGGGACTGGGAAGAATGCATAAATGAACATTTTGTACGTGCAATGGCAATCCATCTGCTGCGCGATTGCGGGTTTGGAGATTGGGCACAGCGCTATTATGAACGGAATATGCAAGAAGGTTACCGCTATTTACCGGAGATTTTGCAGGCCTATGAAAATTATGACCCTAGCCGTAACCTTTATCCTGATTTTGCGGCGTTTTACCCTATACTTTTAACGGTTTTTTCTGGAGATGTTTAGCTTTTCTGTTTTACATGTGGGAATGTCAGAGGCAATATTGCTGCGGTTGGAATGTGGGAAAATCAAAAAGCCGGTGCTTTTGGCACCGGCTTTTTGATTTTTATGTACTTATATAATTCTTCTCGCGCCTACATAACGGGTTGCATAATACTCGCTGGAGATATCTGTAACGCGGACAACGTCGCCGGGTGAAGTCGCATGGATGAAATACCCATCGCCAACATAAATGCCGACGTGTCCGATCGGTTTAACATTACTGGAGAAGAAGACCAGGTCGCCGATGGCAAGGTCATCGAACGCAATATATACGCCGTTTTCATACTGATCGGTGGCAGTGCGGTTGATCGCGTAGCCAAAATAATTGTAAACATACTGTGTAAAGCCGGAGCAGTCAAAGCCATCCGGGCTTTCGCCGCCATAGACGTATGGGACGCCGAGATAATTATAAGCGTAATCGACGATCTTTTCGGCCAGCGTTTTATTGACTTCCGGTGTGGAAGCCGTTGTACTTCCGGTAGCAACTGAAGTCAGGACCAACCCGTTTACGCTCAGGTAATCCGGATGGACATAGCCGATCAGCTCGACAAACTTGATTTTATACCAGCCGCCTTCAATCCCTATCACGCTGACGTTTGTGCCTTCGAGCAGGCGGCCGAGGACCTCGTTATCTGTGCTTGGGCCGGAACGCACGTTGACTGAACTGCCGGAAATCGTCCCCATAGAGTTCTGGACGCCGACATCCCCGATATCGATATATTCAGCTGAAACATAACAGGATGCGCCGTTGTAATCAATAATATACCAGTCGCCGATTTTTCCAGTGACTTCAACGCTTTCCCCATTATACAGTTTTCCGACCACTTCCGATTCCGTGGATGTTTCTGAACGGACCCGAAGCGCGGATGCATCGAAAACGGTCCCTTCTACCGCCAATGCTGCGCCGGATAGGCACAGTGCCAAGATCCCCAGCAGGGTAATTACTTTTGTAAATTTGCGTCTCATGTGTGCTCCCCCAAGTTCATTCAGGCGGGCTTATTTTGCCGCCAGCGCGCGCTCCAACCAGACTGTTGCAATGTCGATCGCAGGATACAGGCCGTTTTTCTCACCGGTCTTTACAATGCGCTCAAGCGGATTGAGCGATTCGTCCGTACGCATCAGCGTGACCATCACACGGTTGGCAATTTCCAGGCCGTGTTTTTTTGCCGTACCCAGGATCTGGAGCATAATGATATAATCATCCCGCATATCGCCGTAGTACAGCGTGTCTCCGGAGCGGACGAGGGGCTTCCCGCGATAGACTAGATAATTCCTGTCGTTCTTTTTGGCTGCAGCCATATTCAAACCTCCCCATCGGTAAAAACGCGTCACCGTTTTGTTACCGATTTGTAATAATCATAACATGCGATGTAATTTTTGTAAATCGTCGAAATATCTAAATTTTTGCCGGGAGTTTAGACAAAATGTACAAACTTACAACATTTTAATTGCATACATGTCACAAAAGGCGGAACAATATGCACATAAAACGCATCTGTTCGGATCGACCTGCATACGGCCATTTGCAACCGTGATGGCACCTTGGGGGCAATGCCGGGCACAGTTCCCACAGCCGACGCACCAGTCTTCCACATGGATCCGCCTGTTTTTTTCACGCAGGCGTTTTTCCTGCGTATCGGTATAAAAACCGGATTCAAAAAAATGAAGATTTGCTTCCACTTCATCCTTCGCCTGCATACCGATGGCAATCGCGTCGGCAAAAGGCAGGGAAAGGACATAGTCAAGGCATTCGGCGCTGCGTTTGTGCAGGTTCCCGCCGCCGAAGGCCTTCATAATATAAATGCCGATGCCTGCGTCGTGCGCGCTTTGAACGGCATCTTCCATTTCCTGGCGCGTGCCGTCGACAATCCCCCATCCCGCAACGTTGATTAACGGATGGATCACATCAAGGCCGAGCTTTTCCGCCGCGCGTACGGCGGCGACATGATGGGTGGAGATGCCCACGGCGCGGATGATGCCGCGTGCTTTGAGCTCGTATAATGCTTCAAGCGCCGGACGGTGCCCGCGCAGCGTCAGCTCACTTTCCTGCTCGTGCAGCATGAAAATGTCGATAACGTCCCGGTCGAGTGCCCGGCGCGCTTCTTCTACGGCTTCAAGCGCTGCATCGTGTTCATAGGCATAAGTTTTAGAGCACAGCACGATATCGTCCCGTTTTGTCCGGCGAAGTGCTTCCCGCACATAAGGGTAGACGCCGTATAGCTGTGCCATATCTACGAAATTAACGCCCTGCTCAAAAGCAAAAGCCAGAATCTCGCCCGCTTCGGCGGGAGAGAATCCGGCCTGTAAGGGTCCCATGGTAAGGGATCCAAAACATAATCTTGAGACGCGAAGACCAGTTTTGCCCAGATACCTGTATTCCATATCCTCAGTCCTGCAAATAGCTGCGCACGAGCTCCTGCAAAAGCTCGTCCCGGTCGATTTTACAGATCAGCGTGCGTGCGTTTTTATAGTTTGTGATATAGGTGGGATCCTCAGACAGGATGTAGCCGACGATTTGGTTGATGGGATTGTAGCCCTTTTCCACGAGCGCATTGTACACCTCGGTAAGCGCCGCTTTCATGGCACGGTGGCGTTCATCGGCGATGTTGAATTTGATCGTGCTGTCAAACATGACGGTCACCTCCTGAAAAATTCCCAGAAATCCTTTTCCATCTATTAGTTTACAGCATTTTCCTTTTTCTGTAAAGGCTTTTGGCACAAAAACTGGAATTTGGGTTTTTTCCAGGGCATTGTGAAGTATGTGCGCGTACAAGGGACTTTATGCATGAAAGTGGAAATATCTTCCGGGTATCAAAATCCCTGCGCGGCGAAAACTAGGCTTGCGTAAAGGAGTTGATAGCATGGTCATCGACCGAATCGCGCTTATTCTTGCGATTATCGGCGCGCTGAACTGGGGAAGCATCGGAATCTTTGGATTTGACATCGTCGCATATATTTGCGGCGGACAGCTTTCCACGGTATCGCGTGTAATTTTTACCCTGGTCGGCATTGCCGGGCTGTGGTGTGTTTCCCTGCTGTTCCGACAGCGCGAAGAATATAGGGAAAATCTCTAACGCAAAAGACGCCGCAGCTTGTCTGCGGCGTCTTTTGCATCAGGATTTGTATCCCTGCGCCTTTTTCGGGATAAAAAACGCAAAAACCTGCAAATTTCTGGAAAACTTATTGAATAACGTTTCACTTTTTTCCGATCTATGGAAATTCGTGCGTATTTGGAATATAATAAAAACCATATTTCAAGGAGAAATCTTATTGTGGGGAGGACTGGAATATGGAAAATGCGCAGCAATATAAAACGGCGTTTTTATGCGCCTATACAAGAATTCCCCGCCCAGGCCGCTATCCTGCGGGGCTTGCCCACAGCCTGCATCTTGCCTGGAGTCTTGACGGACAGCAGTTTACTGCCCTGCACCAAAACTGCGGCGTTTTATATGCACGCGGAGAGATCAGCGCTGAGGACACTATTGTGCCGAAGGGGATCCAGGCGCCCTGGCTTTTCCGCCTTCCGGGGGAAGAGTATGGCGTGGCTGCGGTGTGCGTAGGAGAGGATGACCGTGCGGATGCTCTCGACCGTGGGCGCGTACTGCTCTGGAAAACCCGGGATTTTATCCGTTTTGAAGAGGCGGGCAGCATTTTCCTGCATGTGGAAAAGGCGCTGTGTGCAATCCGGATCTACTACGAAGCGCACAAGGGGCTGTATTATGCGATTTGGAAAGAGGATGGCAAAGCGCCTTGCTCTGCCTGCGCGTCTTCGCTTTTCGCATTGGGAGAGGCTGTGCCGCTGCCTGCGGTATGGGATGAAGTTCAGGTGCCGAAGAACCTGCCGGAGGATGCGGTTGTGGGGAGCTGCCTGGAAATTGAGCCTTGCCTTATCAGCCGGATCCGCACAGCCTGGGACCGGCTGCATGCGGTTGCGGTCCGGGTCCCTGAGGAGATTACGGCCGCCGTTGCGCAAGATGTATGCGGCACGACGGCGCAGGTGCTGTATTCCGACGGCTCCAGCGCGGTGCGTGCGGTCGACTGGGATCTTTCCAAAGTGGATTTTGCGAAGCCCGGCGTCTATCCGGCACGGGGGTCTGTGCGCAGCCCGTTTACCGGATTCCCGCTTGCGGAGGGATATGCAGATCCGGTCATTTTCCCGTGGCGGGGGAAATACTATTTCCTTGCTACGAATGACAATACAGGCTGTGTCGGGCTGTTTATCCGGGAAGCGGAGAGTGTGGCTGCGCTGTTTTCTGCGGATACAGCACAGTATTGCATCCTTGCGCCTGATGCGGAAAAAGGGTTTGTGCAGACCTTTTGGGCACCGGAGCTGCATGAAATTGGCGGAGAACTATATATTCTCTTTGCGGTCAGCGGAAAAACCTGGGGGCCACAGTGCCATATGATGCGGTTGAAAAAAGGTGCGTGCCTGACAGCCCCTGGGAGCTGGGAAACACCGCTGCGCGTATGCCGGGCCGACGGTTCGCCGCTGGCGCAGGATGGCATTACGCTGGATATGACTTGCATCAAAGCTGGAGGGAATACATATTTTGCCTGGTCGTACCGCAGGCATATCGGTACGCCAAAGGATACTGGTTCCATGCTTTTTATTGCAAAAGCAGATGCGGCGTCGCCCTGGAGGCTCGCCGGGGAACCGACGCTTTTATCGAGGCCGCTGTTCGGGTGGGAAAACTGCGAGCATACCATTAATAATGAGGGCCCCTATGGATTCCTTCGGGATGGGACGGTCTATCTGTGCTATTCCGGCGGCGCGGCGAACAGTTATTCCTATGCCATTGGGGTGCTCACTGCCGATGCGCGGGACGACTTAGCCGATGCGTCGGTCTGGCACAAGGCTTCGGCGCCGGTAGTGACCTATGCATCCGTTGACGGGGAATATGGCCCCGGGCATAATTCGTTTTTTACTGATGAACAGGGGAATCTGATGATCGCGTATCATGCTGTCGGGGGATTTGACCGGCATGTGCGTTGCACCGGGATCCGGCGTATCCACTTTGACGTCCAGGACCGTCCGGTTTTCGATCTGCCGGCGCAGCTGGATCCAGGGCCGCAACTGCGGGAAGTAAAAACGTGCGTGAAAGTCGTAAGATAGAGAAATAGAGAAAAAAGGAGCGGCAGAATATGAAAAAGCAGGCGTTTAATCCCTATCTTCCTTCCTGGGAATACATACCGGATGCGGAACCTTATGTATTCAACAATCGCGTTTATATCTATGGTTCCCATGACGCCTATAACGGCTATGTCTTTTGTATGGGCGATTATGTGTGCTGGTCTGCGCCGGTAAACGATTTAGGAAACTGGCGCTATGAAGGCGTCATTTATCCGAAAACAGAGGATCCTTTGAATCCGGAGGGGAAGATGTGCCTTTATGCGCCGGATGTTACGCAGGGACCGGATGGGCGCTACTATCTTTATTATGTATTGGATAAGGTAGACGTTGTATCTGTTGCCGTTTGCGACATCCCTGCGGGACGCTACCGTTTTTATGGCTATGTCCATTATCCCGACGGAACCCTGTTGGGGAAAAAACCGGGGGATGAACCGCAGTTTGATCCTGCGGTGCTGCTGGAGGACGGAAAAGTCTATCTCTATACCGGTTTCTGCGGCCGGGGAGATAAATCCCGTCACGGCGCGATGGCAACGGTGCTCGCAAGCGATATGCTGACAGTGCTCGAGGAGCCAAAAATCGTTGCGCCGGGCAGCGAATACAGTGCCGGAACGGATTTCGAGGGGCATGCTTTTTTCGAAGCGTCCTCAATCCGGAAAATTGGGGCCGCCTATTATCTGGTATATTCTTCCCAGGTCATGCATGAACTGTGTTATGCGGTCAGCAAAACCCCCACAGAAGGTTTTCGCTATGGCGGCGTAATCGTTTCCAACTGCGATCTTGGCATAGATACGTATAAGCCTGCGGGGATGCCCGCCGCTTATGGTTCAAATAACCACGGCGGACTGGTTGAGATCGCAGGCCAGTGGTATATTTTTTATCACCGGCATACGAACGGTACCTGGTATAGCCGGCAGGGTTGCGCCGAGCCGGTGGAGTTCCTGTCTGATGGCCGGATCCCGCAGGTGGAGATCAGTTCCTGCGGCCTAAACGGCGGACCACTGAAGGGCCGCGGGCAGTACCCGGCCTATATCGCTTGCCATCTGTTTACAGACGAGCAGTGCGCCATTGTCCGCCCGGGACGTTTCCCAAAGGTAATGCAGGATGGCCGCGATGGAGATGAGGAGCCCGGTTATATCGGGAATATTTCTGACAGCGCAACGATTGGGTTCAAAGCGTTTGATATGCGGGGTGTATCCTGCGTGGGCATCGCGACACGGGGCTATGCCAAAGGCGTATTTGAAGTCCGCACAGCCTGGGATGGCGCGGTCCTTGGCACGATCCCAATTGCTTACAGCAATGTCTGGGAAGATGCGCATGCACAGATAGAAATTCCCGATGGTGTTCATGCGTTGTATCTGACTTTCCGTGGGTTTGGAAATTGCAGTTTGCAGTATGTTTCACTGGAGTAAATAAGAAAACATTCAAATGAAAAGAGCACGCCGAGATATGCAGGCGTGCTCTTTTTTTTTTTCAATTTGTTGCCGCATCCTTTGTGCTCCCTTGGAAGGAAGGGCCTGTTTTTCTGCCTGCCGGGAAGTATAAAAAAGCGCATAAAGGAACGCTTGCCTGAAAAACCGGCCTCTGTTTTGAAAAGGGTCTTCCCAGTCCCTCCCGTTTTTATAAACACACGCACCGGGCAAAGTACCAAAATGGGGACGTTTCTTCATAAAAACCATCTGTGCTTTTGATGACATGCGCATTAAAACCCCATGATATTACCGGCTTTTGTTCAGGAATCGGGCATGTATATAAAGAATTCCCCTATGGGCGGTTGTTAGCCGTTTCATGACAGATGTCTAGATATACCGGGCTTCTTTGGCGTGGATTCCCGCCCCGCGCGGAGGACTCCGGGATTCCCAGAGCCCAGAGCAAATCAGCCTGGGTTTCCAACCGGAACAGTTCGCTGTCTGCGTCGCGCAGGCGCCATGCAGAAGCTGGTTTGGCGACGACAGATAGGTTGCCTGGGATCTGCGCCAGTACTGCCCGGCCTGTCCGGTTCAGTGCCAGAATCCTTATATAGGAAGGAAGGACTGTTTGGTGTGCCGCCTGGAGGCCTGTATAGGCTGCCATTGCAATACGCCGGATGCGCGCATGGGTATAGCGTTTGGTTTTGACCTGTGCGCAGAATCCGGCAAGCGTCGGCGCGTTTTGCGCCGCCCGGAAAAGCCGGTTTTCCAGCCCTTCCGACACATCGGGAAGCCCGGCAAAATCACCGGGCGTCATCCTGCGCAATTGCGCCAGTATGGCGCATTCCAAAGCCGCTGTGGTAACTGGTGCCCGGCCTGCGTCCTGCTCACAGCGATAGGCAGATTCTGATTCCGGCGTCAGGAAAGGACGGGCGTCGCCGCCTGCGGAGAGGATACGGCGGATGAAGGAGGCGCTTGCGGTTGTGCCTACATAATCCGCGTCATGTCCCGCGCCGGTGCGCGGGACCGGCAGCGGGCGGATCCCGGGATAATCCGCCATTGCTTGCAGGTACTCTACGGCAAGCATAGTATTTGGCTGGGAAAGAAGCGCCGCAGCTTGTGGGTCGGATGCGCATACCGCCGCGGACAGCGCACGGGGATAATCAAAGCCCTGCGCCAGATATGCATGCAGCCTTTCTTTTGTCGCCGCATTGGTGCAAAGCGATGCCGTCCGGATAAGCGCCGCCGGATCGGCGCATTCAGCGCCGAAAGATAGAATACCGGCGCCAAGCGCGGCAGCCAAATGCACGCCTGCCCTGGCAAAACGCGGCGCGGCAGCCATTGCAAAGGCGTGGGGCAGTTCGATTATAAGGTCTGCGCCGCCGTATACGGCAGTGCAGGCCCGGGCAAATTTGTCCAAGATGGCGGGCTCCCCACGCTGGACAAACTGTCCGCTCATGATGCAGGCGACCGCATCTGCGCCATTTTTGCGTACGGCCTGGATATGCTGCCTGTGTCCACGGTGGAACGGATTGTATTCACAAATAATTGCCGCAATATTCATGGGCGTCTCCTGTTGTTATTTTGCAGTGGATTTGGTATAATGGGAATGGATTTGGATGGGAAATCATATATTTGCAGCGTATATATGCCTGTCCGTCCGCCGCAGATATGCGGCGGGAAACAGATGGAGGGGACTGGATATGAGAATTATTTTTATCCGGCATGGCGATCCCGATTACGAGCATGACACCCTGACCGAGAAAGGCCGCAGAGAAGCTTCGCTTTTGGCGGGCCGTGTTGCAAAATGGAAGGATATCGACGCATTTTATGTTTCGCCGCTGGGCCGCGCGCAGGCGACTGCAAAACCTTCTCTGGAGCGCACCGGCCGTACGGCGCTTACCTTCAGCTGGCTGCGTGAAGTGGCCGGGCGGGTAATGCTGCCGAACCGGGCCGGTCTGCATATACCTTGGGATTTTTATCCCGCCTATTGGACGAAAATGCCTGAGATGTATGACCGGGAAGGCTGGGTCAATTCACAGATCATCCGTACCGGCGATACCGCGCGTGAATGGGAATACATAAAAAATTCACTTGACTGGCTGCTGCGTGATTACGGTTATTGCCGCGAGGACGGGCTGTATAAAGTTGAACAGCACAGCGACAAAACGATTGTACTTTTCTGTCATATGGGCGTAACGCTGTTCATGCTTGGGCATTTGCTTAATATCTCGCCGATGCTTTTGATGCATGGCTTTGATATCCCGCCTACTGGCGTTACGATTGTAGCCAGCGAGGAGGTTGTGCCGGGAGAAGCATATTTCCGCTGCCATTTGCTTGGCGATACCCGGCACTTATACGAGGGCGGGGAGCCTGTTTCCCAGTCCGGCTATTTTGCCCCGCTGTTTCAGGAACTGGAAGGCTGAATTGGAAGCAGATCCAGTTTTTTGCCGGGAAGTTTCGATAAATCTTTATGGAAAAGCTTGCGTTTGCCGCAAAAATATTGTAGAATGAACGGTGGTGTTGCGCGTCCATTGTATCATGCCGGGCCTTGTGTTGCAAGTGCTGTGGCCGGGGTACGCGGGCGGCGCACCTCTGTAAACCTATAGTCCGGTACGGCCGCGGCAGGTCTGCATATATGCGGTATGATGCCCGGCAGGCAGGTTGCGCGGTGCGCCGGTACTGCGCGTCCAAAAATATGAAAAAGAAAGGTCTGAGTTTGTTGCATATTCTCGTCATCAATGCGGGAAGCTCCTCGCTGAAGTATCAGTTTTTCAATATGGACAACCATGAGGTCTTGGCAAAAGGTATCTGTGAGCGTATTGGCGCAGGCGGACATATGCGCCACAGCGTTGCGGGCAAGGTTGTTTTGGAGAAGGATACCGACATGCCGGATCATTCGGTTGCCGTTGAAAACGTCTTGGCAGCGCTGACCGATGCGGAGTTCGGCGTGATCTCCGATATGGGAATGGTCGATGCTGTTGGCCACCGTGTGCTCCATGGCGGACAAAAATTCTCCGGAAGCATGGTCGTGAATGATGAAGTGCTTGCCGCGATCGAGGCGTGCATCCCTCTCGGCCCGCTTCATAACCCGGCAAACCTGATGGGAATCCGCGCCTGTCAGAAAGTTATGCCCGGTGTGCCGCAGGTCGCTGTTTTCGATACGGCGTTCCATCAGACGATGCCGGAGCAGAGCTACCTTTATGCAATTCCGTATGAGTATTATGAAAAGTACGGTATCCGTAAATACGGCTTCCACGGTACCTCGCACCGCTATGTTTCCGCACGCTGCGCCGAGCTGTACGGCAAGCCGGCGGAGCAGCTCAACATCATCACCTGCCATCTTGGCAACGGGTCTTCTGTGGCTGCGGTCAAAGGCGGAAAGTGCTTCGATACCTCGATGGGCCTGACTCCGCTGGATGGCCTTGTCATGGGCACCCGCTGCGGTTCTATCGATCCGGCTGTCGTAGGTTTTATTTGTGAGCAGACGGGCGCTTCTGCCTCGGAGGTTGTCACCATGCTCAATAAAGAGTCCGGGCTTTTGGCAGTTTCCGGTATTTCCGGCGACTACCGCGATGTCAGCGCTGCTGATGAGGCCGGCGATCATCGTGCGCATATCGCCCGTGAAATGCTGTTCCAGTCGATTAAGCGCTATATCGGCGGCTATGCGGCCGAAATGGGCGGCGTAGACGCGCTGGTTTTTACAGCGGGTATCGGCGAAAATAATGATTATTTGCGCCAGAAGGTAGCCGATGGCTTGGAATTTATGGGAATTGCTGTTGATCCGGTAAAGAATGCCGGCCGCGGCGAAGATCGTGAAATCAGCGCCGAAGGGGCCCGCGTGCGTACCTTCGTTATTTCCACCGATGAGGAACTGATGATCGCGATGGACACCGAGGAACTGACCTCAAAATAAATGCGTTAAAATCCGGCGCGGTTTTCAAACCGGTTTTTAAGATATGTAAGGTTTTACAAATTTTATAGGAGGAATTCTAATGGCCAGAAAATTCAAGACCATGGACGGCAACAACGCGGCGGCATATGTGTCCTATGCGTTTACCGAGGTCGCGGGCATCTATCCGATTACGCCCTCGAGCCCCATGGCAGACTATGTTGACCAGTGGGCAGCCGCCGGTCAGAAGAATATTTTCGGCACGACTGTAAAAGTTGTGGAAATGCAGTCCGAAGCAGGCGCCGCAGGTACTGTCCACGGTTCTCTCGCCGCTGGTGCGCTGACGACGACCTATACCGCTTCCCAAGGCCTGCTGCTCATGATCCCGAACATGTATAAAATCGCGGGCGAGCTTCTGCCGGGCGTATTCCACGTTTCAGCCAGAACCGTCGCTTCCCATGCGCTGAATATTTTCGGCGACCATTCCGACGTTTATGCCTGCCGGCAGACCGGTTTTGCGATGCTCGCCGAGGGCAATGTCCAGGAAGTTATGGATCTTGCCGCCGTAGCGCACCTGGCTGCGATCAAAAGCCGCGTGCCTTTTTTGAACTTCTTTGATGGTTTCCGGACTTCCCACGAGATCCAGAAAATTGCAATCTGGGACTATGATGATCTTAAGGAAATGTGCGATATGGACGCTGTTGAAGCGTTCCGTGCCCGTGCGCTGAATCCGGAGCATCCGGTTATGCGCGGTTCCCACCAGAATGGCGATATCTTCTTCCAGAACCGTGAAGCATCCAACGCTTATTACGAAGCGGTTCCGGGCATCGTGGAAGAATACATGGATAAGGTCAATGCCAAGCTCGGCACGGACTATAAGCTTTTCAACTACTACGGCGCACCGGATGCGGACCGCGTCATCATTGCGATGGGATCTATCTGCGACGTCGCCGAAGAAGTTATTGATTATCTCAATGCGCACGGCGAAAAAGTCGGCCTGATTAAGGTACGCCTGTACCGTCCGTTTGCCGCTGACCGCTTGATTTCCGCGTTGCCGAAGACTGCGAAGAAAGTTGCGGTTCTCGACCGTACTAAGGAACCCGGCGCACTTGGCGAGCCGCTCTACCTTGACGTCGTTACTGCTTTTGCCAATGCCGGTCTCGGCGTGAAAGTCATCGGCGGCCGCTACGGGCTTGGTTCCAAGGATACCCCGCCATCCTCCGTCTTTGCCGTTTATGAAGAGCTGGCGAAAGACGCCCCGAAGGCGCAGTTCACTCTTGGCATCAACGACGACGTGACCCATATGTCCCTCGAAGAGAAGCCGGCGCCCAATACTGCGGCGGAAGGCACCATCGAATGCAAGTTCTGGGGTCTCGGCGGCGACGGTACCGTTGGCGCGAATAAGAACTCCATCAAGATCATCGGTGATTATACCGATAAATACGTACAGGCTTACTTCCAGTATGACTCGAAGAAGACCGGCGGTATTACGATTTCCCACCTGCGTTTCGGCGATAAGCCTATCCGCAGCCCGTATTATATCAATAAAGCTGACTTTGTCGCCTGCCATAACCCGTCTTACATCCTCAAGGGTTATAAGATGGTGCAGGACGTCAAGCCGGGCGGCGTTTTTATGATCAACTGTCAGTGGACGCCTGAAGAACTTGACCGCCACCTCAATGCGGAAACCAAGCGTTACATTGCAAAGAATAATATCCAGCTTTATATCATTAACGCGATTGACTTGTGTGCAAAGATCGGCATGGGCAAGCGCACCAATACGACCCTTCAGTCTGCATTCTTTACGCTGGCCAAAGTTATGCCGCAGGAAGAAGCTATCCAGCATATGAAGGACGCTGCCACGAAGTCCTACCTGCGTAAGGGTCAGGATGTCGTCGATATGAACCATAAGGCTATCGATGCCGGCGCTACCGCGTTTGTTAAGATCGACGTACCAGCCGCTTGGGCCGATGCAGTCGATGAAAAGGCTGACAAGGTTCTGGAAGGCCCGGACAAGCTCGTCAAGATGATCGAAAAGATTCAGGATCCGGTTAACCTCATGGACGGCGACAGCCTGCCGGTTTCCGCGTTTGTCGATCATGCAGACGGTACCTTTGAACAGGGCGCTTCTGCATATGAAAAGCGCGGTGTAGCCGTTTTGGTTCCTTCCTGGGATGCAACCAAGTGCGCGCAGTGCAACCAGTGCTCTTATGTCTGTCCGCATGCGACGATCCGCCCGTATATGGTCAATGAAGCAGAGCTGGCCGCTGCACCGGAAGGCTTTAAAGCTGTCCCGGTTAAGGCTGGTAAGGGTAAGGGCGTTTACAGCTATGCGCTGACGATTTCCCCGCTCGACTGCATGGGCTGCGGCGTTTGCGTGGGCGTTTGCCCGACCAAGGCACTGGCTATGAAGCCGCAGGAAGAGGAGCTTGGCGAACAGAAGAGCTTCGATTATGCGGTTAAGAATATTACCGTTAAGGAAGAAACCACGGATAACACCGTCAAGGGCAGTCAGTTTAAAACTCCGCTCCTGGAGTTCTCCGGCTCCTGCGCAGGCTGTGCGGAAACCGCATATGCCCGCCTGATTACCCAGCTGTTCGGTGACCGTATGTACATCTCTAACGCGACCGGTTGTTCCTCCATCTGGGGCGGCCCGGCTGCAACCAGCCCGTATACCGTCAACCAGGAAGGCCACGGCCCGGCATGGGCAAACTCCTTGTTTGAAGATAACGCAGAGCACGGCCTTGGCATGCATTTGGCCGTCAAGGTTCGCCGTGCAAAGCTTGCCGACACCGTCCGTAAGCTGATCGCGGTTGATTATTGTGATGCAGACCTTAAGGCTGCCGGACAGGCATGGCTTGATGCCATGGACGATGCCGAAGGCTCCAAGGCCGCTGCGAAGAAGCTTATTGAAGAGCTGGAAGCCTCTGTGGATCCGGATCTGACTGGTACCCAGTGGGAGAAGGAGTGGCTTGCCAACGGCAAGAAGTGCACCTGCGAAGCCTGCACGCTTGGCCGTGAAATTCTGGCTGAGAAGGATATGCTCGTAAAGAAGTCCGTCTGGATCTTCGGCGGCGACGGATGGGCATATGATATTGGATACGGCGGTCTTGATCACGTTATCGCAACCGGCGAAGACGTCAATATCATGGTCTTTGATACCGAAGTTTACTCCAACACCGGCGGACAGGCTTCTAAGGCCTCGAACATCGGTCAGGTTGCCCAGTTCGCAGCAGCCGGTAAGGCAATTGCGAAGAAGTCCCTGTCCGAAATTGCCATGGCTTACGGTTATGTCTATGTTGCACAGATTGCGATGGGCGCCAATCCTGCCCAGACAATCCGCGCTATCGCCGAGGCAGAAGCTTATAAGGGCCCGTCCATTGTCATCGGCTACGCCCCGTGCGAAATGCACTCCATCAAGGGCGGCATGGTCAACTGCCAGAGCGAGATGAAGAAGGCTGTCGAGTGCGGTTACTGGAATCTGTTCCGTTATAATCCGGCACTCAAGGCTGAAGGCAAGAACCCCTTCACGCTCGACTCCAAGGCTCCGGCCGGCGGTTATCGTGATTTCCTGATGAATGAAGCCCGTTACAGCTCCCTGGCCCGTGCAAATCCTGATCGTGCAAACGAACTGTTTGCCGAGAGTGAGGAAGCTGCAAAAGAGCGCTATGCGCACCTGCAGCGTCTGATCAAGCTCTATGCTCCGGAAGAAGCATAAATTTAAGCTTTAAAAAGATTGCGTCCCCTGCGGAATTTCCGCAGGGGACGCTTTTGTGTTGCACAAAAGCGCCGCATTTGCTATAATTTATAGGGAAATACAGATCATACGCAGCGCGCTGTGCGTTGTACGCATGAAAATCGGATCGATATCGCCAAAAAATCTCGTTTTTATGAGAATGGAGAAAGGACAGCCTGTATGAAAAACATGATTTTCCATGACGCCCCGTCCAAAAACGCCCCGTTTATTTCCGAGCGTTGCAGCCGCGCGGCAATTGCGCGTTTTCTTGCAAAAGCAAAGGAAAAAAAGGTCGATGTCCATGCGTTTCAGGTCTGGCGCGATAACGAGCTTATGCTGCGCGCCTCGCTCCCGCCTTATGACTGTCTCGATAAGCGTCTTTACTATTCGCTGTCCAAAAGCTTCACGGCAACCGCCGTCGGCCTGGCCTGCGATGAAGGGCTTTTAACGACGGACACCCGCATTATGGATATTTTTCCGGATAAACTGCCGTCGGTTGTCAGCGACAATCTTGCCGCGTGCCGTGTGCGCCATGTGCTCTCCATGAATTCCGGTATTGAAACCCCAGCGCGCAATGCCTGCTTCGATAGCGACGATCTTGCACGTACATATCTTGCCTGCGATTTTAAATACAAGCCAGGCACGCATTTCATGTATGATACAGGCGCGACCGCCTTTCTTGCCGCAATCGTCAAAAAGCTTACGGGGCTCAGCGCGCTGGATTATCTGGATATCAAGCTCTTTTCCCGCATGGGCATTCGTGACGTCTATTGGGACCGGACGGCTGACGGCCATATCCAGGGCGGGACGGGCCTGCATGCCTCCTGCGACGATGCGGCGAAGCTTGGCCTGCTCTACCTTAACCGCGGTGTTTGGAACGGCGAACGCCTGCTCAGCGAAGCATGGGTCGCGGAAGCCTCCGCAATGCATTCCGACAATCGTCCCTCCGACTGGCCGGATTGGGAGAGCGGATATGGTTATCAGTTTTGGATCTGCTCGCGCGGCGGTTATCGCGGCGACGGCGCCTTTGGCCAGTATTGTTTTATACTTCCGGATCAGAATGTTGTTGCGGCTGCGTTGTGCGAAGCGGAAAATCTGCAAAACGCCGTGGATGTTGTTCATGAGCTGGCGCTGGAACTGTTTAATGGAGAGCGTGGATGTGAGGATGTTGAATCCGTGATGCAAAGCTTTTATGCTATGCCGCGCACAAAGGCTCCCGATTTCCCGTATCCGGAATACTTTAAAGCGCCGGAAAATCCTTACGGGATTACCGATTTGAAGCTGGATACCGATGGAGATACGTTTATATTCTCCGTGTCTGACGGATTCAGCCTAACCTCTGTCCGCTGCGGCAATGGCTGCTGGGTTGATAACCGCGTTTCTTTGGAAATGCTTATGGCGCCTAATGCACCGGATATCAGGATTCAAACCAGCGAACGGACTGCAGGGATTTCCGCAGCCTACACTGTCGCCGACGGCGAGATTAGAGCCGAGCTGCGCTGCCGCTACAGCCCGCACCATGTTACATCGTGCTTTACAAAGACGCGGGCAGGCGTAAAATGGACGCTCTCCGGCCTGCGTATCCCGGAAGGTATGCAGAGTTTGGAATTTACAAAGCTGTGAGACTTCCGTGAAAAGAATAAGTTTATTGCTTATAAAAAGCCGTGTATTGCGAAAATGCACGGCTTTTTATAATGCTTTGCTTGTTTTTTCTTTAACAGAGAAACTGCCTTTATATTTTACTTTTCTTCTATGGCCTATTGGGAAAAAGAATGATATAATAGAACAAAATCCGATATAAAGGAGAAATTTTTTGTTATGCGAGCTTACGAAAGATTACTTGACTATGTCCGTATATCTACGCCGAGCGACGAGGGAAGCGAGACTGCGCCATCGAGCGCCTGCCAGTTTGACCTTGCGAAGCTTCTTGTGCAGCAGCTGCGCGACATGGGGATTGAAAACGCACATGTAGACGATAAATGCTATGTTTATGCGTCAATTCCGGCCACGCCGGGCCTTGAGGAAAAGCCGGCGCTCGGTTTGATTGCGCATATGGACACGGTTTCGGATTTTGCTGCTCAGCCCGTTAATCCACAGGTTCATGAGAATTATAATGGCGAGGATCTTATCCTGGGCAAAAGCGGACGCGTGCTGGAGGTTTCGAAATTTCCTTGGCTTGCCGAATGGAAGGGACAGACGCTGATTACCTCCGATGGCGAAACGATCCTCGGTGCCGACGATAAAGCGGGCATTGCCGAAATTATGACGCTGTGCCAGCGGATTATGACGCGCGGGATTGCACACGGCAAGATTTGCATCGGTTTTACGCCTGACGAAGAGATCGGACGCGGCGCGGATTATTTCGATGTAGAGGCATTCGGTGCGGATTATGCGTATACCGTCGACGGCGGTCTGGCCGGCGGTATCGAATATGAAAACTTCAATGCTGCGGCTGCGCATATTGTTTTCCATGGCTATAATGTCCATCCGGGCAGTTCCAAGGATCTGATGATTAACGCCGCGCTGCTTGCCTGCCGCTTTAATGAAATGCTGCCGGTGGGTCAGACGCCGCGCGATACGGAGGGTTATGAGGGTTTCTTCCATCTCGTCGGCATGACGGGCGAGGTTGCGCAGGCAACGCTTGACTATATTATCCGCGATCATGATGCGCGTAAATTCGAAGAGAAAAAGCGGAAAATTGGACAGATTGCGGATGAGCTTAACCGGGTTTATGGTGCGGGTACAGTGGAATACACGATCCGTGAGCAGTACCGCAACATGCGGGAAAAACTGGAAACCTGCATGTTCCTGATCGATAATGCCAAAAAAGCGGCTGTGTCTGTGGGGCTTACGCCTTCGGTTGAACCGATCCGCGGAGGGACCGACGGTGCACGCCTGAGCTTTATGGGGCTTCCGTGCCCGAACTTAGGGACCGGCGCGGGAGCTGGACACGGCCCGTATGAGCACGCTAATGCGGAAGCGATGGATCAGATTGTAGATATGCTGGAAGCTTTAATCAGGATGTGAGGGATAATCCCCTTTGGATCAGGATCCCCTATTTTCCTGAAAGTTGCTTAATGCAGCAAAAGCATAAGGCTTCTGTTGATATGTAAGATAGCGGAAGCGCGGAAAAGCGCGGCGGTCGTCAGACCGTTGACAGCCACAGCGGTCTGGTGTGAACTGCCGTGGCTGTTTCTGTATTTTTCCCGGCTATGTGATAACATGGGACCCGGCAGGCCTGCCAATGGGAATCTGGCTGTGGAAGCAGGGAAACAGCAAGTTGCTTTTCTGGATGCGGATCCGCTGATATAATACCTGTATTGGAGGTGGAACCCATGGAAACAAAGAATGTAATATTGGAACTTCGTACAAAGAAGGGCTTATCTCAGGATGAATTGGCGAAGAGAGTCATGGTGACCAGACAGGCAGTTTCCCGTTGGGAAAACGGTGAAACGGTTCCCAATACAGAGACGCTGAAACTCTTGTCAAAGGAATTCAATGTGACGATCAATACACTCTTAGGCGCGCCCAAGCAGCTGATCTGTCAGTGCTGCGGCATGCCTCTGGAGGATGAGATCGTTGGTCATGACCGCGATGGTTCTTTGAATGAGAACTACTGCCGGTGGTGCTACGCCGACGGAACTTACACCTACAGCAATATGGATGATCTGATCGATGTGTGCGTGAAGCATCTCGTAAAGGAAGGCTTTACCGAGGAACAGGCGCGCACTCATATGAAAGCAACGCTTCCGACATTGGATTACTGGAAGAGATATGAAGAACTCAGCGATCATGGACAGTTTGAAGGGTTCAAGGCGCAGCTGATTCAGGAGATCAACGACCTTCATATTGCGGGGATGCCAAAGGTGGAAAAGCTGAATGCACTGGTTGGCGCCTATGTGAATCTGGCCTATCCGCTGCCGAGCGGTGCAAGCGTAAAATTTTTAAATGACCAGACGACATATCTGGGCAATCAGTTGGAATCTGAATTCGGCGGCAACAGATGTTTTGGAGTTCTGGCAAGCATGGAATTTATCATGGTCTGCACATATGAGGCAGATGGCGCAGATCCGGAATTGCTTCTTTATCAGAAACGATAAGCCTGTCTGCGCAGGAAAATTGAAAATCTTTCCGCTGTAAAGACACCGGCAGCTTCCGGCCTGCCGGACAGACAGAAGGGCGCACCTCTATGCGGGATCCCCCATATGCGCTCTGTGAGACTGGACTCCCCTCGAACATCTGAATGTCCGGGGCACCCTGCATCACCGGTTCCGAACAGAGGCCGTATTCCTTGCGCTGTTTTGTGTCTGCCCTCTTAAGAAAGCAAAAGGCGTGACCGCTTCCGTCACGCCTTTTGCCTGTTTTACTGCCCCCGGATACTTGCCCTATAAAGCCCGCGGATTTTTTAATCTTGCCAAGGCAGCAGAAACACAGGCTCTTGTAGTTATTGAAAGCATAAAAAGCGGCGTTTCCAACCGGAAACGCCGCTTTTTACATTTCCTCAGAGGTATGCTGCCTATTCGCCGGCAACCATTAACTCACGGATCAACAGCGACGGGAGTGCAAAAATACCGTTTGCCGAAGGGGAAACGCGTACGTCATTACCTACGCATACGACGTCCTTCAAAAGGCTCAGGAAGTTGCCTGCAATGGTGATCCGGTCGATAGGACGGACAATTTTGCCATTTTCTACTAAGAAACCGGAAGAAAGCAGGGAAAAATCACCTGAAATCGGATTTAAACCTGCATGAAGGCCGCTTACGTCCGTAATTACAAGGCCGTTTCCAAGCTTTTCCAGCATTGTCTCGTAAGTGTCGGTACCAGGCGCGACGATGAAGTTTGTCGGCGCAACGGAAACCGGAGAAGCTGCGGAAGCGCGGTAGGCGTTGGCAGTGGATTCCACCCCTGCCTTGCGCGCGGTTTTGAGATTGTGTAAAAACCCAGTAAAGACGCCGTCTTTAACCAACATTGTTGCGCAGGAAGGTGTCCCTTCATCGTCAAAAGCGCGCGGGCTGCGGGCGTCAAAGGGATCGTCACAGATGTTAATACAGGCTGCGGCAATGGTTTCGCCCTCCCGCCCGGCCAGAGGGGAAAGCCCCTTCTGTGCGTCTTCTGCGGAAAAGATATCCGAGAACGCGTCAAAGAAGTCGCAGGCCGCTGTGTTTTTTAATACAATTGGGTAGGCCCCGGAGGGTGCGGGGGAAGCGCCGAGCATGGAGGCAGCGATTTCCCCTGCTTCTTTTGCGCAGTCTTGTATATTCAAAATATCCTTTCCGAAACGGAGGGCAAAACCGTCGCGCTGCTCATCGGAGCCCGGCTGCATGGCGATGGGGACTGTATAGGCGAGGGACTGACGGCTATCGCGGGCGGCGTCAAGGCCGAGTGTATTGGAGATGTGCAGATGGGAATGGCCGCAGCTGAGACTGGTCGCCTGTACGCGCGCAATTTTGTCATTGGCCTGCGCGGCAGCTTGTTCCAGTTCACGGGCAAGCGCAATACGCTGCTCCGGCTCCATATCGCATACGGGTTGCTCCGGGGCCTGGACAGCAGCATATTCCTGCGGGCCCTGCATTGGAGAAAGGTCTTCGCTTTCAATCGAACGTGCGTTGTCAACTGCACGGGCGGCAAGCTGCGCGGGATCGGAAAAATTTTCGGTATAGGCATAGCCGTTTTTGCCATCGAGCTCGACGCGCAGTCCGAAGCCATAGGCATTGGAAACGCTGTAACTGTCAATTTCCCCGGAAAGAATCCCGACGCGGAAATTTTCATTTTCAATATAAACGCCTTCGGCAGCTTTTGCACCCAGCGCCAAAGCCGCGTCGAATGCGGCGTTTTTAAATTCCTGATAGGTCATTATAATGCGCCTCCTTTTCCTCCGACAGTAATCGTCGATACGCGAATGCGCGGCTGCCCGACATTGGTGGGGATAGAACCGGATGAAGAGCCGCACATTCCCGGCGCCATCCACATTTGGGGTCCTACACGGTCGATATTCATCAGGATCTGTGCGCCGGAACCCACAAGCGTTGCGCCGCGGACTGGGCAAAAGATTTTACCGTCTTTAACCCAATAGGCTTCATTAACCGCAAAATTGAATTCGCCGGTCAACGGGTTGACAGAGCCGCCGCCCATCGAAGCGGCGTACAAGCCGTCGCCCATTGTGCGGATCATCTCCTCCGGATCGTCAGAACCGGGGCAGATAAAGGTATTGGTCATGCGGGATGTTGGGGCAAAGGTATAATCCTGACGGCGGGAAGAGCCGGTCGGCTCCATGCCCATACGCCGGCCGCCGAGACGGTCGATCATATAGCCCTTTAAGATTCCGTTTTCAATCAGCAGGTTACGGCGCGAAGGCGTTCCCTCATCGTCGATATGGATTGAACCCCATTCCCCTTCCATTGTTCCGTCATCGACGGCGCTGACGCAGCCGGCAGCAATTTTTTGGCCGAGCTTACCACAGAAAACAGAATTGCCCTTGGAAACCGAGGTGGCTTCTAGGGAGTGGCCGCAGGCTTCATGGAAGATTACGCCGCCGAAGCCGCCGTCGATGACAACCGGGAAGTTCCCGGCCGGGCACAGCTCGGCATGCAGCATGGTAACAGCCTGTTTGGCGGCAGTGCGTCCGACATTCTCCGGATCGATGCGGTCGAAACCTTCAAACCCCGTGGAATAACCGGGCGCACAGAAACCGGTCTGCCGGGTGTTTGCATCTGCGGCAACAGCCTGCACGGCCAGGCGCATACGGGCGCGGCGGTCGCTTGCAAATACGCCTTCGGTGTTGCAGACAAAAATATTTTTATCATTGTCGGCGAGGGATACCACGACCTGGGCGATTTCGTCGGAATGCGCCTTTGCCGCAGCATGGGCAGCGCGCAGCTTTTCAATCCTGTGGGCATTGTCAACGTCTGCGTAGGGGATTTGGGGGCTGACGGCGTAATCGCTGGGCACGAAAATTTTGGTTTGTACGCCGCCTTTGCCGGAGATTGCTGCGGCCGCAGCATGGGCGGTACGCATCAGGTCCTCCGGTTCATAACCAGTTGTGTAGGCGTAAACGGAATGTACGCCGGAAAAGACGCGCACACCCGCACCGCAACTGCGGCGGTGTACGGCATCTTCTACTTTCCCGTCGGTCATGGAAACGACGTTGGAGAAACCGTCTTCAATATACAGCTCGGCAAAATCGCCGCCGGAAGACAGCGCCGCATCCAGTACCGACAAAGCTAAGGTTTGGTCAATCATGAAAGCATCCTCTTTTCTTTAAAATAGCTATCTATTGCATCGGCAATACGGGTACAGGCGTGCCCGTCGCCGTAGGGATTTGCAGCATGGCTCATGCGGGAATGCAGCGCTGTATCCCGGCAAAGTGCGATACAGCTGTCCCGTATCTGCGTATATGAAACACCCACAAGCTTTAGAATACCAGTTTCCACGCCTTCCCCACGCTCCGTTTCGCGCCGCAGCACCAGCGTTGGAATGCCGAGCGCCGTGGCTTCCTCCTGGATCCCTCCGGAATCAGTGATGACGAAACGACAGCGCGCTATAAAATTGTGCGCGTCAAGCAGGTCGACCGGATCCGTCAAATGGATACGCGGATGCCCGGACAGCAGGGGGAAAACGGTACTGCGTACTGCAGGATTGGGATGGACAGCATATACAAGCTCCGCTTCGGGCACTGCATCAACAAAATCACGCACGGCCCGGCAGATCTCAGCCAGCGGTGCGCCGAGGTTTTCACGCCGGTGGGCAGTCATAAAGATGGGGATTACCCCCGGTTTTTCCGAAACTTCCCGCACAGCCGCATTCTGAAAGCTGTGCGCGCGACCGGTGGTATAGCGCATCGCATCGATAACCGTATTGCCGGTGACATAAATTTCGCCGGGCGCATTTTCCTTTAGAAGATTCTCGCGGTTTTGCATGGTCGGCGCAAAATTCAGCGCTGCGAGGCGGGCAATTAAAGTACGGTTTGCCTCCTCGGGGAAAGGTGCATACACATTGCCGGTACGCAGGCCTGCTTCCACATGGCCCACGGGGATTTGTTTGTAGAATGCGGCCAGTGCAGAGACAAACGCGGTCGAGGTGTCGCCATGCACCAGCACCAGGTCGGGACGGCAGTCGTCCAATACGCTGGCCATGCCGGCAAGTACGGAATTGGTAATCTCAAAGAGCGTTTGGCTCGGTCTCATCACGTTCAAGTCGTAATCCGGTGTCACGGAAAAAATGCCAAGCACTGAATCCAGCAATTCCCGGTGCTGGGCACTGACGCAGACCCGGCTGTCAAAACGTGTATCCGCAGCAAGTTCCAATGCAAGCGGGCACATTTTAATGGCGTCGGGCCGGGTTCCGAAAACCGAAAGGATTTTTAAGGGCATAGTTTCTCCTTACCTTTAAAACGGCAATTTTATTGGAAAACCGCAGGCTTTGAAATATATTTTACCCAAAATCCATACAAATTTTCCCATTCCCATTATAGGCTTTTCCCTGCGGCTTGTCAATCATCGCTTCGTTTACCGTTTGCGGCAGATATAGGATCTGTAACATAAAGCCCGTGATGGAAGCATAGGGTAGAGGGGATTCCTTGCGAATCTGCATATCATGCCGCGGGGAGGCGCTTTTTAATGAAAAACAAAAGGATATTGCGGGATGCGATTGTGCTGACTGCATTTTCCCTGGTTATGCGTATCAGTTCAATCATTTTTTCCATGTATCTGGCTTCGGCGATCGGCGCACAGGGTGTAGGGTTGAACCAACTGACCTTTTCGGGCTTTTCCTTTGCCGTTACCATTGCTACGGCGGGAATTTCAGTTGCAGTCACCAAGATTATGACGGAGGAATTTGGCCGCGGCGTGCAGGGGAGTGAACGGGCGGTTATGCGCTGCGCGTTGGGATATGCGGCGGTGGTCAGCCTGAGCGCTGCCGCTGCGATTTACAGCTTTGCGGGGTTTATTGGGGAAACCCTTTTGTCGGACGCACGTACGGTGGTTCCGCTGAAGCTTCTTGCGCCGGCGCTTCCGCTCATGTCAATATCTTCTTGTTTTAAAGGCTATCTGCTTGCTGTCCGGCGTGCAAGTCAAATTGCGATTTCTGATTTTCTGGAGCAGGCGGTGGAGGTCGGCGTGCTGATTTTCCTTTTGGAAAACTATCATACTACAGATATTGCCACAGCATGCCGTTATATTTCCGTTTCTATTGTCGCTTCCGAGGCTGCCTCAGGCCTGTACCTGTATGCACAGTATCTGCGCAGCCGTGCTCATAAATCAGGAACGGGCGCAGGTCGAAACCGGGCTTATATGCGCCGGCTTTTAGCGGTGGCGCTCCCGGTTGCGGCAAGCTCCTGCCTCGCTTCGGCGCTGCGCACTGTGGAGAACGTTTCGATTCCTTCCGGCCTGGTCAAAAGCGGGCTTGCCCGCGATGCGGCGCTGGAATATTATGGGACGGTACGTGGTATGGCCCTTCCGGTTTTGTTCCTGCCGTATGCGTTTCTGGCTTCGTTTACTTCTCTTGCAATGCCGGAGGTTTCTGAGTCGATGGCGGCAAACCGGCCGGATCAGGTGCGTGCCTTGATTTCCAGGGTAACGCGCGACTGTCTGATCCTGGCTATTCCGGCAGCGGCGGTTTATATGCTGTTTGCCGGTTCCATTGGCACGATTGTTTATGGCGGCGGACAGATTTGTACGGTAATCTTCCTATTGGCACCGCTGGTACCGCTGATGTATTTCGATGCGGTCGCAGACGGCATCCTGAAGGGGATGGGAGAGCAGAATTGGGTATTAAAGCTGAATATTATCGATTCGCTTCTGCGTATCGCGATGGTGTTTTTCCTAATCCCGCGCACGGGTTTTACGGGTTTTATGATTCTGATGTATATCAGCAATATATTCAACCCTGTGCTTTCGGTTCGGCGTATGCTCAGGCTTTCGGGGATCCGCCTGGATATCCGCAACTGGATCGCCTTGCCGGCCCTTGCATCCGGCGTGGCGGTGCTTTGCCTGCGGGCGCTGCGGCTGTATTTCCCCCTGGCGCAGAATGAAACCTTTGTAATGGCTGTGGAAATCGTACTGTTTGCCGTCTTATATGCGGCGGTATTATCGGTATGCTATAAAAACGGCGCGCAGCATAATACCGCGCGCCGGAAACGGTCTGAAACCGCCAATTCCATTTTTTAAAGTTTGGTTCACAGCAACCGTTTATGCAATGCAATTTGCTTTTCTGACTCCGAAGATAGCTGCAGGCTGCGTATGATTTTTGCAAGTTGAGGGCTTCTGCGCCGGATCTATCCTGAAACCTGTTTTTACAGTAACTGGGATTGATGATAAAACCACTGCTCTGCTGCAAGACGATAAGGTGTTATTTCGGTTCGCCTTTCAAAGCCCCCTTTTCCTGTGGCTTCCACAGGCGCTTCCAAAAGGCACGGAAGCCCTCGGATTCGATCTGGTAACGGGCTTTGCGCAGCCATTCGCGCCGGGCGAGTGCACGCGGGGTGTCGTGGTCAGGGAACCCTTTTTGATTGGCCCGCTGTGCATTTTTGACGGCGTTTACTTGAAGAACGGTACCGCGCTGCTGTTCAAATTGAACATTATGGTGCAATCCTGCATTCATGAAGACACCTCCTTTTTCCCATGAAAGCAAAAGGCTATTTCTTTAAAAGTCTGCGTATCCATACCGCAAAGCCCTCGGACTGGATTTCGTAGCGGGCCTTGCGCAGCTGTTCGCGGCGGGCAAGTGCGCGCGGCGTGTCGCGGTTGGGCAATCCTTCCTGATTTGCTTTCTGCGAATTTTTCGTACCCAGCACTTCAATCGCCTGCCGCTGCTGTTCATACCATTGTGGGTTATAAGGCGGTAAACTTGCCATGAAAACGTCCCTTATCTCCGGCGCAGAGCCAACGCAGGCGCGAGGATTTCGGACAGGATAATCGCACGGCGCAGCTGCCGGGCGTCGGCAATGGGTTTTGAATGGACGCTTGGTATTTTTGTGTCTGCAATATTGGACTGTTTCGCGGGATCGGGTTTTTGCGGGGCATCTGGCTGTGTGGGTGCGGCGGGGGCAACGGCCGGCGCATCCGCTGCGGCAGGCTGCGCCACATCCGATGCGCTGGCAGCTGTATTGCCGGATGCAGCTGCCGGGACGTTTTGCGCTGCCTGCATACCCAGGCGTTCCAAGGCTTCAAGCCCCTGGCGCAGCAGGTCAAAATTCATTCCGGCCATGTTCATTCACCTTTAGTATCTGCAATGGAACTGCGCATCTGCGTATCGGCGATGATGTTTTTCATGTTGTAGTAATCCATAACGCCGAGCTTGCCTTCCCGAAGCGCAGCGGCCATTGCCTTGGGGACTTCGCTCTCTGCCTCGACAACTTTTGCACGCATTTCCTGTACGGCGGCGATCATTTCCTGCTCGCGCGCAACTGCCATGGCGCGGCGTTCTTCCGCCTTGGCTTGGGCAATGCGCTTGTCGGCTTCCGCCTGGTCGGTCTGAAGCTGTGCGCCGATATTGCGGCCGACGTCTACGTCGGCGATGTCGATGGAAAGGATCTCAAATGCAGTACCGGATTCAAGGCCCTTGGACAGGACGTTCTGCGAAATGCGGTCGGGGTTTTCCAATACTTCCTTATGCGTTTCCGCTGAGCCGATGGTTGTAACGACGCCTTCCCCTACACGGGCAATAACCGTCTGCTCGCCTGCGCCGCCGACAAGCCGGTCGATATTGGCACGGACGGTAACCTTTGCCTTTGCTTTTACTTCGATGCCATCTTTGGCAACCGCGGCAACAACTGGGGTCTCAATAACCTTTGGATTGACCGTCATTTGTACGGCTTCCAATACGTCGCGGCCGGCGAGGTCGATGGCGGCTGCGCGCTCAAATTCCAGCGGGATGTCTGCGCGCTGTGCAGCGATCAGGGCGTTAACGACGCGGTCGACGTTGCCGCCGGCAAGATAGTGCGCTTCGAGTTTGTTAATCGGCAATTCAATGCCGGCTTTTGTAGACTTGATCAGTGGATTGACGATTTTTGCCGGGACAACGCGGCGCAGGCGCATGCCGACAAGCGTAAAAATACCGACGTGGACATTCGCGGCCAGCGCGCTGATCCACAGAGTGATTGGGACAAAGGTAAAGAAGATAATCAGAAAAATCGCAATGAAAACGAGGATTACAAATGTTGTGATTCCACCTGGCATAGTATTCTCCTTTATTTACAGAATGTGGATGGGTGTACAAATTGCGAACTCAGGCCCCCGTCTTCCGGACGACGATACGCGAACCGGAGACTTCAACAACCTCGACCGGCGTATCCGGCGCAACGAATTCCCCTGTTGTGACAACGTCGTAGGTATGCCCGTTGATCTGCGCACGTCCTGCCGGACGGAGGATGGACTGGGAAACCCCCTGCTCTCCCTTCAGAAACTCAAAGTTGCGGGAGCTGGAAAACCCCTCCTGCGTGCCAAGCTCATCCCTGAGTACAAGAGGCTTTATAAATTTCCCTCGGGATGCCAAAATGCTGAACACGACAATAAGGGCTGCGACGACAGCCAGAATAATGGCCGCGAATACGATGCCGGCGGCGAAAGTGCGCGCCCCTACAATGACAGCGGCGATAAAGCACAGCGCACTCCCGGCGCCGCAGATACCAAAGCCCGGGATGCACAGCTCTACGGCCGCCAGGATGACGCCTGCGGCGAAGAGAATATAAGCGGTCGTTGGTATCTGGGTGAAAATTTCAAGAAAGCCCATAAAAAACACCTCCTTTGGGACTTGCTCTGCATGATCTGAAACAGGTACTTGCATCTTGTACCTTCAGTATAGCATGAATTTGCAGATGAATCAATATCCGGGAGGCAGGAAACGGGAATATGGCTTTTTTCTAAATCCGCAGGCCTTTTGGATAATGGTTTTTCAAGATTCCGCCCGATATTTTCCCAAAACCAAGTGCCCAGGCTTGCGTTTCGTCGCCGACCCCTACCGCCGTCCAGCCAGGATTTTGATCGGTTTTCAAGATTTCTCCACGAAGGAAAGCGGATATTTCCTGGGAATTGGGCGATAAAACAAATTTTTTTCGGATTTCGTCTATCGCAAGCGATAAATAAAGCCCATGGCATGGCTCAACCCGTCCCCGCGCAAGACGGGCAGCGCACACACCGCTGCGGAGCCTGTGGGGGAGCTGCGGGGCGGGAGGGGAGAGATAAAGAAAGTCCCCATGTCTTCGAGGCGCTGCATAGACTGGAATATTGAAATTTTCTTCCCAAAAAGATGCAAATAAGGAAAGATCTTTTTCTGCCGGCAACGCAAGAGGATCCGGTTCGCAACCAGGCAGCGCCGTATTGCCGCTGCGGTGCAGCAGGGCGATAAAATGCCCTTCCCCCGGGCACAGGTGGGGCATCAGCCTGCCTGTACGCGCAAGCTCAGCCCTGCCGCCTGCCCATTCCGGCCGCCCGGCAGGGAGGGACGGGAAGGCAATCGGTTCTATGGAGAAATCCGGGTGCCGGGTAAGGAATGCGTCTATAACCCCTTCATTTTCATAGGGGTTGAAGGTGCAGGTCGAATAGACCAGCCGTCCGCCGGGCCGGACGGTTTCGGCAGCAGAGTCGAGTATATGCCCCTGCCGTGCAGCGCAGCTTTGTACATGAGCGGCAGAGTACTCCTGCACGGCCTGTATATCCCGGCGGAACATCCCTTCCCCAGAGCAGGGCGCGTCAACAAGTACGGCGTCGAAGCTTTCCGGACAGATCCGTGCAAAATCTTCCGGGGATGCGCAGCACACAACCGCGTTGCGTGCGCCGATGCGCTCTAGATTGGAAGACAGGACTTTTGCGCGCCGGGGGACAATTTCATTTGCGACCAACAGACTGCCCGGCCCGTCGCCGATCCGCGCTGCAATATGGGTGCTTTTGCCGCCCGGAGCGGCACATAGATCAAGGATACGCTCGCCCGGCTGTGGATCCAGCGCTTCGACAGCAGCGGATGCGGAGGGATCCTGGACATAGTAAAGCCCTGCATAATGATAAGGATGGAGCCCAAGCGGCGCATCGGCCGGGACGGTGAAAGCGTCGCGGCACAGTGGGGAAGGCGTCAGACAAAAAGGCGCGCGTTTGGCAAATTCAGCGACGCTGATCTTGCGCGTATTGACGCGCAGGCCGCGCAGGAGCGGCTGCTCGTCCAGCGCGCGGAGGAAGGTTTTGTATTCCGTACCGAGTAGCGGAGCCATCATGGCAGTGAAATCTTCGGGAAGCGTCAAGGAAGGATCCTCCTTACAGTTCGGATTTTGGAATCTCCTGCCGCAAAACCATTGCGGGTTGGGCAGTTTTCGATGTTTTTTTATTATATCCTGTACAGGATGCAAAGTCAACGAGGTGAATGTATGACAAGACGGGTTGCAGGCCCGGGCGCGGCGCTTTTAGCGCTGTTTTTCTGGTGTACGGATACGCAGGGGATTTTTCCCTGTTTTGCTGCGGCGGCGATTGTCCACGAGCTTGGGCATCTGGCGGCAATGGCGGCGCTTGGTGCACAGGTGCAGGGTTTGCGCATCTGCGGCGCCGGGCTGGAGATTCGTTATGCATGTACGCTCTCCCATGCGCGTGATGCGCTGGTCGCATTTGCGGGTCCGGCCGTGAATCTGCTTGTGTCGGCACTTTGCTCTTATCTGACGGTGGCAGGCCTCCTTCCGGAGGAAACCTATCTGTTTTCCGGCGCCGGAATCGCACTGGGGCTGTTTAACCTCCTGCCCGCCGCACCGCTCGACGGTGCGGGGATTTTATACGGGCTTGTCTGTTTTCACACGGATCCGGTGTGCGCACAGCGTACTGTCGACGCCACGACGCTGGCCTGCGGGATCGGGATGTGCGCGCTTGGGCTGTACATTTTGCTGAAAACGCGCTATAATATCTCCATGCTGGCGAGTGGAAGCTTGATTATCGGAGGATTCTATGCAAAAAGAGCTGGAGAAAGCCCTGCAAAAGGTGCAAAAACCCGCGCGCTATGTTGGCGGCGAGTACGGACAGATCAAAAAAGACCTTAAAAATGTCGAGGTGCGGGCGGCGTTCTGTTTCCCGGATGTTTATGAAATTGGAATGTCCAATTTGGGCGTGAAAATATTATATGGGCTGTATAACAGTCTGGATTATGTCTGGTGCGAGCGTTGTTTTGCGCCCTGGCCGGATATGGAGGCGCAGATGCGCGCGCGCGGGCTGGCGCTGTATGCGCTGGAGTCGGGGGACGCGCTGGATCAGTTTGATATTATCGCGTTTTCTCTTTCCTATGAGCTGAGCTATACCAATCTTTTGAATATGCTCGACCTGGCTGGCCTGCCGTTGTACGCTTCCCAAAGGGAGGGGCTTGAACATCTGGTGATCGCGGGGGGATGCTGCGCGGTGAACCCGGAACCGTTGGCGGACTTTGTAGACGTATTCCTGCTTGGCGATGGGGAAGAGGAATCCGTGGAATTCCTGGAACTGTACCGTGATGCGAAAGCGCGCCGGCTGTCCAAGCGCGAATTCCTGCTTGCGGCTGCGCAGGGTATCCGCGGGGTATATGTGCCGTCGCTGTATACACCGCATTATACGGAAACGGGAGATTTTGCTGGCCTCAGCGCCGCACCAGGCGCGCCGGAGACCGTGGAAAAGCGTGCAGTCGGAGATCTTGATGCTATGTATTTTCCAGAAAGTGTGGTCGTGCCTTCTACCCAGGTAATCCATGACCGGGTTATGCTGGAAGTGATGCGCGGCTGTATGCGCGGCTGTCGTTTTTGCCAGGCGGGACATGCTTACCGGCCTATCCGGGAAAAATCGCCGCAGACTCTTTTCCGCCAGGCAAAGGCGCTGGTGGAAAGCACAGGCTATGATGAAATTTCATTAACCAGTTTGTCCACAACGGATTACTCGCGTTTGGACGAGCTTCTGGAACTTTTGGAACCGTATTGCAGGCAAAAGCATATCAGCGTTGCCCTTCCGTCTCAGCGGGCCGATGCGTTTGATGAGGGACTGGTGCAGCAGCTGGAGAAAATGCGCCGCACTGGCCTGACCTTTGCCGTGGAAGCGGGGACGCAGCGTCTGCGCGATGTAATCAATAAGAATATCCGTGAAGAAGATGTTTTCAATGCCTGCCGTATTGCATTTTCGCACGGATGGAATTCTGTCAAGCTCTACTTTATGATGGGCCTGCCGACAGAAACGGACGAGGACCTCGACGGGATTGCCCGCATTTCCCGGACGGTTGTGGAATTGTGGCGGCAGTACTGCCCAAATAAAAAGCGCCCGGTTCGCGTTTCCACTTCGGTAGCGGTATTCGTCCCCAAGCCCTGCTCCCCGTTCCAGTGGGAAGGGCAGGACAGCATGGCAGAAATCCTGCGTAAGCAGGAATATTTAAAATCAATTATGAAGATCAAAAATGTTGATTTCAGCTGGCACGATCCTTATATCAGCATTTTGGAAGGCGCGTTGTCCCGGGGGGACCGGCGCCTTGGCGCGGTGCTGTATGAGGCGTGGCGGCGCGGCTGCAAGTTTGACGGCTGGGATGACCAGCTTAACCGTGATAGCTGGGATGCGGCGTTTGCTGCCTGCGGCCTGACGCGCGAATATTATGCCGAAAGGGCACGCAGTTTTGAAGAGACGCTTCCGTGGGACCATATTTTCCACGGTGTAACGCGCGAGTATATGCAGCGGCAGGCTTCTCTTGCCCGGAAGGGCGCTGCTTCGCCGGACTGCCGGTCAGGCGGCTGTGCTTCCTGCGGTGCATCGTGTCTGATTGAAAGGGGTGTGTGCGATGTATAAAGTGCGGGTATTGTTTGCCAAGCTTGGTACAGCCAGATATATTTCTCATCTTGATCTGATGCAGGTATTCCGCCGCGCGTTTTCCCGCGCCGGCCTGCGCCTTTGTTATTCCGGCGGTTATCATCCGCACATGCAGATGAATATCCTGCTGCCGCTGTCAACCGGTTTTTCCTCCGAATGCGAGCTTTTGGATTTTGAACTGGAGGGCGAACATGCGCCGTCGTCGCTTGTTGAGCGGCTCAATGCTGCGCTGCCTGAAGGCGTGCGTGTATTGCGCCTGCTCGACTCCCGCCGCCGTGCCGGTGAGATTGCTTGGGCGGAATATGATATCCGGATGGAAGGGGATATCTGCACCGGACAGATTGAAGAGCTGTTTTCCCGTTCGCCGCTGATGCTGGTCAAACGTACCAAGCGTGGGGAGAATGAGGTGGATATAAAGCCAATGATCCGTTGGCTGCGGGTGACTCCGCTGCCGCAAGGCGTCACGGTTAACGCAGCGCTGGCTGCCGGGCAGGAGAGCCTGAACCCGGAATATATTGTCCAGGCGATTACACGTTATCTGGGCATACAGGATTTGTACACGGCCTATCACCGCCGCGCGATTTATGGCGCGGACGGGGAAATTTTCCAATAAGCTGCCGTTTTGGTATAAAAACGGAAAAAAAACATAAAATACCTCCCGTAAATTCGAAAGATTTTGCGGGAGGATTTTTTTATGATGTATACAGATCTTGCGCTGGAAGCGGCCGAACTTCGCGCACGCGAGTTACCGCCGCAGGGGAAACTGGACGGCGTTGTCAGCCGTCATGAAAGCCGCGGCGGTTTTGAAGTGGATTTCGTCGAGATTATCAATGAAGAAGGGGAAAAGACGCTCGAGAAACCGAAGGGTAAGTATATCACATTGGATATCCTGCCGGCGGTCCGACGGCAGGAGGATGCGTTTGTACAGGCCTGTTCCCTGGTGGCGGAATATCTGAGACCCCTGCTGCCGCCGCAGGGGAAAAGCTGTACGTTGGTTGCGGGCCTCGGAAACCGTGCGATTACGCCGGATGCAGTCGGGCCGGACTGCGCGCGGGATATTATGGTTACCCGCCATGTAGTCGAACGCATGCCAGAATACTTTGGATCTTTCCGTCCGGTGGCGGCAGTTGCGCCGGGTGTGCTGGGCACGACGGGAATCGAAACTGCGGAGTTCCTGCGCGGCCTTGTCCGAGATATAGCGCCGGATGTGGTTATTGTGGTGGATGCGCTTATGTCGCGGCGGATGTCCCGGCTGTGTTCCACTGTGCAGATTACCGATACCGGCGTCGCGCCGGGTTCCGGGCTGGGTGGCAATTCAGTCAAAATCGATGAAAGATACCTGGGCGTTCCAGTGCTTGCGCTTGGCGTGCCGACGATTATTGATTCCGCAACGTTGGCCATTGATACTATGTATGAGGCAGGGCTTGAGGGGTTTGATGAGGAAAAAATCCGCGCTGCTGGACAGGGTTTTATTGTGACGCCGAAAGAGATTGACCGGATGAGCGCGGAAAGCGCTAAAATTCTGGCTTACGGGATTAACCTGGCGCTGCAAGATGGCATTGGGATCGAGGATATTGAGGCGTTTATTCGTTAAAAAATTATGCATAGAGAGCGGGAATACCGCTGTATCCCGGTGCATATAAATGAAAAAGAGCCTGGAACGGAAGAAAGGGGATGCAGGATGCGGCGCCATGTTTGGAAACGGAGATTCCTCCGGTATTTTATCGGGTCCCTTGCTGCCATTGTGCTGATCTGCATTCCTGCTGCTGCGCAGTTCGGCGGTGTTACCGGACTTTATGCTTTTGTGTGCATGCAGCTGCGGAATCCGCATGAAACTGTAGCGGAGAGCGCGGTTATCCTTCCGGCTCCAGAAAGCGCAGATACTGTTACAGAAAGCGCTTATATCGGGAAAACTTCGTATTCTACAACGGATAAGCAGCCAGATACCTATTCCCCCACATCGACGCCCACGCCGGCGTCTGAGCGTGTGCCTTCCGGATACGCGCCTGAAATTGTCAACCATACCAATTATTCCGTGGACCCGTCCGCGCTGTTTGATGCGGACGGGCTGCGTTTGGCGCTTGACGGCACGCCGGAAATTTTAATTGTACATACACATTCCTCGGAGTCGTTTGCGGCGGACGCCGAAAATCCTTATTTGCCCGATGATGTAATGCGCACGTTGGATACAAAATATAATGTTGTACGTCTTGGCGATGAGATCAGCGCGGCATTGGAGGCTGCGGGTATCGGGGTGCTTCACGACCGGGAAATCAACGATTATCCTTCCTATAACGGTTCCTATAGCCAGATGCTCAAGCGAGTGAATCAATATCTTGCCGATTACCCGACGATTAAAATGGTGATTGACGTACACCGGGATGCAGTTTTGGACGCAGACGGTAATAATCTCGCGCTGCGTACAGAAATCGATGGGGAGCAATATGCAAAACTGATGTTTGTAGTTGGGACGGATGCAGGTGGGCTATCCCATCCGGATTGGCGGGAGAATCTTTCCTTCGCAGCCACGATGCAGGGCTGGGGAGACAGCCTGTACCCGGGCTTGATGCGTTCGATTGATCTGAGAGCTGAGCGCTTTAATCAGCACACGACTGCGGCGTCGGTGATCGTTGAGGTGGGGAGCGCCGGGAACACGCTTGGGGAGGCGCTGCGTGGCGCAGGCTGCTTTGCAGAAATTCTGCTGCATACCTTGGGAATGCAGTAAGCCTGGAAATCGAATAAAAAAAAGCCCCCTGTCCGCAGGCGCTGCGGACAGGGGCCGGAAAGCAAAAACATATACAGGACGGCCAAGGAAAAATGGTTTACATAATATTATGCACTTTTCATATCCGCGTCATGCGTTTCTTCTAGGGGACGGCGGTATTCATAAAAACGGTCGATCCTGCGCAGGGAGCGTTCGACCAGCTCCGGCGTACGGCGGATCCGGGCCCCGGCAAGATATGCCGCAAGTTTCAAAAGCGCCAGCAGCGCGGGCACGGCAATGAAAAGCAAATCGGAATTGGCAGAAAGGAAGGAAAGCTGAGATAAAAGTTCAAAAATCGGGACAGATGGCGCTAAAAACAGGAAATAAAGCTCCTGTGCAGGACCTAACAGGTAAGCATAGCCCAAGTATCCAGCCATGCCGCCGCCAATAATGATGCCTGAAACAAGCGTTAGCCCGGCAAGGCCGCCTGGAGCGGCACATAGGCCGCAAATGAAATAAAAAAGGAGAAGAAACAGCGAAAAAACAATGGAAAAACTCAGGTCTGCGCCGGTCATCACGCCATTGGTACCGTCGGGCAAATAGCGGATGCCGCCAAAACGATAGAAAAGCAAGCCGCATAACGCAGCGCACAGGACGATCAGCGCCGCGCCGGCAAATTTTTTAAGTATATACATTCCGCTGGTCCGGTACATTTCGATCCCCGCCTTTCGTATTTTTTATCGGTGCAGAGTCTGTAATTCGGGTTACATAATCTATTACCATAATATTATCTTTTTTCAGTCTTTACAAGCGTTTTTTCATATTTATTCCAAATTGTAATATTTTGTGATTTTTTGTAATGTTTTTCCGGAATTGTATTGCTGTTTCTGGTTGGCTGTGGTATAATTGGGCAGTTATAAGGCGCACATTTGGCCTGCAATGGAAATATGCGCTATTTTTACTGAAAGGATTTGCTGCCGATGAAATCATATCCAATAGAAATTGCCGGTGTACGGCGTGAGCTGCCGCTTTGCCGGGTAAATAACGAGCTGTATATTGCGGCGTTTGTGATGTTCGGCGATGTGGAAATCACGGTTGCCGCCGCGCGTGCGCTTTTAAAGATTGCACCAGAGTTTGACGTAATTATGACCGCCGAAGCGAAGGGAATACCGCTTGCGTATGAAATGGCCCGTCAAAGTGGCAAATATAATTATGTTGTCGCGCGCAAATATCCAAAGCTTTATATGAAATCGGTGTTTTCCGCTGACGTCCATTCGATTACCACAGATAAGGATCAGACGCTGTATTTGTCCGAGGATGAGGCGGAGTATATCCAGGGCCGCCGTGTGCTGCTGGTTGACGATGTAATCTCCACTGGAGAGAGCATCCATGCGGTGCGTGTGCTTGCCCAGCGTGCAGGCGCGCAGATAGTAGGCGTGCAGACGGTCCTGGTTGAGGGCGACGCACAGGGGCGCACGGATCTGCAGTATCTTGGCGTGATCCCCGTTTTCAATGCCGACGGTACGCCGAAAGCATAAGCGTGCGCCATACCGGGCGCTTTCTGTCCGGGAAAGGAAGATGTATATGAAAAATTGGGAAACACAAGCGCTTTTTGATCTGACCCATACGCTTGCAGCGGACTTCCTCGGGGAGTTTGCTTATCCATGGCAGGCGTTGGCGGGGATTCGGGATATGATCTGCGTACTTGGGCCGCAGCTCCCGGCGGATGAGTATGAGGAGCTTGCTGCTCAGGTGTGGGTTGCCCGAAGCGCAAAGGTATATCCGTCGGCCTATCTGGGTGCGCCGTGCATTATAGGCCCGCGCACCGAGGTGCGCCACTGTGCATTTATCCGCGGCGCGGCGCTGGTCGGCGCCGACTGCGTTGTGGGAAATTCTGTTGAAATCAAGAATGCGATCCTGTTTGACGGTGCGCAGGTGCCGCATTATAATTATGTGGGCGATTCGATTCTGGGATTCCGGGCGCATATGGGTGCAGGGAGTATTACCTCAAATGTCAAAGGTGACCGCAGCAATGTCTGCGTGCGGGCCGGGCAGAACCGGGTGGAAACCGGGCTTCGGAAATTTGGCGCAATGCTTGGCGACGGCGCTGAGATCGGCTGCAACAGCGTGTTAAATCCGGGAAGCCTGATTGGCCGCGGCGCGCGGGTTTACCCGCTTTCCAGCGTGCGCGGAGCCGTGCCTGCACACACGATTTATAAGGCGGACGGCCAAATTGTCAGCATGGAGGAACGTTAAATGGGCAGATTATTTGGAACGGATGGGATCCGCGGCATTGCGGGGCAAATGCTGACTTGTGAACTGGCGACGAAAATTGGCCGTGCTGCAGCGGAGGTTCTTTCGGGCCTGCGCCGGCGTCCGCTGTTTGTCATCGGCAAGGATACGCGCGCATCTTCAGATATGTTGGAGTCCGCCATTGCGGCGGGGCTGTGTTCTGTGGGCGCGGATGTGATTTTTTTAGGCGTCGTGCCGACGCCTGCGGTGGCTTATCTGATCGGAAAGTGTAAAGCTGACGCCGGGGTAATGATCTCCGCGTCGCACAATGCAGCAGAATTCAACGGGATCAAAATTTTCGGCGGAGACGGCGTAAAGCTTCCGGATATGCTGGAGGAGCAGATTGAAGCGATCGTGCTTGACGGCGCTTCCCGCCTTCCGGCGTCCGTCGGCACGGACGTAGGGCAGACGCGTTATGCGACGGAAGCAATTGAATATTATGTAAATCACCTGAAATCAACCGTACCTTTTTCCCTCTCCGGGCTTCGGGTTGCGGTCGACTGTGCGAACGGTTCGGCATCTGTGACAGCCAAACGCCTGTTTACAGAGCTTGGCGCGCAGGCGGAATTCCTGGCCTGCGAGCCGGATGGCGCCAATATTAACCATGCGTGCGGTTCGACCCATCTGGCGGCGCTGAAGGCTTATGTTGTGGAGCATGGCATGGATGCGGGCGTTGCGTTTGACGGCGATGCGGACCGCTGTTTGTGCGTCGACGAGCATGGCGAGGAAATTGACGGGGACTTTATTATGGCGATTTGTGCCGAGGATATGCGTTCGCGTGGAAAGCTGGAGCACAATGCGGTGGTCGGCACAATTATGACCAATATGGGCTTCACCAAATTCTGTGAGGAAAAAGGCCTGCATTTTATAGCTACGAAGGTTGGGGACCGTTATGTGCTGGAGGAAATGCTGCGTTCCGGCTACAGCTTTGGCGGCGAACAGTCCGGCCATTTGATTTTCCGCGACTTTGCAACAACCGGCGACGGCCAGCTGACGGCGATCCAGCTTTTATCGATCATGGCGCGCCGGGAAATCAAGCTCTCCGAGCTTGCATCCGTAATGCAGCGTTATCCGCAGGAGTTGATCAATGTCCAGGTCAGCCCGGAAGGAAAAATCGCATTTTATACAGATCCCTGTGTCCATGAGGCCACAGAGCGTGCGCGGCAGGAGCTGGGGGAAAACGGCCGGATTATTATCCGTGTTTCCGGTACGGAACCGCTTATCCGCGTTATGGTGGAAGGCCGTGATATTGAACAGGTCCGCCGCGTCTGCCGGGAAGCCGCCGAGGTAGTCCGCCGGAATTTGAACTGATAGAGGATAAATACATAAAAATCCGTTTTCCCATTTGGGAAAACGGATTTTTCTTTTTAAAAGCTTAGCCTTCGGGTTTTGAGGATGCGCCGGAAACGGGCGCAGGCTTGCGGCGGACATCGACCTGGGCAACCCGATGGTGCTCCAACGCAACAATCGTAATCGTCAGGTCAGCATATTCAAACGAATCGCCCTGCTGCGGAATTGTGCCGAAGCGCTCCGTAACCCAGCCGCCGAGGGAGCTCATTTCCGAATCTGCTTCCACCTGAAAAAAGTTACAGAATTCCTCAAGATCGACCGTGCCGTCCACACGGTAAGTGTTGGCGTCCAACGCCCGGAAATCTTCGGTAATTTCGTCGTGTTCATCCCAGATTTCGCCGACGAGCTCCTCCAGGATGTCTTCCATCGTGACAATACCGTAGGTCCCGCCATATTCATCCAACACGACGGCGACATGCGCTTTATTTTTCTGCAACTGCCGAAGCAGGGAGGGGATTTTTTCGTTTTTGAGGATGAAGATAACCGGGGTGATGATGTCCTTTACTGCCTTTCCGGTGATGCCCATGCCGGTATAAAAGTCCTTTTGATGGATGACACCGACAACGTCATCCATTGTTTCATCGTAAACCAGGAGACGGGAATAGCGGGACTGGGTAAAAGCCCGGGCAATCTCTTCTTTCCGGGCATTAAGTGCAACGCCTTCAAGATCTACGCGATGGGTCAGAATATCTTCTGCACAACGCTCGGAGAAACCAATGGCATTGCGCAGAAGTTCACCCTCATTCTGGTCAATGCTGCCGTCAAGCTGGACTTCCTTCACGAGCATCAAAAGCTCTTCCTGAGACATTTTTGCGCTGGATTCCAGCCGCAGGACTCTGGAAAGGATTTTTTTCCAAAGAGAAAACAGAAAGTTGACGGGTGTCAGAATATAGATCAGGATTTTGAGGAACGGCGCGGAAAACATTGCAAAACGCTCAGGAGAGTCTTTGGCAATGCTTTTCGGTGAAATTTCGCCGAAAATCAGCACGACGACTGTAATTACGGCAGTGGAAATTGTGGCGCCTGCGTCTCCGCAAAGCTGAATGAACATAACGGCGCCCAGGGAAGCCATAGCAATGTTAACGATGTTGTTGCCGATGAGGATTGTGGAAAGCAGTTTGTCATACTGTTCGGAAAGCCGAAGGGCAAGTTTTGCCTTTCGGCTGCCTTTTTCAGCAAAGATTTTCAGCCGCGTCCGGTTGAGAGAAGAAAAGGCGGTTTCCGTGGCTGAAAAATAAGCGGACATCAGCACCAGCACCGCAATAATCAATATATAAGTCAGCGTGTCGGGAGACATGGGGTTGCTCCTTTTTTATTCATTCTTTTGGCATGTCCGGAAAATCCCCGGATTCACAAGCGCAAAAAACTGCGCTTCCGGTGGATTCCGCTGCGTAAAAGAATGTCCCGCAAAAGTGCGGATAAGGGTATGCCGCCAGCCGCGTCACTACTGCTGCTGTCCATGTGCAAGATACCTCCTGACCGAAAAAATAGGATATGCCCATTATACCGGACTGTGCGGACACCGTCAAGAGCAATAGCCGCATATTCCGGGGATGGCAAAAGCAAAAGGCGCCCGGGATGTTTCCCGGCGCCTTTTTTCAGGGATTATGATGCAAAATAAAAGTTGAGGATGTGACTATTTGTTTGGTTGTACAGGGGGTTAGTGTGTTATTTTTCGTTTTTCAGTTCAGTGTCGCCGTAGAGGTTAAAACGGAACAGAAGACTTTCGTCTTCGGGATTTTCACATTTGATTTTGGCTTCGGAAACCATGCCGCCCTTGATAATCTGCGTAAGGCCGATGATCTGGCAGAACTTGCTTTTCAGGTTCAGCTTGTCGCCTTCATCGGTCACGAGATATACCTGGCCTTTGCACTGGTCAACAGCTTTGATAAATTCCTGTAAATCGATTTCGTGTAATTTCAAATCTGACATATGCTCACCTTCCTTTAAATATATCACTCCTTATTTTTGATTATACGATATTTGGACAGAATTGTCAATAAGCCGCTTGAAATTTCGTGAAAATATACCAAAGAGCGGGCTCTGGTTCCAACGTGCTTGTAAAATTACGGGCAGTTCTTTCTTCTGGATCCCTACGGCGCGTTTCGGTGCGCGCATATTGGCACGAAAACCAAGTGCGGTAAACTATGGGGGACGGCGCGGCGCTGCACCGGAGCGCAGCGAAATTTCACAATGGAGGTAACAGAAATTGGGTATGTACGGGTATCGACAAAGGAACAAAACGAGAACCGTCAGACCGACGCCATGCGGGCGTATGGCCTGGACGCGCAGGCTTTGTTTATCAACCGGCAGTCCGGCTGCGATTTTGACCAGCCTGCGTACAAGCGGATGTTGCGCCGACTCCGGCCTGGCGACCGGCTCGTTATCAAGAGCATTGACCGGCTTGGGCGCAATTATGAGGAAATCCTGCAGCAGTGACGTCTGCTGACCAAAGAGCGGGAGGTCTCGATCGTTGTGCTGGATATGCCGGTGCTCAATACCGGGCAGGCGCGGGATCTGACCGGGACGCTGATTTCGGATATCGTGCTTCAGCTTTTAAGCTATGTTGCCCAGACGGAGCGGGAATTCATCCGCCAGCACCAGGCGGAAGGGATTGCGGCGGCAAAAGCGCGCGGCGTGCAATTCGGACGCAGGAAGATTGAATTGCCGGGAGAAATTGAATCGCTTTGCGCCCGCTGGCGCAGCGGGGAGATCAGCGCGCGCCAGGCCGGCGCGGCGCTGGGCGTGTCTTATCAGACCTTTCTGCGCCGGATGCGCGAGCGTTAATTTTTTACACAAAAGCTAGACTTTTCTTATCGGACATGCTATAATGAAATCGTTAAGATTTCCGTGCTGAAAAACTGAATTTGACAGTTTTTTCGATTTTTGCATAATTTATCGGCCTTGTGACAAAAAGTCTGGTTTATGGATTTGCTGCTTGCGCAGGCAACGCCGGTGCCTGGAACGTTTTTTGACGCAATGTACAGATTAAAGATCAGAATCGGGTGCGGAAAGGCAGAGGAGGGATGTGTAGTGTCTCTTTTTACAAATCTGTAGGAAACAACATTTTATTTCTTGAGAAAGGGGAAAGAAAATGAAAAAGAGATGTATTTCACTGCTTCTAGTTTTTGCGTTTTGCCTGAGCCTGATGCCGGCGGCGCTTGCTGCCGACGCAGGTGTAACGGATTCGGCGTTTAATGACTTTGCACCGGTCGGCAGTTCATATAATGTATGCGATGGCAACTTCGCGCAGACGGCTTATGGTACAGTGGTGCTGGATGAGACAACTACAACGGCTACCGATAAGGGCTATATGCAGTATTTGTGTACCGGCGGTGTCGCTACGCCGACGGCCTACTGGGCTCCGATGGTTTATTCCAATTCAAACCCGGATGCGGTTAAGGCCACGGTCAGCACGGTTACAGAGGGTGGCGTAGCTTATCTTGTCGTGAAGTTTGAAAAAGGGACCGCAGAAGGCAATGCCACAATCCGGATTGATTATACGGTACAGACCGGAACATTTTCCGGTGGTATTGGCGGCAGCGGGAGCAGCGAGGTTGTAGGCGTAACCGGCTCGCTGGTTTACAATGTGACAAACGGCGAAGGCGGCAGTACGCCGAGCGATAAGCCGAATCCGCCGACTTCGGATGTGATTGCGGGTTTTTACAGCGATGCAGGTCGTGCGGTGTTGGTTAAATGTAGAGAAACGGATTCGCATAATGGGTTTGTAGGACGGCTCCAGAACGGAAGCTATACCATCGGCGAAGTCGAAGCGTTTGCGGGCAACTCTGTTCTTTCCGCAAGCGAGTGGCTCTGGTATTGCGGCGTAGTAATCGACACGGAATATTATTATAATCTTTGGAATACGAACTATGCTTCACGGTGGGGTACGCATTATCTGAGCCCCGAAGACCAGACGGTGGTTGCGCCGTTTTACTACTTCAAGGGCGGCTATTGCACGTATGCAGGTCAGACTTTGTCCGCAGGATGGTATAGCCTAACGGAAGATGCGCCAGTAGTGATCTGGATTACCAAAACAGCTCCGCAGTCGCAGACTTATAGCCTGACAGTTGTGACAAACCCGGCCGGCGGCGCCACGAGCGGCAGCGGAAACTATGAAGCGAATAAGCAGGTTTCCATCAGCGCCTCTGCGCCGGCGGCGCCCGCGCAGAAGGTTTACGTTTTCACTGGCTGGAGCAGTTCCAACGGCGGTTCTTTTGCAAATGTAAACAGGGAAAGCACGACCTTCACTATGCCCTCCGGCGCTGTGACGGTTACTGCCAATTATACATTGAAAGACGATGTAAACGGCAACGGTATTCCGGATGAAAATGAGCAGTACGACATCCGTTATGTGAAAGGCACGACGGATACGGTGACGGGAATGCCGGCAGACGTGAAAGACGTGCTTGCAGGAACACAGCAGAGCGTATCGAATGCAAAGCCGAAACGCACGGATTATGTGTTCGCGGGTTGGACGACAGGCGACGTAACGGTAGCTGACGGCAAGTTTACGATGCCTGCAAAGGATGTAACCTTCACCGCGACGTGGAAGGAAGATAAGAACAACAACGGTATTCCGGATGAAAATGAGCAGTATGACATCCGTTATGAATCGGGAACCCGGGATACAGTCCGCAATATGCCTGCAAATGTCTATGATGTACGCGAAGGATCGCTCCAGTCCCGTTCTTCGAAGACACCTGTGCGTAAAGGCTGGATCTTTGACGGCTGGACAACGAAGGATGTCGTTGTAGACAAAAACGGCAGATTTACGATGCCTGCAAAGGACGTAACCTTTACGGCAACCTGGGTACGGGATGAGAACAACAACGGCATCCCGGACAGTCAGGAAAAGCACTACCATATCCTGTATGAAACCGGTACCCGCGACAAGGTTGCGAATATGCCCTCGAATGAGTATAACGTACTGCCCGGTATTGAGAAAGCGGTTTCCATCGTAATTCCCAAACGTGCGGGCTATGTGTTCACCGGTTGGGAAACCGACGATGTGCGCGTGGATAAGTATGGCGACTTCACCATGCCGCGCTATAACGTGACCTTTACCGCCACCTGGGCTGTGGATGCGGACGGCGATGGCAAGCCGGATGTGCCCGCGTACTATACGCTTACTTATGAATCCAATGGCGGAACCAAATATGCAAACGAGCGCTATGAAGGCGGCACTTATGTTGCGCTGAAGAAAACGCCGGTGCGCACCGGTTATGAGTTCACCGGCTGGTATGCCGACCGCATGCTGACCAGGAAGGTCAGCGGCGTCTGGATGAACAGCAATGTGACGGTCTATGCTGGTTGGAAGCGTGTTGCTACCCCGACCGATAAGGTTCCGGAATGGCTCAACGGTGATGACCATTATGCCTATATTGTCGGTTATACCGACGGTACCGTTAAACCGGAGAATAATATTACCCGTGCAGAGGTTGCCACGATTTTCTTCCGCCTGCTGGATGAAGATGTACGCAGCCGCTACCTGACACGCGCCAACAGCTTTACGGATGTGGACGTCAATGCATGGTATAATACCCCGGTTTCCACCGTGGCCGCAATGGGTATCCTCTCCGGCCGTACGGCGACAGCTTTCGATCCGGACGCGCCGATTACCCGTGCGGAATTAGCGGCGATCTGCGCCCGTTTCAGTGAAGGCAGCCCGGCAAGCGGCGTATACTTCTCGGATATTTCTGGGCATTGGGCGGAGGATGAGATCAAGCGCGCCGCGTCGCTCGGCTGGATTTCCGGTTACTTAAACGGCGCCTTTGCGCCGGATCAGTCGATCACCCGCGCTGAAGCAATGTCGATTATCAACCGTGTACTCATGCGTCTGCCGGAGTCGGTTGACGATCTGCTGCCGGGTATGAAGACCTGGTCGGATAATGCCAATACCAAAGCGTGGTATTATCTGGCGGTACAGGAAGCGACCAACAGCCATGATTTTGTGTATAAGAATGCAACTTATGAAACCTGGACTGCGCTGACCCGTGATCCGGACTGGACCCGGTATTAAGCAGAGTGGAAAATCTGCGCGCCGGGCAAATCTTGCCCGGCGCGCAGGAATTGGAAATCAATGCAAAAGACGCGGGGTGGATTCTTTCCACCCCGCGTCTTTTACGTTGATTTAAGGCATACCTTATGCATTATCCTGCGTTGTAAAAGCTTCCAGCGCGGAGCGCAGGACATATTTTCCGGAAAAGCTTTGCAGCCGGCGGAAAGCTTCCATCTTCAGATGCGCCTGCTGGGCGTCGCGGCTTTCCCATTTTTCCATCAAAAGGACGTGCTCCTCTCCATCGGCGGAATCAGGCACATAATATGCATACTGGATGCATCCGGGTTCTGCGGCGGCGAGCAGGCAGATTTCCTGTTCACGTACCTGCTCCAGAAAAGCCTCGCGCGTACCGGGCTTAAGATACTGGTATACGTTTAGTACATACATCACATTTCACGCTCCGTTCTGAAAAATCGGCCGAAACCGTGGCTTTATTTTTATTATACCGGGAACTTTTTTTTATGCAATCGGAAATTCCCGGTTCAGATTGAAAAAATAGAGGTAGCATGCTTTAACCGGTTTCCCGGTGATGCGCGTCAGCGCATGGGAATAGGCAAGAAGCTGCGGCGCATAGCCCGCGGCTGTCTGGGAAATATTTGACTCCCGGACCCGGTCGGATTTAAAATCGATCAGTACCAGTCCGCCGTCCTCCTCGAAGAAACAGTCGATTACCCCCTGGAAAAGGATACTGTCTTCGTCCGGCCCCGGAGGGTTTGCCAGTGCGGAAAGTTCATTTGCCGCATTTGCGCCGGCTAGAAGGGAAAATTTGAACTCCCGCTGTACAGACTGCGCCGCACGTACCCGCTGTCCAAGCGGGGCGCGGAAAAAGGCAAGAAGGCGGGCGGGGTCAACAGCCTGCGCTGCGGCGGGGGACAGCAGCCTGCGCTGCGCCATATCCTGCACCTGCGCTGCAATTGCCTCTTGGGAATCCGTACGTGAAAAATCCAGAAACTGCATTGCCATATGCAGGGCGGTGCCGCGTTGCGCGGGCGTTAATGCCTCTTCCGAAAGCATGCGCGGGCGTGCGCGCGCCGCCTTCGGAAGCTGTATAATCGGACGCGCCTGCGCCAGTGTCTCCGTATCGGCAAAGCGCCCCTTCAGGCTCGTTGCAGTCAGCTTTGAGGGAAGGTTTGCCGCCTGGAGATATGGATATCGATAGCTTAAGCGCGCATGGATTTCGGCGGTGGGAAGCGTAGGCGCCTGCAGCGGCGGCAGAGCCTGCAATTGCGATTTTGGCTGTGTTTCCGGCTGTGCCGGCGGCGGGGTTTGTATGCGCAGCCGCCAGCAGAAATTATCTGTCTCCAGCGGCGCACGGGGATATCCGGCTTCCTGTAATACCGGCGAAGCCTCCGGAAGACGGAGAAGCGGTGTCAGCAGCCAGGCAAGCGGTGTGGACAGCTCTGAGAGCGGCTGTGCGGGAATCGGCTGCTGTGCCGACAATGCCTGATGCTTTTTTACGAAAGCGGCCCCATTGCCGGCGGCCACAAGAACCAATTTTTCCTTTGCCCGCGTCAGGGCAACATAAAGCACACGCATCTGTTCAGAAAGCTGTTCTCCGCGCATGGCAAGGGTTACTGCATGCCGGGCAAGGGTCGGATATTCAATCATGCGGCCGGCAGGACGCAGCTTAAAGCCTGCGCCGAGGCGGGGATGGATCAGTACGGGCGCATTCAGGTCCTGAAGGTTAAAAGCTGAATCAAGGTTTGCGACGAAAACTACCGGGAACTCCAGGCCTTTGGATTTATGGATGGTCATAATTTTTACGCCCGTCCCCGCAGATTCGCCAGGCGCTGGGATCCCCCGCCCATTTTGCAGCGCACGCATCAGATTCAAAAATGCGTATAGCCCGCGGTAACCGGAACTTTCGCTGCGTGTCGCGGCGCTCAGGAATGCATGAATGCGTGCATTTGAATAGGCCTGGCCGTAAGCGGCGCCAAAGCGTCCGGAAAAATTCGTCCTGTGGAGCATGTGGATCAGCAGGCGGTCTGTACGCTCGTCGCGCGAAAGGGAACGGAACTCAGAAAGCTGCGTAAGAAACTGCCGGCATTTTTCCGACAGCGAGGGTTGCGGTGCATCCGGATTTTCCGTGTCCGGCGCATTATATGCTGCACAGGCACGAAGCGCCTGGTAGAAGCTTCCGTCGCGGCAGCATCTGCGCACCTGTGCAAGCGCGTCGGCGGAGAAGGCATAAAGGGGGGAGTGCAGTACACTGGCCAGCGGGATATCCTGTTCCGGATTATCTACGATCTCGCACAATGCCATGAGTACTAAGACTTCCGGCGCGTCAAAAAGCTTGCCGGCGTTTTCTGTGAAAACCGGAACGCCGGCACGTGCCAGCGCGGCTGCAAATATCTCGTCGCGTCCTTGCACAGCGCGCAGCAGAATCGCGAAATCCTCCGGACGGCAGGGGCGCAGGACGCCGGACAGGGGATCGGTAACAAGATAGCCCGAATGCAGCATCCCGGCAATTTCTGCGGCGATAAAGTCTGCCTCATATTCGAGTTTGCTGCGGCCGTCCTGCGGGTCTTCAAGCAGGACGAATTCGGAATCGTTGTGTCCCTGGGGCGTTTGCGGATATGCCGCGCCACAGACCAGCGCCTCGCGGCCCGCGTATTCGATACCGCCGAGCGAGGAGGAAAAAACCGACCGGAACAAATAGTTGACCGATTCAATCACCTCCCGCCGGGAACGGAAATTGCGGGAAAGGATGATGCGTGCGTTTTCTCCGGGCGCGGGATCATCCTGGAAACGATAGTATTTTTCTAAAAAAACCCCTGGGTCGGCAAGCCGGAAGCCATAGATGCTTTGCTTGACATCGCCGACGAGAAAAAGGTTGGATTCCTCCCGCGACAGTGCGCGGAAGATGAGATCCTGCACTTCGTTGGAGTCCTGGAATTCGTCCACAGCGATTTCCTCATACCGTCCGGCGATCTGCCGGGCGGTGGCGCTGGGGGTGAACCCATCAGGACCGTAGTTGTCAATCAGGATTTTCAGGGTGAAATGCTCCAGGTCGGAAAAATCCAGGATGTTTTTTGCGCGTTTACTTGCAGAATATGCAGCGTCGAAGGCGGATACGGCCTCGGAAAGCGCCTGCGCAACCGGGAGGATTGCGGCGCAGTCGGCGCGGGTTTTCTCTGCATTGTGCGCCAAAGGCCCCTGTGTGAATTTTTCCAAGGCTGCATGCCAGGACGCCCGGATCTGGCGCAGGCCTTCAAGCTTCTGAGGGTCATCAAATTTCGTTACCGCGTTGAGCCTTGGCTTTTCACTGGCAGCCTGGGCGGCAAGACGGATCTCATCCCAGGTACTGCCTTCGCAGGCGGCGCACAGCGCGCGGCATCGCGCAAGGTCCTGGGAAAAGGCGGAAAGATATTTTGCGGCAACGCGGGGAAGCGCCTCAATATCAGCGCAGGCCCTTTCCAGCTGTATGCCGTAAGCGCGGCAAACTTCCTGCAATGCGTCCAAGATAAAGCGCCCGTATACGCTCACGGCGGGATCCAGCGCTGCGGCTTTGTGCATGGATTCCATATTCCAGGAAAGCCAGCGTTCGGGGAACGGATGGCTTTGCAGCTTCCTGTAGCATTCCAGGATTACCGAGCGCAGCCGGTCGTCGTTTCGCGCGGCGGAAAGCGCATCTACCAGCGCTAAAAAGCCGCTGCTTTCATCAGAATGTTCATAAAGCTCTTCAATCAGCGTCTCAAGAACCTCTTCTTGCAGCGCAGCCGCTTCGTTTTCGTCGGCAACACGGAAATCCGGGGCCAGGCCGGCTGCCTCGAAATGCTCCCGCAGAAGCTTTGCGCAGAATGCGTCTGTGGTGAGGATATCGGCACGCGCCAGGCGGGTAAGCTGCATGTGAAGCCGCCGGGAATGCGGGTTTTCCAGAAGCTTTGCTGTGAGGGCATCAGAAATTTTCTGCCGCATTTCCGCAGCCGCAGCCTTTGTAAAGGTGACGATTAAAAAGCTGTCAATATTACAGGGCGCCTGCGCATCACAGATGCGGCGGATTATGCGTTCGACCAGCACCGCCGTTTTTCCGGATCCGGCGGCGGCGGAAACCAGAACGGTTTGTCCGCGCGACTCAATTGCGCGCGCCTGTTCGTCAGTCCATCTTACTGCCATTTATAGATCCCCTTTTTCCACGTCTGCAAAAAATTCCGCGGCGTTTCTGGATGAGATAAAGCGCACCTGCTGCGGATGCGCTGCCGCATCCAACCCACAGACCGGCCGGTATTCACAATAACGGCAGGCCAGATTCTGTCCGGATTGGACCGGCTGGGGCCGGTAGTGGCCTGAAGCCATCAGTTCAGCGCTTGTTTTCAGCATTTCCCGGACATGCCGGCCAAGCAGGGCAAACTGCTTTTCACTGACTGCGCCGCGTATGCCGGATTTCGTAATCTTTACCGGGATATAACGTCCCTCTCCCCGCGTCTCCAATCCGGGTTCCATTGCCGCGAGTACATCGGCGTCATCCAGGACGATGCCGCTGCGGCGCAGTTTTTCGTCAAGCGCCGCAGCGAGCTCATCGTCGGGAAGGTCGTGCGTCGAGGACAGCGCTTCCAGCCTGGCCGGGGTATAAAGGATTCCTGCGGGGACAATGGCGTCGGCGTCAAGCTCCGGATGCCGGTTCAGATAAAGCCGGGCATTGGCCTGGAGGGCGAACAGATAGACAGGGAGCTGCATGCCAAGTCCGGCGGAAATTTCACCGTAGGAAAACGCCTTGGTACCGCTTTTGTAATCAACGACGCGCAGGTAAAGCACGCCGTCGCGCACCCATCCGTCAACACGGTCGGCAACGCCGGACAGAGAAGCGTGCGCGCCGGAATCCAGAGGAATTTCCACCGGCGGCATTTCGGCGGAAAAATGCAGTTCGAAATCCAGAGGCACAAACGCGCTGTTTGAAAATTCATCGTACAGGTTTTCTACCAGAAAATCGAGGTTTTTCCGAAGCCGGAGGAACAGATAACGGAAACGGGCCGATTTGCTTTCAAAATCCGGGATGTCGCGCAGGATATAATCCCGTACATGGGTTTGCGCAAAGTCTTTGGCCATTTCTACGGTGCATGCGGCGAAACCGCCGTGTTCCTTAATATTGCGCACTGTACCTTCCAACACGTAGTGGATAAAGATACCTGCCTGCGGCGCATCGAAGTCCGCTGTCCGGCGCGCATTGAGGGAAAGCCCGTAACGGGCAAGATAGGAAAACGGGCAATTGTTATAAGCCTCCAGCCTGGAAGCGGAAATGCGTGGATTTATGCCGAAAAGCCTGGCGTTTTCTTCCGCTGTCAGACGCCAGGTGGAGGGTGAGGACGGCCAGAAACCGGTTTGCTCCATTGCCTGCGGGTCGGAAATATCGCACAGGCGTGCGGCCGCCTCCGCAAAGCCCGGCCAGGCGCGAAGTACGGCGCGTGCCGCGTCTGCCTGTGGGCCGGATGTGGAGAAAGCGTAGTCAAAAGCCATCTCCGGGGTGCTTAGCCACGTTTCCAGGTTCCCATTTGTGATCGGTGCATCAGGCAGCAGCCCGGCGGCGCGGCGGAAAAGGAACGCGGGCGTCAAAGCCTGCCCGCTGCCGTCGCGCTGCGGTACGGAAAGAAAAAGTGTACGCCGTGCCGATGCAACTGCGCTATAGAGGGAAAAAAGCATTTCACTCTCCCGCGTCTGCGCGGTATAGCCAAGCTCAATACCCTGCGCGTCGAGGATATCCCGGTCATAGTCGCTGAGCAGGCCGCCGCTTCCGCTATCCGGAGGGAAAGCTCCATCATAGGCGCCCAACAGGAAAAGGTAAGACGCGCCGTGCGCTGCGGCGGAGGTGAGGGCGGCAATACTGATACGATCGGCAGAGGGGGGGATAACGCCGATATCGCAGCTGCGGAGCATACGCTGCATGGTTTTGCTGAACTGCTGCGCATCGAGTATTTGCGTGCCGGACAATTCGTCAAACTGGTCGATGCAATGGATAAACAGTTCCCAGATCTGTGCATACGCCGCCGCTTCGTCAGGTGCGCTTTCAGCGAGCTGCGCAGCGCGATGGTCAATCGCCTGTCCCAGCTGGATCTCTTCGGCAAAGTCGTATAGGGCGCGCAGCTTCTCCCGTGCCGGGACTGTTCGGGCGAGCGCCCCGGACAGTCGCATAAGCGGCGCCCGCAAGCGGTCGCGCAGCGCATTGATGTTGGAAAGCCGCTGTTTTGCCGTCTCATCAAAGGCCAGCCCAAACCCGCCGGGATGCATTTGCCAGGGCGTACGCTGTGTCCATTGCCGGGGCCGGATGCGCCAGCGCAGGCAGTAGTTTTCCAGCTCACTGCATTCTTCATCGGAAAAGCCTGCAAGGCCGGTCTTTAAGTAGGAAAATACGGTGTCATGGGAAAACCCTTCACAGGCGATATCCAGCGCCCGGAACAATACAGCTGCCGGGGCTTTGGATTCAAGGGGTGTATTTTCACTGCTGTAATAGGGAAGCCCGCAGCGCTCAAAAGCGGCGCACAGGGGCAGACGGTAAGTTTCAAAATCCCCGGCGGCAACGGCGATATCCCGAAGCCGGGCGCCTTGCTGCAAAAGCATACGTGCTTGTGCAGCCGCGTATTCGCATTCGCTGTAGATGTCGGGGGCATAATGGAAGCGCACTTCTCCGCCCTCGCATGTGCCGGGCGCACCGGAAAAGCGGAACAGATGTGTTTCCAGATGGGCAAGTCCGGATGCGCGCCGGGGAGGCTCGAGAGAAATCACCTCGGCATGTCCGTCTGCAAGCAGGTTCATCAGCCTTGCCGCCGCACGTGCCGGTTTTAAAAACAGCGGATCCGGATCGCAGAGCGAATCGAGGGTGAAAGCGGCGGTGACGTTGGCATTGCGAAGGTTTTTTAAAATATCCAGCTCCTGGGGCGTAAAGCCGGAAAACCCATCGAGGTAAACATCCCGGCCGTCAAAATAGCCGCTCCCTTTCAGCTTTTCTGCGCACAAGGAAAGGATATCCCTTGCGTCCAGCCGTGTATCGGCGCACAGTGCCGAATAACCGGCGAAGATAACAGCGAGATCGGAAAGCTTTGCTCCCAGCGCCGGGGATGCGTCTGCTGCCGCCCTGGCCAGGGCCTCAGGCGTGACACAGGCGCTTTTCAGTTCATCGACAAGTGCGCACATTGCTTCCAGAAGCTGGATTTTTGCACTGCTGCGGTAATAGCCGAGCTGCGGCGCGGCGCTTTCCAATGCCTGCTGCATCAGAAGAATCCGGCCCGCTTCGTCGAGCGTCTGTTCGGCAAGCCCGCCGAAAACAGAGAAGACGCGGTTTGCCAGCCTGCGGAAGGTCAGGACTTCGCAGGACAGGTTGACCGCGTCGCCGCCATATGTACAAAGCTGGCGTTCTGCTGCGTGGGAATAGGTTTCCGGGACAAGGAAGACCGCTTTTTTTGCGCCTTCGCGGGCCCGCGCCGCCGCCATTCGGTAAAGATATTCGCTTTTCCCAGCGCCTGCGCGCCCGATGATGAGCTTCAGCATTTCCTGTCTCCGTGTGAGTTGGATTTATAACACAAATTCCGGTGAAGATACCGGAATTTCAATGGATTTATAAAGTGTGAAAGCAAAAGAATAATCCTTTGGCTTTTCCGCCGGGCAGGATGGAATAGGATCCGGCGGCTTTTATTCGTGTGAGCCGGCCTGTAAGCCGGGTTCTGTCGCGGACGGTCATCTATCTTGCGTCTGTGTTGCCGCAGACGTCCATGCCACCTCGGGGGAAAAGGCCGGGCCGGCCCCCGGCTTGCGCCGGGTTCCCCACAGCGGTGTTGCTTCGGATAGAGTTTACAGGATCCCCCTGTCTCCAGGGAGACCGGTGAGCTCTTACCTCGCCTTTCCACCCTTACCCCGTGTTTTTCCCTTGTAGGAAAGCTTACGGGGCGGTATATCTCTGTTGCACTTTTCCTGAGGTTACCCTCGGCGGGCGTTACCCGTTATCCTTGCCCTTTGAAGCCCGGACTTTCCTCACCCGGCGGCCTTTCGGCGCTGCCGGGCGCGACCGTCTGGCCGGCTCACACACATCATTATACCGCGCCGCGTCCGGATTTGTCAATTGACGCAGGCAAATCCGTTGCATGGCAAAAATGCGGCAGCGCGGTGGTCTGCAAATTTTCAGAGACTGCATTCAAGTTGGCAATCGCAAGGCTCCTTTTCCACATGGGCAGGGCTGTACTCACAGGCTTCCACGCATCCAAGCGCCCGGTAAAATGCCTGGCTTTCTACCGCGGAATGCGCGGATATATACAGCTTATTTGCGCCGTGTGCTTTTGCGTAGGTCTTTGCTTCTTCAAAAAGCCTTTTTCCGATCCCCATTCTCCGCATGTCCTGAGAAACATAGATGTGGGAAAGATCCATATATTGCCGGCAGCTTCCGAAAAGACCTGCATCCACACAGACAAAGCCCTTTAATATGCCGTTGAAAAACGCCGCGGATACGAGACCGCCGGCAGTGCACTGGGCGCGCAGATGGGAAAGCAAGATGGCAAGTTCCTGCGGTGTCCAGTCATCTGTAAAAGCGATATCCTTTATCGTCCAGACGCCGCCGATTTTTCTCCAGCATTTTGTAACTTCCTGCCGTCTTTGAAATTGGGAGAATATCTCAGGCCGGATTTGGCGCGCATGTAAGGTTCGGTATGTAATCATTTTTGCCTTCCTGACAATGTTGTTTTGATCTATTTTAACAGCTTTACCCGCCGGTGGCAAGCTGCGGGGCGGTATATACAGATAGGAAATGTTTGTTGAAAGGGTGGGGAGAGTATGGTAAAATATAACTAAATTACGGATGCCTGCGGGCAAAGGAGGCCGAAAAGCCTGCGGCAGGCGGATGGGAGGGTGAAGGATGAGACCTATTGTGCAGAAGATGGAAATCCCCGCCGGACGCCGGGCGGTCTGCATCAGCGATATCCATGGAAGTTATGACCTGCTGCGGGCTTTGCTGGAAAAGGTGGGATATTGTGAAGACGATATGCTGATCCTGCTCGGCGATTTATATACCAAAGGAGAACAGGGGCAAAAGACGCTTTCGTATATCATGGAGTTGGCTGGGCAGGAAGGCGTTTATGTCCTGCGGGGCAACTGCGATTGGCTTGAAGACTGGCTGACGGACGCGCAGCGGGCGTTTCTGGAAAATCTGCCGCATATCCTTGAAAGCAGGGACTTTGTTTTTGTTCACGGCGGCATAGCGTCCATGGATTTTGAAACGCTTGATGCGTATGCCTGTATGAAAAACGACAACTTTATGGAAACATCCCCGGGCTTTGAAAAATGGGTGGTTACCGGGCACTGGCCGGTACATAATTACCGCCATACGATCTGCTCTAACGTACCGTTGGTCAATGCGGATAAGCATATTATTGCCATCGACGGCGGGAACGTCATTTGCTGGCATGGGCAGCTTAACGCTTTCCTAATTCAGGATGGGGCTTTTGCCTATGCTTCTGCCGATGCGCATGATGTTTATACGATACCACATGCACAGGCGGCTTCAGGCGGCACGCTCAATATTACTTATCTGGACCGTTTTGTGGAACTTGTGCAGGATGGGGCGCTTTTTTCCCAGGTTCGTCATCTTGCGACTGGCAGGGTATTGGAAGTGCCGAACTGGTCGCTGTGGCAGGATGGACAGGGCCGGCTTGGCGCAGGAAGCGGGGCGACAGATTATTATCCCGCGCTGCAGGCCGGCGAAAAAACGTCTTTGATCCGGAAATCGGGCAATCGCTTGCTTTTGCTGAAAGACGGCGTTGCCGGCTGGTATGAAGAATAACGCTTTTGATACAAAACTGCTTGCAAACAGCCTGGGTTTTTGTTATTGTAGAATCAAAAGGAGGGTTCAGTCATGAATAAAAATTATATTTCCAACCCTGTATCTTTAAAAGATGTAAAAGTTCACGATTCATTCTTTTCTGAAATTATGGCTACTGCTGTAGAAAAGCTGATTCCCTATCAATGGAAGGCGCTTAATGATGAAGTCCCCGATGCGGCGCCGAGCTATTGTATCCGCAATTTTAAGGCGGCGGCAGGGATGCTTGATGCGCCGCATGGAGGCGCGGTGTTCCAGGATAGCGACCTGGCGAAATGGATTGAAGCCGCAGCATACACGCTTGTATGGAAACCGGACGCTGAACTGGAAAAAACCATCGATGAAGCCGTCGAACTGGTGGCCGCTGCACAGCAGGCGGATGGATATTTGGATACCAGCTTTATTATTGAACGGACGCAGGAACGCTGGACGAACCTGAAGGACTGGCATGAGCTGTATACCGCCGGGCACATGCTTGAAGCCGCCGTCGCCTATTATCAGGCGACCGGAAAAGACCGGCTTTTGTCGGTTATGCGCCGGAATATTGATTATATTATGACGGTAATCGGCCCGGGAGAGGGGAAGCTGCACGCTTATCCTGGGCACGAGGTTCTGGAAATGGCGCTGTGCCGGCTTTATGAGGTTTGCAAAGAGGAAAAATATCTGGAATTTGCCAAATACCTGATCGACGAGCGCGGCCGGGAACCAAATTTCTTTGTCGAAGAAGCCAAACGGTTTGGACGTGAGGAAAGCCTGACGCGCGGCGGTTTTGACTTAAAGTATTTTCAGGCTGACCGTCCGGTCCGGGAGCAGCCGTATGCCCAGGGGCATGCGGTGCGTGCGGGATACCTGTATTCCGGTATGGCGGATGTTGCCCGTCTGACCGGCGACGATACGCTGGCGGCTGCCTGCCGCCGCATCTGGCGCGACATCGTCAGCCGCCAGATGTATATTACCGGTTCGGTTGGACAGTCCCGTATAGCGGAATCATTTACCTATGATTATGATCTGCCTAACGGGCTGGTCTATGGCGAAACCTGCGCTGCTATTGCGTTGGCTTTTTTTGCCCGCCGTATGAACCGCCTGGAGCCAGACGGGGAATATGGCGATATTCTGGAAAAGACGTTGTATAACGGTACGATTTCCGGAATGTCCCTCGATGGCCAGAGCTTTTTCTATGTCAACCCGCTGGAGGTATTGCCCGAACGCTGTGAAAAGAACCAGCAGTATGCGCATGTGAAACCGGTGCGTCAGAAATGGTTTGGCTGCGCCTGCTGTCCGCCCAACCTTGCGCGCTTGGTCTGTTCCCTTCCGGAATATATTTATAATACCTGTGGCCGTACGATTTATGTAAACTTGTATACGACCAACGATGCAGCCGTTTCTTTTGAAGGGGAAACTGTGAATCTGAGAATGCACACCCGCTATCCGTGGGACGGTGAGGTAACGCTTACAACGGACGCCCAAGGCGATTATACGTTTGCCCTTCGCTTGCCGGGCTGGTGCCGCGGCTGGACGCTGACGGTCAATGGGGAAACGGCAGAGGTGGAAATTGTGCGAGGGTATGCTTATATCCGCCGCACCTGGCAGGCAGGCGACTGCATCCGCTTTGTCATGCAGATGCCGGTGCGTGTTGTGCATGCAAATCCGCGAGTTTCCGACGATATTGGCAAAGTTGCGGTTATGCGCGGCCCGCTTGTCTACTGTATTGAACAGGCAGATAATGGCGAAGGGCTTTCCCGCGTCTATCTGCCGCGCGGCGTGCAGTTTGCAGACGCTTTTGAGCCGGAGCTGCTTGGCGGCGTAGTTACGCTTACAGCGCAGGGACTTGAGCTGCGGCTGGACGGCTGGGACGCCGACTGTCTGTACCGTGACGACGCGGCGCCGGAATATGCGCCGCGCGCGTTGAAATTTATCCCATACTACGCCTGGGTCAACCGTACGCCGGGCGAGATGACGGTTTGGATCCACGAGAAACTGTAAACATGCGGCTGGACGGCTGCCGGGAATATGCTGTGCACAGCATAGAAACGAATAAAGAGGGATAACGAATTTGAACGACTATATTGCAATAGCAACCGCTGCAAATCACCGCATCCGCGCTTATGCGGCGACCACCCGCCTGACTGTGGAACAGGCGCGCCGCCGGCATGATACCAGCCCTGTCATCACGGCGGCATTGGGCCGGCTGTTGACGGCGGCGGGTATGATGGGGGCACTTTTAAAATCGGAAACGGAATCTGTAACCCTGCGCATTTCCGGAGACGGGCCGGCCGGTATGCTGGTGGCGGTTGCCGATGCGGCCGGGAATGTAAAGGGTTATGCCGGGGAGAATGGCGTGGATCTTCCGCCTTCGCCGCAGGGGAAGCTTGACGTCGGCCGCGCCGTGGGCTCCGGAACCTTATCGGTTACGCGCGATGCGGGTACAGGAGAACCTTTTACCGGAACGATCGAGCTGCTCTCTGGAGAAATTGCGGAGGACTTGACCTATTATTTTGCGGTATCTGAGCAGACGCCTTCATCAGTCGGGCTTGGAGTGCTGATGAACCGGGATAATACCGTGCGCCGGGCAGGCGGCTTTCTCGTGCAGCTTATGCCTGACGCCGGAGACGAGATTGTGGAAAAGCTGGAAGCCCGCCTGCGAAGCATTGATTCTGTTACTGCGATGCTTGATCGCGGGATGTCTCCGGAGGATATCCTTTCCTGCATTTTTGAGGGGATGGAGTTGGAATTAATGGGCACACGTCCCGTGCGATTCCATTGCGGGTGCAGCCGGGAGAAAACGCTGCGTATAATCGCCGGGCTGGATCCGAAGGCGCTGGACGAATGGGTCGGAAAAGGCCTGGAAACAGAAGTTGTATGTGAGTATTGCGGCGAGCGCTATACTTTTTCTGCACGCGAGGTATTGGAAGCGGTTGCTGCGCGTCATGGGCAGGCCGGACAGGAAGAAGATGGGGCAGGATCCGGACGGATGTGATTTTGGAGGTACAATGATGAAAGAACCTGCACTGGTGGTATTGGCGGCGGGACTCGGTTCCCGTTACGGCGGGAATAAACAGGTTGACGGCGTCGGGCCAAACGGCGAAATTCTGATGGAATATGGGATTTATGATGCGATTGCAGCGGGGTTCCATAAGATTGTGCTGTTGATCAAGCCGGATATTCTGGATCTTGTGAAGCATCTGTGCGGCGACAGGCTGGAAAAGGCCACTGCGCCGGATGGAAAGCCGGTCGAGCTTGTTTATGCGTTCCAGGATTACAGCTCAATCCCTTCTTTCTATAACATCCCGGCCGGGCGTACAAAGCCTTTCGGTACGGTCCATGCGCTTTTATGTACGAAGGACGTTATCGACGAACCTTTTGTTGTTATCAACGCCGATGATTATTATGGTCCGCAGGCTTATCGCGCCGCTTACCAGACCCTGACCCGGCTTGCGCCGCAGGGCGAAGGGATGATGGTGATTTATAAACTGGAAAATACCCTTTCTCCGCGCGGCACGGTAACGCGCGGAATCTGCCGGGTGGAAGACGGCGTTTTAGCCGGTGTTACGGAAACCTATAAGATCAAGCGCTGCGGCGACGGGATTATCCGGGATCTTATCTGCGAAAACGGGGGTGTTGTACTTGACCCGGATGCGGGAGTTTCCATGAATTTCTGGGGTTTTACGCCTTCGGTTTTTCCGGATATGGAGCGGTATTTTGAGGGATTCCTGCGCGGCCTTGTGCCGACAGATATTCGGGGCGAGTGTCTGCTCCCGGTGATGGTCGACCAGTTTGTCTCTGAGGGAAAGCTTTCGGTAAAGGTGCTTGAAACGGATGCACATTGGTTTGGGATCACGTACCAAAGCGATAAGCCGCAGGCGCGTGAGGCGCTTGCCGCGCTGCATAAGGCAGGGCTCTATCCGGAAAAATTGTAAAATGGCAATTTGTATCTGTGGCGCCGGAAAGTTTTGAAATATGGAAGTGTTTGCGGATACAGATGCGATTACATACTGAAGTATTTATAAACAAAAACATAAGTTATTCTTAAAATCCCTTGAGAATAAGGCTGATCGGTACCCGAAAAGAATTAAAAGGATAATATAAGACCAATAAGGTGTTTATGTAAAAAGCCCCCTGCGTCTATCCATTCGATAGACGCAGGGGGGGCTTTTTATACTAAGGAAAACCTGTAAAGGGGACGGCCTAAGGAAAAGACGCCGGACAAAGCCTCTATGTCCGGCGTCTTTTTAGGGGTTTACCCGTCTGAACGTTGTGTGCCATCATGCTCCATGTGATAGTCTTCCTTGTAAATCAGTTCGCTGATCGGCAGGAACTTATACCCTTTTGCGAGCAGGCCCTCAATAATACCCGGCAATGCAGCGGGCGTTTGCACGGCAGCATTGTGAAACAGGACAATTGACCCGGATTTCACTTTCTCCAGCACGCGCTGCTCAATTGCATCGGATCCGGGATTTTTCCAGTCAAGGCTGTCAACATCCCACTGAATCGTGTAAAATCCTGCTTCCCGCATAGCACCGACAACCGTGTCGTTATAGTCGCCGTAGGGCGGACGGAAGAGCGTTGGCCGTACGCCGGTAACAGCTTCGATTTTATCGGCGCAGGCGGAAACGTCGGCGATCATCTGCGCGCGCGACAGCTGAGGATAGTGCGCGTGGGTATTGGAATGGTTCATGATTTCGTGCCCGGCGTCGTGCAGGGCTTTGACCGATTCAGGGTATTTATCTACCCAGTCCCCCACAACAAAGAAGGTCGCGCGGATGTTGTATTTTCCAAGGATGTCAATAAGCGTCTGCGTATCCTCGTTGCCCCAGGCGGCGTCAAAGCTGATGGAGATGCAGTTGTCATCCCGGCCGACACAGTAGATTGGCAGGTCACGTTCTGCGGCTGCGCAGGGCATCGCCAGAAGCGTCAATGCCATAACTGTAGCCAGCAAGAGCGAAAATCCTTTAAAAAACTTATTTTTCAACATAGATCTTACCTCGCAGTTCTGGTTTCGACTCTCAGTATATGCAAAAAAACGACAATTATTCGACGGCGCGTTGTTTCGACGAATTTCTGTGTGGGGAGATGATAGAATGAGGAAAATCTAACATTGGGAGGTAAGTTTTCGTTGGCAAGGAAATTTTTTGCAGTTTTTGCCTTACTCCTGTTTTTCCTGACAGCTTTTGGCGCAGGATATGATTACCGTGGAGATGACGCCGAACTTGTAGAATACATAAATGCGCTGTGTGAGGACCATGGGCTTGCGCCTGAGCTTATTTATGCGGTCATAGAACGGGAAAGCTCATGGCAGGCGGATGCGCTCAACGCCGCCGGAAATTGTATCGGCCTGATGCAGATTTCCACCGTTAACCTTGGCTGGCTCAGCGAGAGCCTGGGTGTAGAGGATCTATACGACCCTTTCCAGAACGTCCTTGCCGGGATCAGCATGCTGGCGTCGTATGTGGAAACGTATGGCGATTATCATATGGCACTGATGTGTTATAACTGCGGCTGCGGCGGCGCACAGAAACTGTTTGACCAGGGGATTTACTCGAGCGCATATTCCCGATGGATTGTTGAACGGATGGAAGCACTCGATGCGCAGAGCTATCCGGTTACAGCGGATACACAGCCGCAAAGCTACCATTCCCAGGATGCAGATGCTGGCGCAGGCGTATTAAGCCCAGCCGGACAGCTGCAAGAGGACGAAGAGATGGAAGCGGATCCGGAGCAGGCGCTGGACGGGGAAGCACCGCAAATGCTTAATTTCCAACAGCAGGCACAACAGCCCGAACAACCGGAATCGGCGCTTGCGGCGGAAGCGCAGGCTGCATCTGATATAAGGCCGCAGGCTGTCGCCGTACCGGAGCAAATGCAGGAAGAACGCACGGCTATGCCTTCCGATGGCCAGTTTACGGTAATTTATGCGCGCGATACCTCACAGCAGGAACCTGCCCGTCCGGTATGTCCGGCAGTATCGGCAAAATAGAATATGCCGGCATAAAAATCGGAAAAGGGACACAAAAAGCGGTGTAGGGGATAGGCTCCCTTATTTTGAGCACAGCGGCACAACACCCCGGGCAACGGAATGTCCGGGGTGTTGTGCTTCACTGGGCGTACATACAAGGGTATCCCGTATAAATACACTCGCGTACCTATTCGATAGACTGCGATTTTATAAACTTGCTTTTGATGCGATTATCTTCCATGCATCGGAATCTGCTCTTATCTTTTTACAATAAGCGTCCAGGACTTCCGGCGCATCTTCCCCGATTGCCAGATGCAGCGGCGGGTTCTCACTTTCGGCAACAATCAGAATCACTTTTGCCAGTTTAGCCGGATCTCCCGGTTGCTGATTTTTCCGAAAATCAGTCACCAGATTGGTTTGCCATCGGCAGGAATCATAATCATCGACGTGGCTGTCTGCCTCCATGTCCCATCTCTTTTCAGCATAAAAGCCAATACGGAAAGAAAAGCCTCGGGCGCGACATTTGTTACCTTAATTCCGAACGGTTTAGCTTCAAAGGCAAGAGCAGCAGAGAAGCCCGTAACGGCCGCTTTGGAGGAATGATAAATGAAGGGCCCCGGAGCATATGCAGCAGTAGACGCGATATACGGAGAGCGTTAATAGCGAGCCATATTCTTTCCAAACGCGTCTTTCATTGGGAAACACTCCTTTTGGTGCGGGCTGCGCCAACTTCCGATTTGAAAGCTTATTTGATTCTATGCTACCACGTAACTGCAAGAGGTACAAGAACAGAAGCAGCCGGGCAGACAAACTGTGACGGTTAAGAATCTAATAAATACCGTTTTTTTTCGTTGCCGGTCTTTTTTGTGTGTAAAAATTTGAAGGGTAGCCGCAGGTGGAAGTCAACCTTGTATGCCATGTAAGCGTCAGTTTTTTTGCCTGATATAGTTGGGAAAAGGGACAGGGAAGAATGGCTTTTGCAGTTCCTGCCGCTGCCCGTTTTGTGCATAGTGCTGTTTGCACAGAATGTGCACCGAACCGGTAAACATTAGGGGAAGTATGGAAAAGAAGGCGAAAAGCAGTCGTTTTACCTCGAATTTGTGCCTGTTTTGCGTTGACAAAAAAATTGGGGTGTGCTATCATACTTTTTGGGTAATTTGGCCTGTGTGTTGTCGCGCGCTTTTTTTCAAAGCTGCGCAATGTAAAGGCTGCGCTTTTGCGGCCCGCCACGACGGGTTGGTTTTATCTGTATGAGAATGTTAATTTTGACCGGGTGGGCAAAGCGCCCGGCGCAAGGAGGATTAGTATGGCAAAACGCAAGACCGCCGTGCCTTTCCATGGTACTGCGGAACAGGAACAGAAGCTGCGTCAGATTATCGCCGAGCACAAGGATCAAAAGGGCGCGCTGATGCCGGTTTTACAGCAGGCGCAGGAGCTTTATGGCTACCTTCCAATCGAGGTGCAGACCATTATCGCCGAGGGACTTGGCCTTTCTCTGTCTTCTGTGTATGAAGTAGTTACTTTTTACGCTCAGTTCACGCTTAACCCCAATGGCAAATATGCAATTGCGGTCTGTCTTGGTACTGCCTGCTATGTCAAAGGCTCCGGAAAGATCCTGGAGCGTTTTGAGCAGAAGCTGGGCATCAGTGCCGGAGGGATTACCCCGGACGGCAAATATTCCCTGGACGCCACCCGCTGCATCGGCGCATGCGGACTTGCACCGGTACTGACCGTAAACGGCAAGGTTTACGGCAAGCTCGTGCCCGAGGATGTCGACCGTATCCTTGAAGAGTATAAGGACTGATTAGGAGGGGCCAGGAAATTATGTTGATTAAAAATATTGCTGACCTGAATGCCTGCCGTGAGCAGGCGCTGGAGCGTATGCACAATAAGCCGTATGAAGTGCGCATCTGCGGCGGTACCGGCTGTACTTCGTCGAACAGCCGTGAGCTTGTTACGCTGATGAAAGAAGAAATTGCCCGCCACGGTATTGAAGACCGTGTCAACGTCGTGCAGACCGGCTGCTTCGGCCTGTGCGCGCTTGGCCCGATCGTGATCGTTTATCCGGAAGGCAGCTTCTATTGCAACTGTACGCCGGATCATATCCGTGAAATCGTAGAAAAGCATTTAATTGGCGGCGAGCCGGTTAAGGAATACCTGTATAAAGAAACTGTCAAGGAAGACGGTACGACAACCGCTTATACGGATACGGCGTTTTATGCCAAGCAGACCCGCGTCGTGCTGCGCAACTGCGGACGTATTGCTCCGGATATTATTGATCATTACATAGCTATGGACGGGTATCAGGCCCTGGCGAAGGTCCTGACCTCTATGACCGGCGACGAGGTGATCGACTGTCTGAACAAATCCGGCCTTCGCGGCCGCGGCGGCGCAGGTTTCCCAACCGGCCGCAAATGGACGTTTACCAAGGCCGCAGCCGGCGACCAGAAATATGTCTGCTGCAATGCCGACGAAGGGGACCCGGGTGCGTTTATGGATCGTTCCGTCCTTGAAGGCGATCCGCATGCCGTTTTGGAAGCAATGGCTATTGCCGGCTATACCATCGGTTCCAACCAGGGTTATATCTATGTCCGTGCGGAGTACCCGATTGCGGTTGAACATCTGAACATTGCAATTGCCCAGGCGCGTGAGTACGGCCTGCTCGGCAAGAATATCCTTGGCACAGGATTCGATTTTGATATTGAACTGCGCCTGGGTTCCGGGGCGTTCGTCTGCGGTGAGGAGACGGCGCTGATGACTTCCATCGAAGGCCACCGCGGCGAACCGCGTCCGCGTCCGCCGTTCCCGGCCAACAAGGGCCTGTTTGCAAAGCCGACGCTTTTGAACAATGTTGAAACCTATGCCAATATCCCGCAGATCATCTTGCGCGGCGGCGAGTGGTTTGCCTCGATGGGTACCGCTACCTCCAAGGGTTCGAAGGTTTTTGCCCTCGGCGGCAAGATCAACCACACCGGCCTTGTCGAAGTTCCGATGGGTACGACGCTGCGTGAGGTTATTGAGGAAATTGGCGGCGGCATTCCGAACGGCCGTAAGTTCAAGGCTGCGCAGACCGGCGGTCCTTCCGGCGGCTGTATCCCGGCTGAACACCTCGACACCCCGATCGACTATGACAACCTGATTGCCATCGGTGCTATGATGGGTTCCGGCGGACTGATTGTCATGGACGAAGATACCTGCATGGTTGATATTGCCCGCTTCTTCCTTGACTTTACCGTTGACGAGAGCTGCGGCAAGTGTGCCGTCTGCCGTATTGGTACCAAGCGTCTGCTTGGCCTGCTGGATAAGATTATTGCCGGCAACGGCACGATGGAAGATCTCGATAAAATGGAAGAGCTGTGCTACCACCTCAAATCGAGTTCCCTTTGTGCCCTTGGACAGACTGCGCCAAACCCGGTTTTGTCTACCATGAAGTTCTTCCGTGAAGAATATCTTGCCCATGTCGTCGATAAGGTTTGCCCGGCCGGAGTTTGTAAAAAGCTTGTCCGTTATGAAATTGTTGCGGATAAGTGCCGCGGCTGTACGGCCTGCGCCAGAGTCTGCCCGGTAGGGGCAATTTCCGGTTCGGTACGCAATCCGCATACGATCGATACGACCAAATGTATTAAGTGCGGCGCCTGTATTGAAAAGTGTAAGTTCGGCGCTATCGTGAAGAAGTAAAAAGGAGAGCTTAAAGAATGGATACCGTTAGACTGAAAATAAACGGAATAGAAGTTGAGGCTCCCCAGGGCGCAACGATTATTGAAGCTGCGCGCCTTGCCGGCGTCCGCATTCCGACTTTATGTTATTTAAAAGGTATTAATGCCATCGGCGCATGCCGTATCTGTCTGGTGGAAGGCACGGAAGGCGGCCGTCCAATGCGCGGCCTGGTTGCCGCCTGTGTTTACCCGGTCAGCGAAGGCATGGAGGTCTTTACCAATACCCCGAAAGTTATCCAGTCGAGAAAGAATACGCTTGAGCTGATTCTTTCCAACCACCGTATGGACTGCCTGTCCTGCTCCCGCAACGGAAATTGCGAGCTGGCGGCTCTTGCGAAGGAATATGGTGTCGACCAGTACCGTTTCGGCGACGGCCGCGATATTCCGGTGGCTCTCGACACTTCCAGCCCGCACCTTGTACGCGACAATTCAAAATGTATCCTCTGCCGCCGCTGTGTTGCAGTCTGCCGTCAGAACCAGTATGTTGCGGTCATCGGGACAAATGAACGTGGATTTGCCACAAATATTGGCAGTGCATTTGATGTTAAGCTTGCCGAGACATCCTGCATTCACTGCGGCCAGTGTATCACGGTCTGCCCGACCGGAGCGCTGTCTGTAAAGGACGATACCGCCAAGGTCTGGGATGCGATCCACGATCCGTCCAAGCATGTTGTTGTCGGTCCTGCCCCGTCCGTGCGCGCTCAGCTGGGCGAGTGTTTCGGCGAAAAGATGGGAACCAATGTGGAAGGCAAGATGGTTGCAGCGCTGCGCCGTCTCGGCTTCGATAAGGTCTTTGATGTCGATACCGCTGCGGATATGACCATTATGGAAGAAGGCACCGAGCTGCTTGAACGTGTGAAAAACGGCGGTACGCTGCCGATGATCACTTCCTGTTCCCCGGGCTGGGTTAAGTTCTGTGAGACCTATTATCCGGACTTTATCCCGAACCTTTCCTCCTGTAAATCCCCGCAGCAGATGTATGGCGCGCTGATGAAGACCTATTATGCGGAGAAAGAGGGCATTGACCCGAAGGACATATTTGTCGTTTCCGTTATGCCCTGTACCGCAAAGAAGTTTGAAATCGGCCGTGAGGACGAATCTGCTTCCGGTTATGCCGATATTGACGTTTCCATTACCACCGTCGAGCTTGCCAGCATGATCAAGCGTGCCGGCCTTGACTGGGACAGCCTCCCGGATGAGGAGTTTGATCCGGCGTTCGGCTTGGGGACTGGCGCCGGCCATATCTTCGGCGCAACTGGCGGCGTCATGGAAGCGGCCCTGCGCACGGTTTACGAGGTTGTGACCGGCGAAACCGCGCCAGGCGTTGATTATAATGAAGTACGTGGTACTGAAGATATCAAGGAAGCGACCTATGATATCGGCGGCATGAAGGTCAATGTGGCTGTTACGTCCGGCCTTGCCAATGCGGCAAAACTGCTTGACAGTGTCCGTTCCGGTGAAAAGAATTACCACTTTATCGAAGTCATGTGCTGCCCCGGCGGTTGCGTCAACGGCGGCGGACAGCCGGATGTCCCGGGTTATGTTCGCAGCGCGGTGGATGTCCGTGCGCTGCGTGCGAAAGCCCTATATAAAGAGGATGAAGCTTCCGTCTACCGCAAGAGCCATGAAAATCCTGTTGTCAAGGAAATTTATAAATCTTACCTTGGCGAGCCGGGTAGTCATAAGGCGCATGAAATCCTCCACACGACCTACGTTGCCCGCAAGAAATATTAATTTTGTACAATCGTACAGTCCAACTGCCAGCTCCCGTTCTGGGGAGCTGGCAGTTAATATTTTTATACGGGCAAGCGGGTGTTTTGCGGTATATTTGCGTTTTTTGCTGCATACTGGATGGAAAACAGGGTTGACAAAGCGATAATTGCGCGTATAATAATATCATTTGACAATAAAGAGCTGAAAAAAGGTTTTCTTGGTTCCAGGCAGAAAATGTGAGGGTGTTTTATGTCGTTTAAGGCAATATTTGCGCGCCGGGGCGCCCGCCGGAGCCTTGCGGCCCGCGCCAGCCGCGGCGCGGATTATAACTCAATTATTTCCGGTTCTATCTGGAAAAGCTTGGTGCTGTATGCAATCCCAATTTGCCTGAGCACGTTGTTTCAGCAGTTTTATGCCACTGTGGATCTGGTAATCATTGGACAATACGCCGGGTCCGATGCGTTGGCGTCTGTTGGCGCGACAGGATCCATCACCAACCTGATGATCGGTTTTTTCATGGGCTTATCTACTGGCGCAGGCGTTGTAATTGCGCAGCATTATGGCGCAGGGGACATCCCGGGTATGCGTAAAAGCGTACATACCGCTGTAGCAATGGCGCTTACCGGCGGCCTGCTTTTGACGCTCGCCGGCGTTGCGCTGGCGCGTCCATTGCTGAGTCTTATGGGGACGCCAGAGAATGTCCTTAACGGTGCGGTGCTGTATATGCGCATTATTTTCCTTGGTTCTGTGGGCAATATACTATATAATATCGGCGCGGGGATTCTGCGTGCGGTCGGCGATTCCCGCCGTCCGTTTATTTATCTTGTCATCGGTACTTTTGCCAATATTGTGCTTGATCTGGTATTTGTGGCGCTGTTTAAATGGGGAATAGCCGGGGTTGGAATTGCAACCATTGTATCGCAGCTGATTACGGCGGTGCTGGCGGGTTATAACCTGCTGACGACTGGGGAGTTCCATCGTGTAATCCCGCGGGATATCCGTTTTCATATGGATAAGCTTTCCCAGATTGTGCGCATTGGGATTCCGGCCGGCCTTCAAAGTATGGTTATTGCCCTGTCAAATGTTATAATTCAATCCAATATCAATACTTTTGGTTCGGCGGCAATTGCCGGTACTTCGGCGGCCTGGCGAATCGACGGCTTTGAAATGGTCCCACTGCAGTCGTTTGGCTTGGCGATGACGACTTTTTCCGGGCAGAACCTTGGTGCAGGGCAGGTGCAACGTGTGCGCCGCGCCACCCTTATTGGCTGTGCAATTTCCGGTCTGAGTACGATGCTGATTGGGGGTCTTGTGCTGCTGTTTGGCCGCTATATCATGATGTTGTTTACACAGGATGAAGCGGTTATTGAATATGGGCTTATGATGGTCACCATTGTATCCTTATCCTATTGGATCTTTGCCATTTCCGAAATCCTGTCCGGCGTTATGCGCGGCGCGGGGTATACGATGTACCCGATGATTGCCTCGGTTGCCGGGATGTGCGGCGTCCGGGTAATCTGGATGTATACGGCGCTCCCGCTCGACCGAACCATGTTTATGCTTTATATGTGTTATCCGGTTTCCTGGGTCTGCGTATGTCTGCTGATGCTGGGCGGGTATATGAGCGGGCGCTGGTATAAGAAATACCGCGGTGCACGTGTGCAGGACGGGCCGGAGGGAAATGCCTAGTTCAGCCCAGCTGCATGGCTGCTGTGAAAGGAGAGTGCGGATGCACCATTTTTTTGCATATTTGTTCCGGATGAAAAATATTAAGCGTTGGGGGCTGATGCGCTCCCTGCGCGAGGAGGATCTTGAGCAGCACAGCCTGGAGGTTGCGATGCTTGCCCATGCACTGGCATTGATCCGCAGGGATGTTTTTGGGGACACCGGGTGCAATCCGGAGCATGTGGCAGTGACGGCGATGTTCCATGACGCGTCGGAAATTCTGACAGGGGATATGCCGACGCCGGTTAAATATATGACTTCCGGGTTTACTGGTGCTTATCGGGAAATTGAAAAAAGCGCCAATAAAACGCTGCTGGCTTTTCTGCCGGAAATGCTTCGGCCGGAGTATGAAAAACTCTTCGATCATGAGGCCGATGCACAGACCTATCGTCTGGTTAAGGCAGCTGACAGGCTTGCTGCGTATATCAAGTGTGTTGAAGAGCTTTCCGCAGGAAATACAGAGTTTGCCCTTGCCGCCCGGCAGACAAAGGCGTCTTTGGACGCAATGCAGATGCAGGAACTGGACTATTTCCGCGATATGTTCCTGCCGTCGTTCTCTTTGACGCTGGATGAAATGTAAATTGCCTGGCGTGCTTTTTCCCTGCATATGCAGAACCGAAGAAAAAGTATTGGAAATATAAGTTGCAGCGGCGCGATATAAGAAAAAACCGCTTGACAAATTTCTGTATATCGGATATAATAAATGCTGTCGTCAAGATTTGCGGTCATGGCGGAATAGGCAGACGCGTACGTTTGAGGGGCGTATGGGCAACCGTCCGGGTTCAAGTCCCGGTGACCGCACCAGACAGTGTGATCGTTTGGGTACGAGGGTATCCGAAGCAATCACACTGTTTTTTCTTTTTTGGAATGCAGTGGGTAGAAAGCACTGCAAAGTTGTGCTATAATACGCTTGGATTGATACGGAAGGCCGGAGAATGGAGAGGCGCTATGGGAGTTGTATTCAAGGACGGCAAAACATTTACAGAAGAGCAGTTGCAAAGATTATTTTTGTCTGTAAGCTGGGAGTCCGGAAAATATCCCGGGAAGCTTGTACGGGCGATGCGCAATTCCACACATGTAATCTCCGCTTGGGAAGGCGATAAGCTGATTGGGCTGATACGGGCGCTTGATGACGGTGAAACGGTTGCGTTTTTGCATTATCTTCTGGTAGATCCTGCGTATCAGGGGCATCATATCGGCGACGAGCTGATGAGAAGGATGATGAGCCGGTTTGAAAATCATTTGTATGTCAAAATTATCCCCTCTGACCCGAAGACGATTGCATTTTATGAACGGTATGGGTTCCGGAGATATGACAATTATTCGGCAATGGTTGTCAAACATTTCTCATAATCATACGGATTCACCGCTTTGTGCCAACGGTGGCATACATTGGCAAACCGTATGATTTATAGAACAAAAAAGCGGTTGTCTTTAATGCCTTCGTATGTATAACCGTAAACGCCTGTTTGAGGGAAAATAAGACGCAGGGCAGGATTATACATCCTGCCCTGCGTTTGCTGTATCTGAAAAATCTTTGCAAGTGCGCTTACATGGAATATGGAAGCCTGTATTTTCGATAGGGCTTTTCTGGTATTTCCGTGGACTCCGAAAGTATTGTATACCGGAATCCGGGATTCATCTCGGGAAAGACACGCCAAGGGAAGCTGAACATTCTGTACGCTTGTCACTAAGAATGCTTTTGGCAGAAATATAGACCGGACGCGCTTTATACTTTAAGGCGCGTCCGGCTTTTACGATTTTGAAGCCGCCGTTTTCAAGGTGTATTCTCCGTTTACAAACTGCATGCCAGCACGGCTTTTTGTAGCAGCGCTTATTGAAAAAACGGTAAACCTTTATCCCAATCCAAATGGGATATGGACATTTTTTGGACGTTCCCCGTATTTTAATCGTCTTTGGTCTGATTGAGCAGCCAGGACATAACACCATACTCATTCTTGTAAGTCGGCACCCAGCTTGCGTGGTTTTCGCTGAAAAGCCGCGGATACGGCAGATCCGGCGTGATGGCGATATCATACTTCTCAAGCTCTTCCGGTGAAAACAGCGTCAAATGCGCGTTGTTGTTGCCGTGATCGCGGAGATACATCACCGCGTCCACAAGATACTTGTGGCGGTAAAGCGTATGGTCGATATACGCCGAAGTGACCCACACCGGACGGCGGATCGACTTGAGGATCGAGAAAGTCTCCGGCGTCATTGTCGGGCAGACGGGAACCGCGGCGGCAAAGAGGTCGGAGCCGACCGACATGGCGCGGATAGTCCCTGCGCCGCCCATGGACATACCGGTGACATAGATACGCTTTCCATCCACCTTCCCCTCCGCGACCATGCGGCGGATGATGTCGAGCACAAGGGCGATATAGTCCCTGCTCCAGCCGTAACCCGGCACATTGTTTGCATCGCTGCCTGCAAAGCTGCGGTTCATGTTCATCTTGCTCATATCACGGCGCGCTTCGACCGCCATCGGCGCCATGACATAAATGTCTGGATAGTCCTCGGCGAAGTTTACCGGGCCATAGTCCGTGGCGATGTGCTTCTGGTTGTCGCGCTCGCCCTCGTGACCGCCGTTGCCGCCGCCGTGAAGGAAAAGGATCATCGGGCGCGGACCGGAGGCCTCCGGCGTATACAGGCGGTACATGACGCGCCCTTCCTCGAGCCTGGCGAATTTATCGTCCATCGTCCTCGTGTGGATGACGAACGCACTGCGGGCAATGCGCCGGTCGCCGGCAACCAGCGTAAAGTCGGCGCGGGTTGTGGCGGGAATGATCGTGACCTTTAAAACGCCGTTATCGAGCGCCACATCCGTCACATCGCCGGGCGCGGCGCCGCGCGTCTCCTTCAGGTAACGGATACGATCCGTTTCAACAGCCGGGCCTTCCAGGTAAACCGATTCCTTCGCGGGCGCTTCGCCCTCCCACGGGAGCTCAAAGCGGGACACCTCCTGCCCCGTCAGGCCGATGAATGCATATGCTGAAAATTCCATCTTTCTTTCTCCTTTCATGATACGATTTCCTATTTTACGGCGCGGACATAGCCGCCCAAAATTTTACGCAGGACGCGCGCGGTATAGCGGCCTAAAATCGCCGAATGACCGCTGATCAGCATCAGGTCGGATGCCTCAGAGACAAACTTGCCCAGAAAATCGCCACAGAACTCGCCAACCGGCACATAGAAGGTACCGCACAGCAAGGTACAGGGTTTGCGCATGGCACGGAATTTACCATTATACTCGACCAGCAACGAATTGGAGTGGAAGATCGCACAGCTCCCATCCGGGAAATGCACCTGTGCACGGTCGCCCGCGTCAAGATAACGCACCTCTGCGCCAAAAGCGGTGCGGAAGAACTCCACCGGCGCGCACAGCGCAGGGGTTTCCAGCATTTCCAGTGCGCCGGCAGTCTTTGTGTAGCTGCCGGGGCCGGGGTCGAAGCTCCGCACGACACCCGTTTCGATCGGCGTCATCTCTTCCATACGCCCGTTTAAGTAGACCTTGCGGCTGCCCAGCGCAATCACCGCAATGTCATCATCCGGCTCGAGCGCATCCTCGCAGGGGGTATAAACGAGTTTCCCGTCCACGCGGCGGCAGCCGGAATAGAGGCAGTCCCAGTATACCTGCGCCATATCTGCCGGCTCGCGGTGGCCGCAGCCGACGACTTCCCAGTTGATCAGATCGGCGTTTTTGCCGCGGAAGCGCATAAAGTTGTCTTTTCCGCGCAGCGTCAGCTCCGGCAGGCTGTCAAGGCCGTTTTTCTCGGCCCAGATTTCCCGGTTAAAATCGTTGATACGATAGCGCGTTTCATATTCATCAAGCGGGTCGTTTTCCGTCTGGCGGAAGATGATATCATACTCGCCGCGCATCTGGATCGCCGGGAGCGCGCCGGCAGGCCGCTCGTCGCCGACATAGACCTCGGCAGAGGGGCCGGTGGAATAACCCGCCGCCGCCAATACATCGGGGTGCCGCATGGTGAAAGCGAGCGTCATCATATCGCCATTGGACATGCCTTGCATATAAATACGGCTGCGGTCAATCTTGTATGTTTCGCAGACGACTCCGATGAGCTTGTAAAGATATTCGACGTCGCGGTCGTCGCAGCGCCAGGTGCCATAATCCGGAGAATTGGGATAAATGACGATCAGGCCAAGCCGCTCGGCGAGGATATGCCATAGCGTCAGATCTGCCCAGCGGCGTCCATCGTTTCCGCCGCCGTGCAGCTGCACGACGAGCGGCAGGGCGTTCGTTCCGTCATAGCAGGCAGGAATGTATTCATACCAGACATTCATTATGCCGGGAACGATGCTGCTGCGGCATTCCTTCAATCCATTGACCGGAGGGAGCCTGGTCTTAGACTCAAAATTGACGTGCTCGACCGGCGCGCGCTCGCCGAATACAAATCGGTTCATAGCTCGGATTCCTTTCTTGCAGAAATTTAATGGCAAATTATAAACGCAGTCTAGCATGGAATTACAAAAATGGCAAGTATTCCGAAAAAAAGAAGTGATATTTTAGCCATTCTATCCAAAAACCCGAAAATGTGTGAAAATATACCCAGTTTTTCTGTTTTTATGAATTCGTATTGTAATTGACAGGCCGGCATGATAAGATAGATATGAAATTTGTGATGTTTTGGCGTTTTGTTTGAAATGGAGGGAAACGATGGAGATCGGTTATACTGTCAAACAACTTGATGAACACACCTGGCAAATTGAGGAGACCAATCATCGTCTCGGCGTTTTCTGTTACCTTCTGGAGGGCGAAAACAGGGCTATGCTGATCGACTCCGGCCTTGGCAACATTGATCTTCGCGGCATTGTTGCCGGGCTGACAGACAAACCTGTTGCAGTTGTCAACACGCACTGCCACGGTGACCACATCGGCGGCAACGCAGACTTTCACGAGATCTATATTGCCAGGCAGGACCAGGAGGGCTATCTCCGCGATGCAAACGGAGAAGGGCCCGAGCCGCTTCCCCGTCCCGTTCCCCTGGACACGATTGGTATCGACGACGGGCATGTCTTTGACCTCGGCGGAAGGACTCTGCGCGTTTACAGCACGCCGGGCCATTCGGAAGGCAGCATCTGTATCCTTGATGTGGAACACCGCTGGCTCTTCACCGGCGACTGTTGCTGCCGCGGCGAAGTTCTGGCCTTTGCCCCGCAAAGCGGTCTGCCGGGCTATCGCCGGACTATGCAGCGCATCCTTGACCTCGGCAGCGAGTACGACATAACCTGGCCGGCACATGGTCAGGCGCCCGTCGGTAAGGATATCCTGGAGCGCATCCTGGAGCTTGCCGACGATATTCTTTCGGGCAAGCTCGAAGAGAAACCCTTCGTCAACGCCTTTTTCCATAATTATATGTGCGTCCATCGTGACGAGCTTGGTATCGTCTATCCGCCGTTTACGCGCGGCTAACTATGAAATAAAATTTAAACGATAAAGGAACGACGCGAAAGGAGAAAAAACATGAGCGAAAAGAAAACCATCGTCCATAAGCCCGGCGAACTGATCGACTTTGAAACCGTATTCGTGGAGAATCCGGATATCAAGGGTGAACCCACAAAAACCGGCCGTGTTGAGCGTGTGGATTACACAACCTCGGTCTATGAAGACGGTGTGACGTATGCAAAATACTGCAACGTCTATTTGCCGTACTGCTATGATCCGAACGACGAGGACCGGAAATACAATGTTCTGTATTATCAGCACGGCAACACCTGCGATCCGGAAATCTTCGCCACCCCGGAAAACCGGGCGATGTTCGACAAACTCTTTGAGTCCGGTGAAATCGATCCGTGCATCATCGTCTCCACCACGTACTACTTCGACGTGACAAAGGATGTGGAAGAACGCAGGCGTACCGGTCAGGTTCCGGCGGGTGATGGCTCGTGGCCTGGCACAAAGGGTAATTTCTACCGCGAGGTTGTCGAGAGCATTATCCCGGCAGTGGAACTGCGTTACCACACTTACCTCACCGACGGTTCTCCTGAGTCAATCAAAGCCAGCCGTGACCATCGTGCGTTCAGCGGCTATTCCCGCGGCAGCGTCGCGACCTGGAACATCTTCCACAACGATTTTGAATATTTCAGATGGTATGCCCCGATGAGCTGTCATACCGTTGCAGGCCGCGGTATCCGGGAAAAGCTCACGCCGGAGGAAGTGCTCGAATACCTCCAGCAGCCGGTACACGAGCATCCGGAGCTCCCGTTCTATATTTTCGCCTCCAACGGCGGCCCGAAGGACGTTGCACCGATGACCGAGCAGATGAAATACATCCCGAAGGGCGAATGCTTCTCCTATGGCACGGACCCTAACAAAAACAATATTTATTTTTCTGTTTCCGATTTTACGCACACCGATCTTCTTGTACCCTTTTATTATTATAACTCCCTCAAGGTCCTGTTCAAAGGCTGACACAAAAGATGGATTTCCCGTAAGGCCGGTGTATAGGGGTACCTGATATTTGGGGGCGCCGGGCCGGATGGGAAAATGGCTTCAAGCATGTCCTGTTCCGCTAAGGGTAGGATTGAAGGAAAAAGAGAAATCCTGGATTCCAGTATACTGGAATCCAGGGTTTCTCTTTGGACTGCTTATTGTAAATCGGAAACAAAAAATTGCAGTTGCAGGATTAATTTGATGCAGAATAGACGATTTTCCCATTGATTAGGGTAAGGCGGACCCTTGTCCCAATATGCAGCGGATTTCCATCCAATATGACAAGGTCAGCATCTTTCCCTTCTTTAAGGCTGCCGGTTTTGCCGTCTACCTGACAGATCCGGGCGGCATTGATGGTAATCGCACGCAGCGCGGCTTCTTCCCCCATACCTTCCTTTACAGCAAGGGCTGCACAGAGGGGGAGGTATTGAATACGGGAAACCGGATGGTCGGTTGTCAGTGCAACCAAAACGCCGGCTTTATCCAGGATGCCGGCTGTTTTGAAGTCGGACTGCTCCACTTCAATTTTACTTCGGGAGGCGAGGGAGGGTCCGACAATCGCCGGAAATCCGCTTTGCGCGATTTGATGCGCAATCAGGTGGCCTTCTGTACAGTGATCCAGCGTCAGGCGAAGGTCAAATTCTTGTGCAATCCGTATTGCAGTGAAGATATCATCGCAGCGGTGTACGTGCGCTTTTAAAGGGATTTTTTTTTCAAATAATGCGCGGTAGCATTCCCGCTGGAAATCTGGCTGTATGCCGCCCTGTCGTTCCAGTTCAAAATATTGACGAGTCAAAAACAGTTCCTCCCGGATTAGGGAGGCAATAGCCATACGTGTTGAAGGCATATTCCCGTTTATGCCATAATTTACCTTTGGGTTTTCTCCAAATGCAATTTTAATTGCTGCCGGAGCGAGCAAAACCATATCATCAATCCGCCGTCCGTCAGTCTTGATAAATACAAACTGTCCGCCAATTACATTCGCGCTTCCCGGTCCGACCATGGCTCCTGTGATTCCCGCAGCAACAGCGTTGTGAAAGGCGCTGTCCATAGGGTTGATAGCGTCAATTGCCCGCATGCAGGGGGTTACCGGGTTTGTTCCTTCATTACAATCGTCTCCCTGACGGCCTACTTTTTCTTCAGAAATCCCGATATGGCTGTGTGCATCAATGAAGCCGGGGAAGATGTGGGCCCCGGCTGCATTGTAAACCTGTGCGTTTTCAGGACAGGGGATGTGGGGCGCGATCGTGTCAATTTTTCCCTCGCGGATGAGCAGGTCTCCCTGCAGGATACCAGCAGGCTCCATAGTATGGAGGATTCCGTTTTGAATGCAAAGCATTGCGTTCTCCTTTTAGAATTTTTGTATGTATATTTTTCCCTGGCTGTTGCAAACTATCCATGAATCCTTAAATCTTGTTGGAGGTAAAAAAATGGATTTCAATCAGAATAATCGCAACAACCAGAACAACCAGAACAACCAGAACAATCAGAACAATCAGAACAATCAGAACAACCGCAATAACCAAAAGAACCGCAACAATCAGAACAGCCAGAAAAACGATAACCAGAAATAAAAGGATTTTGTTCTGCAAGCAGCGGTGGAATTCTGCAAACGGCGGATTTTAAAGATGTAGGGGTTTGAAACACCTTGCTGTCTGCAACATTCCAACCGCTCCCTAAGTACTGCGCGAAGTGCTTCACTTCTGTGCAGCAAGGATAAGGAGGCCCGTATATTCAGATATACGGGCCTCCTTTTTAAAGATGGGCTTTCTTTTTAACCAAGTCTCTGCTATAATGAAGAGACAAATTGTTGCCTGTTTTGTATTTTAGACGTACAGCGCGGCATGTATAGTGACTACAGATATGGGGAAGGGAAGACGCTATGATTTTATCTGACCGTGGCATTCTGGCTATGCTCGACCAAGGGACGCTTACAATCAGACCTGTGGAGCCTGCGCAGATTCAGCCGGCCAGCGTCGATATCCGTTTGGGCGATACCTTCAGTATTGTGGAAGACAACGCTGGGGGCATATTGGATATGGATCATCCCATTTCCTATAAGACCATCCAGACACAGCGTTATCTGCTGCTGCCGGGGCAGTTTGTGCTGGCGACAACGATGGAATATATTGAATTGCCGGACTGCCTGACTGCGTTTGTCGAAGGCCGAAGCTCAATGGGCCGCATGGGGCTTTTTATCCAGAATGCCGGATGGGTGGACCCGGGGTTCCGTGGGGAAATTACGTTGGAGCTGTATAATGCCAACCGCTGCGCAATTTCATTGCAGGCAGGCCGCCGCATTGGTCAGCTGGTGTTTGCGAAAACCGATGTGCCGGTGCAACATCCGTATCAGGGTAAATATACAGGCCAGCGTGGTGCGACCGGATCCCGTATTTTTATGGATGCGGAACTGCCGCAAAATGCGCGAAAGTAGCCTGTATGAGAAGAGGACTTATTATGAAAAACCGGTTTATGGAGAAAGCGCGGGAACTTCCGCTTTTTGCGGACTGTGATGTTTTGGTGGTCGGCGGAGGAACTGCAGGTATTGTAGCGGCTTTGGCTGCTGCTCGCAACGGTGCCAAAACGGTTGTGGTTGAGCGCAACGCCTATCTTGGCGGTACGCTGATTAATGGCGCTGTGATCCTGCACAGTTTTTTCAATATGTATAAAACTGTGCCTGGCGCACCGAAGATCCAGGTTGTACGGGGTATTGCGCAGGAAATTGTAGACCGCATGGTCGCCGCCGGCGGGTCGCTTGGCCATGCCGAGCAGGAGGTCGGCGCAAGTCTGTATGATCCGTTTATTACCTGCATCGATCATGAAATGTTTAAGCAGCTTGCATTTGAAATGATGGAAGAAGCCGGAGTAGAGCTGTTTATGCATACCATGATGGCAGATGTGCTTATGGATGAGGCCGGCTGATCCGTGGTGTAGTTGTAGAGACGAAATCGGGGCGCGGTGTGATCAGCGCGAAAACGGTGATTGATACTTCAGGCGATGCGGACGTTGCCGCCCGTGCCGGCGCGCATTGCTACGATTTGCACAAGGACATGGGCGCATCCATGACATTTGGTCTTGCCAATATTGAACCGTCGAAAAGCCTGGAATTTGTCCGGCAGTATGAAGGTATGCTCTTCCAACTTGCCCGGGTCGATCGTGGAGAAGGGCATGATGGTATCGCCCGGCTGTGCTTCCAGGTTGACAAATGCCCGGCTTTCCGCGATTTTATCAAGGAAAATCCTGGTCTTAACCGTCCAAAAATGGTTTGCGTTTACGAAAAGGACGCCACATATGTCAATGTGACCGGCGTTGCAGTAGATTCCTTGGATGTACGCGATGCAACCCGCGCGGAGATTGCGCTGCGCCGCCAGATCGCAACCATTGTTGATTTCTTCCGCAAGAATGTCCCTGGTTTTGCAGACTGCCATGTCAGCTGGACCGCAGATGGGATCTGTGTACGCAAGTCGCGCATTGTAGAATGCGAATATGATCTTTCACCACAGGAGATTGAGAATTGCGCGCGTTTTGAGGACGAGGTAGCTTTGTTCGGATACCATGACAGTACGCCGCGCATCATCATTAAAAACGCAGGCTTCTATGGCATCCCCTACCGGGCGCTGCTTCCTAAAGGTTTGGATAACCTTTTTGTTGCCGGACGCCTGATTACAACCAATTACCAGGCACACAATTCTACCCGGAATACGGTTGCCTGTATGGCGGAGGGGCAGGCTGTAGGTACTGCGGCGGCCATGTGTGCGGCGCAGGACGTCAATACCCGTGCTCTTGATGTGAGGATTCTTCGTGAAAAGCTGCGTGCTGACGGCGCTTATCTCGGCGATTGAGCAGATGGGCAGATGCGGCCTGTGCATAGCCCTGCGCAGGCCGCATCGATTTTCTGCTGCATTTTCTCCCTGTTCAAAAGCACGCGGCCGCCGCGGCGTTATGCAGAAAATGCATGACATGGTTGGGGGAATATATAACAAAGAAAAAATGCCATATTGAAAAGGAAGAGGACATGGAAAATCAGGAAATCCGCTGGTATCTGGTGCAGCAGGCACACCTTCATCCGGCAACGCAGGCACAGGATCTGATTAAACAGTGCTTCCAGGCGGCCTTTGGCGCTGGGCATCTTATTGTGGATGAAGCTGCCGCGCGGCGCTATCTGGAAAGCGAATTTGCAATGGTCGGGGCAGATGCACGGCAGCCGCTTTATGAGTTTATTGCCCCTGACGTTGCGCGTGTAAACCTTGCCGCCTGGATGGCGGCAAGGTTTCCGCAAGATTGGCTTTTTCGGCTTTTCCTTCATAGTGCGCAGGAAAATGCACGACGGGATCCGGACAAATGCAGGCAGGCTTTCGATGCGGCACTTACTGCGGCGCAGATGGCGGCGGATGCTGGAGAGCTGTCTGTGCCGCCGCAGGTGTTGGCGCGAAGCATCTGTGAATATATTGCCGGAGGCGTCCGCGCGGTTCATCATACGCAGGCTTACCGGGCTGCGGAGCATCCGGCCTATCGTGTGGTATCGGGTACTTTTACGCGGCTCCTCCCGGTTTTTGCAGCGCTTGCACCGCTGGCTGGACGGGAGACGCCGTATTGCATCGCGATTGACGGACGTGCTGCATCTGGAAAAAGCACGATGGCCGCGCAGCTTTCTGCAATCACCGGTGCGGGCGTTGTACATATGGATGATTTCTTCCTGCCGCCGCAGCTGCGGACGCCGCAGCGCCTGAAAGAACCGGGCGGTAATGTGGACTATGAACGTTTTGCCGCACAGGTGCTGCCGGGGCTGCTGCAAAAAGAGACTTTTTCCTATCCGCGTTTTAACTGCGGCCGTATGTGTATTGACGGTGTGCGGGAGGTCAGTGCGGGTGTGCTGCGTATTGTCGAGGGTTCCTATAGCCAGCATCCGTATTTCGGCGCATATGCCGCGCTTCGTATATATTCCGATCTTGACCCGCAGATCCAGCTCGACCGGATCCGCCGGCGCAATGGGGAAGAGCTGGCCGATATTTTCCGTACCCGTTGGATTCCGATGGAGGAAGCATATTTTACTGCATTTTCCATTCGGGAGAAAGCAGATCTTGTGCTGTGATCTGCCAAAGAAAAAATAAGCTGTATGGAGGCTGTTATGCACACAAAAGAGAGCTTGATGCACGATTTGGAAGCGCTTGGGATCGACCCGGCGGGCACTTTGTTTGTCCATTCCTCTTATAAAAGTATTGGAGAGGTTGAAGGGCGCGCCGATACTGTGCTTGATGCGCTGTCAGAATATATGGCCGGCGGGCTTCTGGCGCTGCCAACGCATACCTGGAGCAATACGAATCCGAGAAACCCGGTTATGGATGTGCTGTATACGCCGGCCTGCGTTGGGATTCTGCCGGAACTGTTCCGGAAAAGGCCTGGGGTTGTACGGTCTTTACATCCAACGCATTCTGTCGCGGCGCTGGGCCGGGATGCGCGGGAATTTGTAGCCGGGGAGGAGCTGCGCAGAACGCCCTGCCCGGAGGGCGGTGTGTACCACCGCTTATATTTGCGCAACGCCCAGATTTTGCTGATCGGCGTTAACTTTACGCGCAATACGTTTATTCACGGTGTTGAGGAGTGGGAACATGTCCCGGGTACGCTTAATCCTGCATTGGAGGATATCCATGTGATAGACGAGGCCGGCCGCCGGTATTATGCGCCGCAGCACCGCCACTGCGCGCCGCTGATTTCGGAAACCTTTTGGAAGATAGAACCGGTTGCGATCCGCGATGGCGCGACACGCGTCGGACGCTTTGGCGATGCAAAGGTATTCCTTTCCGGCGCGCGGCGTCTGCGTGATGTCGTTGCCCGTATTTTTTCCATCGATCCGGCTGCGTTGATGGATAATACGCCGCTTGACGGTCGTTTTTGACGCGGCCGGACGGTTAAATGGTATGAGATAAGAAATCCCGGACGCCAATACTGGCAGCCTGGAATCTTGGCAAAAGGAATCCCGACCGTTTTCAAAAACGGTCGGGATTCCTTTTATATATTTATGCCTTTTTACCTTTCTGATTTTAACAACGCATAATAACAGGCGTCACATATTCCCTGATTATTATGGTCCGCACAACGCAGGATACCCTCAAATTTCATTCCGCATTTTTCCATGACTTTTCCGGAATTGGGATTTCTGGGGTCATGCCTTGCTTCAATACGATTCGCGCCGACCTTATCAAAGAAAAAATCCATTACGGCTTTCAGCGCTTCTGAAGTAATTCCCTGATGCCACCAGGCGGTTCCTATACAATAACCGATATGAACCATAGAAATATCCTCGTCCATATGGACGGCGGCGATGCTGCCGATGGGATCGCTGCCGTTTTCTTTTAAAACAATTGCCCATTGATAATAGTTATCATGGGAATAGGAATTGACCCAATTTTCCAGGACGGCTTTGCTGACGTCAATACTTGTATGCGTGGGCCAGGTTAAATACCTGGTTACTTCGTCGTCTGCTGCCCAGTTGTTGTACATCGCACAGGCGTCTTCTTTCATGAACTTTCTTAAAACCAGCCGCTCCGTTTCCAGTTTTTGTGTTCCGCAGTGTTTCATAAAAGACATCAACCTTTCCTACATAAATATAGACTTTGCTTTCACCGGCCGCCCGCCGCCTCCGTTATTTACGCGGATGATTGAATGGCTGCGGCCGCAACGGTGAAATTTTCCCTGAGAAAAATAATCCCATTTTGTTTCAAATCAGGAGGCCAGCCGGGCACATCCCTTGGCCGCCGATTTTCTTGGTTTTAAGCTTTGTTTTATATTACAATAAAAGTCACAAAAAGTCTATGTAAATTTAAAAGGTTCGGATTTTTGTAACCGGCTGCTGGGACGAAGGGTTTGCAGCTGGGAATATTTTTCGTTCAATGCAACGCCGGCGCCTCAATCCAGCCTTTTGATACGGAAGATATTTATATACTAGGATGCCTTATTGTTTGGGACTGGGGATTCCTCTTTGGAAATTGCTGCGGCAGAATTGAAAACTTTGCGCCGGCGGTTTCGCCTGACATTGCCGGGATGGTACGCTCTCTTTTTTTGCGCTGGTATAGTGCTGCGAAGAACAGCAAACATTTGTGAAGATACGATATATTCTGCTGTTTAAAAAAATTGAACAGATTTTCAAAACCGTAACTTCCTTCTCCGGGGAGCAACTGGTAGAATTCAGATGAATTAGAATTCTATTTTCTGGGGGAGGAAAGCTTTTTTATGAAAGACCCTATCTTACAAAATCAGGCGCTTTCCCAGCACATGCTCTTCTTTGATCCGCTGAACAAGAAGGCGGTGTTTGAGAAACAGCCGGACGGGCGGGGCCGCATTTATTATGCGGACGAAAAGCCCGGCGTGGAAATTCTGGACTTCGGCGTCGCGCGGTTCAACTATTACGCGCCGGACGCTGAAAGCGTGCGTGTGAAAGGCTGGGGCGGCTCAATGAGCGCGTCTTACGATCTCGCGCCCTGCGGCGACGGTTACTGGAGCTGTACGGCGGAGGACATCAACCCGGGCTTCCACTACTGCGATTTTTACGTAAACGGTGTTAAGACCTTAAACCCCCTCGCGCCCTATGGTTACGGCGGGTTCTATGTCTGCAACTTTTTCGAGATGCCCGACCGCGACGCGGACTTCTTCCTCTTGCAGGACGTGCCCCATGGCGACATGCGCATGGAGCTTTATAAGTCCCCGGTCAACGGCCGTACGAAGGCCGCATGGGTCTATACGCCGCCTGGGTACGACGCGGATACGGCGCGCCGTTATCCTGTCCTTTATATCCAGCACGGCGTCGGTGAAAACGAGACCGGCTGGATCTGGCAGGGCAAGCTCAACTATATCCTCGATAACCTGATCGCCGAGGGCAAATGCGAGCCGATGCTCGTTGTAATGAATTCCGGCTATGCGTTTGTGGACGGCGAGATCAATATGTTCCTGCCCGGCGATTTTGACCGGGAGCTGACGGCGGGCTGCATCCCGTTCATCGACGCAAAGTACCGTACGCGCTCCGACCGCGAGAGCCGCGCCATTGCGGGTCTCTCACTGGGCAGCGCGCAGGCGTTCTCGATCGGCCTTAACCATATGGAAGACCTGTTCTCCGCCATCGGCGTGTTCTCCGGAGGCATCAATCCGACCGGTATGTTCGGGGACTTCGACGTCTCTGCGGCGTTTGAGGACGCGGAACGCTTTAACCGTCTGATCAAAGTGTTCTTTGCCTCGGCCGGTGAGAGCGAGCGTATGACACAGGCAAACCACGAAACGCTGCAGGCGCTTGCGGAAAAAGGCATCCACGGCGTGGAGTATACGCACCCCGGCTACCACGAGTGGGACGTGTGGCGTTACAGCCTGCGCGAGTACGTGCAGCTTTTGTTTCGGTGAGAGGAGGAATGAAACATGAATGATATCATAAAAAACCAGGCGCTTACCTCCTATCCGCTCTTTTTCGACGATGTACATAAGCTTCTGACCTTTGGCGACCGTTCGAAAACCGGCGCATATATCCCGCTGCGTCCCGGCTGCGAGCTTTTGGGCGAGGGCCGCGTGCGTTTCAATTACCGTCCGGCCGAGGGGACGAAAAGCGTCGTCGTGAAGGGGATCGGCGGCTCCATGCCCGGCACTTACGAGCTTGCGCCGGATGAGGACGGCTATTGGTCCGTCACGGTGGATGATATCCGCGACGGTTTCCACTATCATAAGTACTTCGTCGACGGCGTGGAGGCGCCGAACGCGCTCGCGCCTTATGGATATGGCTGCTTCCAGCCTATCAACTTCTTTGAAATGCCCGGCGGCGCTGATCCGGAATTTTATCTCCTGAAGGATGTCCCGCACGGCACGGTGCGTATGGACCTCTACAAATCTGCGCTGACCGGACGCTGGCGCAACTGCTTTATCTACACCCCGCCGGGATATGAGACGGATACGGACCGCCGTTATCCTGTGCTGTACCTCCAGCATGGCGGCGGCGAAAACGAAGTCGGCTGGGTCTGGCAGGGCAAAATCAACTATATCGCAGATAATTTGCTGGCGGAGGGCAAAATGGAGCCGATGATCATTGTCATGAATAACGGCTATGCCTTTAAAGACGATGGTACCAGCAACGAATCGATGGGCAGCATCGACGAGGTGATCGTCGGCGACTGCATTCCGTTTATCGACGCGAAGTACCGCACCGTCGCGGACCGCCACGGCCGCGCGATGGCGGGGCTTTCCATGGGCGCGATGCAGTCCAATGTGACTGTGATGAAGAATCCGGACGTGTTCGCAAACGTCGGCATTTTCTCCGGCGGTTTCAACTACAAGGGAGACGGATATGATCTCACGGATGTGTTTGAGGACGTGGAAAAGTACCGCGCACGCTTTGACCTGCTGTTCGTTTCAGCGGGCGAGGACGAGCAGCCCATGTGCGGCACGCTCCGTAAAACGCTCGGCGAGTTGAACGAGAAGGGTTTCCAAAACGTGTTCTATTCCTGCCCGGGCTTCCACGAGTGGGACGTGTGGCGTTACGCCGCGCGGGAGTTCTTAAAGCTGCTGTTCCGGTAAAATTTGAGGGAAAGCCGCAGGTGATTTTCCTGCGGCTTTTTTGAAAATATGCTCCATTTGCGCTCTTGGCTTGCCCGGGCAGGGAAAATCCATTACAATAAAGGTGAATTCATTATAGAATTCATTGCTTATGACGGTAAAGGAGTTTATCTGGCCATGAACGCGAAGAAAATTATTTTTCAGGCATTCTATGATCTGCTGCAGAAACAGTCGATCAGCGCGATCAGCGTCAGTATGATTATAGAAGCCGCGGAAGTTTCCAAACCGACATTTTATCGGTATTATTACAATAAATTTGATTTGTTAAACCGGATTTTTGAGGAAATTCTCTCACCTATGTATGAGGCGGGCTTTAGTTTAGACTGGACACAGGCGCTGGAGAAAACGTTTGCAAGCCTTGAAGACAATCGAACGGTTTTCCGCAACGGTTTTAAAACGGAGGATCAATACAATTTGCGCAATGATATCATGCTTCGTATTATTGAGAATGCGATAAACCGGATGCTGGAGCATGGGGGGGTGGATATCCAGCAACAACCCTGCGCATTTGCCATACGATCCTGTGCAATTACCCATGTTGCGGCTATGTGCGGCTGGGTTCTGGACAGCAAACGGCAGCCGGCTGAACAGACGATTGCACTTTTGCTCGGCACGCTGCCTTATCAGCTTTATCCGTATTTTACACAAATGACAATCCGTGAAAAAAACTGACAGAAACGGATTTTTGTATCGTTTTTTTGGCGCATTTTTTTGATATACTGCAATTTAGAATACGAAATTATAAAGAGGAGTGTGAAAAATGCTGAGAAAAGTAAAGGTGGAAAATGGTTGGGTCGAGGGCCTTCCGGCCGCTGATCCCCGTATCACAAGCTTCAAGGGTATCCCGTTTGCCGCGCCCGCGACGGGCGAAAACCGCTGGCGCGCGCCGCAGCCGGTAAAGGACTGGGACGGCGTTTTGCAATGCCATGCATTCGGCCCCATTGCGATGCAGGCAAAGCCCGGTAAAAATCACGAGGATATCTATACCCGCGAGTGGAATTATGATGAAAATATCGCGCAGAGTGAGGACTGCCTGCAGCTCAACGTCTGGACGCCTGCAAAGAGCGCGGATGAGAACCTTCCCGTTTACGTCTGGTACTATGGCGGCGGCTTGCAGGTCGGCAACCCCGCTGAAATGGAGTTCGACGGCGAACGCCTCGCACGCCGCGGCGTGGTCGTCGTCACAGTCAACTACCGCGTGAACGTGTTCGGCTTCCTCTGCCATCCGGAAATCACCGCGGAAAACCCCGACGCGCCCGCAAACTTCGGCAACCTCGACCAGCAGGCGGCGACGCGCTGGGTCAAACGCAATATCGCCGCGTTCGGCGGCAACCCGAACCAGATCACCATCGGCGGACAGTCCGCCGGCGGCGGCAGCGTCATGAGCCAGCTTACCTCGCCGCAGAACGAGGGACTCTTCCAGGGCGCGATTGTGGAAAGCGGCGTGATGACGCAGCTCTATCCCGGCGGACGTGTGCCGGGGAAGGCGGGACGCGACTTCCACGCGGCGGAAGAAGAGGGCGTGAAGTTCTTCGACTTCCTGGGCGTCAAGACACTTGCAGAGGCAAGAGCTTTGGACGCGGAGTACATACGCGATAAGGCTGTGGAGTATAAGGGCTTCTGGGGCACCGTCGTTGACAACAAATTCAGCGTCGGCGTCGCGTTTGACCTTTTCCGTGAGAATAAACGCTGGATGGTGCCGGTCATGTTCGGCCATACCTCCTCGGAGTTCCCGTCCGTCCCGAACGTCTCCACGATGGAGGAGTTCCGCGCGCTGGCGGTCGAGCTGTTCGGCGAGGACGCAGACGAATTTTTGGCGCTGTGCCCGTCGCAGTTTGACAGCGTGACGGAGGTGAAAAAGAAAGCCTCCATCATCGGCATCGAGTATGCCATCCGCATCCTTTCAGAGGCAAATGCCGCGAGCGGCGCGAACGCCCCGCTTTACTACTATAACTTCGATCCGTCGATCCCCGGCTGGGATAACCCCGGCACGTTCCACTCCGTGGATCTGTGGTTCTTCTTTGAGACGCTTGCCAAGTGCTGGCGGCCCTTCACCGGCAAGCACTACGACCTTGCACGCCTGATGTGCAACTACTGGGCGAACTTCATTAAAAACGGCGATCCGAACGGCCGCGACGCGGACGGTTCCCGGATGCCGCAGTGGGAAACCATGACGCCGGACACGCCGCGCGCCATGTACTTCGGCGATGGTTTTGCCGAGTACGGCCGCGAGGAACCGAGCGAGCTGATGCAGTTCCTCGTCCGTCAGTATTTTAAAAAGAACTCGAAATAAGTTAAAAAGTCCCGGCCACCCTTTTTGGGCGGCCGGGACTTGCAGTTTGCGGTGGAAAGATGAGGAGAATCAGGACTCCATTTGCCGCGACAGGAAGCCTGCAACGGTCTGACAGAGCTTGATTTCCGTTTCGCCCGGCCATGCCGCACCCTCCGGCTGGATGAAGATAACCGCGCCGGAGACATCGCCTTCGGAGATAATCGGCGCCACGACGCTTGCAAATACGTCGTCTAAACCTTCGCATACCGGTGTGTGGCTGTTGGCGGCGGTAGCCGAAAAGAGCTGCCGGTTTTCCATAAACCGTTCAATCGCTTCGCTTAAACGCTTATCGATCAAATCGCGGCGGCGCGTGCCAGAGGCGGCGATTACGCTGTCCCGGTCGGCGATAACGGCCGGATATCCGGCTGTTTTGGTGAGCGTGTCACATAACTGTGCCGCAAAGTCAGCCATTTCTCCCATGGGTGAATATTTCTTAAAAATGACCTCGCCGTCCCGGTCGGTATAGATTTCCAACGGGTCGCCGTTGCTGATAACACTGACACGGAAAACCTTGTCCTCGTGATTTTTTGAGGATTGAACCAGTGTGTTTTCGATATTTTCCGTGCCTTGCTTAAAATTTACGGCATCCTCTGTTTCCGCCGGGAGGGTCCCGCAGCGCAGCAGCGTGTCGATGTCGGATTGAAGCCTGATTTCCAAGTGATCTTCAAAGACGAGAATCTTGTCGATCAGCAGCTCCAGATCATTTCGTTCCAGCTTATCCTTTTCCAGAATGTCGTGGAACACGTCGATGGCGGTCTTTGCCACGCGATTCACCTGAATGATGGTGTTGCGCTTGTCGCTCAGCAGGTCGATCTGGTGGTTGATGCCGTCGATCTTTTTTTGCAGGTCTGCTTCCATCTCGTCATACAGCGCCTCGA
>CAKTEH010000009.1 GCA_934546935.1 uncultured Eubacteriales bacterium
TACGGTGATAACCGTGAATTTTACAACGGCCAGCAGAGATTTCTGCTGTACCGCTTCCACATCGCTGACCCGATCCATTTTGAGACCAAATTCCGCATGACGCTGGACAATCTGGGATGGACCGGGCCGCGATACGATGACTATACTTCCTGCGCATACTGGTATCAGACGCTGCCGTCCGCACCGCTGAAATCGCTGCCGTCTGACAAAGAGATGATTATGAAGTGACCGCCACAGGCGAATGGGTAAAAAACATTACAAAAAAATCGGGGTGTCAAGAAAAAATACTTGACATCCTGTTTTTTTATATCTGTTTCTTTCCTCAAAATGGTCGGGAGTACCGATATTTAAGATGTTTTTTCCGGGAAACTTTGTAACCATTTTTATTGGTAACACGTACAGATTCCACTAATCTAAGATAGTCTTTTCCATTGTTTTTGTTAAGAAAAAGCAAGGAAAACTTTGCAACATAAGGAAGAATTTATCTGGACCTAATCAAAGAAGTGGCAAACTCGGGCAGTAATTTTATCACATATTTAGCATAATATAAATTCGGTTTAATTGATTTTATCATAGTTTTTGGCTATACTAAGGTTGGAAAAAATGACATAGCAGAATGGGGGCTTTTTATGACACTGACACAATTAGAATACTTTTGCACGGTACGCTAACCCCACTGAACTGACAGCGGAGCTTTTGAATACGCTGATTGAGAAGATCGTCATTCACGAAGCGACCACCGTAGATGGGATGCGTGAGCAGGATATTGACATCTACTACCGCTTTATCGGCAAAATTGAGTAAAAACAAAGATATGAGTGCCTATGCAAGTAGGCATAGGCACTCATACATAACCAATATCTTTAATCGAGGGAAACGGGAAATTATATGCCTGATATTGCGATGCTGCCTCTGATCAGCGAGTTGTTTAACGTCAGCATTGATGAGTTGCTTGCAGGACAGGGGCAGGATGCGTTGGAATGTTCAAAGGGAACGCAGGAAACTCCGCCTGAAGTATTAAAGGAAAGCCGGTTTTCCATTAGGGAACGGAGAAATTTTTGGAAGCACCGTTGGCTGCGCGCGCATGCTGCCGCCTTGACACTGTGTGTCTGTGCAGTATTGGGCTTTTGGGGTTGGGCTGTTTATTCTCAGCAGGTCTGGTCTTGTGCTGTAATACCAACTGGCGGTCTTGGGATTTATCTTTTTGCTTATAACCGTATGGCTGGATATGTTGAGCAGAAAATATATTAGTCTACCCTCTTTTCAGACCTGTGCGGTATGTGCTGTCCGTTTGCTATATTTTCATTCTATCGCAATAGGAAAAATCTGTAAATAAAAACAGTATTCTGGAAAAGGAGTATGGCGTATGAAAACGGGATTGGACATGAAACATTACAGGAGCCTTGCCCGTGCAGTCGCGGCAGAGGGCTGTGTGCTTGTGCGCAATGAAGGGGATGCGCTGCCCTTTCACAATGGCGCGCGTGTGGCGGTATTCGGACGCGCCCAGGCTGCTTACTACAAAAGCGGGACCGGTTCCGGTGGTATGGTTAATACTGCGCCGGTCGCCAGTATTTTGGAAGCGCTGGAGCAAGAACCCGGGCTCAGCATTGACGGCAGGATAAAATCCATATACGAAGCGTGGATTGCTGTGCATCCGTTCGAACAGGGCTCCGGTTGGGCTTCGGAACCGTGGTTTCAGAAGGAAATGCCGCTTGACCCTGCTCTTGTACACCAGGCTGCCGGACGCTGCGATTATGCCGTCGTGGTGATCGGCCGGACGGCAGGTGAGGATCAGGACAATACACCGGAAGAAGGCAGTTATTTTTTAACTGAAACAGAACGGAAAATGCTTGCTGCAGTCTGCTCTGCTTTTCCCCGAACCGTTGTACTGCTTAATGTCGGCAACGTTATCGATATGCAGTGGGTGGAGCAGTATCAGCCCGCCGCCGTCGTATATCTGTGGCAGGGCGGGGAAATGGGCGCGTATGCTGTCGCGGATATTCTTACCGGGCGGGTCAATCCCTGCGGCCGCCTGAGCGATACCATTGCGCGCCGTATTGAAGATTATCCCGCAGCAGCCAATTATGGGGATGCACGGCGCACGGAGTATTGTGAAGATATTTATGTAGGCTACCGTTATTTTGAAACTTTTGCGCCGGAAAAAGTTCTATACCCCTTCGGCTTCGGCCTTTCCTATTCTACATTTGCCATTGAAACCCTCTGTCTGGACGAACAGGAAGGTATGATATCCATACAGGTGGCGGTAACCAATACCGGCCGCAGGGCAGGCAAAGAGGTTGTGCAGGTTTATTGCGGGGCCCCACAGGGAACGCTGGGCAAGCCTGCACGCTGTCTGTGTGCCTTCGCCAAAACCCCGCTTCTGCAGCCGGGGCAGAGGATTGAAGTTTCCCTGCGTTTTTCTTTTTATACGTTTGCGTCCTATGATGACACCGGCGCTTCCGGTAAGGCCAACGCCTATGTTCTGGAGCCGGGTACATACCGGTTTTACGTCGGCGCTGACGTACGTACAGCTCCGTTTGCAGGAAAGGTTCAAATCAGCACCCATACGGTACTATACCCCCATACGGCTGCATTGGAGCCGGTTCGTCCGTTTATGCGGATACATCCAGTGGAATCAGACGGCGGTTATCGTATTTCCCATACTGCTGTGCCAGCACGGAAAACAGACATTTCTGCGCGCATAACTGAAAATCTTCCGGAAGAAATCCCGTATACGGGATTTCAGGGGATTCGACTTGCGGATGTCGCCGAAGGCAGGGCAGAAATGGACGCCTTTATCGCGCAGCTTGACCGGGACGCACTTTGCTGCCTGGTCCGCGGGGAGGGGATGTGCTCCCCACGCGTTACGCCGGGTACAGCCGGCGCTTTTGGCGGTGTAACGGACGAGTTGTGCGCACTGGGAATTCCGACGGCTTGCTGTGCAGACGGTCCCGGCGGTATCCGTATGGACTGCGGGATGCAGGCACTGGCAATTCCAGTTGGAACCTGTATCGCCTGTACCTACAATGAAGAACTGACCCGGGAGCTGTTTACCTGCCTTGGTTTGGAACTGCGTAGAAACAGGATTGATACAATTCTTGGCCCGGGTATGAATCTGCACCGCCATGTGCTCAACGGCCGCAATTTTGAGTATTTTTCGGAAGATCCGCTTTTGACAGGAAAAATGGCTTCGGCACAGCTGCACGGGCTTCACGAATGCGGCGTTACAGGTACAATTAAACATTTTGCCTGCAATAATCAGGAATATCATCGAAATGATGTCGACGCTGTCGTATCTCAACGTGCCCTGCGGGAGCTTTACCTCAAGGGATTTGAAATTGCAGTGCGCGAGAGCGGCGCTTATTGCATTATGAGCTCCTATAATCTGCTCAATGGCGTACACACTGCCAGCAACTACGACTTGCTGACAACGGTCCTGCGCGGGGAGTGGGGGTATACGGGCCTTGTGATGACAGACTGGTGGGCCAAGGGGAATTTTGAAGGGGAACCAGATTCCCGCAGCTGTATGTCTGCACAAATTCGCGCGCAGAACGATCTTTATATGGTCGCGCGTGATGCAAAGGCGAACACAAACGCAGATGACTCGAAAGCCATGCTGCAGGCCGGACGGGTGACGATTGCCGAATACCAGCGCAGCGCTATGAATATTTGCCGGAATCTGCTGAAAACGCCTGCATTTTTGCATTCTTGCGGAAAAACCGATGAAATCGATGCTTTGTTTACGCAGACAGACTTGCAGCAGGAGGATTACGCCGGTGCTTATACGCGGATATCTGTAAATGCATCTTCCGGGGAAGCCGGGCTTGCCTGTGGCACGCTTTCTGAAGGTGGGGCAGGGGATCTTCTTTTTGAAATTCGTGCTGGCGCACCGGGAATCTGGAGCCTTTCCCTGCGTGTACGTCCCAAAGCAGAGCAGCAGCTTGCCCAGGCGGCCGTCTCTGTTTTTTATAACCGGACGTTGCTGGATACTGTCAGCCTGTCGGGATATTCCTGTCAATGGCAGGAATTTACGCTGTCCTTGGGTCCAGTGAAGGATCCGGGTTTTTACATCCGCCTGCATTCCACCGGCGGCTTGGAGCTTGGGCAGGCTGTTGTTCAGCGTGACGTGCAGGAGCAGAAGGAATGATTATCAGTGCAAGCCGCCGTACCGATATCCCGGCATGTTATGCAGACTGGTTTTTCCGCCGCTTAAAAGAGGGCTATGTCTGTGTGTCAAACCCCTTTAACCCACGAAGCATCAGCCGCATATCGCTCAGCCCCGATGTGGTGGACGCCATTGTATTCTGGACAAAAAATCCCATTCCGATGCTTGCCCATCTTGACGAGCTTTCTGCTTACCCTTGCCTTTTTCAGTTTACGCTGACACCTTATGGCCGTGATCTGGAAAATGGGCTTCCGGATAAGAAAACGGATCTGCTGCGTGCGTTTCGTGCGCTTTCAAAAGCCGCGGGACCGGAACGTGTAATCTGGCGTTATGACCCTATCCTGTTTACAGAGGTTTACACGCCGCAATGGCATCTTTCCACTTTCTCCCGCTATGCCGCAGCGCTTTCCGGCTGCACACAGCGGGTAATTATCAGCTTTGTTGACCTTTATGCGAAAACACAGAGAAATATGCGGGGAATTGCCTTGACGCAGCTTTCTGAGGATGAACTGCTTTCTTTTGCCGCTGGTCTGTGTGCCTGTGCACATGCGCAGGGAATGCAGGTACAGACCTGTGCTGAGGAAATCGACCTTTCGGCATCAGGGATTCCGCATGGCGCCTGTATCGACGGGGTGCTTTTGGAGCGTATTGTCGGCGCACCGCTGCGCGTACCCAGGCATGACGGCCAGCGTAATGCCTGCCTGTGCGCGGAAAGCGTAGATATCGGCATCTATGATACCTGCACAAACGGCTGCCGTTACTGTTATGCCAATGCTTCTGCTGCGGCAATTGCCGCACACCGGAAGGCATATGATCCCGATTCTCCAATTTTATGCCGTACCATTACCCCGCAGGATACCGTTCATTTGCGCCGCTGCGTATCCCTTCGTGAAAGCCAATATACGCTTTTTTAACTGTTAGGCTTCGGATCGTGCAAATAATTGGAATGCCGCAGATGTTTCTATTTTGCCGCAGCGTGTAGCGCTTGACCGGAGAAATTTTCCATGCTATACTTGGATTTACTAAGAATCCGTTCAGGAGGTTGAAGAAATGGACTATACCAAGGTTTGGCTGGATTATAAGCCTGTCCAATCTGCCCCCGCGCAGGCTTTTTCTCTTTGCACACAGGAAAAAGGCCCGATTATTGACAATATTTTGTCTGAGTTTGATACTGCTTTTTCCGCCATGTACGGCATGGCGCCGGTACATGGATGCCAGGCTGGTACAATACCTATTACGCTGGATATCAATACTTGCCTGCATGAAGAAGGTTTCCGGATTGAAAAGACGGCGGAAAAAATTTCTATTGCCGCAGGCGCACATCAGGGCTTACTGTATGGTACTTTTGAACTGCTGCGCCGGATACAGACAGGCAAGGCCTGCACAGATTTTACCGTGGAAAAATCGCCTTCCAACCCTTTGCGAATGGCCAATCACTGGGATAATATGGATGGCAGCATTGAACGCGGTTATTCGGGAAAATCCTTTTTCTTTGCAAATGATGAGGTGCTTGTCAACGAAAGAACCCGTGATTATGCACGTATGATGGCTTCGGTCGGCATCAATGCATCGGTCATCAATAACGTCAATGTCCGTTTCAGCGCACCGTTCCTTCTTACCGACCGCTATCGCAAGCCGTTGGTTGAAATTGCCAAAATTTTTGCAGGTTATGGTATTAAGCTTTTCCTTTCCCTGAATTTTGCGTCTCCGGTTCGCGTCGGTGGTCTGGATACGGCGGATCCGCTCGACGAAAAGGTTATCGCCTGGTGGCGTAATACGTGTAAAGATATTTTTGAGGATATTCCCAATTTCGGCGGTTTTCTCGTTAAGGCGGATTCCGAGGGTTCGTTCGGTCCGTTTGCCTATGGCCGTACGCATGCAGAGGGTGCGAATATGCTTGCCGATGCGGTGCGTCCCTATGGCGGCATCATTGTCTGGCGGTGCTTTGTCTATAACTGCCAGCAGGACTGGCGTGATAATGTTACCGACCGTGCCTGCCAAAGCTATTTGAATTTTATTGAGCTTGACGGAAAATTTGCTGACAACGTCATCCTGCAAATTAAAAACGGCCCGGTGGATTTCCAGGTACGCGAGCCCGTCCATCCGCTTTTCGGCGGCCTGAAGCATACGAATATGATGATGGAATTCCAGGTGGCGCAGGAATATACCGGTCAGCAGCGTCATGTCTGCTATCTGATTCCGGAGTTCCGCGAAATCCTTGATTTTAAAACCTGCAACGGCGAAAAATATGATACAGTCAAAGACCTGATTTCCGGGAAGAATTATGGCTATAAAAACTGCGGTATGGCGGCGGTTGTCAATACCGGGAATGACAAGAACTGGACCGGTCATGACTTGGCTGCGGCAAATCTTTATGGCTTCGGCCGGCTCGCTTATGAAGATACGTTGACATCGGAAGAAATTGCGCAGGAATGGATTACGCTGACCTTTGGCGATGACAGCCAGGTAATGCAGAATGTAGAGAAAATTCTGATGATGAGCTGGCCTGCATATGAAAAATATAATGCGCCGCTTGGGATCGGCTGGATGGTAGCGCCGCATAGTCATTTTGGACCGGACATTGACGGGTATGAATATGACCGGTGGGGTACGTATCACCGGATCAGCCATTCTGCAATTGGCCGCGACCGCAGCAGCCGTGGTACCGGATACAGCCAGCAGTATCCTGAACCCCTGGCCTCGATGTATGACCGGATTGAAACCTGCCCGGAAGAGCTTCTGCTGTTTTTCCACCGTGTGCGCTTTGACTATGTTATGTCTACCGGAGAAACGCTCCTGCAGCACATTTATAATACCCATTTCGAAGGCGTCGAAGATGTCGAGAAGATGCTGGCACTTTGGGAAGCGTTGGAAGGCAAGATTGAGCCGGAGGCATACGCCCGGGTTTGTGAGCGTATGCAGTTCCAGCTCGCGCATTCAAAAGAATGGCGGGACAGGATTAACACTTATCTCTATCGTATGACGGAAATTCCGGATGCGAAGGGCAGAAAGATTTACGACTGATACATCCGCTTTTTCATATGCCGGTGCGGTGCCCGGTTTATTTTAAAAGCAGCTGCGCAGTACAAGTTTTTGTGCTGCGCAGCTGCTTTTTTGAATAAAAAAGTTTTTCTTTTAGATATCCTTAATACGGTCAGGCTGGAAATATCCGGTCAAATATAAAATCTGCCACTGCCTGCGCATCCAGTGTCTCAGTGTCAACTTTCTCTCCATATGTATACTGGCGAAAAGCCTGTAGGCATCTGTCTATCTGCATTTCTGCCCAGCATCCCCGCGATTCTCCGCGCTGGAGCAGGCGTTGCACAATGGTTTCTTTGCGGGCCGTCAGGACAAAGTGGCGTATTGAAAGTCCATTCTCTTGCAGCTTACCCGCCGTCTGATTATAATAATCAACTCTTGCAATAGTCATGGGGATTATGATATGCCCCGAAAAAGCATCATACATATATCGAATTATTTTATAATTAAATTCCCGCCAGATTTCAAGATCTTGAAAATCACCTTTTCGCTGCATGGATGTGGGGAAATTGTTCCATAAGAAATATCCCATTTGTTCCGGATCATATATGTGCGAATTCTTAAATTTCTTTTGGAGTCTGTTTGCCGTTTCTGTTTTTCCAACTCCATAGCATCCGTTGAGCCATATAATCAAAATACAATACCTCTGCAAAACATATGTTTTTTGTAAAAATGCCCAGATCCCGCCAATTCTGATCTGGGCGTTTTTACTTTTTGTTTTTTTCGCACTTTACCTCTTTACATTGAGAAATACGGCAGTTTATTGTACTTTTAACGTTCTTTTTGGATCTGAAAAGTTAAAAATTTTAAATATTCGCTTTCATTAGCACCCAGCAGGACCGGGTGGTCCGGCGCCTGTGCGCGGCGTTCAATCAGGCGCAAACGCACATGCGCATCCCGAGCGGCAAGCGTGAGGACTTCTTCAAACATCTGTGCCGTGATAAAATGTGAACAGGTACAAGTGGCAAAGAAACCACCGTCGCAGACCAGCTGCATTCCCCGGCGGTTGATCTCCCGATATCCCCGCATCGCGGTTTTTACGGAAGCGCGGGATTTTGCAAATGCCGGTGGATCCAAAATCACCAGGTCAAACTGCTCTGCACGCTGCACAAGCTGGGGAAGCAGGGTAAAAACATCTTCGCAAAGAAAGGACGCACGGGAAGAAAATCCATTTGCTGCTGCATTTGCGACTGCACATGCAGCAGCCTGCTCGGAGGCGTCTATACCAAGCGCGCTTTGTGCTCCAGCAGCAAGTGCATTAAGCGCAAAACCTCCGGCATTGCAAAAGCAATCCAGTACTTTGGCATTTTTTGCGAAAGGGCGGATTGCCATTCGATTGAAACGCTGGTCAAGAAAGTATCCGGTTTTCTGCCCATTGGATACATCAATATCATAAAATAGCCCATTTTCGCAGATGCGTATGCAGGGGTCAAACGTATTGCGCCAAAAGCCCTGACAGCGCTCCAAGCCCTCCAATGCGCGAGAGCGCGCATCGTTACGCTCGTAAATCCCACGTATATCCTGGCCGTGTTCCCTTAAGACCGCAAGCAAGCATTCGAAAATCTCATCTTTTCTGCGTTCAATTCCCAACGCCAGCGTCTGCGTCACCAGAACATCTGCGAATTTATCAACAGTAAGACCGGGAAGACGATCCGCTTCACCAAAGACCAAGCGGCAGTTTTCCAGCCCTGTTACCGTTTCCCGATAGGAAACGGCATTTTCAATGCGCATCCGGAAGAAGTCCCGGTCAATTTCAGTATCTTTATCCCGTGTCAGCATACGTACGGCAATTTTAGAGGCGGGATTATAATATCCGGTTCCCAGCGCGTAGCCGTTTGCGGCTATAACACGGACCAGGTCGCCAGGCTGCGTAAAATCCTCTACCCGTTCGATCTCATTGTCGTAAATCCAGCATCCGCCTGAGGAAAGCCCGCGGCCTTCGTGGTTTTTCAGATAAACTGTCATCATATTCCCATACTCCTTCTTTATCGATTCATTCTAGCATACGGCAGCGCGGCATGTCAAGGCAATGTCTGGACAGCGTAGAATGCATAACACGCCGGATGGGTTTAAACTGCGCGCAGCAGATCCATTTAATCGTTTACATCCGGGATCATATGTGCTAGAATAGCGATAGAATCATACAAAAGGAGTGGCATATGGATATAAATGAAATCCGCGCGAAAAGCGGATTCCTGTGCGACATGGACGGCGTAATCTATCAGGGCGACCGCCTGATCGACGGGGTCGCCGATTTTGTTAACTGGCTCAATGAAAACGAAAAGAGCTATCTCTTCCTTACAAATGCAAGTTCCAAAAGTCCCCGGGAATTGCGTATGAAGCTTGCACGCCTGGGGCTGGATGTTGGAGAAGAACATTTTTATACCAGCGCGCTGGCAACCGCCAAATTTCTCGCCAGCCAGGACCGTGGATGCAGCGCGTATGTAATCGGGGAGCCGGGGCTTGTCGGCGCATTGTATGACGAGGGGATCGCCATGAATGATGTGGATCCGGATTATGTAGTCGTCGGGGAAAGCCGGAGCTATAATTATGACAGCATTCTGCGCGCTGTGCGTCTGGTACAAAGAGGTGCGCGTTTGATCGGTACGAATCCTGATCTGACAGGCCCGGATGAAAGCGGGATTATACCTGCCTGCCGGGCATTTGTCGCACCGATTGAGATGACAACCGGAAAGCATGCGTATTTCATTGGAAAGCCAAATGCATTAATGATGCGTACAGGCTTGGATCTGCTGGGAGAGCATTCGAAAAACTCCGTAATGATCGGGGATCGGATGGATACGGATATTATTGCCGGAATTGAGACCGGGCTTTCCACCGTTTTAGTTATGACGGGGGTTAGTACGCGCGCAACTATTGAAGAATACCCATACCGTCCCAGCGTAGTTGTGGATCGTGTGGCGGATATTGTTGGATAAGAGTTGGAGGGAAATGATGGTTAAGCATATTGTTTTATTTATGCTGAAAGATAAAAGTGAAGAAAGCTGCCGGGCAGCGGCTGCGGTACTCGAATCCATGAGCGGTCGTGTACCGGAGATCCTGGAAATGCATGTCGGCGTTGATTTCCTGCATTCCGAACGCTCCTGCGACGTGATCCTTGAGGTTGTCGTGCACGACCGTGCGGCGCTTGAGGCATATCAGAACGATCCGTACCACTGTCAGGCTGTGAAACCATATATGCACCGGGTACGTACAGGGAGCGTCTCGGCAGATTATGAATTTTAAATTCAGAAGGCCTGAAAGATGAAATCTCATCTTTCAGGTTTTTTTTCATTCAAGTTCCAATGTTTTATACACAGCGCCTTCCATATCCTTCCACAAAAAAATATTGTTTTCGTAGAGCATATAGCTGTGTGTACTTCCTTCTTTCGGAATGGAAACCGAACCGGGATTGAGACAGATAATGCCATTGACAACTGTTGATTTGGGAATGTGAGTATGCCCGCTCAGGAGCACGTCGCCGCGGGTAAGGGGAGGATGCTTGGCTTCATGGTAAATATGTCCATGAGTGGCAAACATTGTCCTGTCATCTGCAAAAATGAGACAGGAATCAGAAAGCACAGGGAATTCCAGCATCATCTGGTCGACCTCCGCTTCACAGTTACCCCGAACGCAAAGAATCTGTCCGGCATGTGCATTAAGCAGGGCAGCGACAGATTTTGGTGCATAATCGCGCGGCAAATCATTGCGCGGACCATGGTAAAGCAGATCGCCAAGCAAAATAAGCCGGTCAGGCTGTTCTCGTCCGAATGCGGCGAACAACGCTTCGCAATAATAGGCGCTTCCGTGGATATCGGATGCGATCATCAGCTTCATGGGTATCTCCTTTCAAAAAGGCCGGATGGATTGTAAACCCATCCGGCCCGCATTACTATGTCATTTTAAAATACTGATTGCATCGGTAATGGTCTTCTCCATCGCCTCACGACCGTATTTATCTACTTCTGCTTTATTCTTTTCCCCATGGGTCAGACATCCCGCCCCGCCGATGCAACCGCCGGTACAGGCCATACCTTCAATGAAATTGCCGTCAAGCACACGCTTTGATGCTTTCATCAACGCGATCCGGCAGGCTTCGATCCCGTCACAGGAGACCGCTTTGAGGTCAAAATTTTCGATTCCCTGTTCTTTCAGCGCTTCTGCCACTGCATCGGAAAGCCCGCCGCAGCGTGCAAAGATCCGGCCGTAATAGGATGCGTTATCCAAAACGCCTTCTTCCATCGTGGTAATATCAAGATCCAAACTGTCGAAAAGGGCTTGCAGTTCTTCAAAAGTAATAACACTGTCGATATAGGGCCGGACTTCTTCACGCTGGAATTCCATTTTCTTCGCTGTACACGGCCCGATAAAAATGGTCTTTGCACCAGGCGTTGTTTCTTTTATGTATTTTGCAATCGTAGCCATCGGGGAAAGGTTATGGGAAATATAAGGGGCGAGATCCGGGAACTGTTTGCGGATATAGTCTACAAAAGCAGGGCAACAGGAACTGGTCAAAAAGCCCTTTTCCGCCAGTTCTGCAGCCTCAGAAAATGCAACCATATCTGCGCCTAAAGCCGCTTCAACTACAGAATGGAAACCGAGTGCCTTGATCCCTGAAATTACCTGTCCGAGTTTTGCGTAGGTAAACTGGCTGGAAATTGAAGGTGCGACAACTGCATAAACCTTGTATTTTGTACCCTTTTCGCTTTTTTTCAAAATGTCAATTACATTCAGGATAAAGGATTTATCCATAATGGCGCCCCAAGGACACTGGTAAACGCAAGCGCCGCACGAAATGCATTTATTGTTATCAATCTGTGCGGCTTTAGTCGGGCTCATGGAAATCGCCTTGACTTTACAGGAACGCTCACAGGGACGCTTGTATTCCACGATTGCACTGTATGGGCACACTTTGGCACATTGGCCGCATTCGACACACTTGCTTTTATCAATATGGGCGATATGGTTTGCGTCAATAGTAATTGCACCCCGGCGGCATACGTCTTCGCAGCGATGGGCGAGACATCCACGGCAGGCGCCGGTAATTTCATAGCCGCCCATTGGGCATTCATCGCAGGCAATATCGATAACCTCAATAGCATTGGGATTGGATTTATCTCCACCCATTGCCAGTTTCATGCGCTCGGAAATAATGGCGCGCTCTTTATAGACACAGCAGCGCATGGTTGGTTCTTTGCCTGGTATAATCTGCTTGGGAAGGTCGACCATATTGTCAAAAAGCTCGTCAGTCCATGCCAGCCGGGCTACTTCACGAAGCACTTTGTACTTTAAGTGCTGTACCTTGGTATCAAATTTTCTCATATTCGCTCCTTTAGAAATAACTGACCTTTATCCGTTTCCCCATTTTTTGCAGACAATCGGACAGCTCGGAAACGAGATTCATTTTGATGCTGAAATTAATCGGAAGGTCCGGGTTCTGGTGCGCAGGGTTAATTGCGCGGCCGACAAAGAAGTTAATATCGGTCGCATCTTCAAAAAGAACCCGGCTGATTAAAGATGCACCGTCATGCTTATAGCTCCATTGCTGATAGGATTCATTGTCTTTAAGATAATCCTTTGCATAGCTGAGTACTTTGTTGACTGTGATGACCCCTTCGGTAACCAGGTCCACGCCCTCAATTTTGGCAATCGGCGGGATCTCCTTATCGACAAAATCCAAGCAGGGGATCAGCGGTTTGCCCAGATATTTGGCGGCAATTGACGAGGTTGTACCGCCGCAGACGATATGTTTCCCTTCTTTGGAGAAAAACAATGCCATCATCTTATTGCAGTCATCCCGGTTGGATGGCGGGCCGAAAAGAAGGTTGACCGGGGAGCGCCGCCGGATGCGTACCGCGCAGACTGTCGCATCGTCTCCGGGGCTGCGGTCATAAAGCCGGTTAACCTCATCAAGCAGGATCGTTGACAAGGTCTTTGCGGTATAACCGGCAATGGAAACCGGCTCCATGAAATCAATAATATCTTCCCGCTTCCATCCGAAATTATAGAAATTTCCAACGCCCGCATGTGTGCATCCGTCGCTCATGGCAATAAACAAGTCGTCTTCCCGAAGCTTGATACGGGAACGGTAAATCCGTTTTCCGTCAATATTCATCTCCGTTTTCGGGTACTCATAATTTTTTCCGTCCCGGATCATGATGACCTGTGGATTATCATACTGGATAATTTCCGCATCTTCGTTGTTCAGGATGCAGAGTATAGTGAAGGTAGAATATGCGACGCCGCGTACGGAGCAGACGGGAAGCGTAGCAGCGATGGTTTGTACACAGTCTTCAATAGACAGCCCTTCTGCAATCATCGTGGAGATGATTTTAGAGGTAAGGGTTGAAAGGATGCTTGCTTTGACGCCGCTGCCTAAACCGTCAGCAAGTACGACGACAGTAGACGATTCATTCTGTTCAATTACATCAACATGATCGCCGCATAGTTCTTCCCCATAATGGTTAATACTCCGGTAACCAATATCTGCACATAAATTATTCATTTGCAATCGACTCCTTAAGCTTCGTCAATGCAATTTTTGTTTCTGCCGCTGTTTCACCCAGAAGGGAAGCGATCTCCTGGACAATACGCATCTGCTTATCGACAACACGATCGGCAATTTCCACAGTCTGACGGCTGATATCCTCTTTTTTCTCCTTTTGTACTTCCTCTTCTGTAACGTCACGCATGATACAGATCAAAATATGATAGTCATGATCCAAAAGGATTGTCTGTTCCACGTAGCGGTTATATTCAGCAAGGTAGACACGCTGATTGTGTTGGCTGCGTTTGGAGTTTTGTACGTCAAGGAAAACCTTCGGGTCCAGGATTCGGATAACCGGTTCGCCCATGACATCGGAAATGCGTGGGATATTCATAATCTTCAGCGCGGCACGGTTAATCTGCTGGACCTCCAGATTTTCATTCAATACAATGATCCCGTTTGGCGTATTGTTGATAATGTTGTCGGAGAAATTTTCCGCACGTTCCTTCAGGAAGGGGAGGCACATGGAAATGTCGGCTTTCCCCTGGAAAATCGCAGCGGCCTTTTCCCTGCAGGTATTATAGCCGCAGCATCCGCAGTTCAGTTCGTCTTCCGGTTTGGTTTTGCCCATCTGTCTCAGAATTGCTGTGATTTCTGATTCCGAAGGCTGGTTTACACGGTGCTCAAGGTAAGTAAAATGCTTGATTTTTTGTAATTCCGGCAGATCCGGGATATCAAAATCTTCTTTTCCTGCATATTTGGACACGGCAACATAATCATGTACTGGAGAGCGGTGGTACTTTTCCATGACCGGGCCGCCAATGCAGCTGCCAACACAGGCGGACATCTCAATAAAACATTTATGAAGTTTTCCATCTTCGATATCCCGCAGGGCCGCCATGCAGTTTTCCACACCGTCAATGGCAAGATATGTATAATCCGGTTCTGCAAGGGCCATTGTCTTCAGTATACCGCCGGTGGTAGGGAAAAGGCGGGCATGGCTTTTTTCCTGTGCATCCATGTTCGCTTCCGGTTCTACCCCTTCAGCTTTCATCCAGGCAGTGAGCTCTTCGTAGGTCAGCACACCGTCTACAATTCCTGGATAGCTGTCAGCCTCATCTTTTTTAGAAACACAGGGCCCAATAAAGACGGTTTTGGCATTGGGATAGCGTTTTTTGATATCCAGGCAATGTGCCTGCATTGGCGAGACCACGTCGGCAAGATAAGGGAGGCAGCGCGGGAAATGCTTTTGGATCAGGAGGTTTACGGAATGGCAGCATGAGGAAATCAAAATGTCCCTGTCCCCGCGTGCAAGAAGCGAGTCATACTGGTTTTTTACAATTGTTGCGCCGATCGCAGTCTCTTCCGCATCGTAAAAGCCCAGCTTTTTCAGGGCTTTGCGCATGGACTCGATCCCGACGCCGTCATAGTTGGCGATAAACGACGGAGCTATGCTGACAAAGACCGGGTCTCCCGACTGGATGAGTACTTTGACCGCTTCTGTCCCGTCGGCTATTTGCTTGGCATTTTGCGGACAGACTACAAAGCAGTGTCCGCAGAGAATACATTCTTCAGTTACGATATGCGCCTGGTTCCCGGAAAAGCGGATCGCCTTTACCGGACAGTTGCGCAGGCATTTATAACAGTTTTTACAGTTGGATTTCTTAAGCTTCAAAAATTCAGCCATTTTTATACCCCCTGTTCAAGTTTGGCAAGTATGTTTTTCTGGAAGAATTCCCGGAATCCTTCACGGGTAACACCGGTAAACACTTCCCCGTCAATCTGGATCGTAACGCCGGTCCGGTTGCAGCGTCCAATGCAAAAGCTGCCGGTCAATGTAACTTCGTCTTTGAGCTTATGCGCTTCCAGCGCTTCCTCAAACATCTGAACGATATCCTGCGAACCTTTAAGGTAGCAGGAACTTCCGACACAAATTTCAACAATCATAGTTTACATCCTTGTCTGTACTTCTTCATTGAAGAATTTTTCCACCGTCTCTGGGGAAATCGAATGAACCGACCCATCCAAATCCACACAAACGCCTTTTTGGCATTGTCCCATGCAGAATGTACCCGCCAGTTCAATCTGTTCTTTTAGGCCGTGGTCGGAAACAAGCTTCTGAAGTTTTTCGACGATCTGGCGTGAGCCTTTAAGATGGCAGGAACTGCCGATACAAACCGTTATCTTCATAAGCACCATCCTTTTTTATTCATAATCCATTGCACTGGCCCAGGACAAAAGCCGTTCCCGGTCCTGCGGGCGGGCCCGGATGGATAGGGCTGCCGCAACAATGGGCAGCCATTTTTTTATATTTGCCGGATCTACCCCGCTTATATACGCTGCGTTTGTACCGCTTTTTTTGCAGAAGAGGTCAAGATATACCTGCGCATGCTCAAATTCGTTGGAGAGCCAGAATTCAAGATAGGTAATTGCCACATCTGCAGAGGCGTTCCCCTGGGTTGCATGCGACCAGTCCAGGATATAAGGCCCGTTGTCGGAGAGGATGATGTTCGAAGGGTTGAAATCCCCATGACACAGCTTGCTGTGACGCGGCATTTGATCCAGCCGCGTATGCAGATCATAGCGAAGCGTTGCGTCCAGGTCGGCGTCAAGGATTTTCCGGTTCAGCTTATCGCGCAGCTTCCCCAAAAGCGGCGCTCTTTTGGAATGCACCTGCATTTGAAGGTCTACAAAAAGCGCGAGGTATTCATCATATTTTTCCGGCTCTTCCTGCATCAGCCGCGCCAAAGTCTTACCTTTAATAAATTCAGAGCAAATCGCCCATTTGCCCTCCAGTACGCTGACGCCCAGAATTTTCGGAACCGGAAGCCCGGTTTCTTCCACCCTGGCCTGGTTGAGCGCCTCATTGAGAACATCTGCTTTGGAATAGTCTGCGTCAAATACTTTAATCGCCATGTTACCATCCCGGTAAACCGTTTTGGAGGTCCGTACCGCCAGGATTCGTTCCAGATTCACGATCTTCCACTCCCTTTTCAGTTGCTGCCACCGCATGATTTGTTAATACGCAAACTTTACTAGAATATAGTCTAGCAAAAGAAAAGCCGCTTGTAAAATGCCGAAACCTTATATTGATATATTTCTATCGATATACGCAGATCGCAAAGGGTTTGCAAAAGCATCAAAGATATTTGCGTTTTGCCTCACAAAGCTCTGTAATAAAAATGTTATCCAGCTCGCTGAGCTGGTAATTTTTGCGGAAAATCAGCATATCCTTGTAATCTTTTTTAAAATCCTGACATGGGCGCAGAACGAGCCCGTACATTTTTAGGATTTCATCGGGAATTGCCGCCGCCCACATAAATGTCACAGGGACTGAATGCAGCAGCAGAAATTTGCTGGCACGTTCGAAGACAAAAATCCGTTTGTCAACAGATTCCAAAAAGGTTTCTTTTTTGATATCCGCCAGCGGAAGGGATGGAACATAGGTATCTGCATGCGCAATTTCGACATAAGGGGCCAAATCAGCCAATACAATACCGGTCTTTCCGGCTAAGGGATGCCCGGCGGACATCAATAAGTTATAGCGAATATCGGCAACAGATTCAAAAGTCAGCTTTTTATCGTTGAAGAGGTCTTTATAATACCGGTCAAAATTTTCCTGGTAGCGAACAATCCCCAGATTACAGTCTTCTTTGGCGACCGCGCTGATGGTTTCTGTGGCATTTGTCTCTTTATAAAAAATTTCTGCCGGGCATTTTAAATCAAGCCGCCGGGCAAATTCAACAAGTGCATAAGAAATGTAAGTGGAACGGGGAACATAGACGGACAGACGCTGGCGCCGTTCCCGGTCATTGACATACTTCTGTTCCACTTCTTCCAGTTGGGAGATAATGCTTCTTGCATATTGAAGGAATTCCTCCCCCTCTGGCGTTGTAATGATGCCGCTTGGCGTACGTTTAAAAATAATAATCCCCAGCGTCTCCTCCAACTCTTTGATCGCCCGGCTTAAATTGGGCTGGGTGGTGTACAATGCTTCGGCGGCTTTGCTGATGGATTTGGTTTTTGAGATTTCAACAGCATACTTTACGTGCAGTATATTCATAGCTTTCTCCATATTTCACCGGAAAAACGCTGATAAAAGCCTGTGGGTATGTCCCTTCCGGCGCAATCCCTATATATAATATTAGTATAACGCAATTATAAACTTTCTACAAGACCCGCGCGGAAAATGTTGAAATAAAAATTCCTCAGATAACGTTTGGAATTCCAAAGAAACGCCAAAATTTCCATATAAACGAAGATAAAAAGCACTTTTTGTCTTTCGCGGCCCTGTATAAAGCGCTTGCTTTACACAGGACGGGGGACATGGTATAATTTATCTAAAATATGAAAAAGGAGCGTACAACCATGCAGCAGCTTGTTTTCCCGCTCGACGGCATTCCTTCTTTGGCAATGCCCTATATAAACCAGAAGGTCAACCCGATGGCGATTTCCCGCCTGTTTGAAAAAGCAAAGCGCAAAAATGTGGACCTTCATGCATTCGAGGTATATAAGGATAATGAACTTCTTATCCGTATGTCTTTGCCTCCGTATGACTGTACCGATAAGACACATTATTATTCCCTTTCAAAGAGCTTTGTTTCCACTGCGGTCGGACTTGCATGCGACGAGGGGCTTGTTTCGGTTAACGACCGCATTGTAGACCTGTTCCCGGATAAGTGCCCAGATGAGATCAGTGAAAATATGGCGAAATGTACCGTTGGGCATGTGCTGGCGATGGATTCTGGCCTGCACCGGGAGAGCTTTTCCAAGGTGAGCCCGGCGGAAGATGTTGTCGCGGCATTTTTGGATGGGAATTTTGAATATGAGCCGGGTACGCATTTTCATTATGATACCGGAGCAACGACTTTCCTCGCGGCCATTGTGAAAAAAGTTACCGGTTATTCCGTTTTTGACTATCTGGATATGAAGATGTTCCGCTATATGAATATGCGGGATATTTACTGGTTTACTACGCATGACGGCACAATTCAGGGTGGGGTAGGCTTCCATGGCTCCTGTGATGACGCCGCGAAGCTCGGCCTTTTATATTTAAACCGCGGTATGTGGAACGGCCGGCGGATTTTGTCGGAAGAATGGGTAGAAGCCGCGTCTTCTGTACATGCAGATAATCGAGGATTTAATAATTGGATAGACTGGAACAGCGGTTATGGCTATCAGTTTTGGCGCAACTCGCGCGGCGGCTACCGTGCCGACGGTGCAAGCGGCCAGTATTCGATTATCATGCCGGATAAAAACATGGTGGTGGCGGGTCTTAATGAATCAGGGAACCTGCAAAACGTCGTTGATATTCTGACAGAGTTGTCCGACGAGGTGTTTGGCGATTTCGAAGGCAATTGCGATCCGGTCGCGCTGGCCCGGGATTTTTATACCCTGGAAAAGACGCAAGCACCGCAATTTGAAGCGGATAATTATTATTTGCTTGAGGAAAACCGTTTTGGGCTGCATTCTGTACGTTTTATCAATGAACCGGAAAATCTGTGCATACAGTTTTCCAATGGCAGTACACATTTTGGTATCCGCGCCGGCGCCGGCCGTTGGCTACGTAATCAATTTACCATCGGTGCAATGACCAATACCACGCCTTACAAGTCCCCGCTCAGCGAACAAACGCGCGGGACAGCAGCTGCGTTTGTCAATCGGGAGGGCGTCCTTACAGTGACGCTGCGTAGTCTTAGCCAGCCGCTGCATCAGGATCTCAAGTTTATGTTTGACGGGGATGCGCTGACAGTTGAGGTTGGGAAATTGCCGCCGTTGCCGCCCAAGGCAATGCAGGATCCGTTTATGATGAAAAAATTCAACAATATTGTGAAAGGGAAAAAGCTGTAATGCAGGAAATCCTCTTTGCCGCGCTGCGCGAAGGCGCACACATCCCGCAAAAACGCGCGGAAGATGCCGGATACGATATCTACGCCTGTTTTGATGAACCTTACCGCATTTTGATGCCGCATCAGACCGACTTGATTCCCTCAGGAATTATCAGTGCGTTTCCGGAAAATTATGTTGCGATTCTGAAGGAGCGCGGCAGCACCGGCATCCGTGGATTTGGACAACGCGCGGGCGTAATCGACAGCGGATACCGGGGGGAGTGGATGATCGCGCTGACGAATCTCAACGAGCAGCCGCTGGCAATTGTAAAAGCAGCGTATGACGCTGCACCGGAACTTCAGGACTTTATCCGCTATCCCTATGAAAAGGCCATCTGCCAGGCGGTCTTTGTTCCGCTTGCAGCGTTTTGCGCACGAGCGGCATCTGTGGAAGAAATATTGGCCATCGATTCTGCGCGCAGAGCGGGACGCCTGGGCAGTTCGGGGAAATAAGGAGCAAGGACTGTATGGTAAATATACAGATCCGCCTGGCGCGGGAAGACGATGCAGACGCTGTCCATGCTGTTAACCGTGATGCGCTCGGTTATCCATATCCGCTGGAGAAAACACGCATTTGCCTGAAGACATTGCTGCACAGCGGCCAGGATCGTCTTTTTGTGGCTTGTCTGAATGATGCAGTAGTCGGCTACATTCACGGTGCGCATTATGAATGCACATATGCTGATCCTGTGAAAAATATCATGGCGCTGGCAGTTTTGCCGCAATATCAAGGACTTGGGATTGGACGTATGCTGCTGGAAGCGCTGGAATCCTGGGCGCAGGCAGAACATTGCGCAGGCATACGGCTCGGTTCCGGTGTTGAGCGCGCCGGCGCACATGAATTTTATAAGCACTGCGGCTATAAACTGCGCAAAATCCATAAAAATTTTTATAAGATATTTTAAAAAAACGGCTTTCCGTCTGATCTAAACGGAAAGCCGTTTTTTTAATTGTTCGGGATTGTCAGCAGACTGTAAAGCGTCATTGCATCGGAAATATTGTAGCGTTCCCCTTCGCCATACCCAAACGCGCCCAGCGTAACTAGGATATATTCTTGCCCATCCAGACTTGCGAAGCTGGCAAGGCATTGGCCGGCCGGCGTGGTTGTACCGGTCTTGCCTCCCAAGATTACCGCGCCGTTATCAAACTCCGTCTGCGGAAGCATAGAAAACATGGTCCCATAGACGGTCAGGCCGTTTTCGTGCATATTGGTTGCGGCAGTCGTGTAGCTCTGCTTGGTAATAATATTGCGGAAGGTTTCGTTATCCAGCGCGTAGTCCAGCAGCAAAGCAATGTCGGCAGCAGTTGTGCGCATTTTTACATCATGCAGCCCGGTAACATTAGTGTAGTTGGTGGAAACCATTCCCAGTTTCAGGGCCATATCGTTCATGCGTATGACAAATTCATCTGTGCTTCCGCAAAGGCTGATCGCGATGGCATTGGCGGCGTCTGCGCCGGAAGCCAGCATCAGGCCGTAAAACAGATCAATATATTGTACCTCTTCACCGGACAGGAAGCCGGCCACAGACGCGTCGGCTTCCAGCAAACCGGAAAGCATTGCATCCGTAATGTGCACCGTTGCATTCAAATCCGGGCAAAGCTCCAGCCCCACAATTGCCGTCATAATTTTTGTCAGAGAGGCCGGATAGGTGCTGCGCATCGGTTCTTTGGAATAAACTGTCCGTCCGCTTTCCCGCTCAATCATCACAGCGCTGGTGGAATAGATATCAATGCCTGGATCCAAGACAGCAAGCGAGTCATTTATCTGGAAATCATCCACAGTCACAGAAGAAGGCGGCGTATTCGCAGGCTCATCAGGCTGCTCCTGCTTTGAAGCGTTCAGGATTGACGCTTCATTTCGGCGTCCCGCGCCCTGGTTGTTTTCGATGTAAACCAGGGCATCTTCCGATTCCGCCTGCGCCTTTTCCTGTGCCCGCTGGGTAAAATACACGGTAATAATACAGGTCGCCAGCGCAGCTGCGGTTACCAGCGCAATGACCAACAAAGCCAACGTAATATTTCGTAAAATCTTATTTTGTTTTAGCTTATTGCGTTCGTTCATAAAATTCTTTCCTTATTACGGGGAAATCAATATAAAAACAACTTCAAAAAAATAAAAAGGCATCGGATATCGTCCGGATTTTACAGATATATATCCTATTATAGTAATATCTGGAGGAAAAATCAAGACTCCATTTATTGGACGGAGAAGGGGTTCGGAAGTTTCAAAAAAAAGATAAAAAAGCCATTGACAAAACAAATGTTCTATAATAAAATAGAATTATCCCAGATCGAACAAATGTTTTTGGTGGATTAGATGGCAAGATGGATCCTGCATGTGGATATGAACAACTTTTACGCTTCTGTGGAATGTATGTTTAACCCCGCGCTGAGGGATATCCCAATGGTAGTTGGCGGAGATGAGCAGACGCGCCATGGTATTGTGCTTTCCAAAAATGAAATTGCAAAAACCCAATATGGGATCCGAACCGGGGAAGTACTCTGGCAGGCCAGGCGGCGGTGCCCACAGCTTGTCGTTGTACGTCCGGATATGGAGAAATATTTGAAATTTTCCCGAATGGCTATGGATATTTACAGCCAGTACAGCGACCGCGTGGAGAGTTTCGGTTTGGATGAAGCCTGGATCGATGTGACGCATTTTGGCGCGGAGGACAGCATCCAAGCGGCAGATACGCTGCGGGAGAAAATTCGGACCGAATTGGGGATTACGGCGTCCGTCGGCGTCAGTTTCAACAAAATTTTTGCCAAATTGGGCAGCGATATGAAAAAACCAGACGCTACAACCGTGCTGCGTGAGGATAATTATCAAAGCCTTGTTTGGCCTCAACCGGTATCTTCGCTTCTTTTTGTCGGCCGGGCAACAGCAGGCCGGCTTTCCCGGCTGGGAATTGAAACTATCGGCGATCTGGCCTGTTACGATAAGGCGTTGCTGCATGCGTCTATGGGGAAATGGGGGGATATGTTATGGTCATATGCTAACGGGCTGGACAGCGCCCCAGTTGCACCAAAGGATATGCAGGGAGAGATCAAGTCTATTGGAAATTCAACGACAACGCCGCGTGACCTGCTCTGCGACGAGGATGTCAGGCTTGTGCTTTACCGCCTGTCCGACAGCGTTGCGCACAGGCTCCGGACAAACCGCCTTTGGGGGCGTACCGTTGTACTCAGTGTACGCGACTGCATGTTGCACAGCTTTGAACGGCAACGCTGCATTGGACGTCCGACCCAGCTGTCTGGGGAAATCGCGCAGGCGGCATTCGGCCTGTTCCAAAAAAATTACGACTGGCAGCGTCCGATCCGGTCTATCGGCGTTCGGGTGACGGACCTGGAAGAAGAGCAAAATGTGCAGCTTGATTTTTTTGGATGTGAACGCAAACGTGAACGTATGGCAAAATTGGAAGAAACGTCGGATGAAATCCGGAGACGTTTCGGGAATGGAATCCTGTGCCGCGCCTCGATGATGACAGCTCCTGAAATTACAACCATGACGCTGCGCCAGGAAGATATCGCCCGGTTCCCTGGGGCCGGCGTATAGTATGGTAGTGCGGCGCCGTAAAGGCGCGCCGTGGAAGCATAAGGAGCTGAAAAAATGGAACGGGTTTATGTCGAGGTGTTGGCAAAACACAGTCGGGAAGGGGCGGTAGAGCCCTTATCCATTCTCTGGGAGGATGGGAGGCGCTTTTGTGTGGATCGGGTTCTGGACAAAAGAAGGCGGGCGTCGCTGAAAGCCGGCGGAATGGGGATACGGTATAGCTGTGTCATATCCGGAAAAACGCGATATCTTTTTTATGAAGACGACAGATGGTTTGTAGAGGCCAAATAATGCAGGAGGGAACGAATATGTGTGCAAGATATCTTACTTTTGAGGCGTGGAAGGATGCGGTGTTTTTTGAAATTGCACCTTATACGCAGGCGCGCCCGGCAGCCCGGCAGATCCGGCCGGCAGATCTGGCGCCGGTTTTTGTTCAGAAAGATGGGCACGTTTCCGCGGAAGCCATGCGCTGGGGGTTTCCCATGCAGCGCTCCGCTGTAATTTTCAATGCGCGAGCGGAGACGCTGGAGGAAAAAAACCTGTTCCGGGACGCCTATCGCCTTCGTCGCTGTCTTGTTCCGGCAGCCGGCTTTTATGAGTGGAATTCACAGAGCGGCGAGCGCTGTTTTTTCCGCGGAAGAGAAAATGAAATTCTCTATATGGCGGGAATTTATCAGGAAAAAGCAGAAGATTCACGTTTTGTCATTGTTACCACCAGAGCATGTGCTCCTGTATCTGAGGTGCACATGCGTATGCCGCTGGTACTGCATGCCGGGCAGGCGATACAGTGGCTGGGAAATATGGAGCAGGCGGAGCGGCTGCGCAGCAGTGCGCACATTGTCCCTCTTATCCAGGAACCCGCGGCGGAATTCCTCCATCCGGTACAGCAGTATAAAAGAAATGTGGGAAGGGCTGGGAGCTATGACAGGGTTTAAAACAGCAGCGCCGCCGGCTGTCTAAGCCGGCGGCGCTGCTGTTTCTTTAATGGTTGCAGCAGTAGTTAAACGTCTGAAATTCAGCTTTCCGGGAGCGTAGAAGGCGAGACCGGAAGAATATCCGCCGGTTTTTCCGACGCAATATCATCAACAATATTGCGGATCCATATGCCTTTTTTCACCAGGATAAACCCGAAAGCAGCCTTGATCAGGTTTGCCAGTTCTACGCAGATGAAAATGAGGACAATATCCCAATTGGTAAAGCGTGTCAGTACAAATGCGATCGGGACGCTGATCAGCCAAGTATATCCACTGTCAAAGCAAAAGGTCAGTATCGTTTTCCCTCCGGAACGCAGGGTAAAGTAAGCGCAATGCGAAAATGCATACAGCGGCATACAGCAGGCGCAGACGCGGATCAGTATTGTAGCCAGCGACCGGACGGTATCGGTCGTATTGTATATGTAAGGGATATAACGGGAAACCCCAAACAGCAAAACCCCCATCACAAAACAGGAGAAAATGGCCACGGTAAATAGACGGTAGTCGGTTGTTTTAGCCTCTTCCGCGTTTCCTGCGCCAAGCGCCTGTCCGACCATGATGGAAACAGCGTTGCCCATGGACATGAATACAACGGAGAAAATATTGAAAACTGTACTTTCAATATTGAATGCGGCAACTACAGATAATCCGCGCAGGGAATAGCTTTGCGTTAATGTCGCCATTCCCATTGACCAAAGTCCTTCGTTTAGAAGAAGGGGGATTCCCTTGAGGGTAATTTTCTTGGCCAGATCCAACGGGATGCGCAGGCTTCTGTATACACCTTTGAAAAAGGGAAATTTATAAAGCTTTGTATGTGTACCGATTACTACAAATATAAGTTCCACATAACGCGATAAGACCGTAGCTAGCGCGGCGCCTGACGCTCCCATCTGTGGAAAACCGAATTTACCGAAAATCAACAGGTAGTTAAACACAAGATTTGTCAGTACGGCAGTAATACTGGCGCGCATTGGAAGCAGGGTCTCGCCGGTTTCACGCAGGCTGGTTGCATAGGTTTGTACCAACCCGAAGGGAAGCAGTCCCCAGATGATTATATTTAAATAGCTTTTCGCACTCTCAAAGGTGAGCTGCAAATCGCTCCCATCCCCGGTTTCATTCATGTACAAAGACAGAAGCTGTGGCCCAAAAACAGAAAAAACTGTAATTCCAATGGCAGACACAATCAATACGACATAAAGCTTAAACCGGAAGGTGTGCCGCACGCCTTCATGGTTTTTTTGGCCGAAGAACTGTGCGCCAAAAATCCCGGGGCCGGAAAGGCCGCCGAAAATACACAGGTTAAAAACAAAAACCAGTTGGTTTGCAATGGATACGCCGGACATCTGCTCTGTCCCGACACGGCCGACCATAATATTGTCCAGAAAACTGACAAAGTTTGTAATGGTATTTTGGATAATAATAGGCAGGACTACGGCGACAACTGCGGCATAAAAGCGTTTGTCGCCGATGAATCGGTTCGGTTTTATCATAGTTCCTCCGCTTATATTCTATATGGTTATTTCTAAGAATCAGGTATTACCAGTCTTTACTGCAAACATTTCCTTTACGACGTCATAGGCAAGTTTGGGGCGCCGGTATTCATCTACAACGCCCTTGTTATTATGGCAACGAGCCCGCTTGGCAAACCAGACCTCTTCGCTTACGCGGCAATCGGCAAACTGCCAAATAAAAGCGCCGCTGACATTTGGATCATTTAGATAATAATTTAAATGATCCCGAAGTACATCAGCCTGATACTCTTCGGTCCATTTACAATGTGAACGGTCCCGGAACCCATAATTGGCTCCTGCGCCAAATTCACTGGCGATAATGGGTTTATTGGCGCCGCCAGATTCACGGATCCAGTCAATTTCCTGCCGGTTACGCTCTGCTGCCGGCGAATCCTCATACCATCCTGCGTATAAGTTATAAGAAACAATGTCTGGAAGGTCGAGGCAGATATCCTTGAAGTGACGGCAGGTTGCCGATGTAGCAGGCCGCGAAGCGTCTAAACTTTGCAGCTGTGCATATTGTTTTTCATACATACGCCTGCCTTCTTCGGTTTCCGAAGCGCATTCATTTAAAATTCCCCAGATAATAATGGCAGGATGGTTATAATGATTTTCTACCATTTCATGGATACAGTCTGCGCACTGCCGTTCAAAATTTGGATTTTGCATATCCGGCAACGTTAGCCCCCGTGCATGGCTTTCCTCCCAGACCAATATCCCCCGTTCGTCACACAGATCAAGAAAACGTTCGTCATTGGGATAATGGCAGGTACGAACTGCATTTGCATGCATATCCTGCATCAAATCCATATCCTGTACCATATGCTGGAAACTGACAGCGCAGCCGTCGGAAGCATAGTCTTCATGCCGGTTAAAGCCTTTTAAAAATATGGGGTTTCCGTTGAGCAGAAGGCGGGTACCCTGTATTTCTATCCGGCGGAATCCCACGCGCTCGATGAAATCGTCTATTTCTTTCCCTTCAATATAAACAACGCTGTTAAGCATGTACAGATTTGGGTGCTCCGGCGACCATTCCCGGACGCTGGGGAACGCATGAGATAAATGGACAATACGTTCTTTGCTGGCTTCGAGATATGCATCTGCATGTATGGACTGTCCATTTAATGTGATACAGAGCGAAGCACGATAATCTTTTTGTGAAAGATTGCACAGGCTGATTTCAATTTCACCGTGCCATATACCATTTATCCAAACGGGCGTAAAATGCACCTTCCGGATATAAACGTCGGGAAGATATTCAAGGCACACAGGCCGTATGATGCCGCCATATGTATAATAATCGTTAGGGATGTGTAAAGCGCTATCCGCAGTAAAGCGATTATCTACCACAACACGCAATATATGCTCCCCGGCTGAAACGTTTTGAATGACCGCCGAAAACGGAGTATAAGCATTATAGTGGTGGGTAATTTGGTGTCCGTCCAGAAAGACGTCGGCCGTATGGCTGACGCCTTTGAATTCCAGATGCAGATTTTCCATCTGTGCCAATGTAATTTTCCGGGTATAAGTTCCCACACCCCGGTACCGGAGAAAATCGGGATGCTGTTCCCAGCAAGACGGGACGGGGAGCCGGTATGATTTTTCAACACCGTCCATATGGAGATCCCAAAGCCCATCCAATTCCTCTCCCTGCCGGATACGGTGGGTTTTAAAGAGTCTGATCATAGCATGCTCCTTTTGTGTTCCTGAACATATTTGGAAATATTGCATCCTATTGGTAATATGCAGGTATTATGATATAATACCTGCATAAGATGACAATTGTTTATGTTTTGTTTTTCGGGAAAGGAGAACTTCGGGCGTTTCGGCCTGAAATTTTTAAAAAGACAAAGAAAACCAAACTCGCTTTTCTTAAAGCAATATAATGTCTATGGAAAAGCCGGACAGGACGCCTTAGTCGTTGTCCCAGTTGTGCCAGATATTCTGCACGTCGTCGCAGTCTTCCAAGACTTCCAGCATTTTCTCCATATTCTTGATATCTTTCTCATCTGAGAGCTTGACATAGGTGGCCGGAACCATTGCTATTTCCGCAGACATGAAGGTATACCCTTTTTCTTCCAGCGCAGTACTGACCGCGGTGAAATCGTCGGGCTTGGTATATACTTCAAAAATTCCGTCTTCTGCGGAAAAATCATCCGCGCCCGCATCAATGGCTTCCATCATAACCTCATCTTCTTCCAGTTCCTCTCCGTCGATTACGATAACGCCCTTTTGAGAAAACTGCCAGGATACGCAGCCGGTTGCCCCCATATTTCCGCCGTACTTGTCAAAGTGGTGACGCACGTCGCTGGCGGTACGGTTTTTGTTATCAGTCAGCGTCTCTACAATCAAAGCAACGCCGCCTGGGCCATAGCCCTCGTAAGTTATGGAAAAATAGTCTGCCGTATCGGCGCCGGACGCCTTCTGCAGCATACGGTTAATGTTATCGTTGGGCACGTTGTTGGCTTTCGCTTTTGCAATAACATCGCGCAGGCGGTTATTGGAATCCGGATTCGGGCCGCCGTCGCGGACAGCAATTGCAATCTCCTTGCCGATCCTTGCAAAGATTTTCGCGCGTGCGGCATCGGCGCCTTCTTTTTTGCGTTTAATATTATTCCATTTGGAATGTCCGGACATAAGATAACCTCCAGTATATGAAAATTATAAAATCATAAGCACAACGGTTATTATAAAGGAAAGGGATTGGAAAATCAACAGGTTTGCATGAAAAAACATGCGGGAAATATGGGATAGGAGCGGATAATCATGGAAAAAGTCAAAAAAGCACTGGTTTTTGGCGGCGGCGGTGCTCTCGGTGCCTATGAAATAGGCGTTTGGAACGTACTGCAGCTGTATGGATACCGGCCTGACCTTGTGGTTGGGACAAGTGTCGGCGCGCTGAATGCGGCGATTTATGCGCAGGGGGAATATGAAAACGCATACCGTATGTGGAAAAACATAACTACCGACCAGGTCTTTGCCATACAGGCAAAGACGGGGGAGGATATTGGAGAATTTTCGGAAAAACTTCGCGTGATGAATGCAATTGGGCGCGAAGCGCTGATCCACATGGGCGCCGATGCCCAACCGCTGCGCAAAATATTGGAATGCTATGTGGACGAAGACAGAATCCGGAAAAGCGGCATAGAGTTGGGGGTGGTCTGTATGTCGCTGCGGGATATGCGGGGCGTTTGCCAAAGTCTGAAGCGGATGAAAAAAGGAACCCTGATTGACTGGCTGATGGCGTCCGCCGCGATTTTCCCAGCCGTACGTGCCTGTAAAATTGAAGATGCTTATTATATTGACGGGGGATATTACGACACGGTTCCCTGTGAATTTGCCGAAGATCTTGGCGCGCGGGAAATCCTGGCCGTGGATACGCATGCGGTCGGCCTGCGCCGCAGTACACACCGGGCGAAGGTTTCCAGGATTGAACCGGAATGGGATCTTGGCAGCGAACTGTTTTTTAAACCGGAACTCACACAACGCCTGTTTGAGTTGGGCCGGTTGGATGCATTAAAGCACTATAACGAATATGAAGGCGTACTGTATGCGTTTGCACCCGGATTTTCGCATGCAGCCGGACATACAGCACGCATTGCATGCCAAAAGCTGCGCCTGCTTGCCCCGCAGGAGCATGACGGATTGCTGTCAAAAGGAACCTATGCCCTGATGGCGAAACGTACTGCAGCGTATCTGAAAACCTTGTACAGATACCATAGCGGCAAGGAAAATGATTCGCCGGTACGTTTGGCGGAAAATGCAGGGCGGATATTCGAGCTGGATCCAGCAAGGCCGTATACGGGGATGGAATTTGACGCGGAAATTGTACGGCGGTATACGGACTGCACGATCCCCAAAGACAGCTTGGAGAAAGTCCTTCAGAATGCAGGGGAGGGAAGAGAAAAGACAAATCAGGTGCTGGCCGAGCTGCGCAAATCCCGAAGCACGGAAATCGCCGCGGCCATTGCAAGGCAGCTGAAAGCAGGCTTTAAAAATGAGACGGAGCGCGGTGGTATGCGGCTGTTGGCCGCGGCTTTTCCGGCAGAATTCCTTGCCGGGATATATGTTATAAGCCTCTCATAGCTTTGCCTACCGCCTCGAACCGGGAAAAAACGCCGTACAGAAAACACTTTCTGTACGGCGTTTTTTCGAATGATCGAGTTTATCAGGAAAGGGAGAGCGTTTCTTCCGGCATGATGTGGAATACCTTCCCCTCATGACAGAAATAAATTTCCTGAGCGCTCGGGTTATGTACCCGTGTCCCATCCACGGAAAATATAAGGCGGCGGTAGGCTTCTATATAGGTATAAGCTTCCATATTGGTGCAGTACCAGACGTCTTTACGGCGGCCAAGCGTTTGCGCAATATTTTCCAACAATTCCCAGTTGTCATATTGATCGAATTCATAACTGTGGCCCCAGATATAAAAGAACTTGGCCTTGGGGCGGGGATCGTCAGCCAGGAATTTTTCCATTAGCTCTGAGAGCGCCGGATCATTATGATGGCAGGTAGCCTCCAGGCGGAGCCAGTCGCGCGGCAAGTCAAAGCGATGGGAGGAAATAACCGTACGGGCATATGCAATGCCGCTGTCCTTTAAAATCTGTACAACCCGGTCGTCAAATACGCCGTAAGGATAGGCGTGCCCGCGAACAATGCAACCAAACTGCGCTTCCAGGTTTTCGCGGTCTTTGACAATCTCATAGGCAATACGCGCGTCCGGCATCCGGTCAATAAAAGGATGCGTCAGCGCGTGCGTAGAAATTTCATGCGGCGCATGGTAAGCAGCGTCAATCTGGCTGCGGCTCATGCGGCGATGGATTGTCCCGGCGGGATATGCAGTACCCTCCGGCGCATAAAGCCCGGAATTGAGGTTAAAAGTGCATTTGATTCCGTAGCGGTCAAGGATCTCCATCATCCGGATATCTGTTTCCACACCGTCGTCATAGCTGAGCGTCAGGGCCCGAAGCCGCCCATTTGGGAACAAAAGATCTGTCTGCGCCATTTTTTCACCTCATCAAAAAATTTATTTGAAGATAACCAAAAACAGCTTTTATCTACAGCGCGGGAATAATCATATCCCTAAGAGGACGGAGAAAATCCAGTGGCTGCCTGGATTCGGCGTTGATCGCAATAACAGCATTTTGGGCATCCAAGATGATAATATACTGGCCATACTTGCCGTTGGCAGAATAGCTGCCCTGTGGGCCAGTCCAGAAAAAGTAGCCGAATGCTTCACGTCCAAGCGGATCGTTTTCCAGTTTGATATATGGTGTCTTGCTTTTGCATATCCATTCCTGGGTCAGAATACGCCGTCCATTATATGTACCTCCGTTCAGAAAAAGCTCTCCAAAACGGAGCATTTCCGACGTGCACAGAAACAATCCACCAGCACCGAAATTATAGCCGCGAGGATCAACCTCCCAGCTTGTTCGCCGGATGCCGAGGGGTTGGAATAGGCGAGGGGTGAGGTAGTCGTTCAATGTGCATCCTGCACGCCGGGAAATCAGCACGCCCAGCAGATAAGGCCCAAAATTGGTATAGTGGTAAACTGTCCCTGGTGTATAATCAAAAGGCTTGGAAAGCAGATAACGAACCCAATCCTCTTCATCCAGAAATGGGCGCTGTCCGCCCATCAGATAGGACTCTTTTTGACCAACGGTCATAGTAAGTAAATGTTCAAGCTTCAGCTTCCGGAGATTTTCTGGGATTTCCTTCGGGAGCTCATCCGGAAAACAGTCAACAACATTTTCTTCGACGCAAAGCAACCCTTCTTTGACGGCAATTCCAATGGCAGCAGAAGTAAAACTTTTGGTTGCCGAGTAAATATTGCGGCGATGTTCCTCGTCAAAATGATGCTCGGCAATGCGCTCGCCGTTTTGACTGATGATGATATTTGTCATCCGTGAGCCTGCAACCGCATTGATGAAATGGCTCCATAATTGTTTATCCATTGTCCTGATCCTTTCTTTTTTAATTCCTCATCTACAACGGGCCGCCGTACGCTCTGCCCACTGTATCATACGCCGCGCGTCAGCCGGAAGGATAAAGCCTTCTTCTACCTGGCCTTTCACGTAAGCGGAGAACGCTGTGAGATAGGCTTCAAGGCTTCCGTAAAGCGCAGTCATTTTTTCAAAGGAAAAGGGATTTTTCTCTCCGCACATTGCGCCCTGCTCAAATTTCGTACTACATCCAAGATAGGAAGCGGCCGGTATGTCGACAAAGGGCGTACGCAGTCCGCCTATCACGTTCCCATGCGCATCCCGGACAAGATTGCCTTCCGGATCCCGGGAGAAACGCGCAGCCTTTGGGGGTGCTGTACCAAACGCCCACCATTTGTACAGAAGCTCCAGAATACCACATACATAGTATTCTAAAGGCGTATCGTTAAGCCCCTCAACGGTTTCCGGTGCGATGGGCGGACGGATTACGCCGGTCTTATCGGTTTCCTCATAGGAATTGAGCACTTTACAGATAATGTTGGTGTGCGGCGTGCCCGGGATTTCATAATACCGGATCTTATTATCCGGAGCGTCGCTGTCTTCCGGCCAGGAAAGCCCCTGCATGCCCCGAAATAAAAACATATCCCCCTCGCTTGAGATCAAGATATAAGGCGAATCTACTTTTTCCATTACGGGGCCTGGAAGCCGCGCAGCTTGCGCCATAAAAGGCGTCTGGCATAAAGGCCGCCGAGATGCAACGCCGACGATATTGAGATAAGTATCAAACAGCTTTCGGCCATCTTTCGTTTTCAAATACCGGTGGAAACAGCTGGTATAGGTATTCAAATACATGCCGGACTGGCTCTGTCCTGATAAGTTGAGATAGCTAACAGAATAGCCGCCCAGGCAGTTTTGCTTGCCTCCGCAACGGAGTAAGTTAGCCGTCTGGCTTAAAATATCCCAGACAAGCCCTTCTTCGGTCCCTTCAATACTTCCAAATCCATATTTTCCCGCAGGCTGCGGGACGGGCTCTGCAGAAGGCCAGCTCAGGCTGCGGTATCTTGCAAAATCAAAATTTTTCAGTGCCTGCACGCAAAGCGGTTTTGATGTAACGCCGACATAAGCATGGCCGGAGTCCAGGCAGTAATTATGAAAACGGTCCCATCCATCTTCGATGTCGTAACCGGATGAAGCATTGAGAATATCCATCAATACCCGTCCGGAATAATTTCGGATATCTTTTGGACGTCGTACTAAAATCCGGTTTTTATACGCAACGGCTTCATGCTTTATGTACAGCCTGCCGTTTTCGTCCAAGTCATAAACATTTGCAGTTCCAGAGAGAAAATATTCTTCTTCCACATATCCGTACGCCGCCAGATTCATCCGGCAGCGGGAAAATGCCATGGCGGAATATGGATGCGAAACCTGCGTTACAGGGATCGGTCCCTCAATGGCGGGAAGCGTATGGATAGAAGCGGCGATTTTTCTTTCAAGTTCCATATCCGATGTCCTTTCGAGCTAATAATGGTTGTGTACAGATGTTCATGCCTCTTTATGGCAGAAGTTATAATCCAAAATGTAGACAACCGCTTTTCAGTCTACTTTATAGCCTGCGCTGTAGTACTGGGATCCTCGGTTTGCACATCTTCAATTTCGGCTGAAAGCAGATCGGGTACGTATTCGTTTTCCAGTTCTGCTGCGGCTTCATCATCATTCGGATCCGGTTCAGAGGAAACGTCCTTGGAAGATGCGTGGATGTTCACGCGGATTTTTTTCCATTTTCCGCTATTATAACGGTGGATAACCAAAACGGAACGCAGAAGCTGATCCAGAACCATTGCCGTCCATGCACCATAGAGGCCCAAATGCAACACATTGACCAGCAGCAGCGCCAGCCCGGCACGCACGCCGACTGTCGTAATCATGATAATCTTGGCGATGGATTTGGTATCGCCTGCGCCGCGCAGGGAACCGGCAGTAATAAATTGGGAATTCTGGAAAGGCTGGAGGAATGCAACAAAGAGCATAATGATACGGCCGGTTTCGATAATCTCCGGGTCGTCATTGTAAAGACTTACGATAAAGCCGCCGAAACAGGAAAATAGGACTATAAGCAGCCCCGCAAAGCAAAGGCCAAGCCTGCGGGTATATTTTACGTAGACTTCCCCCATATCCGGGCGTTTTTTGCCCAGGCTTTGCCCCATCAGGGAGGTTGCGGCATTGGCGAACGCATTGCCTGTCATAAAGGACATGGAATTGATGTTCATACAGACGTTGTGTGTGGCAAATTTCACAGTACCAAGCCCCACAACTGTACGGGTAAAGATGATGACGCCGACGCGCATAATTACGTTTTCAAGCATTGCGGGGAATCCGATTTTTGCAATCTCCTTCAAAGAAGCAATATCCGGCTTAAAACTGTCTCTCAGATGGATCTGTAAGTAATTGTGCGGACGGGTTATTACTATAATTGCAATAACAAATGCCACGACCTGGCCGATCGCCGTAGCCAGGGAGGCTCCGGCAACCTCCATACGCGGGAAGCCAAAATGGCCCTCAATGAGCAGGTAATTGAAAACCACGTTTACAACATTGGCGATAAGATTGTATACCATTGATGCACGTGTTTTCCCAACACCGCGCAGGACGGCCGTAATACAAAACGTCAGCGCCATGGGGATCAGAGAATAAATTTGGATCCGAAGATAAGAAACCGTGCCGGCAAAAACCTCGGGTTCTGCTTTTCCCATGATCTTAATCAGCGGTTCAATAAATACAAGCCCCAAAACAGTGGAAACCGACGCCAGGAATAATGTCAATGCCAAAGACTGGCGCATGAAGTGGTTGGCGCGTTCTGGATCATTTGCGCCGCGGCAGCGGGCTACCAGGGCTGTGGAACCGGTACACATCGACTGGAAAACCGTCATCAGGATAAACTTCGGCTGAGTCGCCATGGATACGGAAGAAATTGCCGATGCGCCAAGATTGCCTACCATCATCATATCGACCATCGAAGTCAGCGAGGCCAGCATCAGCTCGATAAAAGTCGGCCAGGCAAGGTTGATAATATCTTTATACACGCTTTTTGAGCTGACATGGTCGGGAAGCTGTGCGCGTGTTTTTTTGTCTGAATGAGATTCCACAAATGCGTCGGTTCCCCAGTCCAAGCCGTCAAGCACCGTTTTACGCATTTTTATTGCAGGTTTTTCTACATTTTGTTTCGCTTTCACGTCGATGATCCTCCAGTTTACTTTTTCATTTAATTAAAGTATAACATAGATAAAACACACAATGCAAGTGTATCTCTAAAATAAGAAACTGGAAAAACATATCTTTTTAAACTTGGAAAGATCCATTTCAAGGCTGTTTCTTTCGATTTTCCTTGGGTTTTCTAAAGAAAACGAATCTCGCTATCTGAAAAAAGCATGGCTCCGCATAAAAAATAGTATTATAATTCAGCTGTCTGTGAAACGTCAAAAACGCTATAATTACTATTATTTTATGAGCTTCCAGGAACCGCAGATTTTGACGCTTTGGTGCCCGATTTTCCAAGGGCAAGTTGCAGAAGATTATAAAAAACAAGAAGATATGACGAAACCATTATTTAAGCTGCTTTGAGGTGTTGCCTATAAACACATATAAAGGCTTATAAGACGTTTTTGAGGCTTTTACTCCATAAAAAATCTGCCTTTACCGGATCCAGAAAAGGCAGATTTTTATGGAGAATGAGACTTGGTTTTACTTTTTTATCTGTGCAATAACTTCGACTTCAACACGTGCATTTTTAGGAAGTGCTGCCACTGCAAAGCAGCTACGCGCGGGCTTCCCGGTAAAATATCGGGCATAAACCGTATTAAACGCTGCAAAATCAGCAATATCTGTTAAAAAGCAGCTGGTTTTTACAACGTCTTCAAATCCAAGTCCCGCCGCTTCCAAAATTGCCCCAATATTGCGCATGACCTGCTCGCTCTGTCCGGAAATATCCGGCGCTTCAATTTCCCCGGAACCGGGGACAATGGGAATCTGCCCAGATAAAAACAACAGGTTCCCCGTACGTACAGCCTGAGAATATGGACCGATTGCAGCCGGTGCAGCTGGCGTATCATAGGATATCGGCATAAAAGCTCCTCCTTATTTAAGAAAAATCATAAAGCTGAAAGCCCTCTGCACAAAGCGCAGCTTCAATACTGCGGATATGCTCTGCATTTCGGGTTTCAAGCTGGACGCGCAAAATCGAATTATGGATATCAGCGCCTTCCCCGGAAAGTTCGTTGTGTACAGAAAGGATATTGCCGCCCTGTTGGGCAATAATACGGGAAATTTCCGCAAGTTGGCGGGGTTTATCGGCTAATTCAATACACAGGCGGCAGCTTCTGCCGCTGACAAGCAGGCCACGGGCAATCACACGGGACAGGATCTGTACATCAATATTTCCTCCGGAAAGGATACAGGCGAGCGGTTTTCCGGAATCCGGGATTTTCCCGGATAAGACGGCGGCAACGGAAGCCGCGCCAGCCCCCTCCGTAATCAGTTTGTGCTGTTCCATAAGGGCCAGAATTGCCGCAGAGATTTCATCATCTGTGACGGTCACAATTTCGTCTACATACTGCGCGCACAATGCATAGGTCAATTCCCCCGGCCGTTTGACCGCAATGCCGTCGGCAAGTGTTACGGCACGGGGAAGGCTTTCGATCCGCCCGGTTTGCAGCGCATGCTGCATCGAGGGTGCGCCCGAGGCCTGTACGCCATAGATCTTAACCTGCGGATTCAGATGTTTCAGAGCCACGGCGATGCCGGAGATCAGACCGCCGCCGCCAATTGGGACAACGACATTTTCTATTTCTGAATTTTGACGATAGATTTCCAGTCCGACCGTACCCTGCCCGGCGACAACCACCTCATCATCAAACGGATGCAGCAGCATATAACCATAAAGGTCGCGCAGCTCCAGTGCCCGGCGGTACGCGTCGTCATATCCGCCTTCCACCAGGCAGATCTGTGCGCCATAGGATCTGGTCGCTTCAATTTTTGAAATTGGCGCGCCAGACGGCAGGCAAATCAGCGCCCGAACGCCGTTTTTCTGCGCTGCCAACGCTACGCCCTGGGCATGGTTGCCTGCGGAACAGGCGATTACGCCCTGCGCACGCTGCTGTGGGCTTAGCTGAAGAATTTTATTAAATGCTCCGCGCACTTTGAAAGAACCGGTAAGCTGAAGATTTTCCGCTTTCAGAAAAATATTCCTGCCAGGGATGAGCCGGGGCGCGGGAATGAGGTCTGTGCAGCGGACTATATCCCGGATACGGACCTGCGCCTGTTGGATCTGTTCAAACGTCAGCATTTTTCTTACCTCCACGGGCAGTTTTTATGCAGACAGTATCGGCATTTTTCCTGGGTTTCATCCCTGCGCAGCAGGATTATGAGGCTGGATTATCAAAAAGAAAAGGCGGTCTCTTCCAAGGACTGCCTTAATGAATTGCTCAAAGGAAATTATGAAATAATGCATTGTCCAGGCAGACTGTTATCGCACTGAGTACCGGCGCATATTCAAGGTTCTGGATCGAGAGGATATAGGTGTCCCCCCAGCGCAAATTCCTTTTGCGGATTCGGGCGGCAGAGGAGCCGGCTGCCAAGATCTCAAAATCACAGGCGTGCAGGTTTCCGGACACAGTGAAATCCTGGTTATCCAATTGAAGGGAAAAATCCGGTAAAAGCTTGAAATTCTGCCGGAGTTGCGCGCGGGAAGCGCCGTTTTCCCCTATGGTATAGGATGCAAAAAAGGGGTTTGGGCCTTTTTCGATTTCAAGAATCTGAATGCCGGCCCGGTCGCGCATCTCCAGTTTCCCAAAATGGCGCACAAGCTTCCCGTCCACGCTGTAAATTACGCGGCCGGTATCGTCAAGCACGTTATATCGGTCCATGAGAATATACGCTTTTTTACGAATAAACAGGTTCATGCGCGTTCCTCACAAAAAAGGGATATAAACAAAGTATGCAGCCCATACAGGTATTTAAACCTGTATACGGCGAAAAAAGTACGGCCTCATCGTCCCGGATAAAACTATTATAGCATAAAAGCACAGGAATTCAAATGTTTTTGACAAGTGTCGCTGAAGAATACATATAAATTTTCCACAGTCAGAAAATTCCCGTTTTTTATATGGGAATTTTTTCTTTTTTATGGTATACTATATAAAAGCACAGAAAATTTTGGAGGCATTATGTTTTTCTATCGTTGGCTCTCAAAGCTGGAAAACCGGTTTTCGCGCTTTTCCATCCGCAATCTGATGACTTATATCGTCGCAGGGATGGCAATGGTCTTTGTAGCGGATCTGTTCATCGGCGCGGCGACGGGCCGAAGCCTGTATTCCTACTTCATGTTCTCTGCACAGGCTTTTTTATCCGGGCAGTTTTGGCGTATTATAACCTTTATTTTCCTTCCGCCTGACAGCTCGCTTCTTTTCATCGTATTCTCACTTTATTTTTATTACCTGATTGGTTCCTCGCTGGAACGGGAATGGGGAAGCTTCTGGTTTAATGTTTATTACCTTTTTGGGATGATCGGCACGCTCATCGCCGGATTTATTTCCGGTGCGGCAACAAACTATTATTTAAATATGTCCCTGTTTTTCGCTTTCGCTGTCATGTATCCGGATTTTCAGCTTCTGCTGTTTTTCTTTATCCCGATCAAGATTAAATGGCTGGCGCTGCTCGACGCCGCCATGTTCCTGTTGAGTTTCATCATCGGCTCATGGCCGGAGCGTGCGGCAATCCTGGCGTCGCTTATTAATTTCCTTATCTTTTTCGGTCCCAGTTTCTATCGCTCCCTGCGCGACCGTTATGATACCTATAAGCGCCGCAAACGGTTCCGCGACGGATTTCAATAATCCGCACTGGAATTAATATAATTTAAATCCCGTCTTTTTAAAGACGGGATTTTATTATTGCACGTGCATAATCATAACAAGGCAGGGATTTGCCGCATCCCAAAGCGTGGGGAAGACTTCCAGCCTGGCAAACCCCAGGCTTTCATAAAACCGGCGTGTCCGGTCATAACATTCATAATATCCAGCGTCTACCGTCTTGACTTGGAGGAATTTATAACCTTGCGTTTTGGCATAAGCATAGAACGCGCTGAATAAAGCCCGCCCAATTCCACGCCGGTGCAGCTGTGGCACAACGCCCATCACATAGATCTCGGCCGTGCAGGAACTTGTTTCCTTCAATGCTAAAAACCCGAGCGTATGCCCGTTTTCCTTACAAATCCAAACCGGTTTATCCGCACAGCCGAGAATGTATGCTTCCCGGGAAGTTTCAACTTCAAACCATTCAGGAAGCTGCTCCAGAATCTGTCTTGCAGCCGTCTGATTTTCCTGAGGGTCTATTGAAAGGAGGATGTTCATGCCTTGCACATCCAGGATTCGTCGGACGGATTATCGCGGAACCGCTTTATACGTGCAATATCCTCCGGCGCAATGTAGCGCTCTTTTGCAGCAGCTTCCAGAAGCGCATCAAGCGTTGTCAGCGAGGTGTTTTCAACCTGCGCCTGCGCCATACGGTCGAGACCTTTTTGCATCCCGTAGGTAAAAATGCTGATGATACCCAGTACCTGTGCGCCCGCATCCCGTAGCGCTTCCACAACCTCCAGTACGCTTCCTGCGGTTGAAATCAGGTCTTCAATTACAACAACCTTCTGCCCCTTTTCCAGCTTTCCCTCAATCTGATTTCCGCGGCCATGGTCTTTTGCGCCGGAGCGGACATAGCCCATAGGCAGTCCAAGAATTGTTGCGGTGATGGCGGCATGTGCAATCCCGGCAGTGCTGGTCCCCATCAGCATCTCGCAGTCCGGATATTTCTCCCGAAGCGTATCGGCGAAGGCATTCTCCACCGCTGTGCGGGCCTTGGGATAGGAGAGGACCAGGCGATTGTCGCAGTAAATCGGGCTGTGGATACCGCTTGCCCATGTAAACGGTTCATCAGGACGCAGGAAAACTGCGCCGATAGAAAGCAGCTGGCGGGCAATTTCATATTGTCTGTCCATATTGATCCTTCCTTTTCAGCAGAATTCGCGCACGCAGCGCGCATAAGAGGCTTCCGGATCGGCGGCGGCGGTTACCGAGCGCCCGACCACAATGAAGTCGGAGCCAATTTCACGCGCCTTTTCGGGCGTGGTTACCCGCGCCTGATCGCCCTTGTCATCATCAGCAAAACGAATTCCAGGCGTAACAGTAAGGAAACTTGAACCACAGGTTTCCTTGACTGCCCGCGCTTCAAGAGGAGAGCAGACAACGCCGTCGAGTCCTGCAGTTTTGGCATTGTGTGCATACTGACGTACTACGTCCATAACCTCGCCGGGAATTAAAAGTTCTTCATTCATGCGGCGCCGGTCGGTGGAGGTCAGCTGCGTCACCGCGATAAGGAGGGGACGGCTGCCATCCGGGCGCGTAAGCCCTTCCAGCGCGGCGCGCATCATATCAATACCGCCGGCGGCATGCAGGTTGACAATATCCACCCCCAGGCAGGAAAGCGAGTGCATGGCTTTTTTGACGGTGTTGGGAATATCATGCAGCTTCAAATCCAGGAAAATCCGGTGGCCTCGCGCCTTTAAGGCCCGTACGATCTCCGGCCCTTCGGCGTAAAAAAGCTCCATCCCGATTTTTACAAAAGGCTTTTGTGTTGGAAACCGGTCCAAAAATGCATAAGTCTGTTCTGCAGAGGCAAAATCGCAGGCAAGGATTACGTCGCGCTTCATGCTCTACCTCCTATAATATCCGAAAGGTTTTCTATGCCCAGCGCCGCCATTTCAGCAGGCAGGGTTTCAATTATTTTTTTACAGGCGAAAGGATCAATTAGATTTGCCGCTCCGACCTGCACGGCTGTCGCGCCTGCGATCATCATCTCGATCACGTCGCGTGCGCTGGACACGCCGCCCATACCCATAATCGGAATATGGACCGCCTGTGCGCACTGATAAACCATGCGCAGCGCTATCGGGAATACTGCCGGGCCGGAAAGCCCTCCGGTACCGTTGGCCAAAATCGGCTTTCCAGTCTGCAAGTTGAAGCGCATCCCCAGCAACGTATTGATCAGGCTCAGACCATCTGCTCCGGCTTCTTCACAGGCGCGGGCAACTGCGGTGATATCCGTTACATTCGGCGTCAGCTTAATAAACACGGGTTTGCTGGTCACGGCTTTTACCGCCGCGGTAACTGAAGCGGCTGCATCCGGATCGGTGCCGAAGCTCATGCCGCCATGATGGACATTCGGGCAGCTGATATTGATTTCCAAAATGCCGATTTGTGGCTGCATATCAAGCAGGCGCGCGCAGTGAACATATTCTTCGATGGAAAATCCGGAAATATTTGCGACAACCGGTTTATGAAAGAACTGGGAAAGACGGGGGAGTTCTTCCATGATTACCGCATCTACGCCAGGATTTTGAAGCCCCACGCTGTTAAGCATCCCTGCAGGCGCCTCTGCAATGCGCGGCGATTCATTCCCAAAACGCGGATGCTGGGTTGTGCCTTTCAGGCAGAATGAACCAAGGATGTTCAGATCATAAAAATCCTTAAATTCATTGCCAAATCCAAAGGTGCCGCTTGCAGGGATAACAGGATTATCCAGCCAAAGCCCGGCCAGGTTTACCCTCAGGTTCGCCATAAAATCTCCTCCCTTGTAAGCACCGGCCCGTCTTTGCAGATCCGTTTGGAGCCTGTAACGGTATGGCAGGTACAGCCCATGCAGGCGCCGAAGCCGCAGCCCATACGTTCTTCAAAGCTGAACTGCCCGGGAATGTCGGTATAATTATACAACGCCCGCAGCATCGGCATCGGCCCGCAGGCATAGCTGTAATCAAACGCGGGTTTATGCGCTTGCAGCGCATCAATCACTGTACCCGGCGTACCATGGCTTCCGTCCTGTGTTGCACAAAACACCTGCGCGCCCAGCGCAGAAAATTCATCCGTATAAAATACATCCTGCGCACCGGCAAAGCCCAGAACTACTGTCATCCTGCACGCCTTTTTCCGGAGAAGCTTTGCCAGTGCGTAAAGCGGAGGCGTACCGACGCCGCCGCCGACTAAAAGCGGCGAGCATCCGTCGTTTTGAAGGTTAAAGCCGTTCCCAAGCCCGGTCAGCAGATCAAGCTGTGTGCCTTCAGACATAGCTGCCAAAGCCTGCGTACCTTCGCCAACCGTTTTATAGATCAAGATAAGCTTCCCCTCTTCCCAATCACACACGGAAATTGGACGGCGAAGATAGAAACCGTTAATACGTATATTGACAAACTGCCCCGGTGCGGTGATCGCGCTGGTGTCGCCGGAAAGCGTCAGCCGGTAAATGCTGCGCGCAAGCGGATGGTTTTCCAGGACCCGGAAAATCTCCTGTTTCATAGTTCCCCTCACTTTGCGTCAATTGTGGAGATCCCGATGGTAATCTCTTCCAGGACGTCGAGCAGCACGCGCACTGTCTCCAGAGAGGTAAACATCGCCACATTGTTTTCCACCGCATAGCGACGAATCAGGAAACCGTCGCTTCGCGCATCCTCGTGTGCGTCGATATCGATGGTATTGATCACATAATTAACATGCCCTTTGCTCAGCGAACGCAGGATTTCGTCGCTCCCTTCACTGATTTTACGTTTGATGCGGGTTTTGATCCCATTTTCACGTAAAAACTCCGCCGTCCCCTTGGTCGCTTCCAAATTAAAACCCATGTTGTAAAAGCGCCGGGCAAGCGGGAGGACCTCGTTTTTGTCTCGGTCGGCAACCGTCAGGAAGACCGTACCATAATTCGCCACATCGATCCCGCTGGAACGAAGGGCTTTATAAAGCGCACGTGTCAGCGTGTTGTCATAGCCGATGGCTTCGCCGGTTGATTTCATTTCTGGGGAAAGATAAGCGTCGAGCCCGCGGATCTTTGAGAAGGAGAAAGCAGGCGCTTTTACATACCAGCGGCGGCCTTTCTCGTGGCAAACCTGCGTGATACCAAGTTCACGGAGCTTTGCGCCGAGCATTACTTTTGTTGCAATATTGGCCATTGGCACGCCGGTCGATTTGGAAAGGAAGGGCACCGTGCGGGAGGAACGGGGGTTGACCTCGATAACATAGACATTTTCGCCCGGGTCTACAATAAACTGGATATTATACAGTCCCACGATCCCAATTCCGAGCCCTAAACGTACCGCATAATCCACAATTGTATCTTCCACTTTTTTGCTGACGGAGTAAGTCGGATATACGCTGATAGAATCGCCGGAATGGACGCCGGTTTTTTCTACCAGCTCCATAATGCCGGGGATGAATACATCAGTGCCGTCACAGATCGCATCGACTTCCAATTCCTTGCCGCTGATATATTTATCTACCAATACCGGCTGCTCCACATTGACTTCAACCGCGCTTTGCAGGTATTTGCGCAGCGCCGCTTCGTTCCCAACGATCTGCATTGCACGGCCGCCTAAGACGTAGGATGGCCGCACAAGCACCGGATACCCGATGCGGGCGGCAACGCGCGCGCCGTCTTCAATATTGGTGACTGCTTCACCCTGCGGCTGTGGGATATGCAGCTTTTCAAGGATTTTTTCAAAACTGTCCCGGTTTTCGGCATTTTCAATTGCCGAAAATCCCGTCCCGATAATTGGGACCCCCAGCTTTTCCAGCTTTTCCGCCAGGTTAATTGCTGTCTGTCCACCAAGGGAAACGACAACGCCCTTCGGCTTCTCCAGTTCAATGACGTTCATGACGTCTTCGATCGTCAGCGGTTCAAAGTACAACTTGTCCGAAGTGGTATAATCCGTCGACACCGTTTCCGGGTTATTATTGATGATAATCGCTTCGTAGCCCGCCTGCTGGATCCCCCAGATGGCATGTACCGTGGAATAATCGAATTCGACGCCCTGTCCGATGCGGATCGGGCCGGACCCGAGAACGATGATTTTTTCCTTTTCGCTGACGACGGATTCGTTTTCAAGCTCATAAGTGCTGTAAAAATAGGGGACATAGGAGTCAAATTCGCTGGCACAGGTATCAATCATCTTGTAGACCGGGAAAATCCCGTTTTCCCGGCGCAGCCTGAAAATTTCCAGTTCGTCTGAATCCCAGACCTGCGCGAGATAACGGTCAGAAATTCCCATACGCTTGGCGTCGCGCAGGATCTGCGTATCCAACGGATATTCCCGCAGTTTCGGTTCGAACTCCACAACGTTGCGGATTTTTTCCAGGAAAAGCATGTCGATTTTTGTCGCGTTGTAAATCAGGCCAAGGTCAGTACCAAGCCGCATCAGCTGGGCTATCGCATAGATCCGGTCGTCCGTCCCCTCTGCAATATAGGCAAGCAGGGAATCGGCATCCATATTGTCAAATTTGGGGCTGTGGAAATGGCACAGGCCGGTCTCGACACTGCGTACAGCCTTCAGAAAGCTCTCCTCAATTGTACGGCCTATGGCCATAACTTCACCGGTGGCTTTCATCTGTGTGGAAAGCTTGTTTGAAGCGCGGGCAAATTTATCGAAGGGGAAGCGCGGGAATTTGGTTACGACATAATCAAGCGTTGGTTCGAAGCTTGCCGGCGTATTGGCGATCCGGATTTCGTCCAAATGCAGCCCGACAGCGATTTTGGCGGAAACCCGGGCGATTGGATAGCCGCTCGCTTTGGATGCCAGCGCGGAAGACCGTGACACGCGCGGATTCACCTCAATCAGGTAATACTGGAATGAATGGGGGTCAAGCGCAAACTGTACGTTGCAGCCGCCTTCGATTTTCAACGCACGGATCAGGCGCAGCGCGCTGTCGCGCAGCATCTGGTATTCTTTATTGGTCAGGGTTTGACTTGGTGCGACCGTAATGGAGTCGCCGGTATGGATGCCCACCGGATCGACGTTTTCCATGTTACAAATGGTAATTGCCGTATCGTTGGCATCGCGGATAACTTCGTATTCAATTTCTTTATAACCTTTGATGCTTTTTTCTACCAATACCTGTCCAACCGGGGACAGCTGCAGGGCGTGTTTGACGATTTCCGTCAATTCTTCTTCGTTGTCTGCGAAGCCGCCTCCGGTTCCACCGAGCGTAAAAGCGGGACGCAGAACGACCGGATATCCAATCCGTCCGGCTGCTGCAATTGCTTCCTCAAGGCTCGACGCCACCTCAGAAGGAAGTACCGGTTCGCCGAGGGATTGACACAGTTCCTTAAATTTTTCCCGGTCCTCGGCCTGCTGGATAGAGGCAAAGCTTGTGCCAAGGATTTCTACCTGACATTCGTCGAGCACGCCTTTCTCCCAAAGCTGCATTACAAGGTTCAGCCCGGTTTGCCCTCCAAGCCCCGGGACAACGGCATCCGGACGCTCATAGCGTACGATTTTTGCTACGAACTCCAGGTTCAGCGGTTCCATATAAATCTTGTCCGCAATATGCGTATCCGTCATAATGGTTGCGGGGTTGGAGTTGATCAGGACAACTTCATACCCTTCCTCCCGCAGCGCAAGGCAGGCCTGCGTGCCTGCATAGTCAAATTCCGCCGCCTGTCCAATTACAATCGGGCCGGAGCCGATGACGAGTATTTTCTTAATATCCGTTCTCTTAGGCATGACGGGCGTCCTCCTTCATCATATCAATAAACTGGTCAAACAGGTAACTGCTGTCCTGCGGGCCGGGTGCGCTTTCCGGATGATACTGTACACACATAACCCGGTCCGGTTTGCATCGCGCGCCTTCGGCGGTGCCGTCGAGCAGATTGACATGCGTCAGCTCAAGCCCTGTGCCTTCCAGCGATTCCGCACGTACGGCAAAGGAATGATTCTGGCTGGTAATTTCGATTTTCCCAGTATCCAGGTTTTTGATCGGATGGTTGCCGCCGCGGTGACCGAATTTCATTTTGTAGGTTTCACCGCCGTAAGCAAGGCAGATCAGCTGATGCCCAAGGCAGATGCCAAAAATCGGAAGGCGTCCGCGCAACGCACGCACAAGTTCAATTACGCAGGGTACGTCTGTCGGATCGCCGGGTCCATTGGAAAGGAAAAGCCCGTCCGGCTTCAGTGCGAGGATTTCTTCAGCAGTAGTATCATAGGGAACGACGGTTACATTGCAGCCGCGCGCATTCAGGCTGCGGATGATGTTAAGCTTGATGCCGCAGTCGACTGCAACAACATTACACTGGAAATTCGCTGTACGGGCATACCATTTTTTCCGGCAGCTGACCCGGAAAACCTGGTCGCGGGGGAGCGTATAATCGGAGAGCCTTTCCAATGCCTCCCGCACTGGTGTATATGCCGAGCAGATCATTGCTTTCTGGCTGCCTTTGGCGCGGATGATGCGGGTAATCATGCGCGTATCTACGCCGCTGATTCCCGCGACGCCATATTCCTCCATCAACTCGTCCAGCGTCTTGGTATAGCGGAAGTTTGAGGGAGAATTGTTATAGTCGCGTACAATCATGCCGCCGATGGTGGGCGTTTTAGTTTCAAAATCCTCATCTGTAATGCCGTAGTTTCCGATAATCGGGTAGGTCATACATACGATCTGCCCGGTGTAGGAGGGGTCGGAAAGGATTTCCTGATAGCCGACCATCGAAGTGTTGAATACAATTTCATAAATGGCTTCCCGGCGGTCACCAAAACCATAGCCATAAAATTCCTCACCGGAAGCGAGGACTAATTTTCTGTCGAATTTCTTTGCCATACGATACTCCCATCCACAATATTAAGCAAAACCTGTCCGTAAACTTCCATGCCCTCAAACGGAGAGCCAAAGCCCTGCGTTATAAAATCCTCCTGCCGGATCCTATACGGAGTGTTCAGATCCAGTACAGCGAAATCTGCTTTAACGCCAGGTAGTATCGCGGAACCGAGCGAAAAAATCCGCCGCGGCGCGGCCGCCATTTTTTCAACCAGCAGTTCCAAAGGGATAATCCCGGTGCGCACAAGCTTCGTATACAGTACGGGGAAGGCTGTTTCAAGGCCCGGAATCCCCATCGCGCTTTTTTCGAGTCCCCGGCTTTTTTCTTCCTGGCTGTGCGGTGCATGGTCTGTCGCAATTACGTCAATTGTCCCGTCAAGCAGGCCTTCGATCAGCGCTTCCCGATCTTTCGCAGAGCGGATTGGCGGGTTCATTTTAAAGCGCCCATCTTCCTGAAGATCCATGTCCGTCAGTGTCAGGTAATGCGGGCCGGTCTCGCAGGTGACCGGAAGCCCGTCCCTTTTAGCCGCACGGATCAGCTCGACCGACTGCCGGGTTGAAATATGGCAGACATGGTAACGGCAGCCTGTTTCCCGGACCAGCGCAAGGTCCCGCGCAATTTGTGCATATTCGCTTTCGGAACTGATGCCGCGGTGTCCGTGCTGCCGCGCGTATTCACCATCATGGATATATCCGCCGTGAAGCAGCGCGTTATCCTCGCAATGCGCGGCAATCATCCCGCCGGCAGCATGGACACGCAGCATTGCTTCCCGCATTGTTGCCTCGTCCTGTACGCCGCGCCCGTCATCTGAAAAAGCAAACGCATCTGCCGCAAGCGCGGCAAAATCTACCAGCTGCCCGCCGCCGGCCTGTCCCATCGTAATGCAGGCGTAAGGCCTGACGCGTATGTGCGCGTCACGTTGGATAATTTCCAGCTCACGGGCAAGATGCTCCGGCGTATCCGGAGGCGGGGAGAGGTTTGGCATCGCACACACCACGCTGTATCCCGCCTGCGCAGCCGCCTGTGTACCGGACGCGATGGTCTCTTTATAAGAAAAACCGGGTTCCCGCAGATGTACATGCACATCTGCGAAACCCGGTATAAGATAGCATCCGTCAAAATGAAACACTTCATCCCCGGCAGAAATGGAAATACGGGGACTGAGCTGACAGACTATACCATTTAAAAGAAGAATATCCAGTTTCTGAAAGCGTCCGTTTTGATAAACTTCCGCCCCGGTAATTACAGTCCGCATATACTCCGCTCCTTTTCACTGCGTGCCTATTGGGTTTGCCGTCAAAAACCGCCGAAAGCGCGCTTAATTGCCGCCATACGTACAAAAACGCCGTTTTGCACCTGCTTGAAAATGCGGCTTTGCGGGCATTCGACAACCTCGTCGGAAAGCTCGACGCCGCGGTTAAAAGGCGCCGGATGCATAATAATGGCGCCCGGCTTCATCATAGCCAGCCGGCTGGCGTTCATGCCGTAAAGCCGATTGTATTCCTGCGCGCTCAGTTCATACATCTGTGTACGTTCACTGTGGCGTTCATGCTGCACTCGCAAAAGCATGACCACGTCCATCGTCCGAACCGCTTCGTCAAAATCAATATAATTGTCGTTGGCATCACGAAGCTGCTCCGGCCCGGAGGTATACACCTCCATGCCAAGACGGCGCATAATTCCGATATTCGTATGTGCAACCCGGCTGTGGCGGATATCGCCGACAATAGCGACCTTTAACCCTTCGAAGCGCCCGTATTCCTGCCGGATCGTCATCAAGTCTAAAAGGCTCTGGGTTGGATGGTTTCCCGTCCCATCCCCTGCATTCAAAAACGGGATTTTCAGGTTTTCCAGCTGGTTGTAATATTCATTCTCACTATGCCGGATTACGACTAAATCAATGCCGAAACTTTCAAAGGTTTTGACCGTGTCATAAAAAGTTTCACCTTTGCGCATCGACGAGGTTTCGGGCATGAAATCAAGCACTTTGCAGTTTAAACGCAGCTGCGCGGTCTGAAAACTGTAATGCGTCCGGGTTGAAGGCTCAAAAAAAAGGTTGGCGACAATTTTACCGGCCGCACCATCAAAGGTGGCGCCGCGGCGAAATGCCTCAGCCTCTTCAAGAATCAACTGGATTTCCTCAAGGGATAAATCACTCAGGTTGTACAGATTTTTCAAAATAACACCGCCTTCCAGCGCCCAGCGCTCGCTGCGGCGCTTGTGCCCTAAAAGGGATTTTTATTATTATAGGATTTTTCACAGGAAAAAGCAAGGGGATTTTCGACAATTTATCCTTTGATTTGTATATATAGCTTGGACGCTTTGTGCTCGTTCATGGCTTATGTGAAAAAGGACGGCGTAGGATCAATAAAAAAGCCGGGCTTGTTTTGAGAAAAGAGAAAATAAAAAACGCAGGATTGTAACCAGATTGTAAAGTTTAAAGGCTTGACATTATATGGAAACACCGATAGAATAGGGGAGCATGTTATCATAACAGGAAAGGGAGGCGTCAAACGATGAAGATCGAAAATCTGGGGAAAAATGCATATTCGACTCGTTCGGAACGCCCAGGGGCGTTATAGGGATTTCCGCGGTAAAAACAAGCCATAACAGGCTTTTTGGCATATGTTTTTGTCCGCCGGAGGGCGGATTTTTTATGCCTGTCGGTCTTAATGAAATCTTAAATTATTCAAATGGAGAAAAAATTGTGAAAGAGAGTAAGCGTAACAGTAAATCGGCCCTGATCATGCGTTTTATGCCGCATGCATGGATTTGGTTTGTGATCACAATTATTGCCAGCACGATCACAACCCTGTCCGAGGTCCTGATGCCCCAAATTGTCAGCGTTACCGTTGACTCCATTATCGGCGACCGGGATTTTACAATCTCTGAAGATCTTGTAAATTTCCTGGGCGGCCGGGATGCGCTTCTGGCCCTGCGCCATAACCTTGGCGTGATCGCTCTTGCCCTGATTCTGGCGGGCGTTGTCGGAGGGATTTTCCGCTATATCTCCCGTGTTGCATCCACACGCGGTTCTGAAAGTTATGTTAAGAATATGCGGGACACGCTGTTTTCCCATATCCAGCGGCTTCCGTTTTCCTGGCATAGCGCCAACCGTACCGGTGATATTATCCAGCGCTGTACCTCCGATGTTGACCAGGTCTGCAATTTTGTTGCCGGGCAGCTGATCAATATCCTGCAAATGGTTTTCCGTATCGTTATCGCTTTGGTGATGATGTATGCAATGAATGTGAAGATGGCCCTGATTGCTTCGGCTTTTGCGCCGATTGTAATTGCCTATTCCTTTATTTTCTACAGGAAAATCGGGAGTCAGTTTACCAAAGCGGACGAAGCGGAAGGTGTGTTATCTACGATCGCGCAGGAGAACCTGACCGGCGTGCGCGTTGTACGTGCTTTTGGCCGTGAGCGCTATGAAATTGATAAATTTGAAAAACAGAATCAGCATTTTACCGGGCTGTGGGTTCGCCTGGGAGAACTTCTAAGCTGGTTCTGGATCCTTGGCGACTGGGCAAGCGCCTTGCAGATTCTGCTTGTCATGGTTGTCGGGTCTTTTGAAGCTGTCGCTGGGAATATAACAGCCGGACAGTTTATTGCTTTTGTCTCCTATAATGCAATGTTTGCCTACCCGGTACGCAATCTCGGCCGTATCGTCAGTGAGATGAGCAAGGCGGGCGTTTCTATTGACCGCCTCAATTACATCCTATCTTCAAAACCCGAAGAAGACAAGAAGACTACAAAAACGGCTCCGCTTAACGGTGATATCGAGTTTAAGCATGTCCGTTTCGGCTACGGAGAACAGGAAATCCTCAAGGACGTCAGCTTTACAATCCCGGCTGGGTCAACCTTTGCGATACTTGGCGGCATCGGCTCAGGGAAAAGCACGCTGATGCATCTGCTTAACCGGTTATACGAGCTTGGCCCGGATGGCGGGTCGATCACGATCAGCGGCGTAGATATCGCCGATATGCCGATGGCCGAGCTGCGCTCCGGAATTGGCATGGTACTGCAGGAACCCTTCCTTTTCTCCCGTACTGTGGGCGAGAACATTGGTATTGCAAGGCAAGGCGCATCGCTTGAAGAAATCCGCGAGGCGGCGGCTTCCGCCTGCCTTGACGATTCCATCGAAGAATTTGCATTGAAATACGATACAGTCGTCGGTGAACGCGGTGTAACTCTGTCCGGCGGGCAAAAGCAGCGCGTCGCCATCGCGCGGATGCTTATCCAGAAGACGCCGATCATGGTATTTGACGATTCCCTTTCCGCTGTCGATACGGAAACCGATGCGAAAATCCGTGCCGCATTGAAAAAGCATATGGCAGGTTCTACCGTTATTCTGATTTCCCACCGTGTCACAACCCTGATGGGGGCGGACACGATTTTAGTACTTGACGAAGGCAAAGTCGCAGAAATCGGCACACACGAACAGCTGATGGCCAAACATGGCATCTACAGAAGCGTCTATGACCTGCAGATGTCCGGCGCGCAGGAGGCATAATATGGACAAATGGAATGAAAACAAAGAGTATCAGGTAAAACTCAAATATTTTGGGATCCCGAAAATTATGCCCTATATCCGGCCATATAAAAAGCTGCTGCTGAGCATGGCCCTGCTTCTGCTGATTGATTCCGGGATCTCCCTTATATCCCCGCTCTTCCAGAAATATGCCATAGACCATTTTGTTACCCCGTTGTCTACAAAAGGAATCGTATGGTTTTCCGTTGCTTATGTCATCCTTGTTCTTGTACAGGGCCTGGCCGGCATGAAGTGGACACGCCTGTCCATTGATGCGGAAATGTTTGTCGGACGTGATCTGAAGCGCGCTGCTTTCAATCATCTGCAAACCCTTTCCTTTACATATTTTAATCAGAATGCGGTCGGCTATATTCATGCCCGTGTTATCAGCGATTCAAACCGTATCGCCTCCATGGCTTCCTGGGGCCTTGTCGATACGCTGTGGACTGTAATCTATGTACTTGGCTCCTTCGGGATTATGCTCTTTTTAAACTGGCGGCTGGCCTTGATTGTAATCATCGTTATGCCGTTGCTTGTTGTGGTCAGCACGGTTTTCCGTAAAAAGCTGGTTGAATCCAACCGCCGGGTCCGCGAAATTAACTCCCGCATTACCGGCAACTTCAATGAAGGGATTACTGGCGCGAAAACAACAAAAACTTTGGTTATTGAAGATAAAATGGAGAGGGAATTCCGTGCAACCACCGGGGAAATGAACCGTGTTTCCGTACGTACTTCACGCTACAGCGCCCTGTTTATTTCCATCAGCACCTTTGCCAGCGCAATTGCCGTGGCTTTGGTTATGTATTACGGCGGAAAGCTGTCTGTTGAGGGCGTACTGCTGATCGGTACGCTGAGCGCGTTTGTCAACTACGCGCTCAATCTCATCGATCCGATCCAGAATATCGCCCGCACGATTACGGATCTGATCACCGTACAGGTCAATATTGAGCGGATTACACGCCTGATCGATACCGAACCGCAGGTAAAAGACAGCGACGCCGTTATTGCAAAATACGGCGACGCCTTTAATCCGAAGCGCGAGAACTGGGAAGAAATCCATGGGGATATCGAATTCCGCGACGTTAGCTTTATGTATCCGGATGGCAGCGAATACGTCCTGGAGCATTTCAACCTGAAAGTTCCAGCCGGTACCTGCGTCGCGATTGTCGGGGAGACCGGAGCGGGGAAAAGTACGCTTGTCAACCTGGTCTGCCGCTTCTATGAGCCGACTTCCGGACAGATTTTAATTGATGGGCGCGATTACAGGGAGCGTTCCCAGCTATGGCTGCATTCCAATATTGGCTATGTGCTGCAATCACCGCATCTGTTTTCCGGATCCGTGCTGGAAAACCTGCGATATGGGAACCCGGAGGCAACTATGGAGCAGATTGAAGCGGCTGTCAATGCGGTTTCTGCCCGCGGGATTATTGAAAAGCTCGACCAAGGTTATGACAGCGACGTCGGTGAATCCGGAGACCTGCTTTCCACGGGCGAAAAGCAGCTGCTTTCCTTTGCCCGCGCGATCCTTGCTGATCCCCATATCTTTGTGCTTGACGAAGCAACCAGTTCGGTCGATACCATTACGGAGCAGTTGATTCAGAATGCGATCAATACCCTGCTTGAAGGCCGTACTTCCTTTATTATTGCGCACCGCCTTTCCACTATCCGGAAAGCAGACCTGATCCTGGTCGTGCGCGACGGTAAAATTATCGAACAGGGCACGCATGAGCAGTTGCTTTCCATGCATGGCTACTATCATTCCTTGTATACACGGCAATACGAGGAAGAGGCCGCACAACGTTCGATTGAGGAGATCGGCCGCGTGCAGCCGGCTGTGCTTTGACCGTTTATAGTACGATAGAGGCTGGCTGTACGAACCCGTACGGCCAGCTTTTTTTGAAAAAAACGGCTGTGGGAATTGGTATTAAATGAAAATTGTGGTATACTGTTTCTGACAATTCCTGCTTGCAAGGGGAGAGAAACACATTTGGATCAGAAAGTGGAAGTTGTGGTTGCACGGGCGGATGAGAAGGAAATTCTGCGCAATCTTATGGAAAAATATCTTTATGAGTTTTCCCAATATGATCATAAACCGGTCAATGCCTTTGGCTTGTATGGTTATGCCTGGCTGGATCATTACTGGACAGACAGAAGCCGCTGTCCATTCTTTATAAAGGTAAACGGCGCGTTGGCCGGGTTTGCACTTGTTGGCGGAGACGCTTCTATTTTTAAAGATACGCGATATTCCATGAATGCGTTTTTCCTTCTGTATACATACCGCCGCGCGGGTGTCGGCACGAAAGCTGCCCAGCGTATATTTGATATGTTTCCTGGTATCTGGGAACTTAAATGCCATCCGGGAAATACTGCGGCGGTTGCATTTTGGCATAAAGTCATTACAGATTATACCGGCGGTGATTTTACCAAGCTCTCCATGTGCGGCGCAGCTGTTTATTACGATGGCACATACGGCGATGCCTACCGATTTTCCACGTATCCAATGTTATAAAACTTCGGAGGACAAACATGCATTCATCATCTGATAAGAAAAAACGAAAAACGCTTTTCCTTCCTGTTATCCTTTTCTTTCAGGGTGTCATCATTGGGATCGGCGGGATTCTTCCCGGTGTCAGCGGCGGCGTATTGTGTGTGATTTTTGGGCTTTATCAGCCGGTTATGCAGACACTGTCCCATCCGTTCCAGAGCCTGAGAAAATATTGGCGGCTTCTGCTGCCTGCCGGGCTGGGTGTTGTGGCCGGATTTTTGGGACTGGCACGCCTGACCAGCCTGTTGATGGAGAAAAACAGCGAGGCCGCGACCTGCGTCTTTATTGGACTGATCCTCGGTATGCTCCCGCAACTTTGGCGGGAAGCAGGTAAGGAAGGCCGGTCCAAGCACGCTGTTGCGGTGCTTTTTGTCAGTTTCGCCGTGTTTCTGGCGCTTTTCCTTTTTATCGGCGGCGGTACGCAGCTGTATGTTGAACCGAATATCGGATGGTATGCATTCTGTGGGTTTGCGTGGGGAATCAGCATCATTGTGCCGGGGATGAGTTCCTCATCAATCCTGCTTTTTCTGGGCTTGTACCAGCCTATGCTTGACGGAATTTCCCGGCTGTCTGCGGCAGTGATCCTGCCAATGGCGGCGGGGATTGCCGTAACTGTATTCTCCCTCTCCCGGCTGGTGAATTACTGCTATCAGAAATATTATGCGCTGGCAAGCCATGCGATCATCGGTGTCATTCTTGCAACCGTAATCCCTATTCTTCCGCTGCATTACAACGGCGTCCGCGTGCTTTTGACAGATCTGGCCTGCATTGCCGCCGGTATTCTGGCTGCGCTTGCAATCAACCATGTGTGCGATCGCTTTATCCGTGAAAAAAACCTTTAAGTTTCTACGTTTTCTCAAAAGGCGCATATTTATGCGCCTTTTTTTGTTTCCTTTATCGATGCATCTTGATAAAATTCCTTTTATTGTGCTATAATGGTTCTAAACGGGGGCTCCCGCAAAAGACGCTTGATTTTGTCTGTACGCAGCGTTTTCCGTCCCTGGTACAGATATAGATCCTGTTTACACGGTACCCCGAATAAAACCATGAAGAAAAGGCCGGAATTATGAAATTGCGTGATTTATTTGAACAAGATACAATGTCTCTTTCTTTTGAAGTCTTTCCGCCAAAAACCAGTTCGGTATTTTCCAGCGTAAAAAATGCAACCGAGGAAATCGCGAAGCTGCGGCCCGCTTTTATGAGTGTAACGTATGGCGCCGGCGGTGGCACGAGCCGCTATACGTTGGAAATTGCACAAAACATCAAACGTCTTTACGGCGTCCCGATGCTTGCCCATCTTACCTGTGTATCGTCAACCAGGCAGACTGTAAAAGCAAAGATCAGGGAGCTTGAGCGTGCGGGAATTGAAAACGTCATGGCCTTACGTGGAGATCTTACGCCGGAACTGGAAAATGCCGGCCGGAGCAGCTGGGCTTACCGCCATGCTGTGGATCTGGTGCGTGAGTTAAAAGAAAGTGGCACGGATTTCTGTATCGGCGGCGCCTGCTATCCTGAAGTCCATCCGGAAAGTGTAAATCAAAAGGAAGATATCCATTACCTGAAGGAAAAGGTGGACGCCGGATGCGAATTCCTGACGACGCAGATGTTTTTCGACAACAATCTGCTGTATAATTTCCTTTATAAAATCCGGGAAGCGGGGATTACCGTCCCCGTTATCGCCGGGATTATGCCAATTACCAATGCCAATCAGGTAGAACGCGCGGTTAAGCTTTCCGGTTCCTTTATGCCGCACCGCTTTAAAAGCCTTGTGGATAAATTCGGTTCTGATCCCGCAGCGATGAAACAGGCCGGGATTGCCTATGCGACGGATCAGATCATCGACCTATATGCCAATAATATTGCCCATGTCCATGTTTATTCCATGAACAAACCGGATGTGGCGGCGAAAATTCAGGCCAACCTTTCGGATATTCTTGGCAAAGCATGACGGCTTCTGTTTTTTCCCGTTCTTATCCGGAACCCGTGATCCGGGAGGCGGAAATTCTTCGTTATGCACGCTGCCCGCAGCCAACCTGTGAGGTCTTGGAGCTTTTGCATTCCTGTATAGAGCGTGTGCGGGCAAAACTGCAATATCGGGTGTGCTGGCGGGAATTCCCGGTTTCAATACAGAAAACGCGCTGTGAACTTGGATTTGCTACGGTTATATCCCGGGATCTTGCAAAAAATATGGAAAACTGCGACCGGATCATCCTGTTCGCGGCAAGCATTGGCCTTGAGATCGATCGGGAAATTCAAAGAGCAGCCGTACTTTCCCCTGCGCAGGCCGTGCTTTTGCAGGCGTTTGGTGCGGAACGCGTCGAGGCGCTGTGCGACCAGTTTGATATGGAAATGCAGACGCAGGCACAACAGGCAGGTATGTTTACGCGGCCGCGTTTTAGCCCGGGCTATGGCGACCTGCCCTTGTCGATCCAGCCGGAAATTTTCCATGCGCTGGACTGTTCGCGCCGTCTTGGCCTGACGCTGAACGCCAGCTTTCTCATGTCTCCGACGAAGTCTGTTACCGCGCTTATTGGCCTGGGAAAGCAAACAAGGCCGGGAGTACCTGGACGCAGGATGTAAATGGAATCATTGGAGTATATTATGTCAATTTTACAGCTTCTTAAAAATTCAAACCTCCTGCTCGACGGTGGGATGGGGACGCTTCTACAGGAAGCGGGGCTTTCCCCTGGTGAATACCCTGAGCTCTGGAACCTGACGCATCCGCAGCAGGTCTGTGATATTCATAAGGCATATTTCGACGCCGGAAGCCATATTGTGTGTACAAATACGTTTGGGGCCAACAGCCTGAAATTTTCTCCGTGCGAACTTGAACGCATTGTGAAGGCTGCCGTTTCCAACGCGCGCCGGGCGCAGTCTGAAAGCTGTGCGCCGCAGGAAAAGTTTATTGCATTGGATATTGGTCCTACCGGCCGTCTGCTCAAGCCGTATGGGGATCTGGATTTTGAAGACGCTGTTTCGGTTTTTGCACAGACGGTACGGCTGGGCGTCCGGTACGGGGTCGATTTGATTTTGATTGAGACTATGAATGACAGCTACGAAACAAAGGCGGCTGTACTCGCAGCAAAAGAAAATTCCCGGCTTCCGGTATTTGTATCCAACGCTTATGGGGAAGACGGGAAATTGATGACCGGTGCCAGCCCCGCGGCAATGGTGGCAATGCTCGAGGGTATGCGGGTCGACGCTGTGGGTGCAAACTGTTCCCTGGGGCCAAAACAGCTGCACGGCGTTGTTTGCGAGCTTTTGCGTTGTGCGTCTGTCCCCGTTCTCTTTAAGCCAAATGCAGGGCTCCCACGCAGCAAAGCAGGAAAAACCGTATATGATGTGTCTGCGGATGAATTTGCTGGAGAAGTGGCGGCAATGGTTTCCGAGGGCATACGTATTGCCGGCGGGTGCTGCGGTACGACACCGGAGTATATCCGTTGTCTTGCCGGTAAAATTCAGAGTCTGCCGCCGCGGAGGGTCTGTGAAAAATCCATCAGCTGTGTTTCTTCTTATACGCATTGTGTGGAGCTGGGGGCTTCTCCCGTCCTGATTGGCGAGCGTATTAACCCCACAGGGAAAAAGCGTTTTAAGCAGGCGCTGAGGGAAAAGGATATCGACTATCTTCTCAAAGAAGGTTTCCGCCAGCAGGAACGGGGCGTCCATATTTTAGACGTCAATGTCGGTCTGCCCGATATTGACGAGCCAGCGCTTCTGAAAGAGGCAATTTGCCAGCTTCAGGCTGTTATTGATCTGCCTTTGCAGATCGATACCGCAAATATCCGGGCGATGGAAGCAGCCCTGCGCTGCTATAACGGCAAGGCCATGATCAATTCCGTAAACGGAAAAGAAGAAAACATGCGTGCGGTATTCCCGCTTGTGCAAAAGTACGGCGGGTTGGTCGTTGCGCTTACGCTTGACGAAAATGGTATCCCCGCAACGGCGCAGGGGCGTGTAGAAATCGCCGAAAAAATTATAAAAACCGCGGCGGAGTACGGGATTTCCAAAAAAAATCTTGTATTCGATACCTTGGCCATGACCATCAGCGCCGATGCAAACGCGGCGAAGGTTACCCTCCAGGCGCTCCGCGAAATCCACAACAGGTTTGACTGTCATACTTCGCTTGGCATCTCTAATGTTTCCTTCGGTCTTCCAAACCGGGATGCGGTCAATAGCGTTTTTTTTACTGCGGCAATGGAAAACGGCCTTTCCGCTGCGATTATGAACCCGGATTCTGCGCAGATGCTCAATGCCTATTATGCGTTCCGTGCACTTCATGGGCTGGATGAAAACTGTACAGATTATATTGCTAATGTCCAAGCCTATGCTGCAGCTGCGCCAAAACCGCAGTTTCCCACACAGACGTACACTCTGAAAGAGGGGCAGACGGCTTTGCAGCAGGCAATTATCCGTGGATTGAAAGATCAGGCAGCCATCCAGACCCGGTTTTTGCTGGAAAGTGCAGAACCGCTTGATGTTGTAAATCACGAGATCATCCCGGCGCTGGATGCCGTAGGCAGCGGTTATGAGAAAAAAACAGTCTACCTGCCGCAGTTATTGATGAGTGCCGAAGCAGCAAATTCCGCGTTTTCCTGTATAAAAGCGCATTTATCCGTGGCAAGCCGGGCACAGGCAATAAAAAAATGCCCGTTTGTCCTTGCAACCGTGCAAGGGGATATTCATGATATTGGGAAGAATATTGTCAGGCTCCTCTTAGAGAATTATGGTTTCGCAGTAACCGACCTGGGGAAGGACGTTGCTCCGGAAGTTATTGCCGAAGCGGTTGCCCGGCTCCATGCGCCGCTGGCCGGGCTCAGTGCGCTGATGACGACGACCGTCCCTGCAATGGAGGAAACCATCCGCCTGCTTCACAAAACTGCGCCTTGGTGCAAAGTTGTTGTCGGCGGCGCGGTGCTTACACAGGAATATGCCGACCGCATCGGGGCAGATAAGTATGCGCGCGATGCAATGGAAACTGTCCGCTATGCCGAACAGGTTTTTGCAGAATTGGGAAAATAGACGGCGTTACTCAAAAAACGGCCGCGGAGGTTTTAATTCCGCGGCCGTTTTATACCGGTTCTATTTCAATGCGCCGTAGACAGATGCGCGCAGCTGCTGTTCTGTCCGGCGGTTATTGCCGGGCATCATATGCTGCATATACACGATGGACACATTTTCCACCGGGTCAATATCCAGATAAGTACCGGCGGCGCCTGCCCAACCGAATTCCCCGATAGAAGCGTTTGTATGCGCCGCGCCTTTATCCATCAGGGTCCGTACACCGCAGCCGTAGCCGTAGCCCGGCGTACGGGCCGAAAACTGCTGTAGGACTTCCGGCGGAAGTTGGTTGGTATACATCATCTCCAGCGTTTTCCGTCCAAGCAGACGATAACCGTTGTAGCCGCAGACAAGTCCCTGTGCAAAATGGCTGTAATCGTGCAACGTTGAAACAAGACCGCCCCCGCCGCTTTCCATAAGGGTGTTCCCCTTTGGCTGTGTGCGCATATCCGAAACAATAGCAGGCTTGGAAAGGTCGTAAAGATCCAGTTCATACATTTGCGCAAGACGTTTTTGCTGCGCCTGGCTCATAACAAAAACCGTATCCGGCATATCCAGCGGTTCAAAGATTTCGTCTTTGAGGAATTGGAAGAATGTCTTTCCCGTCAGCACTTCAACCAGCCGGCCTACGATATCCGCGCTGTATCCATATTCCCAGGTTGTACCCGGGTCAAAGGAAATCGGCACGTCTTTAAGCCGGGAGACCATCTGTGCCAACGTATAGGAATTGCCGGTTTCTGCCATTAGCTTGCGCATAGCTTTCGCATAATAGCCTCCGGCATTTTTCGCTTCCGGATTCGTCCCGTATGCAATCCCAGAGGTCATGGTAAACAAGTGCCAGATTAAAATCGGGGATTTCGCGGTAGTAAAATAAGGCTCGCCGTGATCGTCATAATGCAGGACCTTGGCGTCTTGGAATTCCGGCAAAAACGCCCCGACGGGATCCGTCATAGAAAACAGGCCGCGTTCAAAAAGCATAAGCCCGGCTGTATATGCTACCGGTTTGCTCATCGAATATATGCGGTACATGGTGTCGCGGGTAATTGGCACGCCGTTTTCCCGGTCGGCCCATCCAGCATAATCTTCAAAAAGGCATTTCCCCTCTTTATAGACTGCAACTGCATTGCCTACATTCCCATCTGCGAGGATATAGCGCAGGGTGTCGGAAACATACTTGAAATCTCCCATACCAGTTCTCCTTTTCTACTATATTTTGGCTATAGTATACAATGTTTTCTATTAAAACGCAATCAAGATATAAAAGATCCCCCTATTCCTGGTTCGGATAGGGGGAAGGATAGTGCAAAATCAAATCTTATTCATACTCCACGTTCAATTCCGAAGGCTTTATAACGCCGTCACGCACAGCCGTTTCAATCAATTCGCCAAGATATCCGGCCTGTGCTGTTGCGTAATAAGGTCCCACATAAAAAATTTCCAAAAGCCCAAAGGTAAACGCAGAAAGCAAATGCCAGCCGATAAAACTCAGATCAAAAACAAAAAGCTCAGCCTTATGGCCGTGCGTAATGCGTTTGGAAAGGTTCAGGGCCTCCATCGCCTCAACATCCGGATAATTGGCAAGGATATACGGCGCAGCTTGATAGGCGTATGCTTTGATAACCCCAGGGATTACAAACAAAAGCGACCATAGAAAGATCCATAGCTGCATCCACAGATAACCGCCCAGCTTACGTCCATAGTTGACGCCAAACCCCTGCTGGAACATGGTTGAAAAATCCGGAGAGCCTCCATAAAAAACCATGGTAAAATGGCAGATAAGGCCGAGCGAAAGGGGAATTGCAATCAAAAATGCCAGCGGCCCGGTATATGCGCTGAAGAAAGAAATCAGCATGGCAACGACAAATACGCCCAGGCATACGCCGTAATTTTCTTTAAAAGCTGCTTTTGCTTGGATTTTAATCTCTTCGCGGAGTCTCATATCTGTAAACCTCCCAAAGTCTTATATCTGAGTATACGGGAAAAAACGGCAAATTTCAAGAGGAAATTTTCATGCAGGCATTTTATAAGATTTCCATGCAGTCCGACGCATCTGCAAGGCGGCCGGGGATCTCCTCGCCGCAGACCAGCACAAGCTTATGCAGCGCGCGTGTGGATAACAGGTACAAAAGATTCGCACTGGAAGCCTCAGGGCACAGGGCGATTACCGCATCAAATTCCAAACCCTTGGCATAAGCGGCGGGCATTACGCAAATACCGCGTTTCAGCGGGTCATCCGGATTCTCATAAAACGTGGCCCGGTCTCCAAGGATTGCATGGATTGCGCGCGCCTTACCAAGGTCCGGGCAGATGATGCCGACAGACTGCATATCCGCAAAATTGCCGCTATCCAGGATATTCAGCACAGCTGTGCCCGCGTCCTTATGCCGTATAAGCTTCGGTATTTCACCGTCCCGGTTAAAGAAATCGAAATCACGGGCATGAATGAAATTGGCCGCAAGCGCATTAATTGGCCCGGTAGAACGGTAACTTTTTGTTAACCGGGAAATCCGGCAGCCGGGGTAAAGCTGTGTAAAATCTTTCTCGCAGCTCAGGCCGGTGTATGGGAATATGTTCTGATTGACATCGGCCAGAAGCGTAAATGCGGCGCGGGGATAGGCAAGCTTTAAAAGTGCATGATGGAAGGGGGAGAAATCCTGCGCTTCATCAAGCAACACCTGGCGCACGGCTGTCGAAGGCGGCAGGTCTCCCGATAGCGCACGGATAAGCGCCAGAGCCAGCGCATCTTCGTATTCAATCCGGCCGCATTCCAGGTTTTGCCGGGTCATATTCAAAATGTACCGGTTTTCATTCAAAGCTTCGAGTTCCTCACGGAGCAGCTGCATATACAAGCTTTCCGGCTGTGGAGCGTTCTGCTGATCGATAAAACGCAATGCGCTGTCATAGGCTTCGCGTTTTAAGCGAAAGAAAGCGGCCTCCAGTTCGTCCGGGAAAATATCTTCGTGTTCTTTGCTCAACTGCTTGCGGATACGCTCGCAATTGCGTTCAAAATATTCATCCAACACACTTTTTACACAGTCGCGGGCATAGGAAAGCACGGCTGCAAAGGGACGGGTTTTATGCATTGTATTACAGCGCTGTGTAAAATCCTGTGCATGCATCAGGATCTCACCATCTGCACAAATATCCGGCATTATAAAACAGTGGCCTGTGAAATGCCTCCTGACCCGTTCCAGGAAAGAAAACGATGATTTTATCCGGATACCTGCCAGCCTTTTCTCACCCGGCTGCGCCGTAGCCAAATAATCCAGCTGATCCTGATAGGACGGGAAAGTATACTTCTGATCGACCAGCGGGAGCAGGATATCGTCATAGATCAGGCATCTGGCATCCTCTTCTCCTAATTCCGGCAAAATATCCCCAATATAAGAGGAAAACATTCCGTTTCTGGAAATAATCAGGAAATTTTTGTTGCTCAGGCTGGCGCGGTAACGATAGAGCAGATAAGCGAAGCGGTGCAGACCGACCGAAGTTTTTCCGGATCCAGCTGGTCCGAGAATCAGGAGATCACCGCGGCCTTCATCCCGGATCACCCGGTTTTGTTCCTTTTGGATGCTCTCGACGATTACCTTTAAACGGGCCTGCGCATTATCCGACAGAACATAACCGAGCATATCGTCGCCTGTTGCTGCATCGTACATAAACTGCAGCCTGCCATCCCGGATGCGATAACGCCGCATCAGGGTTATTTCTCCGCTTTCCACACCGTCGGGACTTGAAAATGAGGCCGGGCCTATATCGCTGTCGTAATACATGGATGCGATCGGCGTGCGCCAGTCGTAAACATATGGCTCAAAGCTTTTCCGATCCATAAAGGAATGTGCGCCGATATATACCCGTTCCTTTACGCCGTCGGCATCGGAAACGAAGTCAAGCCTCCCAAAATAGGGGATAGCATACAAAGACAGCATATTGCGCAGTTCGACAAGCGCGCTGCGATGTTCATCCTCCTGGCGCGCAATATCTGTGTCGTAAAGCGTCAGCGCCGCTACGTCATCAAAATCCCGGATCACATGCGTGATTTCATCCCAAAGCTTATAACCGGCTTCGGCAAGATTTTTTTGCCCGATTTTTGTCTTATCCTCAAGCTGCCGGATCCGCTGCTGCAGCTTTGTCAATACAGTTTGTAAATAAGCCTCTTCCAAAGCTCTGGTATTTTCCACCTTGCATCACCTCAGATGTATTATGCCCGCAGGCTTGCCGGATTTCAAGACTTGAATTTTCCGGTTTTTTATGCTATACTATTATTCGTAAAAAAGAAATATCCGCACGAAAAATACTCGACAGCACATTCATTTACCCCAGACAACTGCGTATGACGCAGTTTTGGACAACTTCTATAAAATACTTAACCCGGCCTGAGTGTTAGATTCCAAGGCGGGTTTATTTTTTTATACCAATGCATTTTAAAAGCCCAGCGGCATCTAATTTATTCAATCAGGATAGATCGAACGTGTCCTTAACTCAATTCAATGCCTAAAACTTATTATTTTACCACAAATTCTGTCCACTCGATTTTATTATATTGCATTACATCATCCGATTTTTTCATTCCCATCTTTTCGTAGAAAGGGATAGCATTCTCATTGGCCACAAGGTATACTGCAATATCCTTTTCTCCGCCAGCCTTTTCGTGGGCGGCTTTCATCAGCCGTCTGCCTATCCCTTGTCCTGTATAATTTCTGTCTACGCCTAAATCTGTCACATAGAGCCAATAGGCATAATCGGTCAAGGCAAATAAAACGCCAACAATCCTGCCGTTTTTGTTACGAGCTACAAGGCTTATCGAAACATTTGCAACAAGTTTTGCAATTCTTTCATTGAATCGTTCTTTTGGATATTGAGAACCCAAATCCGTCTTTTTTAGAAAATCTACATATTCTTTTGCAGAGATTCGCTCTTCCAAAATACTGATTTCTTCTCCCATGAAATATCCTCATACATTCAGGCTTTTTTGAATAACACGCTGTGCGGATACAAAAATACAGGAAACGGAACAAGGGCTAAACGGCCGTCCCTGTATATGGTCTTATGAAACACTGGCGCTTTAGAGCAAGCTTTTTTACAGCATATCTGCATAACGCGCAAAATATTCCTGTTCGGTCATCCCGTACATCAGTTCGTCGTAGTAGCGCCCATTTGTGAAAACCATATCCCGGATCGTTCCTTCCAGCGTAAAGCCGAGCTTTTCATGAAACGCAATAGAGCCTTCATTGAAAGAATAAATCGCAACCGTGCACTTATGATAACGCAGTTCACGGAAAAAATACTTTAAAATCAGCAGCACAGCCTCCGTGCCGTATCCAAGACCGCGATACCGGTACATGATATCAATCCCATAACGGAAATGCCCCATGCGGCGGCTACAGGAATGTGAATTGATATTTCCGACGACATTTCCATCAATGTCCTCAATTACCAGCCAGAACTCATCGCCCTCCGGCGCCTTGCCTGCCATTTCCTCTACAATTTCCGCCATATGGTCCGGACTTACCGGGACGCCGATGCTGTCGCCCAAACGCTCCGATTCCGAATCAAAATCCGGTGTTATGGCATAGTACTCGCTGTCTGCGTCTGCCGGCTCGAGCGCACGCAGGCGTATTTTTTCACCCATCCAATAATTACGGCTCATTGTACAGCCTCCATTTCCCGTGCTCAAAGTAATTTAGTTTAGCATGCTGTGCAAGCCTTTGTCAATGCCGGGGCTTATTTGCGGAACTTTTAACATATATGCGCGTCTAAGCGTATATACGGATCAAGGGAAAAGGGAGATGAAAAATGAAAAAATATTGTTTATGTATGCTCGTGTTCCTGTCGCTCAGCCTGTTTTTTCCCGGCTGCCAACCGGATCCGCAGAAGGAGGAAAGTTATGACGCCAAGCCGGTGATTTACTTGTATCCGCAGCAGCGGACAGATGTTGAAGTACGGCTGGATTATCAGGGGACGCTGACAGCAAGCTATCCACACTACGACGGAATGTGGCGGGTAAGCGCTGCGCCCGACGGCACACTGACCGATGAAAATGGGCAAAGCTATAATTATCTATACTGGGAAGGCAAAAGCAGCACGCAATATGATTTCAGCTGTGGGTTTGTTGTTGCGGGTGCGGAAACCGCAGATTTCCTGGAGACAACACTGGAGGCGTTGGGGCTGACACGGCGGGAGGCAAATGAATTTATCGTCTATTGGCTGCCAAGGATGGAGTCCAATGCATATAACCTGATTTCCTTCCAAGCAGAGGCATATACGGATACGGCAGCCTTATCCATTTTACCGGAACCAGACAGTGTTTTACGGGTATTTATGGCTTGGAAGCCTCTGGATGCACCGATAGAAATTGCCCCGCAGGAGATTCCTGCCTTTGAACGTACAGGTTTTACTGTCGTCGAATGGGGCGGGACGGAAGTGTGTGGAGACTGAATATATCAAAATATAAAAAACCGGTCTGGCAAAAAATTGACACCAGTCCGGTTTTTTATATGTATTTGCGGGGCTGGGGGGGAATTTTTTCTTGCCAGAATATGAAAACGGGTGTATGCTATAGAAAAATACAAAAAACAAAAGATGGGAGAGGATTTATTGGTAAAGCTGCAATATCTGGGACAATGCGGTTTTCTGATGGAAGCGCCGGGCGTTCGTATTGTTACCGATCCATATCTGAGCTATGCCCTTGACCGGAACGCAACAGATCGCCAGCCATGGCACCGTGCTTACCCGCCGCCATGTACGCTAGCCGCGCTTGCGCCGGATGCAGTCGTGATTTCCCACGCGCATCCGGATCACCTGGACAAGGAAACCCTTGCGCCTTACTTTGCACAGGGCGGCGGCGCCCCGGTAATCGTCCCCGCGCCGGTACTTCCTTTTGCAAAGGCGTTTGCGCCCTCTGCCTGCGCAGCCAAGGCTGAGCAGGCTCTGCGCTTTCAGAATGCGGAGATAATCCCGATTCCCTGCGCGCATACGCAGCTGCGTCAGGATGAAAACGGAGATTACACAGCGCTGTCTTATTTGATTGTGCTGGAAGGCAGGCGTATTTTCTTTGGCGGGGACATGAGTATGTATGACGGACTTGCAGTACATATCCGCGCTTTGGAGCCTGATGTGCTGCTGCTGCCGGCAAACGGCGCAGACTATTTCCGTACGGCAGACGGCATTATCGGAAATTTGAGCTGCATAGAAGCCGCAAAACTTACCGCATCCTGCGGCCTGCGGGAATACATCCCTATGCACCATGATTTGTATCCCTTTAACGGCTGCCGTGTATCCTGGATCCTTGACAGCGCACGGGATGCCGGCGTTGCAGCACGGGTTCTGGCCTGCGGTGAAACGATTGAACTATAAATTCCATGAACGGAGGTTTTAATATGAAAGGATTTGGACATTTGGCTTTGAATGTGCGGGACATGCAGAAATCACTTGACTTTTATACCCGTGTACTAGGCGGGAAATACGCATTTTCCTTCCAGCGTGACGGGAAGCCCTGGATCGAGTATGTCCAGCTTGTGCCCGGGCAGTTTGTTGAACTGTTTTACGGCTGCGAAGGGGAAAATACCGGTTCATTCAATCACATTTGTATTTCTGTCGAGAATATCGATGCCGCATGCGCGCAGGTGCTTGCAGCTGGCTATCCGGTAGACCGGATGCCGGAACTCGGCTGCGATGGGAACAAACAAGCCTGGCTTGTTGACCCGGACGGGAACCGGATTGAACTGATGCAGCTGATGCCGGGCTGCCCGCAGGAAAAGCAGTATTAATCTGCTTGGCATGCAACAACCGCCTTCCAGCTGAGTATTTAGCCGGAAGGCGGTCTTTTTATATTGCTACTGCGCGTAACGCGATGCTTCCATTCTTTTGGCGTCTACGCCCATCTCCTCCAGCGTATCGCGGATTTCCATAGATTTGCTATAGGCTTTTTCCATCCCATCCCAAGTGTAATACGTACGCATGACCTCGTCGGTCACACAGAAATATCCATAGCCCACCTGGCCATCTCCAAGCGCGTCTGCGGAACAGTCGATAAAATACCATTTTCCATCCAGGTAGACACGGTTCCACATGTGATAGACGCCTTGGCAGGTACCGGAAACCAAAACGCAGGTGATCCCATACCGGTCGCACAGCTCTTTAAGCGCCAACGCATATCCCTCGCTGACGGCTTTCCCTTCGGACAGGGCGCCGTAAATGGAAAATTGTGTTGTGCGTTCCATTGCGCTTCCGTTTTGGGCAAGCTGCTGCTGTGTGTCCTGATCGTAAATTACATTTGAACTTAAATAATCGTGAAAGAATTTAAGCGTTTCAAAAGGCGTTTCCCACTCTTTTGCTTCTTCCAGGATTTCCAGGATTTTTGTCTCTGTATTTTTGATTTTGGTTGTCAGCAATACAGCAGGTTCCGTATAACGGATGCGAAGTTCCACAATACAGGGCTTGGCGTTTTCCGGATACGCTTTATATTCATACCCTGCAAACCCGATGGCATACAGCGGGTTCATATAATACATCTCCCGGATGCATTCATCAATATCCTCGCAAACTGTCTGATAGGTATTGGCATAAAACAAAATCTTTGTGCGGAATTCTGGGAGCTTTTCCATCAGAGCCATTTTCAGATCCATTTTTCCCGAAAGCGGGATAATACCCCGCACGTCATCTTCGGTGCAATTATAAGTAATATTAAAGGAAAGCTCATAATAGTTTAGGATCAGCGAGGTCTTATATAAGATATTGGAAACTGCATAAACCCCCAGCGGCGTAGAAAGGACCTGCTGGACTGCATTTTTGATATCCTGTTCAATATCGTCGGAGAAATCTGAAAGCTGGAAAGTCTGTTTTGTCCGGCAGTTGGCAATCATCGTATTGATCGCTTCCACCAGGCTTTCGTAATCGGTAATATTGGTAATGGTCACAGTTGTCGCCGAAGAGGGTGCGATGTGTTGCTGGGAATAAACAAAGTCCCGGTTCAGCATAGACGAACAGCCGGACATGAAAACCAAAATGGAAAGGAGGATAAAAATTTTCCGCTTCAAACCAAACGCTCCGATCTTTCGAAAATAAATCCCGGTTACTTCTGAAATCAAGACAGTTACAGGGATATTATAGCGGATTTCAAGCAAAAACACAACGCAAATTTTCCCATTGTAAAGCGTATAGGCAAAAAACCTGCTGCAAGAAGAAAATACAAAGTTTCCCAGGATCTGAAAAGTTGACAAAAAGTAACAAAAACTGTATAATTTAAACAATCCCCCTTAAAAATACCGGGGATTGGAATATGGGGCACAGTTTCAGTCGGCATGACGCCGGCATTCGCCTTGGAAAGGAATGGAAAATGAAGCGAATTTCTTCCCTGATCCTGGCTGCTATACTGCTTTGCGGTATCTGTATCTCCTCTGCAGCAGGGGGCAGCGCGCAGGATCCGGTTATAACCAAAAGCTATCTCGACGGCACTTACATCCCTTATATTTTGCGGACGGCCGAAGAGACTGCGGAAAACCGTTTTGATAAAATCCTCTCAGATTTTTCCCAAAAATTGTCGGATCTGTCCGCACCGTCCGGGATTTGTGCGCTGATGCTTAAGGCTGCGGGCTATGAACTGGATTATGGGTATGACGCCGGCACTTACGCCGCGACAAAAGATATGCTGATCGCGGGCGGTCTGGGTACAATGTTTACCCCCCTGTCAGATGGGTTTTCCGCTTATCTGACAGCTTCCGGAGCGTTGGTTGATATCACGGACGGACAGGAGTGTGTAAATGGACAGGTGTTGTTGCAGGGCCATACTTATATAACAGTTTCCTGTAGCGGCACGGCGATCCGTGCCGGGCAGCAGGCGGACATTGCCATTAACGGCGCCTATTTCAGCCTTGGTTTCAGCGTTCTTAGCTCTGTATCCGGGACTGCCGGTGGTGTTCAATACAAGCGTTATGCTGATGCGCTGCATGCGCTCGGCCTGTTTTCTGGAACCGATGCCGGCTATGAGCTTGACCGTGCCGCGACACGTGCGGAGTCTATTGTAATGCTGCTGCGGCTTCTGGGCGAGCTACCTACCGCACAGGAATACCCCGTCTCTTATAGCTTTACAGATGTACCCAGCTGGGCCAGTCATTATATTTCCTATGCCTATGTGTTGGGTTACACAGCGGGCGTAACTGAACATAGTTTTGGCTCAGGCCAAAGCGTTACCGCGGCGCAGTATTTAAGCTTCGTTTTGCGCGCGCTTGGGTACAGCGATAAAGATGGCGATTTTAATTGGGAGACAGCGGGGGACTTTGCCGTGAAAATCGGTCTAATCAGCCAGCGGGAAAATGAATCCTTTAAAAAACGCTTCTATCGTGATGAAATGGTGCTTGTTTCCTATCGTGCGCTTTCCGCTTCGTTGAAGGATTCAAGCCAGCGGCTGGTGGATAAGCTTGCGGCGCTCGGCGTCGTCAGCCTTGCCGACGCTGGAAAAATCACATAGAGGTTCTTTCCTACGGCAGTTCAAGCAGGCTATCTCGCTTAAAGCTGCGAGACTTTCGGCTTTCCTACAATGCCTTCCCAGATAGGGGACAGGCCGTAAAAAAATTCTATCCAAAACGCAGGAACCAAATTCCGGGGCTGGTAATACTATGTAGTGTAATCAGCCGGCAGGACCGGCGAATATGGAGGTAATTTTACATGGCTTGTAACGGATTCAATCTTTGCGGAAACGACAATAATTCCTGCCTTTGGACGCTGATCATTATCGCGGTGGTCTTTGTATGGCTTAACTGCCTGGGCGGCTGGAACTGCGGCTGCAATGGCTGCAACAGCTGCAATGAATGCTGCTGAATTTAGCGTAATCTAAAAAATCCCGGCCGGCGAAATGCGCCGGCCGGGATTTTTATATTATTACTGAATATTTCCTACTAATGAACGGGATACCAGCGCCGCGTCAAAGCCAGCATTTCCGGCTTCCATACATGCAGGAATATCCACCGCATCATAGGCAGCCACAATTTCATCGGCAGACAGAACCTGTCCCTGAAGCAGCTGTGCCCGTGCCATGCTGTTCATTCGTGAGAGCGTGCTTTCCAGGCTCATAAGCACATTTGCTTTAATCTGTTCCCGCGTGCGTTCAAACTCATCCTCCTGCGGACCTTCGTCCAGCAGACGTTGTGTCTCCGATAGCGCCATATCCATTGCCCTGCGGTAGGTGGATGGATTGGTAGCCAGGTAAATCCCGGAAATGCCTGTGTCCAAGTGGGAAGCGTTAAAGCTGTACACAGAATAGCAAAGGCCGTTTTCCTCCCGGATTTTTCTGAACAGGCGCGAACTCATCCCGCCGCCGAGAAGATTGGAAAAAATAGCCAATGCGTAACGCCGTGGGTCGGTAAGTGAAAGCGCAGGGAATCCAAGACAGATATGCACCTGCTCAATTGGCTTCTCCCGCACAATTTCCCCCTGCCGGTATTCAGCCGGGAGAAAATCCGGCGCCGGCGCGGCATGCACCTGCTCCAGCGCCGCACACAGATAATCGATCGTTTCCGCAGAAAAGCTGCCGGATATGGCAGCTACAATATTGGAACCGGTATAATGCGTATACTGATACTTCTGCAGAAAACCGGTATCCATCGCAGCGAGACTTTCATGCGTACCAATGATCGGCCGGCCAAGGGGGCTGTCCGGATAAACAACAGAGAATAAATTATCCACAACCAAGTCGTCTGGCGTATCTTCATACATATCGATTTCTTCGTTGATTACGCCACGTTCTGTCTCGAACTCTCCCTGCGGGAAAACGGAATTTTCCAACACATCCGTCAGCACATCAATCCCGCGCTCCAGCATCGTATCCAGCGCACGAAAATAAAAACTTGTATATTCCTTTGCCGTAAATGCATTGAATTGTCCGCCGATGGCATCCATCTGTTCGGCAATTTGGGAGGAACTACGCTTTTGTGTTCCCTTGAAAAGCATGTGCTCAATAAAATGCGAGACACCGTTTTCCTGTGCGGTTTCATAACGCGATCCATTGCGGATCCAGATACCAACCGAAGCGCTGCGTACAAAATCAAGCTTCTCAAATAGCACGGTTATTCCATTAGGAAGAATCCGTTTTTCTACCATGAAAGGTCACCATCATTTCTTTAATTTTTTCTATTCTTTGCAAAAAAGGAAGAAGATAAACAAAAACCCCATGCATTTCAGGGAATCCCGGAAATTTCCAGTTTCTTTATCATCCGGGACGGGAGGCCTGCCGCGCCTGTCTGGCGCCCAGCACGTCTGCCGCATGCTGAAACGCCGCTATGTAATAGGCTTCCTTCGACGCGGTAAAAATATGGAGCGCCTGTGAATAGGATACGAGGCAAAGCGCATCCACCTCTTCTTTCTGCATGCGGCACTGTTCCAATGTAAAGTCTGCACGGACTGCATATAAATCGAGGAGGTTTCTCCAAGGCAGGCGCTCGCGCCCAAGATATAGCAGATTTTCCGGCGTGATGCACAACCCGACTTCTTCGTAAATTTCCCGGACCGCAGCAGCTGGTGAAGATTCCCCAGCCTGTACCCGGCCGCCGGTAGAATCCCAAACGCCAGGGAAATATTTCTTTTTCATAGAGCGCTTTTGAAGCAGAAAATTCCCCTGCGCATCACAGATGAATATATGGACGAGCAATGTGCAGCGGCCGTCGGGGATACGCTGGGAGGCGGGGAGGGTTTCGCCGGACGGCGTACCATCCGGAAAAAGCAAATCCCAATATTCTTCCAAAATAAAAAACCTTCCCTCTAAATTTATCGAAAAGGGAGCCATAAAACGGCCCCCTTTTTTGACGCGCAAATTAAAGCTTTTTATCTTCTTCTGTAACATCTTTGCGGGAAAGGTTTATACGGCCTTTCTCATCAATTTCAATCACCTTGCACCAGGTTTCATCGCCAATGTTCAGCACGTCTTCCACCTTGCCGACCCGGCGGTTTTCAAGCTTGGAAATGTGGATCATTCCTTCTTTTCCGGGCGCAAGTTCTACGAATGCACCAAATGTGAGGATACGGGTAACTTTCCCATAAAAGACGTCGCCCACCTGCGGATCCTTCACAATGCCTTCGATGATCTTCAATGCGCGGCGGCATGCATTGATATCCGTTGAGGAAATGAAAACGCTGCCGTCATCTTCAATATCAATCTTTGTGCCGGTGTCGGCAGTAATCTTCTGGATTACGCTGCCGCCCTTTCCGATAACATCACGAATTTTTTCAGTATCAATCGTCGTATGCAGCATCTTCGGCGCATAGGGAGAAAGCTCCTCGCGCGGCGCCGGGATTGCCTTAAGCATAATCTCATCAAGAATCTGAAGGCGCGCAACGCGTGTACGCTCCAGTGCGGATTGAATGATATCACGGGTCAGGCCGTCGATTTTGAGGTCCATCTGAATCGCGGTGATCCCTTCCGTCGTACCAGCAACCTTAAAGTCCATATCGCCGAAGAAATCTTCTACGCCCTGGATATCAGTAAAGGTCAGCCAGCGTTCGCCCTCGGTAATCAGACCGCAGGAAATACCGGCAACGGGGCGCTTAATCGGGACGCCGGCGTCCATAAGAGCCAGGGTTGAGCCGCAGACAGAACCCTGCGAAGTGGAACCATTGGAGCTGAGCACCTCGCTGACCAGACGGATGCAGTATGGGAACTCTGTTTCGGAAGGGATAACCGGTACCAGCGCACGTTCAGCCAGCGCGCCATGGCCGATCTCACGACGTCCGGGACTGCGGATGCCACGGGCCTCTCCGACGGAATAGGGCGGGAAATTATAATGATGGATATACCGCTTGGAATCCTCTTCATAGATTGTATCAAGCGTCTGAATATCCCCAACGGTACCGAGCGTAACCGTAGTCAGGACCTGGGTCTGGCCTCGGGTAAACAGGCCCGAACCATGTACGCGCGGCAGAACACCGACCTCAGCAGCCAGAGGACGGACTTCGTCCAGATTACGGCCGTCCACGCGTTTTCCAGCTAACAGCCAGTTGCGCACAACGCTCTTTTCAAGCTTATACAGGCAGGTGTCAATCAAAGCGTCAGCATCCGGATATTCCTCGGCAAAATGCGCTTTTACATCTTCGGCGAGCTCGGCAAGGCGGGGATCACGGACAGTTTTATCGTCGGTATCCATGCAGTACTGCATTTTTTCCGTTGCATATTCCGCAATTTTAGCATAGAGCGCATCGTCATGCGGTTCTTCGACATAGTCGAACTTTTCTTTACCGATTTCAGCTTTAATGCCGTTGATGAAATCGATAATCCGCTTGTTTTCTTCGTGGGCAAACATAATACCCTCAAGCATAACATCCTCAGGGATTTCATCAGCGCCGGCTTCAATCATGGCAACCTTGTCCCCGACGGAAGCGACGGTAACATGCATCTTGCTCTGCTCACGCTGCGCGGACGTCGGGTTGATTACATATTGCCCGTCCACATAGCCGACTACACAGCCGGAGATAGGACCTTTCCAAGGGATATCCGAAATAGAAATCGCGATTGATGCGCCAATCATTGCAGCAATTTCCGGGGCATTATCATAATCTACACTCATGACTGTACAGACAAGCGCAACATCGTTTCGCATATCCTTCGGGAAGAGCGGACGAATCGGACGGTCAATCAAGCGTCCAGCTAAAATTGCTTTTTCAGACGGACGGCCCTCACGACGAAGGAAGCTGCCCGGCACACGGCCAACGGCGTACAGGCGCTCTTCAAAATCGACGGACATTGGGAAGAAATCCACGCCCTCACGCGGCTTCGCAGAAGCGGTCACCGTGACAAGCACAGCGGTATCCCCATAGCGCACAAGGCAGGATCCGTTGGCAAGCTGCGCAAGTTTGCCAGTCTCCACAACGAGCTCACGCCCGCCGAGCGTCGTTTTGTAGACGCGCTCATCAAACTGCATTTTTTTCATAATCTGACTCCTTATTTTAATATTGGGAGCCCACAGTGTTTAGCACTTGAATACGGCGCCGGAACATGCCGGCAACATATTCAACTGCTAAACCATGGGTCCCCTAAAAACGTGTAAAAAACAGCTTTTAAGGGGGCGCTTTGAAAAAACGCCCCCTTAAATAAACTACCGTCTGAGGTTCAAATCAGAAATGATTTTACGGTAACGCTCAATATCGGTTCTCTCCAGATAATTGAGAAGATTACGGCGGCGGCCAACCATTTTGAGCAGTCCGCGACGGGAATGGTTATCCTTTTTATGGATTTTCAGATGCTCGGTCAGCGTAGCAATACGCTCGGTTAGGATTGCGATCTGAACCTCGGGAGAACCGGTGTCCGTTTCGTGCAGGCGGTTTTTCTCAATAACCGCCGTTTTCTGTTCTTTCAGCAGCATAGGTAATATCTCCTTTCAATAAATGCCCCGGGCAAAGTAGGAGGCGGCTGTTTCCCCGCTGAACGGGCCTGCGTCCTGCGAACTGCGCGCCGGGGTTTTCCAGCTTATACGCCATACGTATATAGTATAACAGAGATTAATGAGTTTGTAAAGGGTTTTCCATGAAATTCCAGAAAAACTGCCATGTGGGAAAATATTTTTATCCTGCAAATCCGTGTTGAAACCGTGGGCTTTCTATGCTATACTAAAGTGTACAGGATAGAGAGTTTACAGCTGTTTTTTGCTTTTTCCCGTCCCTCAATATCTTGTTTTCAAAGCAGATTCAAATCTGCATTTAGCTCTTGGAATTATTTTAACCGCGTTGGAGGTTTTTATGAATAAATGGATCCGGGCTGCAGCAGCAGCTTTATCGTGTATTATGCTTGGAACGTTACTATCCGGATGTACGGGTATAAAAGGGCAGGAAGAGGAAAAAACCGGTCTTGTGAATGTGCGCTCGGAAATGTATGACGCCCAGTATTGGACTTCAAAATACAAAAACAGCAGCCGTGTCCTGCTCTCAAAAGATGATATTGTAAAATTCAACGCCCAAACAATTCAGTCAACCCTGGGGATGGAAGATATCAGCTATTATCAGACATCTGTCAATTCTACCCAGCTCACCGCTTATATTAATGAGTATACAATGCCTGAGGGCGCGCTCTATTCTGCTGGTGGAGAAGCGCTTTACCAACCTTCAGTGGACGAAGATGGCAATACTGTTGCCGGGGCAGACGACATATCTTATAAAGACGCCATTTTGGCTAACCGTGCACTTGATTTAATGCCCGCATCCAATACGGTCAACTATGCGTTGGCGCTGACCAATACTTCGATCCGGAAGTTTCCTACTAGCGACTGCGTTTTTGCCAGCGAATCCGAACAAAGCGAGGACTTGTTCCGGGTTGCATCCCTGTTGATCGCCGATCCGATGGTGGTGCTTTATACAAGTGCTGATGCACTCTGGTATTTCGTCCAGACCCGCAACTGCCGCGGCTGGGTGCACTGGAGTGAAATTGTCCTGGTAGAAAAAAGCGAATGGCTGAATTTCCTCCGGGCGGCTGATTTCTTGGTTGTAACCGAGCGTATGCTTACCCTGCCGGCACAGACCTTTGGCGCTGCGCCGTTGACGCTTTCTATGGGAACTGTACTTCCGCTGTATGAACAGCAGGAAACAAGCGTAAACGGTCAGAGCAGCGATGGCAACTATATTGTAAAAATACCGGCAAAAGACAGCTTTGGGAATTTTACCTATACGCTGATGCTCATCCCGCTGACAGCAGGCGTCAGCCGCGGCTATCTTGACTATACGCCGGAAAATGTTCTAAAAACGGCATTCCAGCTCGCTGGACAGAAGCTCAGCCCGGCCGGGATCAACGGCGGCTGGGACGGCAGTTCATTTGTCTGTTCTGTTTTTGCCTGTTTTGGGATTTATCTGCCTTTGGATATTTCCGCGCAGCGCCAAATTGCCGCGCAGGACACAGATCTGACGCTTGCAGCGGGGAAAGACATCACCGCGGCGCTCGACAGCGCTGCGCCAGGTACCCTCCTTTATACGGATAACGGCGCTGCGCTTTATCTCGGCAAGGAAGGCGGACATTATTATGTCCTGCAGCCTGCTCAGGATTTCTTTGTGGGGGAGACCCGGTATCGTGCAAACGGCATTCTGATCACGGATATGGACATTCTCTACGAAAATGGCGCTACTTATCTCAATGCGATCCGCCTGGTTAAAAAACTGGCGCTTGTCGATGCGAAAGGAAAATAGAATGATTTTCACGAAGCGTGAAAAAGAAAAATGAAAAAACACTTGACAGACCGCCGGCGATTGGGTATAATACCATTCGTCGGCGCAACGTGGCCGAGTAGTTCAGTTGGTTAGAACGCTAGCCTGTCACGCTAGAGGTCGAGGGTTCGAGCCCCTTCTCGGTCGCCATATGCTGTTGTAGCTCAGTAGGCAGAGCACATCCTTGGTAAGGATGAGGTCACCAGTTCGAATCTGGTCAACAGCTCCAACAAAAACCCGTTTGGAAACTTGGTTTTCCAGGCGGGTTTTTGTTTTTCTGCGTTTTTCCATAACAGTTACGCAATATAATATTATATAAGAACCTTTTTATACGTACCCAATCCAGGCAGAAAAGGAAAATACTGTACCGGAAGTCTTGCAAATCCAGTCCATCCCCCGTATAATGAAAAAAAGTATATGCTTTTGGGAGGTTTGTATGGAATTTGTAAATTTATCCGCACACGCTGGCATACCACAGGAAAATCTTCGTCACTTCTGGAACTACATTGGTTATGATGAATGCAATTTCACACATATGCCTCACGGCATGGAACTGATCCGCAAATTTGGATGCTTTGAACAGCCGTATTACTTCCGTGCACATCATATGCTGTGTACCGGAAATCTGCATGGCCTGAATAAGTGGGGCTCTACCAATATCTATACCGAAGATGAAAACGGGAATCCTGTCTATGATTTTTCCTGCATTGATAAAATGTTTGATATCTGGCTGGATTCTGGAAACCTTCCGTTTTTTGAAATCGGATTCATGCCCCGCGATTTGGCCAGGCTTCCCGCCGACGGAAAACCTTATACAGACGGAAGCTATAAATCCACCGGTTGGGCTATGCCGCCGAAAGACTGGCAAAAATGGTATGACCTGATTTATGCGCTGATGCTCCACTTGAAAACGCGCTACGGCGAGAAGTCGCTTGCACGCTGGTATTTTGAGCTTTGGAATGAACCGGATATCATCTACTGGCGTGGGACGCATGAAGAATACTGCAGACTTTATGATTATACGGAAGCGGCGATTCATGCCGTGTTGCCAGAAGCGCGTTTCGGCGGTCCAGCCACAACTGGGAATAATGCATATGATTCCGAAGCCGCAGCCTATTTGCGGGATTTCCTTCGCCACTGCCGGGAGGGTATTAATTTTTACAGTGGGAAAACCGGCACGCGTATAGACTTCACGTCCTTCCATACAAAGGGCGGTCTTTATAATATGAATCTGAAAGCCGCAAAACAGATTCCAAGCGTACAGGTTTTTTTGCAGAATTGCAAAGTACTATCCGATATCGTGAAGGAAGAAGGATACGGCGGCCTTGAATGCATCATCAGCGAAGCCGACCCTGATTCCTGGGCGGCTGGAGGGCGCTACGATAACTTTAATTTAAATTTCCGCAACACGGAATACTACGCAAGCTGGGTTGCTTCTACATATAAAAACCTTCAGGATCTGTCTGACCTGCAGGGGATGGATATGCGGCCTTTGGCCTGGGCTTTTGAATTTGAGCCAGAACGTTGTTTTGAAGGGACCCGCGCATTCACGACACAGGGAATTGAAAAGCCGCTGTTCAATCTTTTCAAGCTGTATGCGATGCTTGGCACAAAACGCATTGCACTGGAAAGCGGGCGGGGCTTCCATCCGCTTGCATATGCGGATAAAAATGGCTATGATATGGGCACCGAGATTAACGGCTGGGCGACGCAGCGGGACGACGGTGTTTATGCCATCCTGCTTTATGCGCACCACGACGACTGGGATATAAAGGAAGAATATGCCGTCCATTTTACGCTCGACGGCCTGGACTCCAACGCAGTCCGCCTGACCCATTACCGCATTGATTCCGAACACTCTAATGCGCATACCGAATGGCTGCGGCAGGGTTCGCCCGACTGGCCGGATGCGGCACAATACGCGGCGATCAAAGCAAGGGAAGGGCTGGAGCTTTTGTGCGAGCCTTATGCCGCACCTGTACGCGGCGGCGCGGTTGAGATGGATTTCACCCTGCCCGCGCACGGCGTATCGCTGATCCTTGCACAGCCGGTCTGCGAACAGGAATAAACCCTTAAATCCTATAAAAACGCACGGTGAAAAATCACCGTGCGTTTTTTGGTAAAATTAATAATTCTCACAGAAAATTCTGAGTATCTGAATCATATGTCCGTGAGGTTCCAACACGAATAGTAAGATACAACACTGAGCCGATTGTAAATGCATCTGTATTATATCCATATTCTGTAAAGCCCGTTAAAACACTAAAATTATTAGAAACAGGTGAAGATCCTCTTTGCATAGCCGTATTTATAGCATCATTATAATAATCAACGCTTGCAGAAATGACCCTTGCGTTTGGATCATTCATCACCCACCGACCAGAAACTTCTGTAAGAAGATATTTCGAACCGCTAATAGAATAATGATTTGTCAAGTAGACTGTACCAGAATATCCATCATCCGGCTCCTCTACCGTAACTTTTGGTGCTCTTAATGTATATTCATATGTTACAGCTATCGAATTTTCGGATTGCGTCGTAGATTCAATGCTAACTAAATGTCCGATAGCTTCTAATTTATTGCCTTCTGAATCAAACATATAACCAATTGAAGTCTCTGGAAATGGGTCATTTGAAGGAGTTAATGCAAACGAACATGAGAAAATTGAAAAAATAAAACAGCACAGTAAAATTGTCGAGATACTCTTTTTCATAAAAACCTCCTCAAAGAATCATTTGATTTTCCAGCGCAAGATCACAATTATATCCAATTTATGCGAAAGTCTATTTTTAAACCATCATTTTACATCACTCCTTTACTTAATTGTAATTACATTTATAATATAATATAATATTTGGTGTTTGTAAATATATTTTTTAAAGTATTTACAAAAATAAAGAATAATGTTATATTTATAATAGAATCATAATTAAATGTTATATTTATAATAGAATCATAATTAAAGGAGGAATTATCATGAAACTGCGCCGTATTCTGCCATGCCTGATCCTCGGATTTCTCTGGCTTTTCTCGCTTTTATTGACGATCTTCCTGCTTCCTAAACTCTATGCGGATGCAAAGGCTACGTTTGATACCCTCAGCTATGCAGTCGTGCGCACGGTGGTTTTTGCGGGACTCTATGGACTTGCGCCCGCTTTCTTCGGCTCTATCCTCAATCATAACGCACAGTTTGCCATACGCAGCACCGCTTTGCGTATTCTTCTGCTGCTCCTTGGCGCCGCGATTCTTGTTTTTTACGCTGTCGGCCTTTTCTATTCCTCATCAGAGCTTATGACCTGGCTCTGGGAATTTCCGACCTTGTTTTTCCCGGCCGGCGCGCTGCTGTATTGCGGCTTCTGCCGAAAAAAATCGTGACCTATATGTGCATTTCGCCCTGCAAGCGCAAACCGCAGGGCGAAATTGTTTATTAAGGCTGCAAAAAAGTGCGCCGCAGAAAAATCTGCGGCGCACTTTGGCTTTTTTCTTATTTACTGAATGTAAAGCTATTAAAGTCCAGCGCGCCTTCGCCTTCAAACGTAAAGTAGAGCGGGCGGCGGCCGTCTTCGATGGTGAGCAGGGAAGAGAATGTCTTCCAGTCTTCGCTTGGTGCAACCGGGATACGGGCAACCACCTTGCCGTTTAAACGCTCATCGCGCACAACCATCTCGCCGGATGCCGTACCGCGCGTCTCAACAGTGAGAATTTTAGCCGTCTTGAAATCGAAATAACGAAAACCAGCCGTTGCACCGTCACGCATATTCTGGATATACTGATTGGGGTTGTCCTCGCGGTCAAAACCTTCCTGGGTAAAGGCGGGATGGTTTTCATCCTGCTGCTCACGCAGGCTCTCTGTCGTGCCGTTTTTACTGTAAAGGTGGCAGGCAATACGAGCCTCGTAGCTGCCTTCATCTTTCAGCGGGCCGCCGTTAAGTCCACAGGAACTTACTTCTGCCTGATGGAAAGCTTCACCGTCAAAATAAATTTCCTCTGCACAGGCCTGGCGGGAGAAGAACTGACGATTGGTCTGGCGGTGATAGAAGACATACCACTTTCCATTGACAAATGCAACGCTTCCATGCGTATTGCCGCGGTAGTTGAGCGCCTCTGTGTTGCCGTTGGCGCCAATATCGGAGTTGGAAACCAATACGCCGCCGAAATGATATTCCCCAAGCGGGCTGTCGGCAACCGCCCAGCACAGCTCATGCATCCAGGTGGAAGAATAGATGAAATAATATTTACCGTTGATTTTGCGGATGGAGCTTGCTTCAAAAAACGGATGTGCTTCGAATTCCGTACCGTCTGCATCGTTGATAATCGGCAGATTATGATATGGACCGGCTTTTATGGTAACCATATCCTGCTCCAGTTCCATCTTCAGGCTATCCTTATCTACAGGCGTCTGCTTATAACGCGGGCTGTTGCCGGAAAAGAGATAAATGCGCCTGTCATCGTCAATGAAAATCCCCGGATCAAACTGGCGGATTTCACCGATTCTGGAACCGAGTATATCGCCGTTGGGATATCGGACAAAATCCAGGAATTCAAAAGGCCCTGCGGGGTTATCTGCAACCGCGACGCCGATTTCTTTCAAGAAATCCAGGCAGTAGTACAGGTAATACCGCCCATCGTTCCCCTGGCATACATCCGGAGCCCAAAGCTTATGCTCGCCGTCGGCATTGCGCGGATCCTGCGTCTTTTTAAAGATGACGCCCTCATACCGCCAGTCAGAAAGGTCGTCTTCCGGGGCGGACCAGCAGACATAGTCATTCTGGCAGTACACCACGCCGTTAAAACAATCATGGCTGCCGTAGATATACAGGCGGCCGTCGAAAACGCGCGGCTCGCCATCGGGGATATACTCGTAACTGGGAAGATAGGGATTAAAAACCTGTTTCTTCATATGCATTCTCCTTGTATGTATCATGTAAAACTATATTTGATTATAAGGTAAATTTTTATTTTTTACAATGCTTTTTATGACGTTTCTTCACAATGGGGTTCAGCGGACATACCTGCCGTAAGTCTCAGAGAAGCACTGTGGGCCTTATTTTTCATGTGTTACAACGCTTTTACGCTTTTTCCATGCGCCGCTGAAGAAGTAGGGGAATACAACCAGCCCATACCCATAGCTGGCGATCGTCGATCCGTACCAGAATCCTTGGATTCCCAGGCCAAATACCACCCCTAAAAGATAGGTAAGGCCAATGCGCAGCACAAAACCCTCTACGACGCCCATCATAAAATTGATTTTTGAATGGCCCAGTCCGTTAATTAGGGCAAGGCTCGGTGAGCGGAAAGCAAACCCCATAAAAGAGATTGCTGCGACCGGCGCATATATGCGTGCCATCTCCAGCACTTCGGGGCTGGTATCAAACAAGCTGAAAACCTGTGCGGGGAAGCAGAGCATACAGATGCTCAGCGCGGCAACAAAAATCAGATCAAAAATAAATACATGGTAGAATACGGACTTGACCCGGTCTGTCTTGCCGGCGCCAAAGCATTGCCCAATGATCGACGCGCCGGACGTATTCAGCGCGTTGGCAACAATAAGCGCAATGCTGTTAAGTTTATTACCCACGCCTGTGACCGCCGAAACCACAACGCCGTAGGCATTGACAAAGGATCCGACAAAAAGCATGGAAATGCTGCTGGCGCTGGTTTGAATCGTAATCGGAATGCCAAGCTTTAAAAGCACCTGCATCGGTGCACGGGAAATTCTGAAGCTGGAAAGCCGGAAGTCAAAGCCAAAAGACGCACGGTTTTTATATAAATAGGCAAGGGAAAGCAGAAAGGATATCCCCTGGCTGAAAACTGTTGCCAAGGCTGCGCCGAACGCGCCCATCTCAAATCCTGCGATCAGGATCAGGTCGAGCACGACATTCAATATCGCCGCAAGGCAGATAAACAGCATGGGGTGCCTGGAATCACCCATGCCTCGCAGCGCGGCGCTGACAACGTTATAACCAAAAATGAAGATCATCCCGGCACAGCAACATACAACATACGCCCATGCGCCTTCATAAGCCTGTTCCGGCACATTGAGCAAATGCAGAAAAGGTTCTGCAAAACCTATTCCTACAGCAGTCAAAATAATCCCAAGAGAAAGCACAAAGGTAAACAAAGTGCCAATTACTTCGTTTAACGCCCTGCGTTCCCCCGCGCCGACGTAATGAGAAATCATGATCTGGCCGGCTGTGGCGAAACCCATTCCTACAAAAGTATAGAAATGCATCACATCCCCACCGACAGAAACTGCAGAGAGTCCAATATTCCCGGAAAAACGACCAACTACGATCATATCAATCATACTATAGGCGGTTTGCAGGAGATTTGCCAACATAACCGGATAGGCAAAACGCAGCAAAACCGGTGTGACAGGACCAATTGTCAAATCACGGATTAGTTCTTTGTTTTTCAAAAGCGGATACCTCATTCATTTTTATATCGGTCAGTATACTACAAACTGTATAAAAAAACAAGATTTTCGGGAGAAGATTCAAAGGCTGGATCATGCTTTTCCTGCAGCAGCCGCAAAACCGCAAAAAATGCAAAGAATTCCACAAAAAGAATCTTGACAATTTTCTTTTTGTCTGCTATACTGACAAAGCTGTCGGGAAGATTTCCTGATATGGAGAAGTCGCCTAGCATGGTCGAGGGCGCACGATTGGAAATCGTGTAGGCGTCAAAAGCGTCTCGAGGGTTCGAATCCCTCCTTCTCCGCCATCAAGAGGGTACGAAAAAGATGTACCCCGCAAAAAGCCCGATTTTATCGGGCTTTTTCGCTATCCAAAAGCCGTTTTTCAGTGTTTCGAAATCGTAGATGAAAAAATGGCTTTTTCCCTTTGAGGATAGATACGAACCCAAGTAACAACTGAACACAGAACAAGGACGGCAGATAGTCACAAGCACTACCTGCCGATTTTTGTTGCCCTCGGAGCCAATCGTTTTGAAAAGAAACGGTTGGCTCTTTTTTTATTTCACAGACAAGGAGCAAGACAATGATCTTTTCAGATTCCCCCCAGCAAAGAGCATTGGAACGAATGATGACAGCCGTTCCAAAATTCCGGCCCAAAGGAGGCGGCATAATGGTGCTTCACCGTTTTGAGTACACGGCAGAAATGTGCGACTGCCGGTACTGCCCATATTACCGCGGAAAAAGAAAATGCACGGCCGATTGCTGTCCCTGCATCGAGGAACGAATCCTTGCCGGAGCAGCAAGCAAAAGATTGCCGTTGCCATTCTGTCCAACAAGAAACTGCGAAAAACCTTCCTTGGGATTGTCCTCGGCATCATCGTTATAATCGTGATGCCCTTTGCCGCAATCATCGCTCTCTTCAACGGCGACATCAACATCGACACTGACCGCCTGCAGACGCTTGTCGTGCAGAACATGTCTGCGGAGGAACAAGCTCGCCTGCAGCGTGTCGAAGACCTCATGCTTGAAATTGAAGAAAAAATGACAGCGGCCGGGTTTGACAACCAGCGAGTCAAGGAAGCGCAAGTGCTATTTGTACTTGCGCTTTCTGACTTTTCTGAGGAAGCTGGATTCGTGGACAAGTTGGTCGGATGCTTTGCGGACGGCCAGTCGGATGCGGATCTCATCGCCGCCGTAAACGCAGCCTTCGGTACGGATCTATCTGCAGAAGATTTCACGAAGGTGATGAGCGCAATCCGGGCTGTGTATATCTCGACTGCCGGATATGTCGAACCAAGCATGAAGAACAATCTCGACCTTGTGGAATGGGCAAAGAATGCTTACTCCAGAGGCTGGGGTTATGTTTGGGGAACCTACGGTCAGGTCTTGACGCGGAGCCTGTATAATGCCAAAGCCGAACAGTACCCCGACGAGGTCGGTGGTTATGCTGACTTCATCGAAGAACACTGGATCGGCGGCCGCACGGCAGACTGTGTCGGTCTGATCAAGGGCTACGGCTGGTTCAATGCGGAAACAGGAAAGATAGAGTACGGCACAAACGGTATGCCGGATATCGGCGCAGATACTATGTACGCCAACGCCGAAGAAAGCGGAACCATCGATACGATCCCAGAAATCCCCGGGCTTGCAGTATGGCATGAAGGGCATATCAGAATCTATATCGGAAACGGACAAGTCATTCACGCCAGCGGAACGAAGGTTGGCGTGATCCAGACGCCTATTGAAAGCAGCGGGTGGACGCATTGGCTGAAGATTCCGTATATCACCTACTACGACAACGACATCACGGAAGCTCCTAACGAAAGACACATTTGGGATGTCCTCTATGCGAAGATCGGCAATCCCTACGGTGTGGCTGCTCTGATGGGCAACCTCTACGCAGAGAGCGGTCTGCAGCCAAACAATCTGCAGAACACCTATGAGGAATCTCTCGGATATACGGATGCGTCCTATACGCAGGCCGTGGACAGCGGGAGCTACGCCAACTTCACATCCGACAGTGCAGGCTACGGCTTGGCGCAGTGGACGGTCGAAAGCCGGAAGGCGCCGCTCCTCGCATTTGCCAATGCAAGGCATT
>CAKTEH010000010.1 GCA_934546935.1 uncultured Eubacteriales bacterium
GCGATCCAGCAAACCGTGAGTTTCAGAAACGCCTGATTGATACATTTGTAAACGCCGTGTATGTGTTCGATGATAAATTGGTCTTGACCTATAATAAAATAAAAATATTATGCTGTCCATAATAGTTTTGAAGTGAATCGGACGGCTGTTGTTCGAACACATCTTGCAGCTGGTTTTAAAGAATATAATGAGGAAAACGATATTATTGAACTATTAATTACCAGAGAGAGCAGTATTTTTCCAAATAATTAATTTCCCTACATGAGTTCAGTTCCCACCGCCGAAATGCAGAAAATATCTTTTTCATGTGGCTCTCACATAAATCCATTGTAATCTGATAAAATTACAGTGGATTTCTCTATGCCCAAAAACTGCCTGAAATAAAGCTTTCCGGCCATTTCAGCACATATGCAAATCCTGCTGCAGAGCAATTCCACGGCGGGATTTTCTGCGTTTTACGGAGATCACGGCAGTTTATGCCGCCATAATCGTTAAACTTTCGGATGATTGTTGAATTACTGCCGTAATTGTTAAAAGATAGATAGGAGAAAACTTCGATTATTACAGGTTAGTTATATGATCTGTGAGGCATAGCTCAGCGCTCTATTTTTTCAAAAATCCCTTCGTAATCGAAACGTGAATTCCGTTATGTCTCTTGATTTTCTTATGTTTTTATGCTATAATGTTAAAAACTTAACGGTAAATATATTTACAAAAATGGAGATATGCAATGACAGATGAACTGAAATTCGAATTTTTACATTCCCTTTTTGTGCTGAAAAGCCTTTTGGGTGCGGAATTCGGAAACAGTAAGACTGATCAGCCCACACTGAGTATGCCGGAATACATTCTAATGAAGAAAACAGCGGAAACAGAAAGTGGCTGTACAGACTTAACGCAAGTGCGAGAATACCTCGCCGTCAGCAAGGCGGCCATTTCGCAGATGCTGTCCTCGCTGGAACGGCGGGGGCTGCTGGTTCGTGAGATTGCCCCGCAGAACAGGCGAAATCTGCTTCTGACGCTTACCCCTGCAGGAGAAGGCGCATTGGAATCCAAGCGAATTGAAGTGGAACAGCGTGTGGCGGAGATCGTTTCCTGCATGGGACAGGCAGAGACGGAGCAGTTTACGGCGCTGATTGGCACCCTAAACGATGCCGTGAAGGCATCAATGGAGAAAAGGAGATTATTATGACGATTAAAGAAGCGATCACACAGCGGCACATGGTTCGCAAGTATATTGATGAACGCATTCCCGAAGGCACGGTCAAACTGCTCAACGGTCGAATCGCGCAAAACAATGCCGAATTTGGACTGAACCTGAAACTTGTCACGGGCAATTCCGACGGCATTGGCAGCATGGCAAAACTGTTGCTGACAAAAAGTGTATATAATTACATTATCCTTGCGGGAGAGGTGTGCGCCGGTTTGGATGAGAAACTGGGGTACTGCGGTGCAGACCTTATCCTTTACGCACAGACGCTGGGCTTGAACACTTGGTGGTGCGGCGGAATGTTTAACGGCAAGGGCGCACTCAAGCATCTGGAAGGTACAGATGTCCGTGTCAACGGTGTCATCGCCATCGGCTACGGCCAGACCCAAGGTGTGCCGCACAAGACAAAGACTGCTGCCGAAATCAGTCGCTACAACGGTGAAACGCCTCAATGGTTCACGGATGGCGTGGACGCGCTGCTCTGTGCCCCGACAGCGATGAACAAGCAGCCGTATATGGTTGTGGGCGACGGAAACAAGGTAACCATTACAGCGGGTGACGGCCATTTTTCCGGTATCGACTTGGGCATAGGCAAATATCACTTTGAGGTCGGCGCAGGGAAAGAAAATTTCGAATGGTGTTAAACACAAGAAGAAACATTGTACTGTCAGGTTAGCGGTGTGTTTTCGGCATTTATCCGGATTTACAGGAAGAATAACACAGATGATGCCTCTCCCTAAGTCACGAACTGTAGCCCTCTCAGCGGGCTTCTATCAAAATTACGGTTTTTTTGCTAAATCAATATAACAAAAACCGGGAGGACTGCCGTGTACGGCAGTCCTCCCGGTTGATTTATAAAGGCATTTTGTCCGTTCAGAAAATGCCTTTTTGCCGTCTTTGCGACTGTTACGCAGCCTCAAATTCCTCGCCCGACTCAGTAGCCGCGCGTGTATCCGCGCCGCCCTGCCCCTCCCCTACGTTCCCGCTGAAGCCGCCAAATCCGTTATTCCCCCAGCCGGACAGAATTTCCAGGACAATAACAGCCCAAATCACTATGGTTTTATTAATCGCTCCGGCGATGCAAATATTGACGCTTTTGCCGTTTGCCTGGGCGTGTTCCCGAATTTTTATTTTTTCCACCATGGGATGATGTATTAACTAATTCTAGCTGATGGATGACATATGTGATCCCTTTTTACTGCTTGTGTACCGGTTGCGTATGATCTGAGCGGTAAAAACAGCTTGTTAGAATAGGCCAGTTTTTGTCTGCCCTTCCTGCACTAATGAATTGGATTCTTTTTCCTGTTTTGTGTTGACGGGCTGTTAAAGTTTTGCTATGATTAAATTATTGTTTAAAATGCGGAAGAGGCCATTTTGTTAGACGGATAAGGCTTGAAAGAAAAGAGGATGGGAATTTGAATAAAAACAGTGAAAACCGATCGCCTAGTGTAAAAACTCTGCTTTTTCTGATTAGTTTTGCTATTGTCCTGTTCAGTTTGATTCAAAATATCGGAACAGTAACCGACTGGATAAAATCCTTTATTGGTTTCTTTTCCCCGGTTATTACCGGGCTTTGTATTGCTTTTGTACTGAATGTTCCGCTCACCTTTTTTGAAGACCGCGTATTTATTAGGATGAAGAGGAGTAAAAGTAAAATACTCAGGAAACTTTGCCGTCCGCTTGCGCTTCTGTGCGCCAGCCTTTTGTGCCTGGGTATTATCGCGGTTTCGCTTTTGGTTATTATTCCGGACATGACAACCACGCTTACGACTCTCGCCAGTGCCCTGCCGCGTTTGTTTACCGACGCCATGGCTTGGATCGAGGATTTGTTGGAGAATTTCAATATTGCCGCGGATACAATTCCCGGCATCCGGATCGACTGGGAAAAGTTTTTCGGCATTGTGGAAGACTTCCTGAGCAGCGATTCAACGCAGATCGTCGGCGGTGCGGTTAATATTACCACCAGTATCATCAGCGGCGCCATGAATTTCGTCTTCAGTATTATTATCGCCTTTTATATCCTTTCCAAAAAGGAACGGATAGCTGTTTTTGTTCATAAAGTTATCCATGCTTTTATTCCGGAGCGGGCGGAGCAGCATTTATATCATATTTCTTCGCTGACATATAATGCATTTTCCAGTTTTATCACTGGGCAGCTGACCGAAGCGGTGATTTTGGGTGTGCTGTGTTTTATAGGTATGAATATTTTTGGCTTCCCCTATGCGGCAGTCATTTCTGTGTGTATCTGTGTTACAGCCCTGGTGCCTATTGTCGGCGCTGTTGTCGGAGAGGTTGTCGGGGTTTTGTTCATCATGACGGTGAATCCGCTTCAGGCTCTTTTATTTCTGGTATTTATTCTCGTCCTCCAACAGATTGAAGGCAGCCTGATTTATCCGCGCGTTGTTGGAAAGTCCGTTGGGCTTCCAAGCATCCTTGTATTGAGCGCGGTACTTGTTGGCGGCAATATCGGTGGTGTGGCAGGCGCTCTTGCCGGGGTGCCGGTATGTGCGGTCTTATATGCGCTTTTAAAAAATATAGTAGACAGGCATGAGAATGAAAAGGTGCATTATGATATGGAAACGGTCATAGGCATAGAAGAAGAGGAATGTGCGGATAAATCCGAAACATCTGCCGGACAGGAATGCAGTTCGTGTCATGCGCCTGAAACGGCGCAGCAGGTAAAAGAGCCTGCCGGTTATCAGGCAGGCAGAAAGAAAAAACACCGGAGTAAGGGGAAATCATAATGCTGGAACTGCTTAAAAGTATTTTTATTGGTATTGTTCAGGGAATTACAGAATGGCTGCCTGTCAGCTCTACAGGGCATATGATCCTGTTCAATGAATTTGTCCACCTCAAGGTTACCGATGCATTTTTTGAAATGTTTTTGGTTGTAATCCAGTTTGGCTCTATTCTTGCAGTCCTATTTTTGTATTTTTCGAAACTAAATCCTTTTTCAAAAGCCAAAACTCCGGAAATGAGGCAGAAGACCTGGACCCTTTGGTTTAAGGTTGTTGTTGCGGTAATCCCATCCGGCGTGATTGGCGTCTTGTTTGACGACTGGTTTGATGCGCATTTTTATAATTATATTACGGTTGCCATTGCATTGATTGTCTATGGAATTGCTTTTATCCTGATAGAGCGGCGCAGGAACGGCCGGCATCAGATGGAGTCTTCAGTGTATGATATCAGCTATAAGACTGCATTTTTCATTGGAATTTTTCAGATTCTGTCTATTATCCCAGGCACATCGCGTTCGGGGTCGACGATTATCGGCGCAATGCTTCTGGGCCTCTCGCGAACGAGCGCTGCGGAATTCTCCTTTTTCATGGCGATTCCTACAATGCTTGGGGCGAGCGTGTTGAAAATTGCAAAATATGTACTTGAAGGGAATGCGCTGCTTAACGGGCAGGAATGGTCTATTTTAATTGCAGGCTGTGTTACAGCGTTTGTTGTATCTTTATTTGCGATTAAAGCGTTGATGCGTTACGTGCGCAGCCACTCTTTCTCGGCTTTCGGAATCTATCGTATTGCGCTTGGCGTCTTGGTGCTTGCATATTTTTTCATTACCAATTTCGTGCTTGCTTGAGCGTATTTTTCTTCTGCACGCTGCAGAAGTTCAGGAGCCCCTTTGGACAGGAAAATGTTCTGCCTGAAGGGGCTCCTTATTTTTCCTCGTTTCTGTGCCTTGGGTTCTGATTTCGCGCTTTACAAATCCAGAAGTCTCTATTAGGATGAAAGAGATGTCGAGATTTATAAAAAAGGAGAGATTTTTATGGAAGACCGAAAACTTTCTGCTTCGGAAATCGCCAGTGTCAAAGCAATGGGGTTTCTATTGAACCGAGGGACACAGAATTTTTCAGGCCGAATTCTTCCGCACGGCGTTGTTTTTACTGCCGATGAGCTTAGTGCAGTTGCTGAATGCGCCCGGCGGTTTGGAAACGGCAAAATTGCGTTTACTTCCCGGCTGACTGCGGAAGTCGTTGGCATCCCGTATTCGCAGATTGAGCCGGCGCGGGCGTTTATTGCGGAAAAGGGGCTGTGTTTTGGCGGTACAGGTGCGAAGATCCGCCCGGTTACTGCCTGCAAAGGTACAACCTGCGTTTATGGGAATTTTGATACGCAGGCTATGGCAAAAGACATATTCGAACGTTATTATCTGGGCTGGTCGGAAATAAAGCTTCCGCATAAGTTTAAAATTGCAATAGGCGGATGCCCAAATAGCTGCATGAAACCGAGTTTGAATGATTTTGGCGTCGAAGGACACCGTGTCCCGATATATGATGCGCAGAAATGCCGTGGCTGCAAGGTCTGCCAAGTCGCTGCGCGCTGTCCGGTTGGGGCGGTCAGGCTTACCGGCGGGAAAGCGCAGCTTGTGCAGCAGCATTGCCTTTCCTGCGGGGTTTGCACGGGAAAATGCCCATTTCATGCATTTTCACCGGATGCACCTGTGAAATATAAGATTTTTGTAGGCGGGACTTGGGGAAAATCCGCGCGTATGGGTACGCCGTTATCCCGCCTGGTTGACCACGAGGAGATTTTCCCACTGTTGGAGAAAACAATGCTCTGGTTCAAAGAAAATGCTTATCAGAAAGAGCGGTTGGGCGCGGCGATTGACCGCATCGGAGTAGAAAAGATGGAAAAGGCGCTTTTCGGTGAGGACCTGCTTGCAAGGAAAGCGGAAATCCTGTCGGCACCGCTTCGCGTTCGGGGTGGACACTAAGATGAAACGCAGCTTTATACTGGTATTTCTTACGCTCATGTCGGTGTGCTTTTGTTCCTGTGCGCCTACAGATACCACAGAAGACGTTATAAAATTTTCATCGGATTCTGCGTCAGCAGACGGGACGTGGAGCTTTACGGATGCTTTAGGCCGTGAAGTGTCTCTTAAAACACCGCAGCGTGTGGTTTCTTTGTATGGATCTTTTGCTGAAACCTGGATGCTGGCGGGCGGGACGCTCTTGGCTACGACACAAGACGCTGTGGAAGAACGCGGATTGGAACTGGGGGAATCTGTGGAGATTATCGGAACGGTGAAAAACCCGGATACCGAACGCATTGCGGCATTGGATCCGGATTTTATAATCCTTTCTGCAGACATAGCCGCGCATGTACAATTGGGAGCGTTACTGGAAGAAATGCAAATCCCACATGCGTATTTCCGCGTGGATACGTATCAGGATTATCTTGGTATGCTTGCAGGTTTCTGCATGTTGACCGGGCGTCCGGATTGCTATGAACAATATGGTGAATGTGTGGAACAGGAGATCCAGAAAATCTTGGAAAAAATCCCGGAGCAGACACCTGCCCCGCGTGTCCTATTGATTCGCGCCTATTCAAGCGGAGCAAAGGCCAAGGGCGCTGATAATTTGGCGGGCGTGATTCTCAATGAGCTGCATGCGGATAATATTGTAGAGCGCCATGACCATTTACTGGAAGAGCTTAGCATGGAAGCAATTCTGGCAGAGGACCCGGACTTTATCTTTGTTTCTGTCATGGGTTCAAATGAAGAAGCTATGGAAGCGTTGCAGGCAAACCTTCTGGACAATCCAGCCTGGGAGGGATTAAAAGCCGTACAAAACGGGAATTTTATCCTTCTTCCAAAAGAACTTTTCCACTATAAGCCCAATGCGAGATGGGCGGAAAGCTACGCTTATCTGGCAAAGCTTTTGTATCCGGATGCAATGCGCGAGGAAGATTAGAAACGTTTATAAAAATTCTAGGGGGATTTATGCGCGGCGGAGGGAAACCAGATGTGCTGCGGCAACAGGCTGCAGGTACAGAGAAAAAACGGGGTTTACTATTATTAATGCTTGGCGCGGTTTTTGTTTTGGCCGTTATAATCAGTTTGTGTGTGGGATCGACCATGGTAACGCCTGCACAAATTTTTTCTGCGGTACGAAATGGCAATGTACAGGCGTCAGCCTATCGGATTTTTTTCTATATCCGGCTGCCGCGTACAGTCGCAGCAGCTTTTTCTGGCGCAGCTCTGGCGGTCAGCGGCGTGATTATACAGGCTGCGCTCAATAATGTGCTTGCCGGGCCCAATATTATTGGCGTTAATTCGGGAGCAGGCTTTTTTACACTGCTGACACTTGCCCTGTTCCCGGCAAGACCGGAATTGATCCCGATAGGGGCTTTTGTTGGCGCGCTGATATGTATGCTGCTGATTTTCTGCCTGTGTGCTTATACGGGCGCCGGGAGGCTGACGGTTATTCTGGCTGGCGTGGCAATTGGGAGCCTTTTTTCTGCTGGCATCGACTCTGTAAGTGTTCTGGATCCGGATCTGGCGGTAAGCGCGTCCGCCTTCATGATCGGCGGTTTTTCCGGGATTACTTTTTCACGCCTGTTGCCTTCTGTCTGTTTGATTTTCACTGGGCTTCTGCTTATTTTTCCGGCACGGCGGATAAATTGTATGAAAGCGGACTGATTCAATCTGTATTTGGCGTACTCCCCTACCGCTTTATTGATTCCGGGCATATGGCTTATCATTTCCGGCCATTGCACGGAGATGAAGGTATGCAATAGACAAAACGTATCCAGGCCGTGCGCGCTGCATCGAAGTCCCGAGCCGGACTGTCTTGCGGCTCTATTCCCGTTTCCAAATATCAAACGCAATGACAGCATAGCCTGTGTTGCGTGCTCCGGATTGCTTATTGTATTCTAAGAAAGCAGTGAAGCAAAGCGTTTTAAAGCGCACAAAATTAATCAATACAAATCGTTTGATGAGCCGCTGTATTTGGACATGCAGCGTTTTTGAAATAAGCAGAATTCGATACAAAAAAAAGCCCTGTGCGGAATAAATACCGCACAGGGCTTTTTTTACGATTTATGGCTGCAGCCGGGGGAGCGTTTGTTTTGTGCATATGGACAGCCTTTGCAGGTATGGCAGTCTCCGCAGCAGCTTGCGCCCCGGCGGCCACGGCGCAGGGAATACAGCGCAGCGGCCAGCCAGAGGAGAAGAAAAATGACAACAATCCAGTCGAAACAATTCATAATCTTAAATAAACAGCATCCCAATTCGGTATACAAGTGCTCCGCAGATCCAGGCGATGAGGCATTGCAGGATAACGATCAACAGGGTTTTTGCCGTTGAATGCATTTCACGGCGGATTGAGGCAACGGCAGCGACACAGGGTGTATACAATAATGTGAAGGTTAAAAAGCTCGCTGCGGAAAGTGTGGTGAAAATAGACTCCAAAGGTGCGCCGTTTAAGAGGACGCCTAAAGTGCTTACAACGGCTTCCTTCGCCATGAAACCGGTAATCAACGAGGTGGAAACCCGCCAATCCCCAAACCCAAGCGGACGGAATACCGGTGCGATCCATTGCCCGATTCCTGCCAGGAGGCTGTTTGCATTGTCAGAAACGATATTCAGCCGTGTATCAAAACTTTGCAGGAACCAGATGATAACGCTGGCAAGGAAGATAACAGTGAAAGCTCTATGGATGAAATCCCGTGCTTTGTCCCACATCAGAAGCCCGGTCGTTTTCAGGGAGGGCATGCGGTAGTTGGGCAGCTCCATCACAAAGGGGATCGGTTTGCCTGTGAATATCACTTTTTTGGATACCAGTGCAAATATAATCCCCACGAAGATTCCGCCTGCATACAGCGCCGCCATGGCCAGTGCCCGGTGATGCGGGAAAAATGCAGCTACGAATACCGTATAAATCGGGATTTTTGCGCTGCAGCTCATAAAAGGTGTAAGAAGGATTGTCATCTTCCGATCCCGGTCGGAGGTAAGGGTCCTTGTAGCCATAACTGCTGGCACTGTACATCCAAAACCGATAAGCATGGGTACGATGCTTTTCCCAGAAAGGCCGATTTTCCGCAGAAGTTTGTCCATTACAAAAGCGACGCGCGCCATATAGCCGGTATCTTCCAGCATGGAGAGAAAAAAGAATAATACGACGATCAATGGAAGGAAACTCAGGACATTGCCAACGCCGGCAAAAATACCGTCGATAACCAGGCTATGTACGACGCTGTTTAGTCCATAGGCGCTTAGCCATCCGGCTACCAAATCGGTCAGTGCATCAATCCCCTGTTCCAGAAGCGTGCTGAAAAATTCGCCGATTACATCAAAAGTCAGGAAAAAAATCAACAGCATCACGGCAAGGAAGATCGGAATGGAAAGGAAGCGGTGGGTTAGGATGTTATCAATTTTCCTGCTTCGGATATATTCACGGCTCTCTCCACCGTGCGTTACGGCATACGCACAAACTGTTTCAATATAAGTATAGCGCATGTCTGCGATTGCAGCAAAGCGGTCAAGCCCGCGCTCTTTTTCCATTTCCACAATACTGTGCTCGGCAAGCTGCAGCTCGTTTTCGTTTAATTCCAGACGGTCTATGATATCCGAATTCCCTTCGATAATATTCATGGCTGCATAGCGGGAAAAAATACCGAGACGTTCTGCGTGATCTTCAATAATGTGCGTTACCGCGTGGATACAACGGTGCACAGGCCCAGGTTTGCAGAAATCATAAATTGCCGGCGCTTTCCGCTCTTGCGCAGTTCTGACCGCAACTTCGAGCAGTTCATCTACCCCTTCGTTTTTTGCTGCAACGATAGGGACTACAGGTACGCCCAATTCATTTGAAAGGCGCTGGATATCAATTGAACCGCCGGCCGCACGGACTTCATCCATCAGGTTGAGCGCCAGTACCATCGGCACATGCATTTCGATAAGCTGCAACGTCAGATAGAGGTTGCGCTCAATATTTGTTGCATCCAGAATGTTGATAATCGCATCCGGTTTATTCAGAAGGACAAAATCGCGTGTCACGATTTCCTCTGCAGAATAAGGCCGAAGCGAATAAATCCCCGGAAGATCAACAACTTCACAGTTTTTATGGCCACGCACCTGGCCTGATTTTTGATCTACTGTCACGCCGGGAAAATTTCCGACATGCTGGTTTGCCCCGGTGAGCTGGTTAAATAAAGTCGTTTTCCCGCAGTTCTGGTTTCCAACCAATGCGAAAATCATCCAACCACCTCAACTTCCACTGTTTTTGCATCTTCAAGCCGGATGCTCAAACGATAACCACGTACAAGAAGTTCAACGGGGTCGCCCATGGGCGCAATCCTTGTAATCTTCAAACAGGTACCTGGAATCAGCCCCATATCCAGCAATCGAAGCCGCAGCATCCCCTGGCCGCCCACAGCTGTGATTTTTGCATTTTTTCCGATAGGAAGTTTGTCAAGCGTCATGCACTATGCCTCCGATACCTTCTGGATTTTCCCGTTTTTAAATGAGAGATATGAATTTTGTTAGCTGGCTCTAACAAAATGTACTATACCCCAGAAAACCCGAAAAGTCAACAATAACGGCGCTTTTATGAAAAGGAATTGTGTCTGTATAAAGCTTATGCCTGGAGGGGGGACGTTATGTCAAAAATAGTTTTCCTAAATATCCTATTGACATACTGGGATTATGGCGTTATAATACATACGTAAAAAGTATAAATTCTCTTACCAAGAAGTAAGTGATTAAATTCATCGCCTGTTTTTTAAAAAAGGAAAACAGGCGTAGGATGAACGAAAGCAGGTGTTTTATGAATATTTATGCCGATAATGCGGCGACGACCCGGATGAGCCGTACAGCAATTTCTGCAATGCTCCCCTATTTGGATACCATATATGCCAATCCATCCAGCCTTCATACGCCCGGACAGGAAGCGGCCCAGGCTTTGGCGCAGGCGCGGACGCGTATTGCACGGAATCTCGGGGCGCAGGCACAGGAGATTGTCTTTACTTCCGGCGGGAGTGAAGCGGATAACCAGGCATTGCTTAGTGCGGCTGTTTTTGGTGCGCAAAAGGGGAAAAAGCATATTATTTCTTCTTCCTTTGAGCACCATGCCGTATTGCATACGCTGAAAAAACTGGAGAAGCAGGGCTTTGAAATTACGCTTTTGGATGTACATGCGGACGGGTTAATTCGTCCGGACGAGCTTGAATCTGCGATCCGGGAGGACACAGCGCTTGTTAGCGTCATGTATGCCAACAATGAAATTGGTACGGTTCAGCCTGTTTCCAGAATCGGTGAAATTTGCCGGGCGCACGGCGTGCTTTTTCACACAGATGCTGTTCAGGCAGCCGGCCATATTCCTGTTGATGTTGTTCAGGATCATGTGGATATGCTCTCTCTTTCGGCGCATAAATTCTATGGCCCCAAAGGCACCGGCGTACTTTACTGCCGCCGCGGCGTGCCGCTTTCCCCATTTATAGAAGGTGGCGCGCAGGAGCGAGGGCGCCGGGCAGGTACAGAAAACTTGCCGGGTATTATGGCTATGGCGGCTGCCTTTGATGAGGCATGTGCGGATATGCAGAAGAATATGGAGAAGACCACGGCTCTGCGCGACCGCCTGATCCGGGGACTTTCTTATATACCGCACAGTATTCTCAACGGCGATGCACAGAAACGCCTGCCCGGCAATGTCAGCTTTTGCTTTGAAGGAATTGAAGGCGAATCTCTGTTGTTGCTTCTTGATGCACATGGTATCAGTGCATCTTCTGGCTCAGCCTGTACATCTGGTTCTTTGGATCCGAGCCATGTGCTGCTAGCTATTGGCCGACCGCATGACGTTGCGCATGGTTCACTGAGGCTTACGCTTTCACATGAGAATACAATAGAGGAGATTGACACGATTATATATACGGTTGGGCAGGCTGTAGACTATCTGCGCAGCATATCCCCGGTTTGGAAAGATTTAAAGGAGGGAAAACGGAAGTATGTTATACAGTGAAAAAGTAATGGATCATTTTCTGCATCCGCGTAATGTCGGAGAAATTGAAAATGCAGATGGAATTGGAGAAGTCGGGAATGCCAAATGCGGCGATATTATGCGCATGTATTTAAAAATCACCGACGGCGTGATTGTCGACTGTAAGTTTAATACCTTTGGCTGCGGTTCCGCTATTGCGACAAGCTCTATGGCAACGGAAATGATAAAGGGAAAACCTGTCGAGGAGGCGCTTCAGTTGAGCAACAGGGCGGTTGTCGAAGCACTTGACGGTCTTCCTGCCCACAAAATACATTGCTCTGTTTTGGCAGAGGAAGCGGTTAAGGCGGCAGTGCGTGACTATTATGAAAAAAATCATATCCCCTATGATCCGACAGCGTTTCCAGACTGCAAAGGCTGCGAGCATTGCAGTATATAAAACAGCTAAAACGATCAGATAAGTAAGCTGTACATATAAAAACCGGGAATCTGGCTGCCTGCCAGGTTCCCGGTTTTCCTTTCAATAGGAATTGTACCGGCAAATTATTTGATGTTTTCTTCTGCACAATTATCCAGTACGCGCATTCCCATATCGTCCGGTTTTGCAACCGTGAATTGTGCGATGCTGTGGGTATCAAATTTGGGATTCAGGCGCTTTTCCGGATTCAGGCGCAGGTCTTCGCCATGGTTCTTGGGCTTTTTTCTTTTAGACACATCTTCCACCTCCACGGTCAGTATTCCCGGAAAATATCGGGTTCACACTGAAAAAGTAGTGGATGTCTCTGTAAAAAACCTGCAAAACTATGGAAAAGCAATTATGTTTCAGATAACAGCTTTTTTGTACGCCATTTCCCGCTGAGGAAATATACCATGCACATTAAACCTGGGATAACGTGGCAGGCAACCCCGCCCCAAAAATAATCTGTTGCACCGGAATTAAAGAGTGCGACAAAGATCAGGCAGGCGCCGATGCGGCATATTCCATCCAGGATACCGATCATAAAGCACAGCCCGGCGGCACCTGCGCCAGTAGCGATGGATTTAAAAGTTCCGGCCATTGCTGCAAAAATGCAGGCAAGCGACATGATATGCAGATAAGTTACGCCATATTCAATTACGGGCTCATCGGTGGTGAAAAGGCGGAACAAAGGCTTGGGAATGATCCAGAATAAAGAGGCGACAACGCCTGCACAGCACAACGCACAGGCCAGCGTCGCCCACATGGTGTGTACTACGCGGTCAAGCTTTTTTGCGCCGATATTTTGTCCGATCATTGCCCCGGCCGCTCCATCGATGCCATTGACAAAGACGTTCAGGTTCTTCTCCAGTTTGTTTCCGACGCTGTATGTAGCAGATGCCACCAGCCCGAAGGAGTTGATATGCGCCTTGACCCAGAGCATGGAAAAATGGACGGACATGGAACGGATAAATTGCGGGATTCCCAAACGCATCATGATGCGAAGCGGGCCAGGATAAATTTTGAAGTATGAAAGCTTAAGTTGGAAACCAAACTGCTCCCGCTTTTTATAGAGAAAGAAAAAAGAAGCAAAAAACGATCCCATTTGGGAAATTACAGTTGCTATTGCCGTCCCGGCTGCTTCCATTTTGAAGACAACGACAAAAAGCAGATCAAAGAATATATTCAGAGTCGCTGCGATGGAAACAAACAGCAGCGGACGTTTTGACTCCCCCATTCCGCGCAAAAGTGCGCAAACGGCATTATAACCATAAATAAAAGGAAAACCAAACGCGGTAATAATCATATAACTTGACGCTTGAGAAAATGCCTCCGGCGGGCAGTTGAGCAATTGCAGCAGGGGTTTGTAAAAAACAATGGAGCCAGCCATGAAAATAAAAGACAACAGCATCAGCAGCGTCAAAAGTGTACCGGCCGCTTCCTTAATGCGTGTATCGTCCTTTGCACCTGCCAGCTGTGCAATGTAAACCTGTCCTGCAGTGGAAAATGCCATAGCAAATGGCGTCATGAAATCGGACAGCTCGCCTCCGGTTGAAACGCCAACGGTACCGATGCTTCCGGCATAGCGTCCGATGATAATCAGATCGACAGTGGAATAAAGCTGCTGAACCAGATTGGTAAGGATCAACGGGAAAGCAAAAACCAAAAGGGTTTTCAGAATAGACCCTTGCGTCAGATCTTTCCCTACCCGTTTAACTGCCTGTTGTGTCGCCATTTTACCCTCCTTCTGATCGGTATTCGCATTTTTGGAGATTTAAAGGAAAGTCCCTGTTCCATGTGTTCCGATTGTATGTATTGTTTCTCCAATGCTGGATAACGCAGGGAGTATACGTGTACAGACTTTTCAAAAACTATGCATATTTAACCGAACGAATTTAAGTATAACTTATCATGCGCCCAATAGCAAGAGGTATAAGAAAAAGGCATAATGCAGACATTGGTTATACTTTTATCGGAATATGATAACGATGCATTAAATAATTTTTAAAGTAAGCTTAAAAATTCACAGAATAAAAAGCAATATGAACGTCCAATATCCGCGGAAAATATGGCATATTTTTCATGATTATGCAAAACCGAATAAACTTCCAGACTGTTTTGGTAGAAACCAACAATTCTTTCTTGCAAAATTTTGAAAGTTTATATATAATGTTTCTATATTGTATTCCTCCGCAGAGAGAAGAGGGGTTTATGCATATTCTCAAAAGCACTGCGGTGTCCCTTTAATTTTTCTGTGCAGGAGAAAGAATTAAGGAGGTTGGTTATGAGCAAGGGCATCGGTATTGTACAAACACAATATGGCAAGCTCCGCGGAGTGGAGGCGTCTGACGGGAAATATGAAGGAATTACTTACTTCAAGGGCGTTCCCTATGCAAAAGCGCCAGTAGGCGCGCTGCGGTGGAAGCCTCCGGTCGAACACGAGGGCTGGGAGGGCGTTCGGGACGCTGTAGCGTATGCGCCTGCGGAAACACAGAAGCGCATCTCCGGATTGGCTTTTGAACCGTATTCCTCCGATTTTTATTATATGGGCAACCCGCCGTGCAGCGAGGACTGCCTGTATCTTAACATTACGACCGGTGCGGCCAGCGCTGATGAAAAACGGCCGGTGTATATGTGGTTTCACGGCGGCGGCCTTGCAGACGGATATTCTTATGAAATTGCGTTTGATCCGAGTGAATTGGCACGCAAGGGAATTGTCGTTGTTTCTGTTGGACAGCGGTTGAATATTCTTGGTTATCTTGCGCTTCCGCAGCTTTCGGCAGAACAGGGCGGAAAAAGCGGGAATTACGGTTTTATGGATGAGATCAAGGCGCTGGATTGGGTCTATAAAAATATCGCTGCCTTTGGCGGAGATCCGGAAAATATTACAATAGGCGGACAGTCCGGTGGTACGATGAAAACCGGCGCGCTGGCGGCTTCCCCATATAATAAAGGACGGGTCAAGCGGGTAATCAATCAGTCCAGTCTGTGTTGGCGCCGCGGCTTTGCCACGCTTGCCCAGGCGGAGCAGGCCTGTATGGAATATTTGAAGTTTATGGGGATTAATCCGTGTGCTTCTATGGAAGAACTGCGTGCGATCCCTGCGCTTGACCTGCTCAAGGAGCCGGATGTCCAGGGACCTCCGATCCCTTCCATGATGGTTTATGACGGGGATTATGTCCCCTACCCGGATATGATGCGCAGCGTAGATCAATATGCCGGGAGCTGCGATTATCTATGTGGGAGCAATTTCGGTGAAAGCTCTATGACACGCGGTTTTGTCATCGGAGCAAAGGGGCCGTCGAAGCTGTCGGATGTACAGGCGGCAGCAAGGGCCAATCTGGGGGATCTTTATGAGAAATATGATTTTGATGCAGTATCGGGCTTGACAGAAGAAAACGCTGATCACCGTTCCCGTTGGCTTGCCTCTTTGGGAATGAATGGGATGGGCGGCGTAGCGGAGTTTACCAGTTTTGGCGCCCTGCGTGCGAAAACTCACCCGCAAAGCCGGACATTCAGTTATGTATTTTCCCATGTGACGCCGACGCGCCCGGAGGATAAAGATACGCCGCGTGACGCCTCCCGGCTGCTTGCCTGGCATTCCAGCGAGCTATGGTATACATTTGCTTCCCTGCGGGAAGGCGTCCCGCCAGCCCGTCCCTGGACGGAACTTGATTTTAAACTGGCGGACCAGATGAGCTCGTATTGGGCAAACTTCATGAAAACCGGCGATCCGAATGGAGAAGGCCTGCCTGTATGGCCGGAAAGCCGGGAAAATCTCGGATGGATGGAGCTTGGAGACCAGCCTGTCGGACATGAAGGGATTGACGGGAAGCTCGGTTCCCTAATTTATGAAAATTTTAAAAAGAAAATGGAAGACAAAAAATAAAATCCAAAATGCGTCCGGCGTGCAGATAAATCCTGCGCGCCGGGAGCACAAATTTAGTTAGGAGGCGGGAATATGTTGCTCGTGATTGACGCGGCTCCATGCAAAGTTTGAGGACGGTGCATGGAGGATGAATCAGTCCTCTGACTTTGCAATTTTGATTTACGTATAAGAATCAAAGGAGTGAAGTCGAATGATAAATTGTTTAAAAAATTTACGTTCTTATCTGCTGCTGTGGGGTACTCAGGCCTTATCCGGCCTTGGCAGCGCGATGACCAATTTCGCATTGCTAATCTGGTTATACCAGAAAAATGGTTCCGCACTGGAAACCGCTTTGCTTTCCGTCTGTTCATATGCGCCTTATGTTATAATGAGTATTTTTGCGGGTGCACTGAGCGATCGGTGGGATAAAAGACGTACAATGCTGGTATGTGACTTTTTGGCTGCTGCCTGCACGGTAATGGTTTTGATCCTGCTGAAACTGCAGCTGCTTCAGGCATGGCATATGTATGTGCTTAATGCGGTAAACGGCTTGATGAATACTGTCCAGCAGCCGGCAAGCGATGTCGCGGCTACGCTGTTGATCCCGCAGGAATATTATCAAAAAACAAGCGGCCTTCGTTCTTTTTCCCAATCGTTGACCACGATCCTGACGCCGGTAATTGCTTCAGCTCTTTATGCTTTTTCTGGTATGGAGCTGGTTATTGCGGTGGATCTTGCAACTTTTTCACTCGCTTTTATCGTGCTTTGTTTTTTTATCCGGATTCCAGATCCGCCTGGCGGAAGCAAGCAGGAGGAAACGCTGACCGCCTCTACACGTATTGGTTTGAGATGGCTGAAACGGAATCCACTAATTCTTAATTTGATTTTCTTTCTTGCTTTTATCAATCTCATTGCTTCGGCATTTGACGCCGCATTGCCCGCGCTGCTTCTCAACCGGAAAGCTGGAGGTGAGACAGTATTAGGCTTAGTCAACAGTTTTGCGGGAGCTGCAATGTTGGCAGGCAGTATGCTTGTAACACTTTTCCCTGCGCCTAAAAACCGCGTGAAAGCAATTTGCTTGTCCCTGCTTCTGTCCATGGGTACAGAAAATTTCCTTCTCGCTTTTGGCCGTACTCCGATCATATGGTATATCGGCAGTATTCTGGGATGGCTTTCTATCCCACTTATGAACGCCAACCTCGATGTTATTTTGCGCACATCAATCTCGGCAGATATGCAGGGACGCGTATTTTCCTGCCGTAATACATTGCAGTTTTTCAGTATCCCTGTTGGATTCCTTTTAGGCGGGCTGTTAGTAGATAGAGTGCTCGAACCTTGGATGGCGTCGGTATCCGATTCCAGCCTATTGGTTGGGATGTTCGGCAGCGGGAAAGGATCCGGTGCGGCTTTGTTATTTTTTATACTGGGCATTGCAGGGGTACTTGTGTGCATTGTCTATTGGATTATCCTTCGAAAATATGTCTGGGATGACAAAGATGGGTTTGTGAGTACCTGCACGAAGGGATCGTTTTAAAGCGCTTATTCTTTTTGAAATAAAACGCGTCCGGAAATTTCCGGGCGCGTTCGTTTTTCAGATGATATGAAACCTACAGAATCATTCAATTTTTTCAAAGATGTGAAGGATATCTTCTTTTGAGAGGCCAAAAGAACGGTAATAGGCAAAGTCTTCCTGCATACGTGCCTGCACTAGCTCCCGCTTTTTCTTTTCCATTGCTTCCGGATGCAGGCTGGCGACAAAACAGCCGCGGCCGGTTACACTATAAATCAGACCAGCATGTTCCAACTCTTCCCAGGCTTTTTTCACTGTAATTACACTAATCCCCAATTCCCTGGATATACTCCGTATCGGTGGCAGGCAGAAATTGGCCGGAAATTTTCCCGTCAAGATCCCTGAACGTACAGATTCAAATAGCTGTTGATAAATCGGCATCTCCAATCCGGGATTAATCACAATATCGATCATAAATCGACCTTTTCAAAATATCCTGCTGCCCGGCGCGCGCCCCAAACGGCGGAAATCGCAAAAATCAGGATTCCCATACACAGCAGCGGAAGTTGTTTGACCTGCATCTCAACAGCGGAGCTGTCGAATATCGCAGCTGCCCCGGGAATCAAGTGAAGCAATACTTCTGCCATACCCATAAAAGTGAACATCAAGATACTTGCGATAAGAAAATACCGGCCTGCTTTATAGCCAGTTTTATAAAACGGTACGGCAAAGCTTAGATTGAATACGGTATACAGCATAAAGATCAGTCCGTAAAATCCAATACCGAGGTCTATGCCTGCCTGGTTTGTACCTGCAGGATTAATCCGGATCGAAAGAAAGGCAAAAGGGATAGAAATCAGGATCTGCATCAGTTCAATGCATATAATTGTCCAGAACCGGGCGTACACACAATCCCGTTTGCGGACAGGAAGCAGCACCGTAAATTCAATATCCCGTGTTTCCCGGCCGGTAAGAAAAATAAAGAAAATCCCGAGTGTTGTATAGTAGAACGCTACATAATACGGATAAGAGGGGATCAAAAGCATCAACGCGCACAACAGAAAAATAAAGACCGTTGGATGCAGCGCCAATTTCCATTCTTTGTAAAGCAGCGCTTTCATGCCAATACCTCCTTCTCGCGATAGACCATAATATCTTCAACAGATGCCGGAGCATTTGCCAGGTCCGGATACTGTAAAAGCTTTTCCGTCCTGATCAATCCGGTAAATCCAAAGGCATTTTCCTTCCAGCCAACCAGCGCCGGCGCTGCATGGGAAAGCATCTGTTTTGTACCAGAAACCAGGCGATAGGATTCTTTTAATGAGAGAGTGTCGCTGTTTTCGATAATTTTGCCGTTTTGGATATAGGCAATATAATCCGCACAGTGATCTAGATCTGAAAGGATGTGGGTAGAAAAAAGGATACTGTGTTCCCCATCGGAAATCAAATCTCGGAAAATCTGCATCAGTTCATCTCGGGATACCGGATCCAGGCCTGAAGTCGGTTCATCTAAAATAAGAAGGCGCGCGTCATGCGACAATGCCAGGGCCAAGGCATATTTAACCTTCATCCCGGCAGAAAGCTGAGCAATTTTTTTATTTTCATCGAGTTCAAATTTTTTTGACAACGTCCGGTATCGGGCATGATCCCACCTTGGATAAAAGCGGCGCGCTACCTCGGTAACAGTTGAAAGTTTTTTTCCACTATAATAGGGAAACCCACCGAAGATTACGCCGATATTTTTCTTGCAGAAATTCTCATCACTGCGCATGTCCCGTCCCAGAATCCGGACTTCACCAGCATCGGCCTTTACAAAACCGAGCATAGATTTTAGCGTCGTCGTCTTCCCTGCTCCGTTGCGTCCAATGAAACCGAGGATATATCCTTCTTCCAATGAAAAGCTTACCTGCTGTAAAGAAAACGCCGGATAATGCTTTTCCAGCCCGCGGACAGATAGGAATTCCAAGATTCACACCTCCATATTGTGATTATTGTATATATACAATATCACAACTTTTGAGTTTTGTCAATGCGCAGATGACACGTTTTCCGGTGCAAAATATTTGTCTGGGCAGCTTATGCTTTTCCTTCACTATACAAAAAAACTGCCCGGGAATAAAACATATTCCCAGGCAAGTAAGCCGTAAATCTTATATTTTACAGAATGTCTCAATGGCATCCGCGACTGGCGTGAAGCTTTCATCTTCAATCAGTTCGATCATACCGGTATCGGCCAGGTGTGCGAATTCTGGATTAACCGGCAATTTCGCCAGGATGGGGATCTGCTCATTTTGCGCAATTTCCTCGATATGGCTTTCTCCAAAAATTTTCAGCTCACGGCCGCAGTCGGGGCATTTGACATAGCTCATATTTTCGATAATGCCAATGATCGGGATATTCATCATCTGCGCCATGCGGACGGCTTTTTTGACGATCATAGATACCAGCTCCTGCGGCGATGTGACGACAATAATGCCGTCGACAGGCAGGGACTGGAAAATTGTCAGCGGTACGTCTCCGGTTCCGGGAGGCATATCGACAAACATATAGTCTACATCCTTCCAGTAACTCTGGCTCCAGAATTGCTGAACAAGGTTGGCGATCATGGGGCCGCGCCAGATAATTGGCTCAGAAGCGTCCTCAAGCAAAAGGTTGGCAGAGAGAATATCTGTCCCCATTTTGCTGCGCTGCGGCAGGATCATTTCGCCAGTGGAGCTGGCAAGCCCCGTTATGCCGAACATGTTCGGGATGGAAGGACCGGTAACATCGGCGTCAAGGATCGCGCTGTGGAACCCGCGCCGCTGCATGAAGACCGCGGAGAGCGCACACATCAGCGATTTGCCAACGCCGCCTTTACCGCTGACGATGCCAATTACCTTTTTTACTGAAGAAGCGGAATTCAGTTTAACAGACATATCGCCGCCGTTTTTGCTAGGACAGTCTGCGCCACAGGTAGAACAGTCGTGCGTGCACTCCTCCGGAACCTGCTGCTGTGCTTCCGGACAGGGCGTGGAGCAGGAGTCGCAATCGTGATTACAGGTATCCATGGATAGAATCTCCTTTGTTTATTGCTGGAAAATATTGTATACCAATTAAGGGTAGATGTCAAGCTGCCGGATAAAAAGGAAGAATACTATTATTTTTTTACTTTCTGCAGAATTTATGTATAAAAATTGGATTCAATTTGTCCCGGAACAGCACTTATTTGTGTACTACAGTGTGATTTTCAGGCAGTTGACAAATTCACAAGGCATATTTGAGGGAAGCTGGACATTCAAGACGCCAAAGGGCTGTGAAAATTCGCATTTTCCGAAACCAAGCAGCTCGACCGCAAGTACACGCTCAGTAAAGGAACGAAGCACCGCAACGCCGTTTTCCGGCTGGGCCATAACAAAAGCGTATACGGTATTTCCCTTTGCTGTGAAACGGTAGTCTCCAGGCAGCCAGGCAACTTTTGTCTCCTTAAAACCTTCCGGATCTACGCGGCTGAGCCCTTCTCCCGCAGTCCGCCATGGCCTTGTGCCGTAAATTGCTTCGGCGTTGATGCTGAACCAGGCGCCAAGCTGCGAAAGGATAAATTCTGTTTCCTTGTCAATTGTTCCGTCCGGACGCTGAAGGACGTTTAAAAGCATATTGCCGTTTTTCGCGACGATATCCACCAGCATTTCGATGATATGCTTCGGTGTTTTAAAAACCTGGCGCACATCATAAAACCAGTTTCCAATACAGGTGTCTGTGTGCCAGGGCTTGTCGGCAATTTCCGTAAGCTGGGATTTTTCTATATCCAGCGTTCCGATACTGTAGAATTCCGGTCGGCGGTCTTTTTGCAGATAGACGACCTGATCATCACCCTTCTCGGCGGCGGAGATATTGTAATAGTAGGAAAGGAACTCAAGCCCTTTTTCATAAAGCGGGTCTTCGGGCTGCGCTTCATGTATTTTTCCAAAAGGAAGGCCTCCGTCAGAATAGATGAGGTCCGGATGATACAAATCAACCATTTCCCGGCAGCAGTCGAGCCAGTACTGTTGGAATTTCTGATTTTTCGTATACCACCAATAATGGTTATTGGGGTCGTCCCCGCAATGCTCGTAATTATCATGATAGAAATCACGGTATGCCGGATCATTTCCGTCGTAAGGGACGCCGGCGTAGGGGCCGTAGCTGTCTGCGCCTTTGTTGACGCTCCACCAGGAAAAAGACGCGCCCAAATGCTCGCTTAAGCCGAAGGGCATATTGTACTTCTGCGCTGCTTTTTGCCAAAGCCCGCATATATCTTTGCGTGGGCCAAGATTGACTGAGTTAAAGCGGTTAATTTGAGATGCATAATTGAAGAAATGGTCATGGTGTGACGCCTGCGCCATGAAGTAGCGTGCGCCTGATTTGTAATAAAGCTGCATCAGGCTGTCCGGGTCAAAATTCTCCGCATGCCAGAGCTTAACCAGATCTTTATAGCCAAATTCAGAAGGATGGCCATAATGACGAAGATGGTAGAGATATTGCGGGGAGCCTTGGATATACATATGACGGGCGTACCAGTCTCCATACATCGGTACGCATTGCGGGCCCCAATGGCTCCAGATTCCAAATTTAGCATTTCTAAACCATTCCGGGCATTGATACTGCCGTAAAGATGCGAAGTTCGGTTCAAAGTGTTTTGTCATAACGCAGCGCTCCTTCTTTTATTTTTCCAAAGCAGACAGGTCGAAGGGATAGCGGGAAGTGTCCGTCAGCTTTTTTAATTCCCGGTAAAACAATTCGTCGTCAAATGGAATTTCCACCATGCGGCCAAGCCAGGCGGACAGGTACATGGCGTTGGAAAGGGTGAGTTCATTCAAGCCTTCTTCTCCGTGCGCAATGAGCGGTTCCCCACGCAGCAGATGGGCTGCAAAGGCATTGAGTACCCCGGCATGCTGTTCATTTTTTCCGTCTGTTTGCACTTCTGTAACCGTCAGCTCCGGATGTGCGAAGGGAACGGTACTGCTTTTGGAGAAATCCTGCTCTGAAACCGGGGATTTCCACATCATGAGTTTCCCGTTTTCGCTGACAAGCTTTCCACAGTCAAAGTCGATTTCGAAGCGGTTTGTACCTGCAATATCGCCGGTAGTCGTTACAAAGGTGCCGGTTGCACCGTTGGCGTATTCGACGTAAGCCGTGACTTCATCTTCTACCTCAATATTATGCCATTTCCCAATCCCCATGCGTGCATAAACCCGTACCGGCATTCCGCAGATCCACTGCCAGTAATCCAGATTATGCGGGCACTGGTTCAGCAATACGCCGCCGCCTTCCCCGCCCCAACTTGCGCGCCAGAGCCCGGAGTCATAATAAGCCTGGTTGCGGTACCAGTCGGTGATGATTACATTAGAACGGCGGATTGCGCCAAGTTCACCGGACTGGACGATTTCCCGCATTTTCCGGTAAATGCAGTTGGTACGCTGGTTAAACATCAAGGCATATACGGCTTTTGATTTTGCAGCGGCTTCGTTCATGCGCTTGACCTGCCGCGTATATACGCCCGCAGGTTTTTCACAAATGGTATGAATATTGCGTGCAAGCGCTGCAACAACATATTTTTCGTGGAAATAATGCGGGATGGCGACAAGTACGGCGTCGATTTTTCCGGAATCCAGCATCTGTTCCGCGTCATTGAACAATGCAATGTCCGCAGGATAATTCTGTTTTGCAAACTCAAGTTTTTCTGGATCGCAGTCTGCCAGAGCGCTTAGCTCTATTTCCGGGCATTTGCCCCCGAGGATATTTTGGATATGGGTTTTTCCAATATTCCCGATTCCGATGATTCCGAGTCTGATTTTTTCCATATGCAGCCTCCTTTATTTTAATCCCATTGCACGCAAATTGCGGTAGCTTGTTTTCAGGCATGCAAAGGGATCCTCTCCATAGCAGTCGTCCTGTTCAACCAGAAGGTATTCAGTTCCGGCATCCTGTGCGGCGGCCAGGATTGCGCTGAAGTTCATATTTCCTTCGCCTACCGCCGCCATACGCGCGCCTTTCAGTCCATCTCCCAATACAAAGGACATATCTTTTAGATGGATATTGCGTACACGGCCGGAAAGTTTGCGCAGCCACGCTGCAGCGTCCGCGCCGCCGGCCTGCGCCCAATAAGTATCAAAAGTAATTGCCAGCTCGCGCGGGGTGAAATCCTGCAGGATACGGTCAAAAAAGAGCTCATGCTCCCGGCCTGTGCGCGCGAATTCTATGTTATGGTTGTGGTATGCAAGCTGTAAACCGGCCTGTGCAATCTCTTTTGCCACCGGTTTGAATGTGCAGACAAATTCGTCGTAGGCTTCCATCCCACCTGGGACCATTCCAATGCCAATAAAGCTGCATTCAAAAGTCCGGTGCGCCTGTATGACCTGCTGAGTCTGCTGTGCAATTCGGGCAGGGCTTGTATGTGTGAGGATACAGCGTAGCCCGGTTTCCTGGAGCCGGTCGTGAAGCCATTCCGGTTCAAAATCACAGGCTCCGGAGACCTGGACAGTGGTATAGCCGATGTCCGCCACTTTTTTTAGGGTTTCAGAAAAATCTTCAAGCGTTTGTGTGTGTGCTCTGACAGTATAAAGTTGTGCGCCGAGTATCATGAATCCTTTCTTCCTCCTATTATAGAAAAAGCATTTTATTTTTTCAAGATGAACCATTTGAATTTAGGAAGTTTTTGAAAAAGCGGCAAAAATATACAAAGCACATGTACATTTCTGCCGCTTGGACATTGTATGGGATTAATCAAGCATGGTTTTTTTCACGTTGCCATAGCAAACCGATTCAACCAGCCTTTGTGCTGTTTCAAAGGGATACTCATCCGCTTCTACCCAGGCACCGACCAACTCACAGAAGATCCGCCGGAAATAGTCATGGCGCGGATAGGAAAAGAAACTGCGGCTATCGGTAAGCATGCCGAGGAAGGATCCAATATATCCGGTTTCTGCAATTGTCTCGCAGACTTCGCGGATGCCGCGTTTATGGTCAAGCATCCACCATGCCGCTCCCACGATCACATTGCGGAAACAGCCTGCGATTCCCGACATGAGCGCAGTCAGTGCGGGGTTCATTGCGTAAAGAATTGTTTTTGGCAGGCCACCGGCCAATTCAATGGCGTCAAGCAGGCGGATCATGTCCTTGGGATTGATTTGTCCCATTGTGTCGCCGCCGACGTCCGGGCCCAGGCTGCGCAGGAGCTTTGTATTGGCATTACGGATCGTTGCAACGTGCAGCTGCATGACGAGGCTGCGGGCTGCATATTCACGGCCAAGGAAAACATACATATTTCCAAGGAAAGCGTGGAACGCCGCAGTGTCCACCGTTTCTCCCGTCATTGCGGCAGCAAATGCTGCTTCGGCTTCTTGGTCGGTTCCGATCCTGTCCGGGAAAGCTTCAAGCCCGATATCAGTAATCCGGCAGCCGTGCGCCTTGAAAAAGTCCAGCCGGGCACACAGCGCTGTTTTAAGTTGTGCAACAGTGTGGATCTGAATGCCTGAGGCTGTGGAAAGACGGGCGATATATTCGCGGTAGCCAGACGCCCGCAGATTCATAGCGGCATCCGGACGGAAGGTAGGCGCCACGCGGGTTTCCATTTTGGGATCCTCTTCCAGCGCGATGTGGTATTCCAGCGTATCAGCGGGATCGTCGGTTGTAGCGACATATTCCACATTCAGCTTTTTCATGACTTTGCGGGGGCTTAACTGCTCTTTTTCAATGATTTCGTTGCACGCAGTCCAGATACGTTCCGCGCTGCTGCGGTCTAGCAGCTCCGTTATACCGAAAAAGGCGTCAAGCTCCATACGCGTCCACTGTGCCACGGGATTTCCGGCGGCCAGTTCCAGCGCCTGTGCGTATGCCAAAAATTTGTCATGCCAAGAGGCGGATCCAGTGACAAGGGATTCGTCAATTCCTGCCGCCCGCATAACGCGCCATTTATAGTGGTCCCCGCCAAGCATGACCTGTCCGACATTGGTAAAGGGTTTATCCTCATAGATTTCCTTTGGAGAAAGATGACAGTGGTAATCAATAATCGGCAGGTCCCGGACCTGGCGGTACAGCATTCTGCCTGTTTCATTTGCAATCATATAGCTGTCCTTCATTCGTATACACCATCCTTGAATTTGGTATCCCTATTTTAGCATATTTTCCCTGGGGATTCAATTGCCCCGAATGATTTTCCCCTATTCAAGAGGAAAAAAGCGTGTTACAATAGGGGCTGTACAAAATATTCTGTCAGGAGGTTCCTATGAACCCGGAACTTTTAAATGCGCTGAAGCCGAAAATCCATGAGGTCGGGATTAAACATGGCGTTGTCAACCGCGTGAAAAATCTGATTGCAAATACAAAGCCCAATCCGGAAAAGTTGTTTGTGATTGAAGGGATCTGGGCGCATAACAAAGCGGAAATAACCGGTCTCCCGGTTGTCAGCTTCCTGATCTGTCCAGAATACATTTATACGCCGGAATCGGAGGCGCTTGTTATGCGTTTTGCGGAAAAGGTCGACTGTATTTATATCGTTTCAGCCAAAACTTTTGACAGGCTCAGCGAACGAGATAAACCTGATGGGCTTTTATCAATCTGTCGTTTCCCGGTGAGGCGGCCAGAGGATATTGTCCTGCCGGAGCGGGCGGGTGTAGTTGTGTTGGACGGGCTGGAGATCCCGGGGAATATCGGGACGATTATACGAACCTGCGACGGTGCGGCAATTGACGCGATCCTTGTATGCAATCGCAGGGCCCGCCTTTCGCATCCAAAGGTTATCAAAGGCAGTATGGGCGCGGCGTTCCGGATCCCAATTGTGGAATTTGAAACCGGTGTGGACTGCGCTGCCTGGCTCAGGGAGAATGGGTTTTCTATCTATCTTGCCGATACGCGCGCGCAAAAGACCTACTATGAATATACATATTCCGGACGAAGCGCGCTGATTATGGGAAGCGAGCGTTATGGGATTCATAAAGAGTGGTATCAGAATGATCCCAATATGCTGATGATCCCGATGCTTGGTATATGCGATTCGCTCAATGTCGGCGTTGCGGCTTCAATTTTAATTTATGAGATGAGTTTAAAAATCAAGGGTATGAAATAAATTGTAAAAGCGCTGGAAAAACAGGTTGTTTTCCATGGCTTTTTGGATGTTTTTCTATAGCATTCATAGAAAATTTACACTATACTAAGAATAATCATAAGATAGAGGTGTGGAAATGGAACAGGTAAAACGGTCGGCTTTTCGCAGATTTTTGGATAAGCAGGGTATCACCCTTTCGCCGAGAGTGTACTTCATCGACGCGATGAGCTCGCTTGCGATGGGTTTATTTGCGTCGCTGCTGATTTCCACGATTTTCAGTACGCTTGGAAACTGGACGGGTTTCTCCCTTTTTACGGAAGCCGCGGGTTTTACGCAGTCGGTTACCGGCGCTGCACTTGGCGTCTCGGTAGCGTATGCGCTCAAAGCACCGCCGCTGGTCCTTTTCTCTGCCGCTGCCGTAGGTTATGCAGGAAATGCGTTGGGCGGTACGTTTATGCTCGATGGCGTGGAAAAAGCGCTGACGGCGGGGCCTGCAGGCGCGTTTATTGCTGCGGTTATTGCTGTTGAACTCGGAAAACTTGTTTCCAAAACTACAAAAGTGGATATCCTTGTTACGCCGACGGTTACGATCCTTTCCGGGCTTTTAATTGCAAAGCTGGTTTGTCCTTGGATTGCTTATGCGATGTATGCGCTTGGAAGCTTTGTGAACACAGCAACGGAAATGCAGCCTTTTATTATGGGTATTCTGGTTTCCGTTATTGTTGGGATTGTGCTTACCCTTCCGATCAGTTCTGCGGCATTGTGCGCCATGATTGGCATTTCCGGGCTTGCAGGCGGTGCGGCGACAGCGGGCTGCTGCGCGCAAATGATTGGTTTTGCCGTAATCAGTTTCCGTGAAAACAGCTGGGGCGGCCTGGTTGCGCAAGGTTTGGGGACGTCTATGCTTCAGATGGGGAATATTTGCCGGAAACCGGCAATATGGATTGCGCCGACACTGGCTTCAGCGATTACAGGCCCATTGGCGACGCTGCTGTTTAAGCTGGAGTGTACAGGCGTATCTGCCGGAATGGGCACTTGCGGGCTTGTTGGTCCGCTTGGGATTATCAGCGCAATGGGGGCTGGTAATGTGACAATGTGGATAGGCCTTATTCTTATCTGTTTTATTCTTCCGGCTGTGTTTTCTCTTGCGATCAACGAGCTCCTGCGCAAGGTCGGATTGATTAAGACTGGTGATATGAAACTGGACCTTTAAGAAAAATTGAATATTCCCTGTTTTTTCTGCCAATTTATGTATGATGATATAAAAAGCCAAATCCCGTATTGCCTGTTTTCAGCAGTACGGGATTTGGCTTTTTATCTTAGCCTTGTATTTGTTGCAGCATGTATAGTATATACTCTGCAATATCTTCGAGGGTCTGCGCATCTTTGATAGTCGGATAAGCCCATCTGGAAAATGACAGCCCATCCTGTAATTGGAGAAATGCATAGCGGCTCCCATCGGCGAAGCCATATTCAGCCAAATCACGCAGGACAAGCCGTGCGCCGTTTTGTTCCCAAAAATCAATTTTGTCATAGTGTATCGGCATGAAAATACCGCGCATACCGGCACTCATCTGGGAAACGATTTCCATATCCGTTACATGATAATTATCTGCTATCGGACAGGGCAGCAATATGGAGACAATCTCCCCTTTCCGGCAGGTCCCCCGGTATACGGTATCTACTTTAATTTCTGCGATTGCCCGGTACGCTTTTTCCCCGTTGAAGCGGATTTCTATATTATGCAGGCTGACGATTGTCCCCTCGAAAATTGCGGTATTAAAATACGTAAACACCTCCTCTTCCGTCAGCTCAATCAAAGAATTGGCCGTCCGGATTTGCGGTGCAGAATGGACATACCGCGCGCTGACTGCACGGGAGGCATCAGACAGCGGGATTCTGTTTTGCAGATTATAGAACAACGTGCCTGCTGTAAGCATAAGGACCAGACAGGCTGCGCACAGACGGATCCATCGGGATATGTGGACAGTTTTTGGTTTGGGTTCCGCCTGATAAAGCTGGTTTTCATCGATCTCTTCCAATGCATAGAGAATTTCTATTGTTTTCATAAAAAAAATCCTTCCTGCTCTAAAAGTTCCTTAAGTTTGCTACGTGTACGAAGCAGATTCATTTTAACTGCACTTTCTGTGAGCCGTGTATCAGCTGCTATTTCCCGGACAGAACGGAAATAATAGTAACGTTGTAAAAATATCCTCTGTGTCTGCGCCGGAAGCCCATCTATAAAATGCTTGAGCAGTGCAGAAAGGTCGATTCGGTCAGCCTATTGCGCATCCTGTGCGCCGGGCAGGCACGGGGATAATTCTTCCGATGCCAAGGGGAGCTGCCCTTTCCCCCTTTTTTGGGCAGCACGTGCCTCATACCGGTGCAGGGCAAGGTTTCGGGTGATTTTTCCAAGATATATGGAAAGCCGCTGCGGCCGATTTGGCGGAATTGCGCTCCATGCCTTCATCCAGGTATCGTTTACACATTCTGTGCTGTCCTGTGTATCTTTGAGGATAGAATGGGCAATTCGGTAGCAATAGTGGGTATATTTTGCAGAGGCTTCCGCTACTGCATTTTCTGAGCGTATCCAGAACAAGTCGATAATCTGCTGGTCTTCCATAAAAAGCTGCCCCCTTTCTTGTGTGGCTTTTGAACATATAGACCGGAAAACCGTGCGTCTGGTCACCTTTTTATATTGCCGTTTATATAAAAGTTTTTGCCATATGGATATATACCTGTCATGCAAATTGACTTTTATTCTGCAATGTATTATACTAAAAATAAAATTTTTTGAATACAAAAGATGTGCCAAGGGAGGAAAAATGAAAAGTATTAAACCCGGGCGCGCTCCGTCCATGATGAGCGCAGTGATGTCGGTTGTTATGGGAATCTTTGGAGTTGTCTGGACGGTAATAGCGGCGAATATAAGCGGATTCATGGCGCTTTTTGGAATTGTTTTTATTATTATCGCCATTGTGCAGGCTGTTTATCATTATAAAAACGCTACGAACAAGAATCGTTACTCTTCTTATGACATTGTAGACGGTGAAGAAGAACCGGACCCGATCAACGGCCGGTATAGGCAGCCTGAAACCACCGCTTCCGCCTCACAGGTAAAGGATCATGCAGAAGATGGATTTTGCCCGTATTGCGGTGTGCCGATGAAGGAAGGTTTTGCATTTTGCCCGAAATGCGGAAAACGCAGGCCATAGGTCTTCGGATAAATCACAGCTGGTTGTAAGGCGCCTGATGTGGGAGTATTCTAATGCCCAAACGGATTAACAAAGATTTACCAGGATTTTGGGGCTGCTTTATCCCCACTGGCAAAATCCGGAATCCTGGAAATCCAAAATACTGCAAAGGATTCCAGTGTGCAGGGATTGTTCTGGGCTACCCATATATTGTCTGCGGCGACGAATGTCCTGTTGGTGTTGAGGTTGTCTGGGAAGGAGCGCAGCAGATCCGGCAGCGGGTGTTGGGCGTTTTGGAAAATACAGATGCTGTGAAAAAGTAATTGTTGCTTGCTATGGCTGATGATGCAGGCGATTGCAGGAAAATCAAACCCGGAAAACGGAAAAATCGTCGCGTTTGATCCGGATTGCTCTGTGTCTGTTTGAAAAATTCATATAAGTTACAAAAGCCGCCCCTCCGAGGGGCGGCTTTTGTAATATAAGTATGTTTGGTTAGTATTATATGCCTATCTCTTTCATGGTTTTCTGAAAACGGTCATACGCACGCATCGCACCCTGCCGGTCCGGATATTTGCGATAAAACGCCTCAATATATAATATCAGATTTAAATAAGTATCATACCACGAAATGCGCTCCTCCTGCCGCGCGGATAACTGTTGTATCCCATATCCCTGTAAGAAATCTGTATTCCAGGCAAAACTCCGGAAATTGTATTCCATCAATATGTCGCCCCAAAGTGCACGCTCCCAATCGATAATCCCGCTGATTTTATTATTCTGGATCAACAGATTCCCGTCCCAGGTATCCCAATGGATTAGATGCGGGATATCCACTTCAGAAAAAACAGTTTCCCGGGTACGCAGATACGCCAAGATGCGCGCAGGATCCATCCCAATTGAGATTTCTAGTGCCTGTGCATTTTTAAGCAGCGCTTCCATCATCTGGATAAAGGTGGAAAACCAGCTTTGGCTGCAAAACAGGCCAGAAAGCAAGCCAAACTGTTCTGCAGGAATTTGGTGCAACCGTTTCAGGATTTTTCCAAGATCGGTATAAATGTTCTGAAGTATTTTGGGCGAAAGCTCACCCTTGATTTTCGCCAGGCTTTCTCCAGGCAAACATTCCATAATAAAAAAAGGGCTGTCGCAAACTGTGCATTGCCCGTCTGCAGCATATACCTTTGCAACTGGGATACCGCCATATTCCTGGGCCAGTCGCATGGCGGATACTTCCGATTTCATCATCTCTTTTTCATAGCTGAGCAGATTTTCGTCTCCGAATGGTGCAATTTTTATAATACAGCAACGTCCATCAGCCAAGTGCAGCCTGTATGCGGCGTTGCAGTAGCCTTCTGTCAGTTCTTCCATCTCTGCAAGAGAGACTGAGAGTGCTGCGGCTGTGAGCTCAGATAGCTGCTGAAAATTTTTCTTATTCTTTGTTGCGCTTTCCATTGACACTTTCTCCTTTTTAAGAAATATGGAGTCTCGTCAATTTTTTGCTACGTCACGTATTGCTATGCGGTAATACATGGTTTAGAAGCTGCCAGGGCGATGCTGGGATATTTATATATAAAAGCGGATAGAATCCACCTTTGGCGTCAAAATTAGTCCGTTTGTATGTTCGGAATCCCATGTGCTGATAAAAGCCAACAGCCTGTGGGCTTTGTTCGTTTACGGTCAATTTAGTGAGTGAGTAATATTTTACCCCATATTGAAGCAGGTGTTTTCCGATTCCCTTTCCACTTTCTTCAGGTGCAACAAACAGCATTCTCATGTCTTCTTTTTTAATTTCCATAAATGCAGGAGGGTTTCTGCTTTTATCTGCACAACTAGCAGATGCACAACTAGCAGATGCACAACGCTGTATGGGGCTTGTGGCACGCTCGTATTTTCCGGATCTTCTGCTCGGATGACAACAGATGTGTTTCTTTTACAGATGCTTCCCATATTTCCAGTAATTGCTGAAACAAAAGGGGCGAACGGTTTTTCAATTCCGTTATATTCATTTTATTTTCTCTCCTGGATCCTAATTTTCTTTGATTATAACAGAAGATTTATATTGATTCAACTTATGTTTTGATATTTGGAATCGCTGGCCTGCAAGTTTTAAAGAATATGAGACTACGGCTCGAAAAGCAGGTATGTTTATGGTATAATCAAATAAAAAAGGCGTTTTCCGACTTAATAAGAAGCCGTCTGACGGAGGTAACTATGAAGAATACAACCCTTTGTTATATAGAAAGGGATGGAGCATATCTGATGCTGCATCGTACGAAGAAAGAAAATGACGCCAACCATGATAAATGGATCGGTGTAGGAGGGCATTGCGAAGAAAATGAAAGCCCGGAAGAATGTGTCCTTCGGGAAGTTAAAGAGGAAACCGGCTTGCTGTTACAAGGGCTTTCCTATCGCGCTGTAGTAACTTTTGTCAGCGACCAGTATGAGGGGGAATACATGCACCTGTTCACAGGTAATGCCTGCGCTGCAACGCCATGCGAATGCGCTGAAGGAGAACTTGTCTGGATAGAGAAGACGAAGGTTCCTTCCCTACCTGTCTGGGAGGGTGATCGGATTTTTCTGGAGCTGCTGGCGAAGGACGCGCCGTTTTTTTCGCTGAAGCTGGTTTATGCCGGGGATACCCTTTGCCGTGCCGTATTGAATGGAAGTGACCTTAGTTTGAAGCAAATGCTGTAGCGCTTATACTTTCTGCCCTGCGTGCCGCGCCGAAGCACAGGATCTTCTGTAGGCGCTCGCTGGAAAAACAGGTAAAGAATGCTGGACTTTTTGCTGATTTCGACGTATAATAAAATTATCCTTTATACCACAAATTTGGAGGAGCATATGAACGATATTATTAAGCAAATCGGTCTGATTGGCATTGTACCGGTTATTGCGCTTGACCGTGCCGAAGACGCGCAGCCGCTTGCCGGCGCGCTGATCGAAGGCGGGCTCCCCTGCGCGGAGGTCACATTCCGGACCGCCGCCGCAGAAGAATCCATCCGGATCATGGCGCGAGAATTTCCGGAGCTGCTTGTTGGCGCGGGTACAGTCCTGACGCCGGAACAGGCAGACCGTGCTGTGGCTGCGGGCGCGAAGTTTATTGTCAGCCCGGGCTTAAATCCAGCGGTTGTGGCGCATTGTCTCGAAATTGGGATCCCGGTTGTCCCGGGTTGCGCAACGCCTTCTGATATTGAAACGGCCCTTGGTTTTGGCTTGGATGTGGTTAAATTTTTCCCGGCGGAGCCGTCCGGCGGCGTTGCGATGATTAAGGCGCTGGCAGGCCCTTATGTCAATGTCCGTTTTATGCCGACCGGCGGTGTAAACGCAAAAAATGTGACCTCTTATCTTGATTACGAAAAAATCGTTGCCTGCGGAGGCACCTGGATGATCGACAAAGCTATGATAAAATCCGGGGATTTTGCCGGGATTGCGCGTCTGACCCGCGAGGCTGTCAATGCGATGCTTGGCTTCCGCGTAAAATCTAGCGCGAGCGCTGCGTTGTCTCCATTTTTTGGAAGTGAAGGGCGTGGAACAGTTGTGGAGACCAATTATATGGATCGCGCGGCCTATCATCTTAAACGGCGCGGCGTGAAATTTGATGATGCTACTGCTGTTTATGATGGAAAAAAGCTGCTTTCGATAAAAGTCAGCGGCACTGATGTAACCCTGGCTGCGAAATGATTCGGGAGGATAGTATGAGCAAAAGAGTCGTTACATTTGGAGAAATTATGCTTCGGCTGGAACCGGAAGGTTATTACCGCTTCCTTCAGGCTGCATCTTACGGCGCTACTTATGGCGGCGGTGAAGCAAACGTTGCCGTTTCTCTGGCTAATTTTGGCTTTGATTCCCGCTATGTTACCAAACTTCCGAAGCATGAGATCGGACAGGCCGGCGTCAATTCCCTGCGGCAGTTTGGGGTGGATACCAGTTTTATCGCCCGCGGCGGCGACCGTGTAGGCATCTATTTCCTGGAAAAGGGTGCATCCCAGCGGCCTTCCAAGGTGATCTATGACCGTGCCGGTTCTTCCATTGCAACTGCCTCCCCTTCCGACTTTGACTGGGATGCAATTTTCGAAGGTGCAGACTGGTTCCATTTTACCGGGATTACGCCGGCGCTGGGCGATAACATTGCCGGAATCTGTGTGGAAGCCTGTAAAAAAGCAAAAGAAAAGGGAATTACCATCAGCTGCGATCTTAACTACCGCAATAAGCTGTGGAGTAAGGAAAAAGCCCGCGAGGTCATGACGGAGCTTTGCGAATATGTTGATGTCTGTATTTCCAATGAAGAAGACGCGTCCGATGTATTTGGGATTAAGGCGTCCGGTACGGATGTTACGACCGGGAAATTGAATGCGGAAGGCTACAAGGAAGTGGCACAGCGTCTTGCTTGTGAGCATGGTTTCCAGAAAGTAGCGATTACGCTGCGTGAATCTATCTCAGCTAACGACAATATCTGGGCTGCGATGCTTTATGACGGCAGCGAATATTGCTTCTCGAAGAAATATCCAGTGCACATTGTAGACCGTGTCGGTGGCGGCGACAGCTTTGGCGCCGGTCTGATTTACAGCATTCTCTCCGGATTTGATACACGTTCAACCGTAGAATTCGCAGTTGCGGCGAGTTGCCTGAAGCACTCAATCGAAGGCGATTTCAATATGGTTTCTGTAGACGAGGTTAAAAAGCTCGCCGGAGGCGACGCTTCCGGCCGCGTACAGCGCTGAATGCATTTTGTAGGAGGATTCTATGAAACTGAATCAAAGCGCAATTGAGAAAAAAAACGTCTGGATTTCAAAGGGATATGAACTTCCTTCTTTTGACCGGAAAGCTGTTACCGCACGGACAAAAGCAGACCCAAATTGGATCCATTTCGGGGCGGGCAATATTTTCCGCGCTTTCCCAGCGGCCGTATTACAGGATTGCCTGGACAAAGGCGTTTGTGACCGCGGTGTGATTGTCGCCGAAGGTTTTGATTATGAGATTATTTCCAAAGCTTATGCTCCTTTTGACAATTTGAGCCTTCTGGTTGTGCTCAAATCCGACGGTACAATTGAAAAGCGTGTAATTGCATCGGTTGCAGAATCTATTGCCGCTGATTTTGCCGATTCCGCTGCATTTGCACGGCTTTCAGAAATTTTTGAGAATCCGGGACTGCAGATGGTCAGCTTTACCATTACAGAAAAGGGCTATGCTGTACACCAGCCCGATGGGTCGATTTCGGGTCTTGTGGCACAGGATTTTGAAAAGAATTCCTTTAACGCTGCCCATCTGATGGGGAAAATTACCGCGCTGCTGTATAAGCGCTATCTCGCTGGCGCTGCGCCGGTCGCTATGGTCAGCATGGATAACTGTTCGCACAACGGCGATAAGCTGCGCGAAGGCATACTGTGTTATGCACAGCGCTGGGTTGAAACCGGCTTGTGTGAAAAGGGATTCTGGGATTATCTTAACAATCGGGAAAAGGTCAGCTTCCCTTGGAGCATGATCGATAAGATTACGCCACGTCCAGATGCTTCTGTTAAGGAAATGCTGGAAAAAGATGGGTTTGAAGACGCTGAAACGATTATAACCAGCAAGAATACCTATACTTCCGCTTTTGTCAACGCCGAGGAAACCCAGTATCTTGTGATTGAGGACTGGTTCCCCAATGGCCGGCCGCGGCTTGAAGCCGGCGGCGTAATGTTTGCCGACCGTGAAACGGTTGATAAAATCGAGAAAATGAAGGTGTGCACTTGCCTTAATCCGCTGCATACAGCCTTGGCAATTTTTGGAAACCTTTTGCGTATGCCGACGATCAGCGCAGAAATGCAGGATGCGCAGCTTGTTGCACTGATTAACCGCATGGGCTATGGTGAAGGGATGCCCGTAGTGGTTGACCCGGGTATTATTAAACCGGAGGATTTTATTGCGCAGGTGCTTAAGGTCCGTCTGCCTAATCCTTTCATGCCGGATACCCCTCAGCGCATTGCAACCGATACCTCCCAAAAGATTCCGATCCGTTTCTTTGAGACGATTAAGGCATATCTTGCACGCGGAGAGCGTGTTGATAACCTGACCTATATCCCGCTCGTATTAGCCGGGTATCTGCGTTATTTAATGGCGGTGGCTGATGACGGCATGCCTTTTGAACCCAGCCCGGATCCGCTTCTGGTTCAGTTGCAGGCCCCTCTTGCCAATGTAAAGCTTGGAGACCAGGTTGAGATGGATACGATTCGTCCCGTTTTGGAGATGCGCGAGGTATTTCCGGTTGATCTGTTTGCCTGCGGGCTTGCGAAGAAAATTCTCGCCTATTTCAACGAGTTGATCGCCGCTGTTGGCGCAGTGCGCGCAACGCTTATTAAATATTGTTAAAACAATATCTCTGGCTCCGCAAACCTGTCATATCAAGATTTTATATGCGGAAGCCAGAAGATTTGCCTGCCCGTTCATGTGCTATGCCGGTGAACAGGCAGGCAGATTTTATATGGGGTTGTATATTGAAGGAAAAATTGCGCAATACAGAATAAATCCACTGTGTGCAGTGGAAAGAGTGGGAATTGCTGCTTTCCACAGCTGTTGCTTTTGTGTTACCGGCTGTGTGAGAATGTATAGATATAAAAACCGGCCTGTTCACGATACCTTCAGACAGCGGTATGATTCCATATCGGAAATCTCCTTTCCGGAGGACTGGCCTTCTTGCTGGCACAATTCTGCGACGGAACTGCTTCTCGTGCTTATGCTCTGAAACAGTGGGCAGAGCAGATCGATCAGTATGATTCTCTCCGCCATTTAAAAATATCGCCTGAGAGGAAGTGACCGTCATTATTCTTCCATGTATTGCCGTATTTTTTCTGATAATCCGGAGCTATAGCTAGAAAAACCGATAAAGATAAAGTTTACAGGAGGTTATTATGAAAATCATTTGGCTTGGACACGCATGCTTTAAACTTGAAACCGTTGAAGGAAGCGTGGTATTCGACCCCTTCTCCGATGGGTCGGTTGAGGGGCTGGCCAATATCCGAGAAACAGCCGATCTGGCTATTGCCAGCCATGGGCACGGCGACCATGCAGCATTGGAAAATGTGGTATTGAGCGGAAAAAAGCCGGCAATGAAAATTACCGCGATCCCATGTTTTCACGATGATGCCGGCGGTACGAAACGCGGCGTAAACTTAATCCATATTGTGGAAAGCGAAGGGCTGCGCGTGGCGCATTTCGGAGATCTGGGTCACATGCTTTCCCCCCAGCAGCTTGCACAGGTTGGCGCGTTGGATGCGGCCATGATTCCCGTCGGAGGTTTCTATACGATTGATGCAAAGACAGCACGGGAAATTGCCGATGCACTTCCCTGCCGCATTGTAATCCCTATGCATTATCGAAGCGACAGTTTTGGATTCCCGGTGCTTGCTACATTGGAGGAGTTTCTTGCTTTATCGAAAAATGTAGTAAAGTACGGCCAGAACACGATTACTGTAACGGCAGATACGCCTGCGCAAACAGCAATTCTTCAGTATTGCAAATCAGTTTCTTAAAAAAATCCCCCTGCAAGATACCATCTTGCAGGAGGATTTTTAATTGCTGTGAGCAGGGACTGCCGTATCGGCAGAATCCTGCAGACGGGTCTGTAGCTGTGCGGTCAGCTGGATCTCCTCAGCGCTTTCAAGCAGCCAGGCACGCGTTCTACGGGATTTCAGAAGCTTCCACCCGGCGCGATGTACTGCGTGAAGGAAACGCCGGTCAATTTCCACAGTTTCATTTCGCAGCAGTGGACACACGCCCAGAGCGCGTGCGTCCGGCATTGTGCGTATGGCATAGCGACCGGAGCGAAGCTGGATTGGTATGGGAAAATATGGAAAGATCCGGCAGGCCAATGGACGCAAATGACGTTGGCAATAGCCGCTGCAGACACAGAATTCTCCGCTCTCCCCTGTTTTCAAGGTGAAATCATCGCTTGTAAGCAGCGCTTTTTCCCCGGGTACAAGACGCATCCCGATATCTGCCTCGCCTTTGCAGCAAGCCGATGCGCAGATGACGCCGCAGTCTTTCCGCATGGGGGTATATTTTTCAAGCGCTTTCCAAGCACGGCGGATATGCTGCTGAGAAACGGACATGCAAACCCTCCTCGTACGCCTGCTGCGGGTATATGAAAATGACTACCGCGCAGACCCTATATAACATTGCAGCATTAATATTTTTTCCGGCACTTTTCCTTACGGCTTTTGTCTGTCCAGGTAAAGTTCGCCTTATCAAGTCTATAAAAGTTTTTTAAAAGCGGGTCATTGTCTATCGACGGGTGCTCTCCGGTTGGCGTTTGATGGGCAATTTTCACGTAAGCTTTATAAAAGGTAGAGTAATCCCGAAACCCGGTAGCCTGTGCGACTTCCCGATTCCCCATGCCGCCATGCAGAAGTTGTGTGGCGCGGGTAATCCGTTTTTGCAGGATGTAATTCCAAGTAGAGTAACCGGTAGCGGTTTTTATAATCCGTTCGATCTGCGACCGGGACATGTATAGCTGTTGGGTCAGCGTGTGAATGCCTATATCTTCACAATAATGCGCGTTGATATAGTCCAATACCTCACGCGCTTGCGGGGAACGTTTATCCTGCATATGCGGATGATATAAGTCGCAGATTTCATGCAGAAGGTCGATTAGGGTGACAAATAAGGCAAGTCGTTTATCCCCGGCATTGGTTTTGTCTTGTATTCTGAAAATATTTTTACTGAGGCGTGCTTGTTCTGATTCCGGGATTCTGTAAAAATTCCCAACACCAAGCGGACGCTTGGTAAAAGGAATGTTAAGAACAAAATTCGGGTCTACAATTTTAAAATAGTGTGAGCTGAATGAGATGCGGTACATGCTGCAAGGATATTCGACCGGGGTAAGCAGACAGGTTTCCAAGCAGCGTAGGATACAGATTTCCCCGGGTTGAGGCTGGTACTCACAACCTTCAACTTTGACGTCCCAACTCCCGGAAGCAAAATAAATGAGCGTATGGGCATTATTAATATAGGGCTCATTCCAAAAAGCACAGGCAGCGTAGTCCTGCTCGTTTTTTAAATTCAGCAACTCCAGGCAAATAAAACGATCCCGGTAAAGGAAAGAATTCGAAGAAATCAGACTCACCCCCTGTTTTGCATGGAATACGATATTATTATATTTTAAAATTGCTGTTTGTCAAGCGCGGGATGCAGCGGGTAAAATCCATAAAAATTTTGGATGAGGGAGATTTTAGATCCTTTCGTTTGTGTTTTGTTTAGGCCACAGATGCAGATTTTAGTGATTGGGGCTTGCCAAATAGAAAAAGATCGGATATAATAATATGGATATGAAAAGTCCGGCCTGTGGCCAGACCGCACTAGCCGGGGAGTCAGCGGTGCCCTGTACCTGCAATCCGCTACAGCAGGGGTGAATGCGTAACAGAGGGTATGCAATGTGGTGTCAGCCGTTTTTGACCGGCGATGAAGTTTCGGTCCTGCGCAACATGCGGCCGTGAACCGTGTCAGGCGGGGAACCGAGCAGCACTAAGCGGTTTTGTATGTGTGCCGCGGGGGTGCCGGAGCGGAGTCGGAAGATCTCCAAGCGGCCATATTGCCTATTCGAAGTTCGCTGTGCGGTCTGGCCTTGGGCCGGACATTTAATTTTGGGAAAGGAGCGCGGAATGTACCAGGCTTTATATCGAAAATGGCGCCCGCAGCGATTTGATGACGTTTTCGGTCAGCGCCATATCACACAAACATTAAAAAACCAGGTGGCATCTTCGCGCGTATCGCATGCTTATCTGTTTACCGGAACGCGCGGCACTGGAAAGACAAGCTGTGCCAAGCTTTTGGCCCGGGCAGTTAACTGCGAACATCCGGTAGATGGAAATCCGTGCAATACATGTCCCAGCTGCCTGGGTATCCTGGACGGATCGATTTTGGACGTCCTGGAACTTGACGCCGCATCTAATACCGGTGTTGACAATATGCGTGCGATTTTGGAAGAAACAATTTATCCTCCAGCAAATGTGAAAAAGCGTGTTTATATCATTGATGAGGTGCATATGCTTTCCGCCGGTGCATTCAATGCACTGCTTAAGACGCTTGAAGAGCCGCCAGAATATGTTATGTTTATCCTGGCAACGACAGAACTCAACCGAGTTGCTGCTACTGTACAGTCCCGTTGCCAGCGCTTTGATTTTAAACGGATACCACAGACGGAACTGGCGGCAAATCTTTCCCGTGTCTGCCAGGCTGAGAATATTACAATTGCCCCGGATGCATTGGAAATGCTGGCACGGTTGGCGGATGGTTCTGCGCGGGATTCGCTTTCCCTGCTGGAACGCTGTCTTTCGCAGCAGGAAGACCATTTAATTGATCTTCCCTGTGTTATCAATGCTTTAGGCGTCTCCCCTTCACAAAGTGTCGATGCATTGGCCCGGGCTATTGCGGCTATGGACAGTGCCACAGCACTGATGACGCTTGACAGGCTCTATATGGATGGGCGTGAGCTGCGTTCGATTTTGGAAACGTTAGCGTTGTATCTTCGGGATATTCTGCTGTTGCTTACGGCGCCAGATTCAGCCTCTGCGCTTATTTCTCCGGAAAACGATACCGGCGCGCTGCGCGAAACAGCAAAACGTTTTGTTCCGCGGCGTGTCGTGGATAGTATAGGCCAGCTGCAGAAAACAGTAGATTCCCTCCCGCGTTCCAGTGCCGGACGTTTGGAAAGTGAAATGTGCCTGATTAAGCTTTGTACGCCGGAGCTTATGTACAATACAGATCCGGATTTAAGTGGAAGGATGGCTGCATTAGAGTCGAAGCTTTCCACGCTCAGTATATTAGACGCGCCGGTACAGTGGGAACGAACCCCCGTTTCGCAGTTGCCGGCAACGGAGACCTCCGCACAAGCGGAGCTTGTACAACCACCGCCTTTGACGGATGCGGATGTTCCTCCTTGGGATGAAAGTGCTTTCGGAGCTCCTCAGATGCCGGAACAGACGCCTGTACCTTCCGCTTCGCCTTTCGGAATGCAAAGAATTGCTTCTTCGCATTCGGATTTTGCTGAAAATCCGGATGAAAAGCCCGGCAGTTCGCTTGTACAGCTAGATGCGCAACGGAAAAAAGCGCTGATCGATGCGGTAAAGCCGCAGCTGTCCCGGTCTGTCTCTACCTATTTGATCCTTTCTAAAATGTATCCGATGGGGAATACCTTGGCCGTCAGCGTTGAAAGTGAACTGGCCAAACGTCTTTTGGATAAGCCGGAGGTGAAGTCTGTTGTTGCGGATACTGCACAACGGCAGTGGGGACAGCAGAATCTTCGGATCTTGATTTGTATCGGCGATCCAACTGTACACAAGCCGGTGGAGCCAAGCGGATTTGATCAGATTATTTCCAGCGGTCGGGATGCCGGGATTGAAATTGATTTTAAATAAGAGGTGTATTTATTTATGGCAAAGCCGAAAATGCCTATGGGTGGGATGAATATGAACGCAATGCTGCGCCAGGCGCAGAAAATGCAGGCAGATATAGAGAAAACCCGTGCGGAACTGGATGAACGGGTTTACACTTTTACTTCAGGCGGCAGTGCGGTGATGGTGAAAATCAATGGACGCCATGAGATGCTTTCTGTGCAGATTGAACCGGATGCAATTGATCCGGAGGATGCGGAGATGCTTTGCGAGCTTATTGCTACGGCTTATAACGGCGCTTTGGCTGCTGCAAAAGATGATGAACAGAAAACGCTGGGACGTTTCTCCGGCGGAATGGGTGGGCTGTTGTAATGCGTGCATTTTCTGCAAGCGTCGAACGGTTGGTGGAAAAGTTCGAAAGTCTGCCTGGTATTGGACATAAAAGTGCGCAGCGGCTTGCCTTTTATATGCTCAGCTTGCCTGACTCGGAAGCAGAGGATTTTGCGGCTGCAATTGTGGAGGCCAAACGCGGTGTCTGCCAATGCAGCATATGCTGTAATCTGTCTGATACGGAGATTTGCCCGATTTGTGCTTCGGACACTCGGGATCCGAAGACGATTTGCGTAGTTTCGGATCCGCGGGATGTCGCTGCGATTGAGCGGACCCATGAATATGCGGGCCGGTATCATGTGCTTCATGGCGTAATCTCCCCGATCAATCATATTGGGCCGGATGAGCTTCGTATCAAGGAGTTGATTAATCGAGTCGGCAGAGAGGAAATTGATGAGATTATAATGGCGACGGATCCGGATACAGAAGGAGAAGCTACGGCGATGTATATTGCCCGGCTGTTGCGGCCGTTCCATATAAAGATTACGCGCTTGGCATATGGCGTCCCTGTAGGCGGCCATTTGGAGTATTCTGACGAGGTAACGCTGCTTCGGGCGTTGGATGGACGGCGGGAATATTAAATTTTACAGAATCCAGCTGGATTTTTTCCCGGATTTGTGTAAGAATAAAAACAGCCCGTGAATGTCATTCAAGGGCTGTTTTTCCGTTTGATTTCAAATTGCAACAGATTTGCTGTCCGGCATTTTTTCTTGTTTTGCATTTATGCGGCTCTGGCCAAGCGGTGAATCCGCAATGGCGTTAAAATGGTTCTGGTACAAGGTTGTGTATTCTGTGCGTATAAATTTCAGAAAAGTGAATTTTCAAAAACACCCGTTTATTGTTGCTGCAGTATCTGTATTGCTTTCTATGTCCCTGCTTTTATGGGCGATGCAGTTGATTCATTTACAGGATGCGGCAGCGGCATTTATCTGGATATTTACACATCCGTTAGCTTCGTTGTGCACCATATTTCTAACGGGCCTGGTAATGGCCGGCGTGTATGCGCTTACCAAACGCCTTTGGGCAGGATATTTGCTTCCAGGCTTGTTTTGCCTGCTGTTGGCGTTTGTCAACTACTTTAAATGTGCAATTAACAGCGCGCCGCTTCTTTTAAGCGATTTTACGATGGCAAGACAGCTTTTGGAGATCAGCGGGTATGCAAAATCACGGCTCGTCTTTTCATTCGAATCGGTCCTGGCTATTGCTGTTGTTGTTTTTACCTTGGCTGGCCTGATTTTTGTGGATTTGACAGTTAAAAAGGGTATCACCCGCCGCGGCCGTATTGCTTGGCTGTGTGTAACGTTGGCTGTGTTCCTGTTTGTGTTGTTTACTCCGGCTTTTACTGCATTCAGCGCCAATATCAGTTCGGCGCAGCTGACGCAGGAAGAACGCAATGATGCTTTTGGTGTGTTATATGGGCTTTATTGTGCTTATGCATCGGTGCAGTCCAATGCAGTTGATTACAGTAAAGACGATATTGATGCTCTTCTTGGGTCTGAGCAGCAGGCGGATGCGCAGGAGCCGGAAAAAGCTCCAGATTCTGAACAAAATAATGGACAGGCTGCCGAGGGGGATGCACCTGATGTGTCTGAGGCGGAACCGGTAATCCCGAATGTCATTTTCGTCATGTCAGAAAGTTTTTTTGATATTACCCGGCTTCCAAACCTTACGTTTTCCGAAGACCCGCTTGCCAACTATCATGCGTTGGCGGAAGACTATACTTCCGGCCCTTTTATGACCCCGGCCTACTGTGGAGGTACGGCTTATGTGGAAATGGAAGTTCTGACAGGCCTGACCAGCTTCCTGCTCAAAGAAAATGATACCTTGACGGCGTTCCCCACAAACGTCTATGCCCAACTTCCAACGGTGCAGGGGGTCTTTGCCGGCCATGGTTATGATACGGTCTTCTTTCATTCCCATACCAATGCTCTGTATAACCGTGATCCAATTTACAATGCTATGGGTTTTGACCAGGTCCTGTTTTCGGACGCCTGTGCTCCGGATGCGGAAATGAAAGGCGGTTATGTGTCCGACAAAGCTTTTGCGGAAAAGATCATCTCTTTGTATCAACAGCGCGACAAAGATGTTCCCCTCTTTATGCTCAATGTTTCCATGGAAAACCACCAGCCTTATACCGCCAATAAATACACGGAGCATTCGGGGATAGATGCGAGCAGCCCGTATCTGAACGAGGAAGATCTGGCAATCTTGGATTCTTATGTAATGGGCGTGCATGATGCGGATGCCTCTCTGGGAATGTTGGTGGATTATTTTTCTACAGTCGATGAACCGGTTATGCTCGTGTTTTGGGGCGATCACCTTCCAAATCTAAATCTTTCCGATGGAACTTCGATTTTCACCAAACTTGGTTATGCCAGTGATGTGATGACGACCGACTGGGGCCCGGAGGAGCTGGCCCAGATGCTTTCCACGGAGTATTTGATCTGGACGAACTATGAAGAAGATGACGAAATCCAGCCTGATCATACGGAAAGCTGTACTTTCCTTGGCGTACATGTGTTACAGCGTATAGGTTTGGAGCTGAATTCATATTTTTCCTGGCTTGAACAGAATGTGATGCCTTATATGATCATTTACCGCGCCCGGCTGTTTGTTGATGCTGAAGGAAAACCTTATCGGGATATTCCGGAAGATTATCAGCAAATGATGGACGCTTACCGGCTGATGGTTTATGATCTTGTATACGGGGAACGCAGGATTACCCAGGATGACGTGCTAAAGGAATGATTTTATTTCTTTTCCACTGTAGTTTTGGGCCGAAAGGCGGTTATTTATATTTATAAGTTTGCATGAAGGAGACAGTTATGCCGCGGAAAGTCCTCTATGCTGCCGATAGTTTTGAACATTTATTGGAATACCATCTCCCCTATTTGGCAGAGCTGTCTGAGAAAGGGTTGGAAATTCATGCTGCTGCTTCCGGCGTGCAGCATGCCTGCCCTTACATATCGCGCAGCTTCAGCCTGCCTTGTACCGGATCCGGAATATCCTATGAAAACTTTTCGATTATACGGTCATTAATCCCGATTATCCGGAATGAGGCATATGATTTAATTGTTCTAAATGGAAATTGGGTTTCTCATCTGGTACGCAGTGCCCTTCTGTTTTTGACGCCTCCACGACCTTACGTTGTTCATATTGTGGATGGATATCCGGTTGAAAAAGACAGTAGCTCTTTTACGAAGTTCAAGCTGCTGTTAATGGAAAAGGCGCTGTGCTGTGTTACAGATGAAATCCTTGCGCTGAATCCGGAAGACTATTCGTTTGCGAAACGTTTCAAGCTTTTCCGCAACAAATTATATGGATTCCCGGGGCTGGGGCTTGACTTGGCGGCCTACCATCCGGCCAGTACAGAGGAGAAGAACGAAGCGCGGTATATGCTGGGGATTCCGGAGTCTGCCTTTATGCTGTTGTATATTGCGGATTTTACCGAACGTACAAACCAGGAGATGCTGCTGCAGGCAATGCGATTTCTTCCGCGGGATATTTATCTTTATCTTCCTGGAGAAGGGCCATTGTTAGAAAGCTGCCGTGAAAAGGCGGAGAGTCTTGGCGTCCTGCCTCAAATTGGATTCCCGGGGATCCAACGTAACTGGCGTTTGTGCTGTCAGGCGGCGGATGTCGCAATTTCCGCCGCGATACAGGAATCGCTCCCCCTCCCTCTGGTAGCCGCGCTGGCCAGCGGCCTGCCAATTGTCGCTTCGGATATCAAAGGCAACCGAGGCTTGGTTCGCGACGGGATCAACGGATATTTGTATCCTGCGGATAATGCATATAAATTTGCAGAAAAAATCATTCGGATTTATGCCGACCGTGAGTTACAGGAAAACCTGGGCCAGTTGAATTCTGCGTTTTTGGAGCCTTATGCACTTGAATCCGTTCAGGCAGGAATTATGAACGCGCTACTGTTTTAAATGCCACCGCTGTCAAGATATGCGCTATCAAGAAACGTTAACGGGTACAGCTGTTCAAACGATTTTGCCGTTTTTTATAGAATACATTTTTGTATGATTGAGTGCCCACCTAACGGACATATCTGAATTGGAAGAGGTGTTTTTGTGGAGAAGTACCCGGTTACAGAGAAAGATAAAGAACTTATAAAAACTGGATTCCAAGTTTTAAAAGATAATTTTGATGATGGTGTTTATAATCATACGGTTGGCTGTGCAGTTCTGTGCAAAAGCGGAAATATATATAAAGGTATAAACTGTGATGGTAATCACGGTTCTTGTGCCGAATATATCACCATGGGTATTGCAATTTCAAATGGGGAACGTGAATTTGATACCATTGTTGCCGTCCATGAGAGATACCGTAATTATGTTATTCCACCTTGCGGGAATTGCAGGCAAATGCTGTTTGAATATTGTCCCGATATAAAAGTGATTGTAAACGATGAGAATGGAAACCTGATTAAGGTTAAAGCAAGAGATTTGCTGCCTTTTGCTTGAGATCCGGTAATCTGCTGATTTTAATTTGACGAATAAGCTTCAAAACCGCATTTCTGTATACTTTGGTGTATGTTGTGCGGCATGTGGTTTTCTATGCCATACCCAAGATTCTTCTGCAATGGGATGTTGGGTGTCGTTTTACCATTGTAAGATAATAAAGCCTCCCTAAAATTTTTAATTTAGGGAGGCTATTATTTTATAAAAGACAGCAGTGTTTTTATTGCGCAGGTATTTATGCAGCAACAGCAAAGTCCTGCCCTATTCCAACTCCAGCTGCAGCTGACGGTCGCGCGCGTCTCCGGGCAGCAATTTTGCGCCAGCCGCAGGCAGTGCCTTGGTGCGGTATCGTTTTGCATCCGCAATACCTGCTTGTTCCAGTAAACAGGCATATTCAACACGTTGAGTGGTTTTTAACACTACGGCATTTACACCGATGGTATCCCTGGTGGATTTTGGCGCCAACATAGCGGTACTGAGTACGAGCATCCGGTCCGCGCTGGTATAGACAGCCAATTCCGTTTCTTCCCGGATAGCGAAGCAGGCAACAAGTGGGGATTTATTGCTGTAAGCGCCAGTAAGGCGCTTCCGATTGGTTTTTGTCTCAAAAAGGCTTTGCAGAATACGGGCGGCTTTTCCATTTTCAAAAATATAAATTAAGGATCCTGCATAATCTCCTGGAAGGAATGCAAAAATCGGAATCTCCCCTTCCTCCATCCCCAGTTTTGCAGGCAAATAATCCCCCAGTACGCTGGCTTTTGTATCTTCATAGTCAGAAATTCGGGATTTGTATGCTTGACAGAGATTCGTCAGGAAAATGATTTCATCACTGTTTTTTGCTTCCAAATGTTGGCAGATCCTATCGCCTTCTTTAAGCTTATGCTCTCCGCTCATGCGCAGGGACTGAGGTGTGATTTTCTTAAAATACCCCTCGCGGGAAAGGAAAAGGTGCACATTATAATCCGGAACTTGTTCAAGCTCCTGCTGCGCTTCCTCAATTTCATCTTCTGCGATCAATGTTGTACGGCGGGGCTGGGCGTATTTGCGTATGATTGTGTTGAGATCCTGAATGATAACGCTGCGCAGCTTCTTTTCGCTTCCGGCCAATGCTTTGAGATCTTCAATTTCCTTTTCCAGCTCGTCAACCTCGCCGGTCCGGCGCAGGATGTATTCTTTATTGATATTGCGCAGCCGGATTTCTGCAACAAATTCTGCCTGCCGCTCATCAATCCCGAAACCGATCATCAGATTCGGAATAACCTCGTTTTCTTCCGCTGTATTCCGGATAATTTCAATCGCACGGTCTATATCCAAGAGGATTTTAGAAAGGCCTTTCAGCAGATGAAGGCGCTCTGCTTTTTTCCCAAGGGCAAAACGGGTTTTACGACGGATACATTCCGCACGCCACTGTATCCACTCATTTAAAAGCGCCCTTACGCCTAAAACTACAGGTGTTCCGGAAATCAGGACATTGAAATTACAGGAAAAACTGTCCTCAAGCGGCGTGATTTTGAAAAGTTTCTGCATCAGTTTTTCTGGATCGACACCGCGCTTCAGGTCAATCGCTATTTTCAGGCCGGACAGGTCGGTTTCATCGCGCATGTCGGAAATTTCGCGAATACGCCCGGCTTTAATCAGCTCGGCAGCTTTATCCATTATCGCCTCTACGGATGTCGTATAGGGGATCTCATAGATTTCGATCAGGTTCTCCTTTGGCTCGTATCGCCATTTCGCGCGTACACGGAAGGAACCGCGTCCGGTTTCATAAATCCGCTCCATAGTGGCACGATTATACACAAGCTCCCCCCCGGTAGGAAAATCCGGAGCGGTTAAGGATGTAAGCAGGTCGTGCTGCGGGTTTTTTATCAATTCTATAGTTGTCCGGCAGACTTCTTCCAAGTTAAAACCACAAAAGGAGCTTGCCATACCGACGGCAATACCCTGGTTTGGATTAACCAAGATATTAGGAAAAGCAGTCGGCAGGAGTGTCGGCTCGGTCAGTGTATTGTCATAATTGGGCACAAAGTCGACCGGATCGGCGTCAATATCCCGGAAAATTTCCTCGGTAATAGCTGCAAGTTTTGCTTCAGTATATCGGGATGCCGCATAGGCCATATCACGGGAATAAAAACGTCCAAAATTCCCTTTGGATTCTATAAAGGGATGCAAAAGAGCGCCGTTCCCCTCGGAAAGGCGTACCATGGTTTCATAAATTGGGATATCGCCGTGAGGGTTAAGCTTCATGGTTTGGCCAACTATATTGGCAGATTTGGTTAATTTACCACGCAGCAGCCCCATAGTATACATTGTATACAGTAATTTGCGGTGCGAAGGTTTAAAACCGTCAATCTCCGGGATTGCACGTGAAACAATAACGCTCATCGCATAAGGCATATAATTGGTTGTCAGGGTCTGTGTAATCCCCTGTTCGTCAATAATCGCCTGCACAAGCTCGATTTCGGTTTTTTTCTTTTTTCTGGGAGGCATTTTTTCACCTTTTACATTTTGTTGTAGAAAACAGGGCCAGTTTTTCAGACCGGCATGATTTTATCATCAGAGGAAATCAGGATATGTCTGCAAGATCAAGATAGATTGAACCGTTTTCCGCAATATATTCTTTTCGCCCAGCCAAGTTGTCCCCCAGAAGCAAGTCGAAAATTTCAGCTGTGCGCAGCACATCCTCCGGCATTATCCGGATCAGGCGGCGTGATGCGGGGTTCATTGTCGTTTTCCACATCATTTCTGGTTCATTTTCGCCAAGCCCTTTAGACCGGGACAGCGTATACCGCTTACCCTCCAGCGTCTTTAGGATTTCCGTTTTTTCCCGTTCATTATAGGCGAAATATGTTTCATCTTTGGCTATGATTTCAAACAAGGGGCTTTCTGCGATATAGACAAATCCTTTTTCAATCAGAGATGGTACAAGCCGGTAAAGCATGGCAAGGATCAATGTACGGATTTGGAAGCCGTCGACATCCGCATCGGTGCAGATAATGACTTTATTCCAGCGCAGAGCGTCAATATCAAAGTTTGAAAGATCCTTGGCATGTTTTTTTGTTTCCACTCCACAACCCAGGACTTTAATCAGGTCAGTAATGATCTCGTTTTTAAAAATTTTATCAAAATCTGACTTTAAGCAGTTTAAAATTTTTCCGCGGACCGGGATAATCGCCTGGAATTCTGCGTCGCGACCCAGCTTGCAGGAACCCAGTGCAGAGTCGCCTTCCACGATATAAAGCTCCCGGCGGTTCACATCACGCGTACGGCAGTCTACAAATTTTTGTACGCGGTTGGAAATATCGACGCTGCCGGCCAGCTTCTTCTTCAAATTTTGCCGTGTGCTTTCCGCCTGTTCCCGGCTGCGCTTGTTAACCAGAACCTGCGCAGCAATTTTATCTGCGTCGGTACGGTTTTCAATGAAATATACTTCCAGCTGCGCACGAAAGAACTCTGTCATGGCATCTTGGATAAACTTATTTGTAATCGCTTTTTTCGTCTGGTTTTCATAGGACGTCTGTGTTGAAAAACAGTTGGTAACAATAACGAGACAATCGAAAACGTCAGCGGCACTGATGCGGCTTTCCCCTTTGTTATACTTGCCGTTTTGCCGCATATAAGCATCAATGGCGTAGACAAAGCCATTTTTTACAGCTGTTGCCGGTGCGCCGCCATACTCAAGCCAAGAAGAGTTATGGTAATATTCTGCCATAGAAACGGTATTGGAAAAACAGAATGCGGCGTTGATCAGCAGTTTATATTCCGGACGGTCTGCACGGTCTCGCCCGCGCCGTTGCGCACTGATTGAGCGGATCGGTGTAAGTCCATTTTCCCCCACGGTTTCCGCAATATAGTCGCTGATTCCGTTTTCATAGAGGAATTCGGTTTTTTCAAATTTTCCAGGCGCTATCTCATTGCGGAACACAAACTTCAGCCCGGCGTTTACGACCGCCTGCCGCCGGAGAATATCGGTATAGTATTCGACCGGAATGTTGATATCAGTAAAAACCTCCAGGTCCGGAAGCCAATGGTGTATAGTCCCAGTACGTTTCGTTGCCGCCGGTTCCTTCCCCATTTTCCCGACAAGAGCGCCTTTTTCAAAGTGCAGGGAATATTTATATCCGTCGCGCCAGACGGTTACATCCATATATGCGGAAGAATATTGCGTAGCGCAGGCGCCAAGCCCGTTGAGGCCGAGGGAAAATTCATAGTTTTCCCCGGTATCATTATTGTATTTCCCCCCCGCATACAGTTCGCAAAAAATGAGCTCCCAGTTATAGCGCTTTTCCCGCTCATTATAATCAACGGGCATACCTCGGCCGAAATCTTCCACTTCAATGGAATGGTCAAGGTAGCGGGTTATATGAATTACTTTTCCGTAGCCTTCCCGCGCTTCATCGATGGAATTGGAAAGAATCTCAAAAACCGCGTGTTCGCAGCCTTCAAGGCCATCAGAACCAAAAATGACAGCCGGCCTTTTTCGTACCCGGTCCGGCCCTTTTAATGCACTGATACTCTCATTATCGTATTTTGCTTTTGTCGCCATTTATATCCTCTTTACTGAAATGGTTGAAATTTGGAACTTTAAACCAATACATTATATCTCAATTTTGCAAATCTGTCAAGGCTCTCAAACTTTTCCTTGTTTTTCCGTATTTTTTTGCAGTCCGATCCGGTGAAGGCTCAGAGCTTTTTTATCAGTTTTACCCGCAGAGGCCTTCCCGTCAAAAACTCAGCGTACGTATCCATCGTACTGCGGGGGTGCGGGTAAATATCTTTCCCGGGTTCCACCGGTTCATCAATTTTGTACAAATATCCGGGGTGTATGCCGTTATGTTGAATTTTTCCAGCGTCATTATATTCCAAGCTCGTGGGTTTATGGGAAAACGCTTCAGCAAGTTCCCTCCAGGGTGTAATCGTACTGCCTTCCTTTAATATAGTGAAGGATTTATTAGAACCATGGTACCATACTGTACCAGCATTATATTGAAATTTCATGTTCAACCTCCATGTATTTTTAAAGATGTTGGGTTTGAACTGTCTTTTTCTGTATGAAACTGTATTTGCTGGGAAAGAATAGGAAAAAAGGAGGAATAAAGAGCATGATTAAGATAAAATCCGTTTCTAAAACCTATCCAAACGGAGTGCAGGCGCTTGACTGCGTATCACTTAGCATACTGGATGGAGAATTTGTCAGTATAATTGGGCGTTCCGGCTCAGGAAAATCTACATTAATGAATATTATCGGATGTCTGGATAAACCGACGCAGGGCGATTATGAGATTGACGGGATCCATGTTCAGGAATTAAATGCTTCAAGCCGGGCAAAGCTTCGAAACCGAATGATAGGTTTTATTTTCCAGGGGTTTAACCTTTCTGCGAAAATGACAGCTTATGAGAATGTAGAACTTCCGCTATTGTTTCGCGGCCTTCCGGCGGCACAGCGACGGGAAGTGGTATATTCCGCGCTGGAACGTGTTGGGCTGGCCGCACGTGCACAGCATTTCCCGGGCGAGCTTTCCGGCGGACAGCAGCAGAGAGTTGCCATCGCGCGCGCCATTGCTGCCAGCCCGCCGGTTATTTTGGCGGATGAGCCAACAGGAAGCTTGGACAAAACTTCCGGCAATAGATGCATTGAACTGCTGCATGCGCTCAATGCCGAAGGGCATACGCTGATTTTGATTACGCATGACCCGGATTTTACCTGCGGATCCCACCGCACTTTCCATTTGGATGATGGCCACTTGTGGGAAGAAACGCAGAAACTTTCAGTTGAGCAAAGCAGCTAAAATTTAAAACGGCTGTTGTTGAAAAAGGCGCCCCTGATGCGAGTATGACATCAGGGGCACTTAATATACATTCAGCGTTTTTAATCCTTTTGGCTTCCGCCATCCAGAGGCGGCATCCACGGCGGAAGCGGAGCCTGCGGCTTGTTTTCCTGATGAGGATCTTGTGTACGCCGCGCTTCTTCTGCCAGACGGCGGCGCTCATCCTCTTCACGGCGTTTGCGCTCCAGCTCTTCATGGCGGCGGGTTTTCTCTTCTTCATCCGCTTCAATCTGAGCAATATCGTCGCCCTGCATAATCCGATTAAAGATCTCCCCATCCATTGTTTCATGCTTTAACAAATACCCGGCAACCGCATGCAGGCTGTCAAGGTTCGCTTTGAGGATTTCTTCACATTTCTGATACGCTTCGTGGATATAGCGCTGGACTTCGTCGTCAATTTCGGAGGCAACTTTTTCGGAATAATTGCGCATTGTCGTATAGTCCCGGCCAAGGAATACTTCATCGTGCTGTGAGCCATAGGTGATTGGGCCAAGCCGGTCGCTCATGCCGTATTTGGTAACCAGTTTACGAACAATGTCACTGGCGCGCTCAATATCATTTGAAGCGCCGGTAGAAATATCATTTAAGATTAACTGTTCCGCAACACGGCCGCCAAGCAATGCAACAATTTCTTCCAGCATTTCTGATTTTGAATTATAACTTTTGTCTTCGGCTGGGAGATTCAGATTGTAACCGCCTGCACGGCCACGCGGTATGATAGAAATTTGATGAACCGGGTCCTGGGTTGGGAGGAATTTATTCACCACAGCATGACCAGCTTCATGATAAGCCGTCAGACGCTTGTCTTTTTCCGGAACAACGCGGCTTTTCTTTTCCGGGCCCATGATTACTTTGACGAAAGCTTCCTGAAGCTCCGGATTTCCAATGCGGGAAAGATTGCGTCGTGCGGCAAGCAAAGCGGCCTCGTTTAAAAGATTTTCCAAATCTGCACCTGTAAATCCGACGGAGGTTTTCGCAATTGCCGCAAAGTTTACATCCGGTTCCACTTTTTTGTTTCTTGCATGCAGACGCAGGATCGCTTCGCGTCCTTTAATATCCGGAAGGCCGACGTAAATCTGGCGGTCAAAACGGCCAGGGCGCAGAAGCGCAGGATCCAGGATATCCGGGCGGTTGGTTGCAGCAATAATAATTACACCGTCATTCGCGCCGAAACCGTCCATTTCAACCAGCAGCTGGTTAAGCGTCTGTTCCCGCTCATCATGTCCTCCGCCAAGTCCAGCGCCGCGATGACGGCCAACCGCATCGATTTCGTCGATAAACACAATAGCCGGCTGTTTTTTCTTAGCCTGATCAAACAGATCACGTACACGGGAAGCACCGACGCCGACATACAGCTCAACAAAGTCCGAACCGGAAATTGACAGGAATGGGACTCCCGCTTCTCCCGCGACGGCCTTGGCAAGCAGGGTTTTACCTGTTCCGGGAGGGCCTACAAGAAGTACGCCTTTGGGGATCCGCGCGCCAAGTTCAGCATATTTGCGTGGGTTGCGGAGAAAATCCACGATTTCCCGAAGTTCGTTTTTTTCTTCCTCAGCGCCTTCAACATCGTCAAATGTAACTAGCTTTTTCTGCTCAGAACCCTGCTTTACCCGGGCCTTGCTGAAAGACATAGCTTTCCCGGCTCCACCGTCTGCACGATTCATCATAACGTACCAGAACGCTCCGAAGATGACGATAATAATCAGGTATGGGAGCATGCTGACCCACCAGGGCAGTTCTGTCGGGCGGATCATATCAAAATAGGTAATAATCCCGGCGTCATATTGCTGCCGGATCAGCTCCCAGGCATCGTCATAAAAGCGATCGACGTCGGCAAGATCATAGCGAAGGATGGTATTATCTTTGAGCTTCAGGTTTAGCGTATTGCCGTCAAGAACCAATTCCCGCACATCTTCATTTTCAATATAATCCAGGATTTCAGAGTAGACATAGTTGTTTTTGTCATTGGAACCATACATAATCGCAATGGTACCAATCAAGATAATCAAAACGATAATGTAAAATCCAATTCCTTTAAAGCTTCTGTTTTTCAAGCGGACACCTCTTTGGAGTTATTTTGTATAAATTTCAGGTTTTAAAACGCCTATGTATGGAAGATTTCTATACCGGCTGGCATAATCGAGGCCATATCCGACAACAAACTCATCCGGGATCTCAAAACCGCAATAATCAATCCGGACATCTTTCTTCCGGCGCGAGGGTTTGTCCAGAAGCGAACACAATGCAATGCTTGCAGGGTTCCGCTTTTTCAGAATTTCCAGGACGCTGGCCATGGTGAATCCGGAATCGACAATATCTTCAACCAACAATACATGCCGTCCTTCAATATCCTTTACATCCTGCTTGATCGTAATAATCCCCGAGGATTCAGTTGCATCGCCATAAGAAGAGGCAATCATAAAGTCCAGTTCGCAATGCAAATCGATTTCCCGGATCAGATCTGCCATGAACACAACAGAACCTTTCAACATCCCAACGACAAGCAAATGTTCGTTTGGGGCGAGCTTACAACTGAAATCACGGGAAATCTCAGCCCCGAGCTGCTGTACTTTCTCGTGAATGTGATCCTGATCTATCAGGATTTTTGCAATGTCCGCATCAGCGATCCGCATAGGCTTTCCTCCACTCAGCGTTTTTCAATTTGAATGAGAAATAATTCCCGGCTGTCTGCATCTATTGCAGTACGTATATCCACGCCAAACTGTGCAACAGCCACAATGCCGCGCGAATCCACAATCACCGGCCACGTCTGCCGCTGCGGCCGCGGAATTTTGCGGTCGATCATAATCTTTTTCAGGCTTGTACCGCAGCTATGGCCAGCCAAATGGATTCTATCGCCGGGAAGTCTTGATCTAACCAATAGTTTACCATATATTTTTGAACAGTCAACGAAGAAATTATGAATGCTTTTATATTCTACGGCAGGTCCCGAGACAGACTTTAGGGTGATTCGCCATTCGTTAAATATAACGCTCCCTCCTAATAAAAGCGGGATATGCACAATTTCCTCAATGGGCGGCTGCGCTTTTTTTTCCAGAAATAAGCGTCTGTATTCACGCCGGGCCGATATTCCCGCAGGCAGGCTGACAAAACCGGACGCATGGGAGGACTGGCAAAGTGCAGCAACCGCATCCAGATGTACGGAAGACAACTGTGGGGCCTGGGCGCCGGCAATTTGATAATAAAACTTTTCAATGACTCTGCTCTGGAGGGCGGGATGCAGTGCCAACAGGGCACAGATATCTACACTTTGATCAGCGACAATGCGGGAATATGCCTGCTGCGTCTGCTCTTCCAGAAAATCCGCCTCCGCGCGCAAAGTTTTTAATGTGTGTATACTTGTATGAATCAGCGAAGGATTAACCTGTGCCAAAGCTGGGACAACATGGTGACGAATCCGGTTGCGGGCATAGTCATCACAGGCATTGCTTGCATCAATTCTATAGTCTGCCCCAACTTCAGCAAGATACTCCCCGATTTGCTTTTTCGAAGCGCAAATCAACGGGCGGATCAACATAAAGCCGTCCAAGCGGCGTATTGGCTGGATTCCCGAGAGGCCGCGGATCCCGGTACCGCGTGCAAAATGGAAAAGGGCGGTTTCCAGCGCATCATCCGCATGGTGCGCTGTTGCGATATAACCGGCACCGGTGCTTTCAGCAAGCTGTACAAAAAAATTATAGCGGACTTTACGGGCGCAGGCCTCCAGGCTTATGCCCTGCCTGTCTGCAAGCGCTGGGATATCATAATGCGCACAGTAAAATTCCATTTCAGACGACTTCGCAAACGCACGGCAGAAAGCCTCGTCTTCGTCTGCCTGTGTCCCCCGGATACCGTGGTGAACGTGTGCGGCAAGCAGGCGCAGATGGAGGCGCGGCTGAAGCGTCCGCAAAATCCGGCACAGTGCAACGCTATCCGGACCGCCAGACAGCCCGCAGATTACAGTTGCACCTTCAGGCAGCATTGCATATTGGCAAATCGTATCCCATACCAGGTTTTCAAGCTTCATGGCGCAGATCTACAGATTTAAAGCTTGTGTATTGCCCGAGCCACTGCAATTTAATCGTACCGGTCGAGCCATGGCGGTTTTTAGCGACAATACACTCCGCAGTGTTGGCTTCTTCGCTATCACGATTATAATAGCCTTCCCGGTACAAAAACAGGACAATATCGGCGTCCTGTTCTATTGCGCCGGATTCACGCAAATCGGAAAGCATAGGCCGCTTATCCTGACGCTGTTCTGCAGCGCGGGACAGCTGCGCACAGCAGACCACTGGGACATTCAGCTCTTTGGCCATGATCTTCATTGCACGGGAAATTTCACCGACCTCGGTTGTCCGGTTTTCAACGCGGTGGCCAGTCTGCATCAGCTGCAGATAATCGATTACAATCAAACCAAGTTCGGAACCCAGGCGGCGGCACTTGGATTTCATATCTGCAACAGTCAGAGCCGGATTATCATCAATATAAATATTGGTTCTGCTCAGTTCTTCGCTTGCATGAGCCAATCGGGCCCATTCCTCATCGCTAAGATCCCCGGTTTGCAGCTTATGCGAATCAATCAGCGCTTCGCTGGACATCAGACGCATTCCAAGCTGGTCTCGCGACATCTCAAGCTGGAAAATAACCACTGCCTTTTTGGAAACTTTCGCTGCGTTTAGGGCAATGTTGAGCGCAAAGCTTGTTTTCCCCATACCTGGACGGGAGGCCATAAGGATCAGGTCGGATTTTTTCAGCCCTGTAATATAATGGTCTAGTTCTGTAACACCGGTTGGGATGCCGGGCAGCTGTCCGGCATTCTGCGCCAGTTCATCAAGTGCGGAATACACATCAAAGATAACGGATTTAATATGGTAAAGCCCCTTGATTTCGCGTCCCTCGCGCACATCGTAAATCATGCGCTCGGCATTTTCCACGATTTCTTTCGCGCCGCCTTCACCGGAATAAACGGATTCCAGAATTTTTCCAGCGGCCTGGGCCGTTTGGCGCAGAAGGGATTTATCCCGCAGGATTTTAATATATTCGTTCACATGCGCAGCTGTTGGCGTCAGCTCCATTAACTGCATCAGGTAATCCCGTCCGCCGGCCTCATCAAATTTCCCTTCTTCTTTCAGGGATTCCAAAAGTGTGACTGGGTCAATTGTCAGGCTGTTTAGGAACATGCGCACAAAAGCTTCGTAAATTGTCTGGTTTTGTGGGAAATAAAAATCAGACGGTTTGAGCTGTTCGATAACAACAGGGATGCAGTCAGCATCGATCAGCATAGCGCCAAGGACAGCCTGCTCCGCTTCAGCCGAGCAGGGCGCCTGTCTTGCACGGATCTCGTCCAAAATCCGTTCCCCTCCTTTTGCGTTGGATTTGTGCTTATTCAGTAATGTTCAAATAAAATGTCCCAACGATCTGCGGAAAAAGCTTTACTTTAACTGGATAAGTACCATAGGTCTTGATCGGATCGACAGAAAGTTTTCGGTGGTCGAGTTCAATACCCTTCTGTTCGAGCAGTGCTGCGGCAATTTCCTGGGCAGTTACGGATCCATAAAATTTCCCATTGGCTCCAGCTTTGACGGAAATACGCACCGTAATTCCCTCAAGATCTTTTACAAGGAGCCGGGCGCGCGTCTGCTCCTCTTCATAACGGCGCTGGACGGCTTCATCATGCTTCTCAATGGCATTTAATACATCTTTTGTCGCTTCCGCAGCCAGTTTGCGCGGCATCAGATAATTGCGCGCATATCCGTCGGATACGGTAATGATCTGTCCCTTTTTCCCCTGCCCGCGGACGTCCTGCAACAATACAACTTTCATAGGTCTTTCCTGCGGCGCCGCATGCGCCGCTTTCCCCTTTCGATTTTATCTTATTTGGAACTGTAATATACATTGATGGAATTTTTCAATTCTTCAATTACGGCCGCAACGGTTTTATCTCCCGGCTGCGCACCGGCTTCCATCATGCTCCCTCCGCCGCCGAGACGCTCAAGGATAACCTGAACATTGATTTTTCCTAGAGAACGACCGCTGACTTGAGTACCGTTATTATAACGGAAAACGACGAAGGAACCGTTGACATTTTCAATATTCATCAATTCATCGGCGGCCTGCGCGGCAATTTCACGCTTGACGTTTTTTTCCGAATAGGCAATCGCAATGCCGCCCTGATAGATCTGCGCAGTTTTGATAATATCGCAGCGGTCCATATAATCATCCATATCGTTTTTAAACAGCATTTTTACTTCAATAGTATCTGCGCCGGCCCGGCGTAAAAACGCTGCGGATTCAAATGTACGCACACCGGTTTTTACCGTAAAATTTTTGGTATCCAGCATAATTCCGGCGAGCATGCATTCCGCCTCGGCGCGCAGGACGTCTTGTGTCGTAGCGATATATTGCAAAAGCTCGCTGACAAGCTCGCTTGCTGAAGACGCATACGGTTCATGCAGGTTGATAACGGATTTTTCAATATATTTGGATGTACGGCGATGGTGGTCAATCACGACAATTTTTTTTGCCATTTCCACCAGTGCGGGTGCATCGGTGAAATCCGAATTGTTGACATCTACAACAACAAGAAGCGTTTCATCCCGCATAAGCTCCCGCGCACGGTCACCAGAAACAAATGCATTCCTGTACTCCGCAACCTGTGCAATGTTGTCATGGAGCACTTTTGCGGAAGTAGTACGTTCTTCATAGACAATTTTGCAGGGTACTTCTAATTTCCTGCAGATACAGGCAACCCCCACAGAAGAACCCAGGCTATCCATATCAGAATAACGGTGTCCCATGATAATCACGTTCGGGGAAGATTTGACCAGATCGGAAACCGTGCTGGCGACAATTCGGGCGCGCACTTTGGTCCGTTTCTCCACCTCGCGGGAAGTGCCGCCAAAAAACTCATAGTTTCCGCTGTTTTTGATGACCGCCTGGTCTCCTCCCCGGGACAAGGCCATATCCAAAGCCAAACGTGCGTTTATAACGTTGTCGTTGTAACTTTCCCCTTCGCAGCCCACGCCGATGGAAAGCGTTGCAGGCATGCCGGCAGCATTTTTTACCTCCCGAACTGCATCTAGGACAGAAAAACGCGAGGCGCGGTAAAGCTCGAGATTTCCCTCTTCAAAAACCAGCGTATAGCGGTCGCGGTCGCCGCGGATCATAATTGCTGCGGATTTTTCCGCCCACTGATTGATTTTTGATTCAATATTGGCGAGGATAAACGTGCGGTCGTATCCCGACAGATTGGCAACCAGTTCATCATAGTTATCGATCTGCATTAACGCCACAACCGGGCGTTTTCTGGAAAGGAGCTCCACAGATTCAATCTCTTCGCTTACGTCTGTAAAGGAGAGCGTACACAAACCGCGGTACTTCTGGACGCTTGCACGGCGGACAGAGACTTTAAAATACCGGTGTTCCAACGCTGCGGTCACTAAGCGCCCTTTTTCCAGCATTTTATGAAGGCAGGGTACGTCAATTTCTTCAAAGATATCATTGATTCGCAGATTGGTTATACTGCTGTATTTTTCTGTCAGGTCTGCAAAGGCGTCATTCCCCCACAGGATCTCCCCTGTTGCAGCCTGTACCACTGCAAGCGGAACCGGAGAATCTGAAGTGGCAAGACTGGATACAGAGTTGATCTCCATTGCTATGGTATCCATATGTTTGCGGATGCCTTCCGCTTTCTTATGGTTTACCCGCAGGCAATATCCAATCGCCGCAACCGCTAGAAAAAGTTCTATGATTCCCGCATAAAGTCCATGGTAAAAGAAAGCAGTTACAGCCATTAACAGCAAAAGCGTAAAAACCACTGTAATTTGAGGCATAAAGATTTTTTGATACGGATTTTTAAACATAAAAACACCTGTCGTCCTTTGCTGTTGCCCTTAACCTGATCGCCCGAAAAACACATTTTATGCACAATATAATTATAGATAAATTATTATAGCAAAAAGAAGTTTTTTTTTCAAGATACAAGCGGCGATTTTTAGTTTTTCCGGAACAAAAACTCTCTTTTTTATCCACATACAGCAGTACATGGAGCACGGCAGAGACGCTTCGGCTTTTGCAGTTGTAAATAAACCCGGCGCAGCCGATAGGCAACGCCGGGTAGAGGATCGATATGTTTTTTGAAGCTGTATTTTTTTGAATTTGGGACTGCGTAAAAGCAACTCAGTCTATGTTGCCAAGAATGCGGATCGTTTTAATAACCTGCGGCGCCAGCGGGACCGTACCGTCGACATCGACCTTAGAAATTGCTTCTAGATTGGCATACCCGCTGGTAATCTTACCGAAAGAAGCGTATTCACCGTCATAATTAGTGCGGTTTTCCAGAATAATAAAGAATTTTGCATATGCAGAATCATAATCATTATTTTTACGGGCCATAGACATGGTGCCTTTATAATGGGTCAGGCCGTTGCGCCAGTTATTGCTGGAAAATTCGCCGAAGATGGTATAAGGTGTGGTTTCTTCGTTCTGCCCGTTGCACATTACGATTTTATCGGAAATTACATAGTCAAATTGTGTCCCATCGTAATAACCTTCTTCACAGAGTTTGACGAAATTGCGGACCGTAATCGGCGCATTGAGCGGATATAGGTCGCCTCCTATTACCGCACCGCTCTCCATTTCAATCTCAAACTGGATCAGCCGCGAAGTATCATAGTCGATCTCAATTTCATTAGCGGAGCGAATAACGTTACGCTGACCCTGGCATGCGGCAAGCGTCAGGCAAAAAACACAGACCACGATTATGAGGGCAAACCAGGTGAAATTTTTCCTTGCATTGCGCTGTAACATGGTGTTCTCTCTCCTTTGTTTATTCCTTCTGCGTCTGGATTTTTGCAGCGGTCAAGGTATTGCGCATCAGCATCGCAATCGTCATACGTCCGACGCCGCCGGGCACGGGGGTAATATAGGAGGCTTTTTCGCTGACCGGAGCAAAGTCCACATCGCCGAAAATTCCATCCTCTGTGCGGTTGACGCCGACGTCGACCACGACTGCACCCGGTTTTACCATATCCGCAGTAATCATGCGCGCCCGGCCAATCGCGACAATCAGAATATCTGCGCGCCGGGTAACTTCTGCGAGGTCACGAGTGCGGGAGTGGCACAGGGTTACAGTTGCATTGCGGGAAAGCATAAGGAGTGCCGCCGGTTTTCCGACAAGGTTTGAACGGCCGACAACAACACATTCGCGCCCTTCAATTGGAATTTCATAGGCGTCGAGCATTTCCAGGATTCCTGCCGGCGTACATGGCAGCAAACCTGCGTCCCCAATCATGATTTTCCCGGTATTTACCGGATGGAAGGCGTCGACATCCTTGTCCGGATCAATGACGTTGTTAATCTGAGATACATTCATGTGCTTGGGAAGCGGCTGCTGTACCAGAATCCCGTTAACTTCGGCGTCGCAGTTAAGGGTGCGGATTAGGTCGATCAGCTCCTGCTGTGTTGTAGCTTCCGGTAATGCATATTCACGGGAAAGAAAACCGCATTTTTCACAGGCAAGTTTTTTGTTTCTAACGTAGATCTGTGAAGCTGGATCCTCCCCGACAATAATCACAGCCAGGCAGGGTGTGCGCCCGGTCTGTTCGGTAAACGCCTTTGTTTCCCGGCGTACCTGTGCACGGACCTTTTTCGCCACTTCTTTTCCATCCAGAATCTGTGCAGCCATTATTCCTTCTCCTTTTTTTGATCTTCTGTTTTTTCTATATCCGGCAGATTGTCTCCTGCTTTTTCCTTTGAAGCCTGCTCAGAAACCTTGTCCGGATCCCCGTCTTGCCGCAGCGGTAAATCGCGGCCATAGAAACTGTCGTCATCCTCGTCGCCTTCATCCCCGGTCATAGGCGCAGGCATATCTTCATCCTCCGGTTCCACGGATACGCTTTCCGCCGCCAGGCGCTGTTTCTTGGAAAGACGGATGTAATACGGATTTTTCAGATGTTCTTCGTCCGGTTCACGGAACAGATACAGATAAACCAAAACGCCAAGGGCAATGATACAGGTTAAAAAGCCGAATGCCTGAGAAACGCGCAGGCCAGTGCCAAACAGATACAGGCTGTCTGTACGCAGACCTTCAATCAGGCCGCGGCCAAATCCATACCATGCAACATACATCAAGAAGATTTCACCGCAGTAACGGCGTTTTTTGGAATAGAAATGCAGGATGATAAAGCCCGCAAGATTCCACAGCGATTCATAAAGGAAACAGGGATGGACGCTCGGGCCGCCATTGACCTGCATAATCCAAGGATAGGCATATGTTACGGAACCATAGGCCTCGCCGTTGACAAAATTCCCCCAACGACCGATACACTGCCCGATCAAAAGCCCCATAACGCACAAATCGAGCATGGTGCCGATACGGATGCGGCGGACATAACAATAGACAACTGCTGTCAGAACACCGGCAATAATGGCGCCATAGATCGCAAGCCCACCGTCCCAGATGCGGTAGATCAGCTGCGGGTTGCCATAGTAATACTCGTTGTACATAAAAGTGACATAATATGCACGTGCACCGATAATGGAGAGAGGGACGGCAAAAAGCAGCAGATTTGTCAGGTCGTCAGGATTAAGGTTATACAGCTTGCAACGTCGGAAGCAATAGATAACTGCAAGCAAAAATCCGAGCGCGATAATAATACCGTACCAGTAAACGTCCAGCCCAAACAGGCTGAAAGCAACCCGGTCGATTTCAAACGACCAGTTCAGGCGGGGAAATGTAATCTGCGTCAAAATTGCACTTAACATATGCAACCTCCGGTTTATCCGCATTTTTTGTAAGGTTTCCCCAAAAAGGGAATTATAAACATTGGCATTATACCATCAAAACATGCTGCAATCAATTAGGAATTCATGAACAAATTCCGGAATAATTCAACTTACTGTAAAAACCCAGCCGGCCCCTGCAGAAAAAACATCCGCATTTCCTGGACGTCAAGGACGTCATAAGCAAAGCATTTGCGGATCAGCGCATCCGGAACAAATTCATCGTATTTATCGAAATATGGTACTTCGTTGGGATATAAAAGCTCCATAGGGTCAAAATCCTGTTCAGCCAGCGCACGCGTAATCCGCCAGAACGCATTGGCATCTGCTTTCATTTTAAACTGCATATAATAGGGGCGCGCACTTTCAAAACCGGATATCCCCAGCGCCGGCGCACACTTGATTTTCAAAAAGCGTTCGGCGGCAAGGAAAGAATAAGTCCCAAGCCAGGGAATAAAGGCCCACATACTGCCGCCCAAATGCATCAGTGGTTTGACGCCGCCGGCGGAAGAAACGATATTGCGGATTTCTGTAAGGCGCTTCCGCGCTGCCGGCTGCATATAGGAATAAAATGTTGTTTCATACAATATATCGCGCATGCGCCGCAGCACATGCGTGTGGATATCACCGGGGCACAGCCCGAAAAATGCAGGGACGACGCCTTTCACAGGTTCGACAAATACCAGCTTCTTTTTATAGTCGATCTCAATGTTGATCCAGACTTTCCCGGCGATCGCAACCCGCTCCCCGACCGGCGGCGGCATGACGATAGTGCCAAGCTCCTGAGACTGGCAGCGCACGGTAAACAGCTCATCTTCCCGGAATACAGCGTAAAACTTATAGGAATTTACAATCCGTTCTCCACGGATCCCTACGATAAGGCCGCCCTCGGCAGTCTGTTCTATGTGACCCAGTTCAATTAAATGGCGCAAAAGGATTTTGTAATCGTCCGCACTGACGTTGATGAATGGGGACAGCGTCAATATCCGGCCGGCAAGCTCTGAAGGATACAGTTCTCCGGTGCTGGCAAGCTCCGACATGGTCTGGTGATAAAGAAGCGAATATGGGAGCCGGTCCGCCTTTGGAGGTTCCACCCAGCGCTTCTCCATATACAGTTGGATCAGGGCGATGGCCTGCAAAAGTTTCCAGGGGATCAGTTGCGGGAGCGGCGCAGTCGGGAGCTGTTGTTCTTCACGGATCACAAACCACATTTCCGAAGGGCTTCCCCGTCTTCCCGTACGGCCCATGCGCTGCAAAAACGAGCTGACCATAAACGGTGCGTCGATCTGAAATGCGCGTTCGAGCCGGCCAATATCAATTCCAAGCTCCAGCGTAGCGGTCGTACAGATGGTTAGAATCCGTTCGTCGTCACGCATATCATCTTCCGCAGTTTCACGAAGGGACTGGGAAATATTACCGTGGTGGATCAGGAAGCGGTCCGGTTCGTTTTTTTCGTCACAGTAACGCCGGAGTGTCGAGCATACGACTTCACACTCCTCACGGCTGTTGCAGAATACAAGGCACTTGCGCCCTGCGGTGTGTTCGAAAATATAGCCGATCCCAGGGTCTGCGTCGGCGGGCGGAGTGTCTGCGGATGGTTCCGGCGCTTTAGGGGCATCAATATAATCCGGACGGGAAAGGCGGGGGAATTTCGGCGTTGCAGGATCCTTCTTTTCCATTTTAGGGAAGCCGGAAGTATCGGCCATAGGAAAATGTTCCAGGCTCAGACGCCAGCGCACGCCATGTGCCGGGATATCAGGTGTATCCGTTATACGGCCGGTGCCGGAAGAAAGCCAACGTCCAGCAGCCTCCAGATCGCCGATTGTCGCTGAAAGGCCGATGCGTCTGGGATTGATATCCGCCATGCGCATCATCCGTTCCAACTGGCATAAAACCTGTGCGCCCCGGTCTCCCCGCATCATAGAATGGATTTCGTCGATAACGACAAAACGCAGGTCTCCAAACAGGCGGACAATATCCGAATGCCGGTGCCGCAGCATTGCTTCCAGGCTTTCCGGCGTAATCTGCAAGATCCCGGATGGATGGCGCAGAAGTTTTTGTTTATGTGACTGGTTGACGTCGCCATGCCAATGCCATACAGGAATATCTGCCTGCACGCACAGGTCGTTAAGCCGAAGGAACTGGTCATTGATCAGCGCCTTCAGTGGCCCGATATATAGTGCGCCGACAGTAGCGGGCGGGTCTTCGTCCAGCAAAGTCAAAACAGGAAAAAAAGCGGCTTCTGTTTTACCGGAAGCCGTGCCTGAGGACAAGAGCAGATTGTGGTCCGTGTTAAAGACCGTGTGACAGGCTGCTGCCTGCACCGCGCGCAGTTCAGTCCAGCCGTTGTCATAAATGTATTCCTGAATAAACGGCGCAAGACGATAAAAGGGATTATCCATAACCGGTTCCTTCCTCTGCGCAGACACATTTTGAGCTTGCGTTAACCCAATGTCCGCATGATATAATTGATTACCGCACTGGAGGTCAAATGGCCTGCGTCGACAAGGTCGAGCCCTCCCAGCACTTTTTCAATCAGATAAACCGGCGCGGCAAGAACCAGATATCCGACCAGGATACCTGTAATAAGGCCGAGCAGCTGGTTGGAAAAACCGACGACCGGGATGCGGTTAACAAAAGAGAGTTCTTCAATAAAAATGCGGAGGATGGCAAGGAAAAGTGCAAAATAAAGCCAAAAAAGCAGAATAATTGCAGTATATTTTCCTATAAGCGCAGCAATTATTTCTACAGAACTGCGGCTGTCTTCTTCCTGCGGCAGGCTTTCGGCTTCCGTTTGGGAAGCACCTTCATCCTGCTGCGCCGGGAAAAATTTTTCCTTAACCTTTTCAATTGCAGACTCCGCAGTCGTAACTACGGAATCGAGAAATTCATAGCGGCTGCTGTCATCTGGATCCCCCAGCGCTGCGGTTATGATTTTTTCACAGACCGGCGTAAAAATCTTATCTGCCCCCCAGCGCCACGTCCAGTTTGTAAGGCTGTAAGAGCCCAAGGCTGCGAGTGCGCAGGCCAGGAAAAAAGCGAGCGACTTTACCAATCCGTTTCGCGCGACAAGATAAACGCAGCCAAGGAAAATGGCAATAAGCACAATATCCAGCAAAACCCAGTAATTCATAATCACCCTCTATTCTGGAATGCCGAAATCAAATCGATAAATCCGGCGTCTGAAGCGTAGATCAGCATAATCAAGCCATCTTCATTCATGATAATCTGGCGGACCTGTGAAACAGAAACCTCGTCGGTCAGCTCCTGAAGTTGGCCGTTAAAGACCTGGATTCCCTGCGTATACAGCACCGCTACGTAATCGCCACAGATAGAAATTTCACGGATTTCGTCCGCAGCTGCCGCATAGGTGTAATTTTCAGGTCCAAATGCTACAATTTTGGCGCCCAGACCGGATGTACGGTCCACAAAGGAAAGCACGACGATGTGGGACGCTTCCGCCCCGGATTTGAGCATGTCGTTGCCATAGTCATAGGTATAGATTTTTTCACCGTCAGCCCGTATTGCCGTGCATTGCGTATCCCCCACCGCGATCAGCACGTCGTCAGAAACGAAGTTGATATTGGTAAGAACCGCATTATCCACATCGCACTGGGCAAGGTACTGCTCACTGGAAAAGTCAAAGAAAACCACCCGGGAAATGAAGCTGCCGTCATTCTGCGTAAAGGCGACAGCAGCCAGCTTATCACTTTGGGGTGAAACGCGTGCAGCCATAACGTAATAGTCTGCGCTTTTCCACTCATAAATCAGCCTCTGCCGGGGATTATATACAGAAACAACCGTCCGGTACAATTCATCCTCGCGTACAACCGCCATATATCCAGCTTCGTTGAGCGAAACCGAAATCAGGGCGCCGGCGATATTCAGCGTTTCAACCAGCGCATTATGATCCAGAATAAAAATCTGCGTTGCGCCCCGGTCGTATACGGCCACAAAATCCTCTGAAATGCACATTGCCGGCATTGTAAAACCAAGGGAGAGGGAAATCAATTCTTCCCCTTCCGGAGAATACAGTTTATAGGTGCTTTTGTTCAAAACGGCCAGGTTTGTGCCGAACAGCGCATAGGTATTATTGCTGTCCGGTTCAAACGCGATTTTGGAATAAACGGTATTTTCCCGTTGCTGTGCGAGCTGCTGCTGTGTCCGGATCTTTATATAAGAATCGTAGATATCCCCTCGGAAATAATAAATTCCCAGCACCAGGGTTACGACAGCCAAAAGCAGGATAATCCGCTGGATGATTCGAATCTGCTGCACTTTTTTGCCGGTATGAACCATATTGTTGCCGGTTTGCGCCGGATTTTGATTTTTTTCTTGCTCGTTCCTGTCCATTTTCCCTCACAAACTGTTTTGTGCCGTACTTAACGGGGCATAAGGCTGCGGATACCAGACGCCTGTCATACATAAGCCTTGCGCTTCCAAAGTCGGTCCGGCTGCGCAGCGGTTTTTTTCTGCAAGGATTTTGGAAATATCCCCGGGTACAAGCTTGCCGAGTCCTGCGTAAAGCAATGTGCCGGCCATAGTCCGCGCCATGTTATAAAGAAAGCCGTTGGCCCGGATGCGGATGCGTATAAAAGCATCCTGCGCGTTTAGTTCTACCGCATAAATGTCCCGGACAGTCGTTTTTACATTGCTGCCGAGTGAGCGCATAGCAGCAAAATCGTGTTCTCCTAAAAATTCCTGGGCGCATGTACACATTGCATCGTAATTGAGTTTGGCTGGGACAAACAATGCGCGGTCGCCGCAAAACGGGTCACGCACCCGTCCATTATAAATTGTATATGTATATTCCTTGGCGCTGCAGGAGAAAACCGGGTGAAACCGGTCATCCACTGCATATGCTTCCTGCACAGATATATCCCGCGGAAGTTTCGCGTTCATAGCAAGCGGAAGCTTTGCAAGCGGGATCCCGCTTGCCGTGCGCACTGAGGCAACATAGCCGCGCGCATGGACGCCTGCATCCGTACGTCCGCACCCTGTAAAGGGTACATGCTGTCCGGTAAGGGCGGAAAATGCATCTTCAAGTGCGGCTTGAACCGTTGGGATACCCGGCTGCCGCTGCCAGCCATGGAAAGCCGTTCCAAGATAATCAAGTTTCAACGCAAGATTCATAAGAAAACCCGAAGGCAGATGACAGACGCACATAAAAGCGCAGCGGCTGCCAAAGAAGCATAGTCGATCCCCGCCATTTTTAGCTCTTTCATCCTGGTACGGCCCTCACTGCCGCGGTAGCAGCGGCATTCCATCGCCACAGCAAGTTCGTCAGCGCGGCGGAATGCGCTGACAAACAACGGCACAAGGATTGGGATCAGTGCCCGCGCTCGCTGCAGCAGGTTGCCAGACTCAAAGTCCGCGCCGCGCGCTCTCTGCGCTGAAATAATTTTATCCGTCTCTTCAACAAGCGTCGGGATAAAGCGCAGGGCAATCGTCATCATCATAGCAAGCTCATGCACCGGCATATGAATCTTTTGCAGCGGCCTGAACAGGGCTTCAATCCCGTCTGTCAGCTTAATCGGCGAAGTCGTATAAGTCAGAAAAACGAAGGTTCCGACAACAAGCATGGAAATGCGCAGCACCATATAAATTGCGCGCTCCAGGCCCTGCCAGGTCAGTTTGAAAATCCAAATTTTAAAGATTACGTCATCGCCGCCAGAATAAAACATATTTAAAACTGCCGTAAAAACAATGATGAAAAGCAGCGGTTTCATACTGCGCAGGATCACCTTCAGGCTGATTTTGGAAAGAAGCACGACTGTGGCCAGCGTCAGGAACATCAGTGCATACCCAGCTGGATTATTTGCCAAAAACAAGGTGATGATATAGGCAAAGGTTACAATGATTTTAACACGCGGATCCATGCGGTGGATTACGGTTTCGCCAGGGAAATATTGTCCCAGAGTGATGTCTTTCAGCATTTCCCGTCCTCCCCCAGCATACGCAGTATGAGGTTTGCAGCATACTTGACGGTATAGACGGAAGTATCAATCTCAGCACCAAGGCGGCGAAGCTCCATAAATACCCGTGTAATCTGCGGAACGTCAAGCCCGATTTTCACAAGTTCATCCGGGCGCGCAAAAATTTCCTCCGGTTTCCCATCCATCAGGATTCTGGATTCGCTGAGCACCATCAGACGGTCAGCCAGACGGGCAATATCCTCCATACTGTGTGTAACAAAAATAACTGTAGCATTGGTTTCTTTGTGGTATTTTTCAATTTCCTCAAGCAGATGCAGCTTTGTGCGCGGATCCAGGCCGGCAGTTGGCTCGTCAAGTACGAGAATCTCAGGACGCATGGCAAGCACGCCGGCGATTGCTGCGCGGCGGCGCTCCCCGCCGGATAATTCAAAAGGCGATTTGTCCAGCATCTCGTCGTCAAGCTCAACAAACTGTGCAGCCTGTGCAACGCGCTGCGCAATTTCTTCCTCACTGCAGCCCATATTTTTGGGGCCGTAGGCAATATCGCGGCGCACGGTTTCTTCAAACAGCTGGTATTCCGGATATTGGAATACCAAGCCTACGCGGGCACGCAGGCTTTTCAGGCTATACCCTTTGGAATGGATATCCACGCCGTCAAGCCGGACTTCACCGGAATAAGGTTTGAGCAACCCATTTAAATGCTGCATCAGCGTGGATTTTCCTGATCCGGTGTGCCCGATCACGCCAACGAATTCTCCCTGTGTAATCGTAAAGCTGATATCGTCAAGCGCCACGTGTTCAAACGGCGTCGAAGGGCTGTAAATATATTTTAAATGAACAGCTTCCAGAACCGACAAAATTTTATACCTCGTGTTTCTTTTGAATCAAAGCGTACAACGCCTGTGCGCATTCTTCCGCGGTCAGGACATTGGTGTCAATATCGATGCCTGCGTCGCGCAGACGCTGAAGCAACTCTACAGGCTGTGGAACAACCAGGCCGGCACGTTGCAAAATTTCCGTGTTTGCAAAGATTTCCCGCGGCGGCGCATCCATGATTACCTTGCCGTCTGCCATAACAACAATCCGGCCCGCAGCAGCGGCTTCATTCATATGGTGGGTAATCAGGATTACCGTAATGCCCATTTGCTCATTCAACTTATGGACAGTAGCCAGAATTTCCCGCCGTCCGATGGGATCCAGCATAGCCGTCGGTTCGTCAAGTATAATGCAGTCAGGCTGCATGGCCAGGATTCCGGCTATTGCGACGCGCTGCTTCTGGCCGCCGGAAAGCTGGTAGGTGGCATGCTGCCTGTATTTGAGCATCCCGACCGTACGCAGCGCTGAATCAACGCGCAGACGGATTTCAGCCGGCGGGACTCCAAGATTTTCCGGCGCAAACGCCACATCCTCTTCTACGACCGTCGCGACGATCTGGTTATCCGGATTCTGGAATACCATTCCAGCGCTGCGGCGGATATCATACAACCGCGCTTCATCCGCAGTATTCATTCCCCACATCATAACCCGTCCATGATCCGGGGTCAGGATTGCATTTAGATGCTTGGCAAGGGTTGATTTCCCTGAGCCATTGTGCCCGACCACGGCGACAAATTCACCGCGCTGGATCGTCAGATCCACCCCGTGCAGCGCTGCATGCGGTTGGGAATCCTGCATTTTATAAGAATATTCCACTTTTTCAAGCTGGATCAGATTTTTGTCTTCTACCATACCATCCTCGCACTTGCCCCACAGGGCAGATTAAAACCGGTTTCCTTTACACGCAGCCCAAGTTCCTGACATTCGATCTCTGCCAGGCCGCGCGTGTTGCATGTACCCATAATATATCCCATGACAGAAGGGGAAAGTCCAGTTGAATAGGAAGAAATCAGGAAAAAATCCGGATCCTCGGACAAAAGCTTCATCGTTTCACGGACAAGCGGATAAAGGTCGTTTTCGATTTTCCATACCTGCCCTCCGGGACCACGGCCATAGGAAGGCGGATCCATAATGACGGCGTCATAGCGGTGGCCGCGACGAAGCTCCCGTGCGACGAATTGCATACAATCGTCGACAATCCAACGCACCGGCGCATTTTCCAACCCGGAGCTTTTTGCGTTTTCTCTTGCCCATTGTACCATTCCGCGCGCGGCGTCGACATGGCATACCTGCGCCCCGGCAGCCGCGGCATTTATGGTTGCCGCGCCGGTATAGGCGAAAAGGTTGAGTATGCGGGCCGGCTTGCCTGCGGCGATACGGGCAGCAATACGGGCAGCGGCAAAATCCCAATTTGACGCCTGTTCAGGGAAAACGCCGGTATGTTTAAAGGACATCGGTTTGATATTAAACGTCAGGTTTTTATATTGTATTGTCCAGTTTTCCGGAAGGCGGAGATTTTCCCAGTGCCCACCCCCACGCTCAGAGCGATGATAGCGCGCGTCAAAGCGTTTCCATCCTGGGTGTCTCCGGGATGTCTGCCAGACAGCCTGCGGATCCGGACGCACAAGAAGATAAGACCCCCAGCGTTCCAGCCGTTCCCCGTCTGCGCAGTCAAGAAGCTCATAATCCTTCCAGTCAAGGCTTTTCCACATATTTACTCCATCATAATAGAATTACAATATTTTACCGCGTATTCAGACGGAAGTCAATGGTAAAAGCGCGCAAATTCCCCGATACAGTTATATTTGAAAGGCCGGTTAACATATATTATTGTACTATATTTTTCCTTTATCATGCGGGAGGCGCGGTTTATGGAACTGGAAACAATAATAAAGCTGATTACGGCAGGCATTGCAGAGGCGGCGGTTTTTATTTGGGGGCAGGCAGATAAATGGCTGTATGCATTGATCGTCATGGTGATTCTGGACTATATCAGCGGTGTTATTGCTGCCGCGGTGCGCCGTCAGCTTTCCTGCACAACCGGATTTACGGGGATATTGAAAAAAGTACTCTTTCTGATTGTGGCTGGCATTGCGCATGTTGCAGACAACCTGCTCGGTATGGGTGGCATAGGCAGAACGGCGATCGTAGCTTTTTTAATCGCCAATGAGGGCATGAGCATCATTGAAAATTGCGCTTCAGCCGGGGTTCGGCTTCCGCCAATGCTTACACGCTTATTCAAACAAATCAGCGCTGAAAGCAAAAAATAGATACGGAAAAGGCATTCCCATTTAAAATGAAAAGCCTGGGCTTACAATTATCAACCCGGGCTTTTTCAGTATACGAAAATGAGATTTTTGATCTTACAGATTTGCCAAGGTATCTTGGCACCATGTGAAAAGGAGCGTGAAGCTTTCTGCAAAATCATAAGTTTCGGCGTTGTTCAGAGATATGGAATGCTCCAAAACAGCCTTGTCCTTCCCGGAAAGCAGGGTGAGAAGCTGCATTTTTGTCCGGATAAATTCCCCATGTTTTAAATAATACAGGTTTTGGAGAATAAAGAAGGCACTTTTGTATACATCAGGCAGGCGCAAACGGCTTTTCTCATATCCGGAATAGATATATCTGTGGCAGATTTCATTCTGCTCTGCTATCCAATCATTTTCCCATTTTAAATAACGGCTAAAGCTATTACTTTGCAAAACGAGTTTTAAGGTTTTGGGAAATTTTATAATCCAATCCCAAAACAATTGATTTCTTTCTATATTTAATATGTTTTTTGCTGACATAATACTATTTTTATATGCATTAAAATCAGTGAATTGTTCTCGAAGCGAATCAATATAGAAAGTCGCTGTTTCCAACATAGCTGCTCTCGGCCAATATGGATAAACCTCACACGTATTTTGCTTCACGTCACAAAAAAAGTCATATTCCACACAATCAGACATGATAAAGCTACGCAGTTTATCTATCAACAAAGCTTCCCGTTCAATCGGGTAAAAATCATATTTGCATTGCAACAGAGCAAAATAAATCGCTGAAATAGCCTGAATATTTGTAATAGATAGTTCTATATAATCCATTTAATAACCTCGCTTTCCGAAGCTTTTCTTCCCTTGTTTTTGCCCTTATGAGATAGCGAAGAAAGCATAAACACAAGTAAAATCATATAAAGGGAAAAGGTGAACACATAGCGAGAAATCTTTTGTTTTCAAGGCTTTCGGAGGATTTTATTAATAACCTACGGAGAACAATAATTGCTTATAAAACCTTGTGTTTCAAATTCCAGTTTGCCGCACCCATTATATCATTAGATTACCAAAAGTGGCGTAAAGCCCCTGCCTTCAGGGATGGGGATATAAGCCACTTTTGGTAACTGTAAACGGCGCAATGGTCTCGGATGAACATCATCAGTACGAGAAAGGTCGAAACGAAAAACAGTTCTTCCCGCCGCGTCGTTCCGATTATGCCACAGCGGCATATACAAAGGCATCAACCGCATCTGCAAAAACAACGGTCTGCCGGAAGTCGGCGTGCATGGACTTCGACACAGCTTCGCCTCGCTTGCCTACTCGCTGGGTATGCCCGAAAAAATAACAATGGAGATTGGTGGTTGGGCAGACGACGCGACAATGAAAAAAATTTATACGCACGTTGCTCGTGCGGATCGCTTAAAAGCAGAAACGGCGATGAAAAAATTTTATTCTTCCTCCGATCAGCCCTCCGGCTGATTTTCATTTACATTTTTCATTTACGTTTTTGTTTTCAATCGTGCATTTCGGCTTTCAAATCTGGTACTGCAAAATCAAATACGAAATGCAAAAAATACAGCTACAAGCACAAAAAAACCAGCTTCCACCTAGGAAGCTGGTTTTTTCATTTGGCAAATGACTCTAATTTTGATAGAAACCCGTTAAGGGGGTGCAACTACGGTTTAGAGGGGGTGCAGTTCTCGATTTGAGGGGGTGCAGTTCTTTGCCAAAGGAAGAGGAGCGCCTTCGTGAACCAATGCGTTAGGTGAAAATAGTTTT
>CAKTEH010000011.1 GCA_934546935.1 uncultured Eubacteriales bacterium
CAGCTTACTCCACGGCTTACGCCATTAGATTTTCCGCTATCTGAATTAGGCGTAACTGAGCTTACCCCAGCTTCAAACGAGTAGATGCCGGTCGTGACTTATAGACGCTAAGCGGAGCTTATCTAAGGCTGGTCACGAAAATCCCCACGATGAAGTCCTTGGACAACTGAATGAACTAAGTCCCGATTCTTGTGGATCGGGACTTTTTTATGCTTTAATTCGGCGTGGGTTATGCATACAGAAGAATTGGCTAAAGGCAGTAGGCGGATTATACAGCCATGATTAAGCATATAATTTTGGATTGCAGCGTTAGATCGGATTCTTTCAAAGGCCCATTTTCCCTGGGAGCCAAGTCATTTTATTCTGCGTGGAAATCGGTAAAAAGCGGATACGCTCTAATATTTTCCAGGATATATACGTCTGAGGCTATGGGAATCTATAAACCCAAGCCCGCTTTTTATAAATGATTTTGAAAGACGGCGTTTGGTATGTTGATGCACATGCATATATGTTGAAGACGGTTATGTTGACGATGTTTGTGGACCGGAACCGATTGGGCTGCGGGTGATATTGCTTGGCAGAAAGGGCCTTTTTAAAAGATATGCATTTTTGTTCTGCACTGGATTGCGCTATACGCGCGCGATAAATTGCCCGGCATTCTTTCATGTACAAAAATGATTCGGGATTTGCATGTTTTCGAATGAGGACCGTGAAGAAAACGCTGGGAAGACGATTTCCAGCATTTTCTTTTCCTGCAATAAAGTTTTTAAACTGGCATGACGTCATGGTTTTTTCATTATAGGAACAACCTGGGACATTTGGCTTTTTCGGTGAAAAGCGATATTTCTTTAAAAGGGGGACATTTTCTGCAAAGTATAAAGGAATGAAAATTGGATTTAATAAACGAAAAAAGCAAAAAAAGTTCGCCGTAAACCGGCGAACTCCTAGGACTTTGGAAAAGAGAATACCTGTCTGGAAAGCAACGGCTGTTCAAAAGCCCGGCTTCCTAAAAAGGCAGTTATTTAGGCTCATTTGCGCAGGAAGACCAAAAAGCTGTTGTAAGAAAATACGCAATAGATCGCAACAGGTATGATATAGCGTCAAAATTCGGAGGATAAAGGAAAACAGAGCCCGGATATTTCTCCCTATTTAGCATTTTCTGCAAGAATCAGATCAATATTATGGGATATGCGCTGTACATCTTCCGGGCCTGCAAATGTAAGCGCCTGCCGTGCACGCAGAAGCGCCATATCCAGGTTCCCTACGCGATACCAGGCAATGGATGCAAAATCATAAGGAAGGCTGCCCCAGGCAAATGCTTCGTTGATATAGGTTTCCGGACGGCTTTCAATTGCAAGCGCAGCTTCTGCTGCAGCTAGAAGTGCGGTCCAGTTTTCCATCTCATAATATAGGCCCGCAAGCTCTGTATAGGCTTCCCGCAGATGCGGCGCTTCGGCAATAGCGCGTAGGTACCATCCGGCTGCTTTGTGCGCCTGATTTTGCGCACGCAGGCAGCGCGCGATGAAACGCATGGACGCAGCGCGCTCATCCGCCCAGACCGCTTCCGGCATGGCCAGATGCCTCGTCAGTGTTTCAATCGCTCTGCCATATTCTCCATGGAACATATATTCCCGGCCCAGGTAGTGCATATTCCGGTCATTATGCGGATTTTCAGAGACGGAAAGCTCCAGAAGCGGAAGGTACTGCCCACGTGATTTGGAAGGGTCGGCGCGGTGGTCAAGCTGAACGCCTTCCGCACGTACGTAATGCTCCCGGCGTCCGTCTGTCGGTTTGAGGATTTCATGTACCGGGTTCACCCAACAGTACCCATGGCGGGCATGGATCTTATCCGCAAAAAACACATGACCTTCGCTGCCGTCGGTATTAAAACTCCAGGTATAACGGTAGCTCGCACGGTCGGTGTTGTCCTGCCATACAGATTCCAGCTTTTCCCGCCAGCCTGGATGGAAGCACTCGTCAAGATCAATACTGACGCAGATATCCACGTCATCGGGAACAAGAGCAAGCGCATGATTGCGCGCGGTGTCAAAACGCCAGGGAAGTACGACTTCAGTTTCCACAATGGAGCCGGCCTGCTGAAGCAGCGTGGTGGTAGAGTCGGTTGATCCGGTATCGAGTACGCAGACGCAGTCAGCTTCCGCAGCGGATTCCATGAAGCGGGAAACAAACTTTTCTTCATTTTTTGCGATTGTATAGACACAAATTTTATATTTTCCCATCTGCACACCTCATCTTGCACAAAAGTACCGTCGTGTTTGCATACCATAGGGATGGAAAGCACGATGGCATCTGTTTTATCGTATGCACATGGGTGCGGAAAATCAACGGATAGCTTTAAGTCCTGAGAGCAGCGCTTCGCTTGCTGAGGCAGAAAGGGAATAGCTTTTGTCATCAATAGAAAGGCAGTGCGCATACAATATAAGCCGCGCAGCCTGTCCGGTCGTAAATTCGACCTCGACCGTGGCCAGAGCGTCGCCCTGCGGATCTGCGGAAAAAAGGATATTGATCTGCTGCAGGACCAGTACGGCAGCATGAATGGAAGCGGTATCCTGGAAGCGGTGGGCTTCCCCGCTGGCGAGTTGTATGGTGACGGATGAGATATCCTGCGGCGTCAGCTTTACGAAAGGACGGTAGCTCCCATCGGTAAAAAGGGCTGCGCTTAACAACAGCGCGACAAGGAAAATCAACAAGCAAATTCTTTTTCTCATTTTATTCGTCAATATGGTCGGAGACGTTTTTCATAGCCATTGCAATGTGTCGTGAGGTACATGCTTCGGCAAGGTCGGCGTCGTGGGCGGCAATGGCTTCCAGAATCTTTCTGTGTTCATTAACGGAAAGCGCGGCGCGGCCGGCGGTTTTAACGGAAAGCTCGCGGGAGCGCTGAATATGCCGGTGCAGGCTCGACAGGGTATCACGAAGCATACGGGAACGGCAGGCCGTGAAAATCAGGTCGTGGAAACGGTTGTCTAAGCTCCAAACTTGCAGTGTATCGCCGCGTTCGACGTAAAAAGTCTGCAAATCCACGATTTCCTGAAGTTTCCCGAGCTCATCAGGCGTGATATTTTCCGCCGCCCAGCGCGCGGCAAGGGATTCAATACGTATAAGGATTGCATACATATCGAGAATATCCTTTTTGGAAAATCCGACGACAAAGCAGCCGCGGTTTGGGATGTTTTTCACCATGCCCTGCAGCTCCAGCTGCCGCAGCGCTTCCCGCACCGGCGTCCGGCTGACGCCGAGCGTTTCAGAAAGCTTCTGTTCAATCAGCGCGTCTCCCGGCCTGAGGCTGCCGTCGAGAATTGCCTCTTCAATTTTCCGGTAGACATTCGCACGAAGGGAATGACCGTCATTTAATTCAAGTTTCTCCATAAGCGGCCTCCTTGTCAGTTCTGTCCGTTATTTTAAACCATTGCAGGCGTTTGTGCAAGAGCGGAAAATATTGCCGCAGGCTTTGTCAATTGTCTTGCAAAAGCATCCGGCGGGTGGTATAATGCAGAATATTGATTGATTTTGTCGAAAGGGCTTTCTGTATGCGACCGGGATTTGATAAGGATTTGTATCTGAAAACGCAAAAGGAACATATCATCGAAAGGATCCGGCAATTTGATAATAAGCTGTATCTGGAATTCGGCGGAAAGCTGTTCGATGACTATCACGCCTCCCGTGTGTTGCCCGGTTTTGAGCCGGACGCAAAGGCAAGGCTTTTGCAGAATTTTTCTGATATTGCAGAAATTGTTTTCTGCATTAACGCATCTTCCATTGCGCAGAACAAAATCCGCGCTGACTTTGGCATCACCTATGACCAGGACCTGCTGCGTACGATCGATACTTGCCGCGGCTATGGGCTGCTGGTCAATTCTGTTGTCATTACCCAATATGCAGGCCAGCCCGGAGCGAAATCGCTGATGAACCTGCTTTCCCAGCGGGGGATTAAAACCTATAAGCATTATCCGATTTCCGGCTACCCAAACGACGTCGATCTCATTGTCAGCCCGCAGGGCTATGGCGCCAACGATTATATTGAAACCAGCCGTCCGCTGGTTGTTGTAACTGCTCCTGGCCCGAATTCCGGAAAGCTGGCGACATGTCTGTCGCAGCTGTATCATGAAAGCCTGCATGGGATTAAAGCTGGGTATGCGAAATTTGAAACTTTCCCGATTTGGAACCTGCCGCTGAAACATCCTGTTAATCTTGCCTACGAGGCGGCGACGGCCGATTTGAAGGACGTTAATATGATAGATCCTTATCATCTTGACGCCTATGGAGAGACAACGGTCAATTATAACCGCGACATAGAAGGGTTCCCGATTGTAAATACGATCCTGACGCGTATTATGAACCGGACGATTTATCGTTCCCCGACGGATATGGGCGTCAATATGGCAGGAAACTGTATTATTGATGATCAGGCTTGCCGTAGGGCTGCGACACAGGAAATTATCCGCCGCTATTACCATGCCTGGTGTGACTGCCGCCTTGGCCGCGAGAGTACAGAAACTGCGCACCGCATTGAAGTGCTGCTTCAGCAGCTTGGCGTTGCCCCGGATGAGCGCAGCACAGTGAAGCCGGCGATTGCCAAGAGCAGGCAATATGACTGTCCTGCGATTGCGCTGGAACTTCCGAATGGAAAAATTGTCACCGGCCGTCAAAATCTTATGGATGCAGCCTCGGGTGCGGTGATTAATGCGATTAAGGATCTTGCGGGCATTGGGGACGATGTACATCTAATGTCCCGTGTGGTTTTAGAGCCGATTATCAAGACGAAGCTTGAATATTTGGGCGGGCACAGCCCGATCCTGAATCTTGAAGAGGTGCTTATTGCGCTGTCCATTTGTGCGGCGACTAACCCGACGGCCGAGCTTGCCCTTTCAAAGCTTGTTTTCCTGAAAGGCTGTGAAGCGCATTCTTCCTGTATCCTTTCCGACCAGGATGCAGGCCTGCTGCGCAGGCTCGGGATCCATTGCACCTGTGAGCCTGTGTTTGAAAATAATGCGCTGTATGTAGATTGATGGAAGATGACCGGAGGCTTTCTCTGTGAAGCCGCCGGTCTGTTTGGAAGGAGCCCAGATATGGATGAGAATATGATTTTCGAGCGCCGCAGCATTCGGAAATATCGTTCCCAAATACCGGCGTTTGCCCAATTGGAGCAGATCCTGCTTGCGGGCCGGGCTGCCCCTTCCGGGAAGAACCGTCAGCCCTGGAAATTTTATGTTTATGGTGGGGAACAAAAACAGACGCTTCTTTCTGCCATGCAGGCTGGTTTGCTGCGGCGTAAAGAGGAGGCCGGAACGGATGCCGCAATGCGTGCCGGGCTTGCCGATGCGGTGAATACGCTGCGGATTATGCGTGCCGCGCCGGTCTTAATCCTGGTCGTTTATCCGCAGGGGGGCGACCCTATGCAGGCGCTGGATGCACAGGATCATGTCGGCGAGCTGGTTGACGTATTATCGATCGGCGCGGCATTTCAGAATATGCTCCTTGCCGCGCGGCAGCAAGGACTTGGCTCCCTGTGGATTGCAAACACCTTTTTTGCGTATCCGGAGCTGATGGCGCAGATAAAAACTACCGGTACGCTGATGGGGGCTGTTGCACTGGGCTATGCGGATGAAGCGCCGCCTGCCCGGCCCAGAAAACCCATGGAAGAGATTGTTGAATATCGACTGTAAAAAGGAAGGCCCAACAGGTGGTAAAAGTACATTTTTATTCCGAAACAGAGCTCGCCGATGCCCAATTAAAATTCGCGGTGATCGCTGCCCGGTGTGCAGACGGCTGGCTTTGGTGCCGGCATAAACAGCGCAAGAGCTGGGAAATCCCCGGAGGGCACCGTGAGGCAGGCGAGACGATTGAACAAGCCGCCCGGCGCGAGCTGTGGGAAGAAACCGGCGCGCAGCGTTATACGTTCCGGCCTGTTTGTGTTTATGGCGTGGATTCCGGCAGGGATGTCAGCTATGGCATGCTCTATTTTGCGCAGATTGAACATTTGGAAGATTTGCCGGACGATATGGAAATCGGCGAGCGGATATGCACCGATCTACCGCCGGAGGAATTAACCTATCCTGAAATTCAGCCATATTTATTTGAAAAGGTACAGGATTGGTTGAATAAATGCAGTGCATCTGACGAGCTTTGGGATCTGTTTGACGGCTGCCGCCGCCCGCTTGGCCGGACGCAGCGCCGTGCGGACCCGATGCGTCCGGGGGAATACCGCCTGGTTGTGCATGTTTGGCTGCAAAACAGCCGCGGCGAATTCCTGTTGACGAAACGGGCGCCCAATAAAGGATATCCAAATCTCTGGGAATGTCCCGGAGGGTCCGCTGTGGCCGGGGAAGACAGCCGGATGGCAGCTGTCCGGGAAATGCGGGAAGAAACCGGCCTGTCTTTATCTGCAGATTCTGGTATACGTATTTTGGAAATCAAACGCCAGGACAGCTTTTTGGACATTTGGCTGTTCCGGCAAGATTTCCCTCTGGATGCCGTTGTACTACAGGAAGGGGAGACCTGCGGCGTGCAATGGGCCGGCCTGGAAGCGGTGCTGCAAATGCAAACCCGGCGTGAGCTTGTTCCGCTACCCTATCTGGACGCGCTGCCTACGGCGCTTTTAAAGGCAGAGGCTTCCAACGGGAAAGGATAAACCGGCAGCCCGTTTCTTAGCGCGGTGTACACGGCCTTTTTGCGAGCTTCACCGGCAGCTTTTTTATGGGTTTATGCAGAAAAAACAAAGCGAAACCCCCGTGTTTTGACCTGTCTGGATCAAAGCACGGGGGTGATTTTTTATTGTTTCAGCGCGTTTTTCAGTGCATCTGTGCGGTCCGTCTGCTCCCAGGGAAGGTCATTGCGTCCAAAGTGGCCATATGCCGCTGTCTTTTCATAGATCGGCCGGCGCAGGCTGAGCGTCTCAATGATTGCTGCCGGACGGAAATCAAAAACGGACTCTATTGCTGCAGCGATGCGGCTGTCGTCGGCAATGCCGGTGCCGAAAGTATCAACGTAGATGGAAACCGGTCTTGCCACGCCTATGGCGTAGGCAACGCCAATTTCACAGCGCTGCGCCAGCCCTGCGGCAACGACATTTTTCGCCGCGTACCGCGCCATATAGGAAGCGCTGCGGTCTACCTTAGTTGGGTCTTTTCCAGAAAAAGCGCCGCCTCCATGGTGTGAAAAACCGCCATAGGTATCGACAATAATCTTGCGTCCGGTCAGCCCGGAGTCAGCGGCAGGACCGCCCAGGACAAAGCGGCCGGTGGGGTTGATAAAGAACTTCGTTTCCGAATCCAACAGCGCGACGGGGATCGTAGGCAGGATCAGTTTTTCCCGAATATCGCGGCGCAACGTTTCAATGTCCACGTCGGGATCGTGCTGCGTGGAAACGACCACCGCAGCGCAGCGCAGCGGCGTGCCTTCTTCGCTGTATTCAATGGAGACCTGGCTTTTTCCATCCGGGCGAAGGTAGGGTAGCTCGCCTGTTTTGCGCAGCCGGGCAAGGCCGCGCGAAAGCGCATGCGCGTAATACAGCGTTGCCGGGATCAGCTCCTCGCTTTCGCGGCACGCATAGCCGAACATCATACCCTGGTCGCCTGCGCCGGTGCGGTCGGCAAAATCAGCCTGTACAGTGCGGGATTCCTCGGACGCGTCCACACCCATGGCAATATCCGGCGACTGCTCGTCAATAGAAGTAATTACGGCGCAGGTATTGCCATCGAAACCATAGGCAGGGTTGTCATAGCCGGCTTTACGGATGGTTTCCCGGACAACGCTGGGGATGTCTACATAAGCTTCGGTTGAAATTTCGCCCATCACATGGATCAGCCCGGTTGTCGCTGTGGTTTCACAGGCAACGCGCGCGGTGGGGTCGGATGCGAGGATCGCGTCCAGGATTGCATCGGAAATCTGGTCGCACAGCTTATCAGGATGCCCCTCGGTGACGGATTCGGAAGTGTACATACGTTTTGTCATTGGTATATCTCCTGTAATTATAAATATCGTTTGCGGAATAAGGACCGCGGCCTGCGCGCAGCTTCGGTTTATATCCCTGTTTTTTTATGCCCTTCGGCCAGGAGCGCATATTTACGTTTCGTTGCCATCCCCCCGCGCAGGTGCCGCTCAGCCTTATTGCGCGCCAAAACCTCCTGCACGCGCATATACAGGCTCCGGTCAATTTCATAAAGCCGTTGGGTAACGTCTTTATGTACCGTGGATTTGGAAACGCCATAACGTTTCGCCGCGGCGCGGACAGTCGTTTCATTTTCAATTATGTAATTGGCAAGATCGTAAATACGTGCGTCAATACTGTTTTTCATCTCATCCCTCCGGGATTAAATCTTACTAGATTCATATGCCGGAAGAAGGACGCTTATGTTAAAATCAAAGCACGCGGGCAGTCAACGGGCTGCCGGATAGAAGGGAATTAGGTACAAAAGGGATGCAGGCACAGAAAAAAGCTCCACCGCTGCCGATGGAGCTACATAGACGGTATTAGCCATCGGTCAAGCTTTAGCACCTTAACTCCGCTTCGGGGAATCAGGTTGCTGTGCGGTCGGCGAGCTTGTCTCTCACGCACTCTTCATGGTAATACTTATTATATAGAATATGCGCAGGGCTGTCAAGCCCTTTTTTTCGGCAAAAAACAACCAAAAATGGCGGAATTTTTTTGGATTTTCCGGTCAGACCGGGTTAATCCGGATAAGCGTGCGGTCAGAACGCTGTGCAAGGCGGACCGTGCTGCCTGTACCGCCAGGACAAAGCGGCTGTGCGCAACCATATAACGGTTGCGCGCCTGCATGCAGCCGGGCGTATACTTTTCCTGAAGCTGCGTCAGGATATCGCATTGAGAGAGCAGGCTGCGGTAGCGCTGCTGTGCCGCCTCCGTCCAGCGGCTTTCCTGTCCGCCGCAGGGCAGCGCGCACTCCAGTGTAACCGGGAAGCCCGATTCCCGCAGTGCAATAATCAGCTCTGCCGCGTAAGTATCCACCCCCTGCGCCATGCCGGAAATAAAATGCCGGACTCCGGAACCGGTAATCAGATCCAGAACCCCGTCGCGCAGCCGTGCTTTCAGCCGGATGCAGGCGGGGTCGTTTTCATTGTATCCCCAGGGCAGGCTTTTTTGCCTGTGACCGGTAAATGCGCACGATTTTTCTAAATCCATGAAATACTCCTTATTGGGATAATATGATTAATTATAACATAAATTTTGCTATTAGTGAAATGTCACTAATATGAAGGTTTCTTGTGGCATATCATAAAATTAAAAGATATGTCATTGGAGGAGCCTGTTTATATGAATGCACAGCAAGCGGTTGCCTATCGAATACGGCAGTTGTGTAAAACATATGGCCTGACGCCGAATGGAATCAGCAATTTGGCGGCGGTGCCGCAGGCAACTGTAAAAAGTATTCTGAATGGAGAAAGTAAAAATCCTGGAATTGTAACGGTAAAAAAGCTCTGTGATGGTTTTGGCATTACGCTTGGCGAGTTTTTCTCCACGCCTGAGTTTGACGCACTGGAGCAGGAAATCCAATAATCCCGCATGCAGGACATGCGGGATTTTCATTTTTTTAGAATAATGACGGTTTAAAACCCGGTCGGACAGCAGAAACTTAGCGGATTTATGCATTGAAAAAATTCTAAAAACCGCTAAACTAACATACTGTAATTCTTTGAATTTGAGGTATGCTATGGCTGGATTGATAAAAAGGAGAAAATCCGTAACCCGGGATCTGACGGTCGGCTCTCCTATGAAACTGATTGTCAGCTTTATGATTCCGCTTTTTCTGGGCATCCTGTTCCAGCAGCTGTACAGCATGGCCGATACAATGGTTGTCGGGAAGTTCCTTGGTGTTAACGCATTGGCAGGTGTTGGGTCGACAGGTTCGATTAATTTCCTGATTCTCGGCTTCTGTATGGGGATATGCCAGGGCTGCGCAATTCCGATTTCCCAGAAATTTGGGGAGGGGGACTATGACGGCCTGCGCCGCTATGTCGGCAATATCATCTGGGTGTCGGGCGTATTTGCTGTGGTAATGACGGCCGCTGTCTGCCTGCTGTGCAGGAATATCCTCCTGTGGATGGATACGCCGGAGGAGGTTTTCTCGTATGCGTTTGACTATATTTTTGTTATTTTCCTTGGTATCCCGGTAACTTTTATTTATAATACGCTTTCCGGCCTGATCCGTGCGCTCGGCGATTCAAAGTCCCCGGTCTATTTTTTGGTGATCGCCTCGGTTCTAAATATCGTACTTGATATTGTATTTATTGTCGTATTCCACATGGGCGTTGCAGGTGCGGCCTGGGCAACGGTAATTTCCCAGTTTGTTTCCGGTGTGCTGTGTTTCTTTTATATCATCAAAAAATTCGAGATCCTGCATCTTAAACGCGGGGATTTGACGCCGAGCTGGTATTATATCAGGAACCTGCTTTGGATGAGTATTCCAATGGGCCTGCAGTATTCCATAACAGCGATCGGGAGTACGATACTTCAGGTTGCGGTCAATGCCCTCGGCGCTGAAAGCGTGGCGTCCATGACTGCGGCGTTTAAAGTGCAGATCCTGATGGTGTCGCCTTTTGACGCGATGGGCACGACCATGGCGACCTATGGCGGCCAGAATGTCGGCGCAGGAAAGCTCAGACGCATCGACGAGGGGCTAAAGTCATGCAGTATCCTGGGGATAGGCTACAGCGTGCTTGCCTGCATCCTGCTGTACTTTTTTGCAGATAAGATCGTTTTGATTTTCCTCGATGCGGCAGAGACGGAGATCATTGCCCAAGCGACGCATTTCCTGTTCATCAACAGCCTGCTATATATCCCGCTGGCTTTTGTCAACATCCTGAGGCTGCTCATCCAGGGCCTGGGTTTTTCAAAGCTTGCGATGTTTGCAGGTGTATTCGAGATGGCGGCGCGTACTTTTGTCGCGCTGGTCTTTGTGCCGAAATTTGGGTTTAATGCCGTCTGTTTTGCAAACCCGGCTGCATGGGTTATGGCGGATGTGTTCCTGTTCCCGGCATATTTTTATGTTCGCAAAACGCTCCACGACCGTATCGGGCTGATCCCGGAAAGCCAGCGGGATGAGGTATGTATCGGGTAAAAATGGAAACCGGACGGTTTTTTCCGTCTGGTTTTTTTGTTTCTATATGGCGGGCAATCGAGCGGGTATGCTATACTGATTTTATCTTTATAAATGCCGCGTTCGAGATTTTGCAAAGGGAGGTGGAAGAATTGTCAGAAATATTGAATTTGGCTGCATTTTTGCGGGGGAAGTGTCTGCAACCGGCTGTATTGGGAAAAAGTGGAGCACAGGTGTATTTTGTCGATACGCAATATGTGTGGAAGTATGCCCGGCGGGCAGATGTGCCGCAGGCGCAGGACTGGGATTCTTATGTGCGCGAGGCGCGGATGTACGCTGCTTTTCGGGAAAAAGAGGCAGGTTTCATGCCGGATACGCTTCATATCGGGTGGACGCCGCAGGAAATTTCTTTGCTGCTCGTGCGTGGCCAGCCGCTGCAGAAAACAGCTCTGGACGTCCGGCTGCTTGACCGGGTTATGGATCTGCTTGTGAAGATTCATCATTTCCCGCCGCCGGATTTTTTGGAAAAACCGCGGGGTTTTATTCCACCGGGTGGGGAAGAAATAGGGGCTTGGCTGGAAGGGTGGGAATCGGTGCTTGCCGAGCATCCCGGTATGTTCTCACATCGGGCCGCCAGGTTTGTGGCTGCACATTATACGCAGGTTAACCGGGAAATGGAAAACAGGCCAATAGGGCTTGTACATGGCGATTTCCATATCGAAAACCTGCTCAACCTGCCGGATGGGCAGGTGGCGGCCTGTGATTGGCAGTCTGCCGGGCTTGGGGATCCGGCGGGGGATTTGTCCTTTCTGCGCAGCCGGCTATGCGCCGACGGCATAAAAATCGATGAAGCTGCGCTGATTCGCGCCTACTGCGCAGCGGCGGTACAGGCGGGATACAGCTGCGATACGCAGGCGGTCGCCCGGTCGATTGCGCTGGCAAACGTCAATACTTCGTTTGAATTCTGGCACCGTTATCTGCATAATACGGATGCAGGACGGGTGGCTAATGTGTTTGAAAAAATGGTGGAGGATATGCGCAGGCTTATGGCATGAAAAAATAAGGGAGCCGGAAGTACGGCTTCTGTGGAACCGCACCGCGGCCGGCCGCTTAAAAGCAAGCGGCCGGCCGCGGCGCCTGTCTTGTATGGCGGTGTTTATCGGCCGATGCGCCTGTCTTGTATGGCGGTGTTTATCGGCCGATGCTATGGTTTTCTTGCAGCAGCTTCTTGCTTTATGCCGAAAAAACCGCTATAATAGCAAATTGAAAAAGGAAGTTGGAGGAGAATTCATGTTAAAGCGTTTTCTTCAGTATTATAAGCCGCACAAAAAACTGTTTGCACTGGATATGGGTGCTTCGCTGCTTGTCGCGCTGATCGGTATTGTCTATCCTGTTGTGACGCGGCGGATGCTCAACGATCTGATCCCAAACCGGAATTATCAGATGATTATTGCCTTTGGCCTGCTCCTGCTTGGAATCTACCTGCTGCGGATGTTTTTGAACTATTTCATCCAGTATCAGGGGCATATGATGGGCGTGCGGATGCAGGCGCAGATGCGAAGCGATATGTTTAACCATTTGGAGAAGCTTCCTTTTGCTTTCTATGATAATCATGAAACGGGCAAGATTATGTCCCGTATGACAAACGATCTTATGGATATCAGCGAGCTGGCGCATCACGGTCCGGAAAATGTGCTGATTTCTACGATTACGGTGGTTACCTCTTTTATTTACCTGTCGAGCATCAACTGGAAACTGACGCTGATCGTATTTGCCTGTGTCCCGTTTCTGATCTTGATTGCGCTGCTGCTGCGCAAAAAAATGCGGAATGCTTTTATGAAAAGCCGCCGCTCGATCGCTGTGATCAACGCGTCGTTGGAGAGCAGCATATCCGGTATCCGTGTTACGAAGGCGTTTACAAATGCTGAGAAGGAACGCGAGAAGTTTGAAGATGGCAATGGCCAGTTTATCGAGGCCCGTCGTGAAGCGTATAAGGCAATGGGCCAGTTTCATTCGACGACTGCATTTGTTACCGATATTTTTAATGTGGTAGTTCTTATTGCAGGAGGGTTATTCCTTTATAACAACGAAATTATTTTCGGCGATTATTCCGCATTCGTCGTTTCCATCAGTATGTTTATCACACCGGTCATGACGCTCATCAACTTTATGGAGCAGTATCAAAACGGCGTGACCGGGTTTGAACGTTTTATCGAAATTATGGACGCTGAACCTGAAACCGACGCCCCTGGCGCGGAGGATGCGGGACGGCTTGACGGCCATATTGAGCTGCGCCATGTCACCTACGCGTATGAGGGCTCGAAGGACGTCCTGCGTGACGTCAGCCTGGATATTGAGAAGGGGAAGACCTATGCGCTCGTCGGGCCGTCCGGCGGCGGGAAAACCACGATCTGCCATCTGATCCCACATTTCTATAACGTAACCGCCGGGCAGATCCTGCTTGACGGCAAAAATATCCATGCGCTGACGATGGAGTCGGTGCGGCGCAATATTGGTATTGTGCAGCAGGATATTTACCTGTTTAATGCCAGCATCCGGGATAATATCCTTTACGGGCGGTTGGATGCGACACAGGAAGAAGTTGTCGAGGCGGCAAAGCGCGCAAATATCCATGACTATATCATGACGCTTCCGGAAGGGTATGATACGCAGATCGGCGAGCGCGGCGTGCGTCTTTCCGGCGGGCAGAAACAGCGCCTTTCCATCGCGCGCGTCTTTTTGAAGAATCCGCCGATCCTTATTCTGGACGAGGCGACCAGCGCCCTTGACAATACCACGGAAATCCTGATCCAGCAGGCGCTCGACGAGCTGTGTAAAGGCCGTACGACACTGGTTGTGGCGCACCGCCTTTCCACAATCAAAAATGCCGATGAAATCGCTGTCATTGCCGACGGCCGGATTATTGAGCAGGGTGGACATGACGCGCTGATGGCGCACGGCGGACTTTATGCAAAGCTTTATAATCAGCAGTTCCGTGAGGTTGTTTAAGGGGTTGCAGATGCTTACTTTTCTGCTTTGCCGCCTCTTTTTTCAAGTTTATTCTCTGGATCTGCCTGAATTGCCAAAGTTTATACAGGAAAATAAGAGGAAATTCAGCATGTTTGCATCCCGGTTTTGCTGTACTTTTCTGGAAAAAGAGAGTAAAATAGGAGCCGTCAACGATAGGCTCCGCGCTGCGGATGCAAAACAAACAAAAGGAGAGATTTCTATGACCTTGCGGAAGCTTCTTGCCATGCTCCTTGCTGTGTGCATGCTGGCCGGTCTATGCTGCGGCTGTACGCAGGATACTGCGGATGATGGTAAGACGAACGATAACAGCGCCGATACGCCGGATAATGCCGATACGCCGGACGACGGCAATACCCCCGAGGACGGTGATGCGGGCGACCGTGCCGTCGTACAGATTTGGCACACCTATACGGGCGACCAGGCCGCATATCTTGAAAAGCAGGCCGCCGCGTTCAACGAGAGTCAGGACAAGTACGAAGTCCAGGTCCTCGAGCAGGCTTATAACGGCTTTGCGGACACGGTGTATAATGCCGTTGCAAACGGCGTGGGACCGAGTATTATTTTCAACTATGCCTCTACAGCGGTCGATTACATTGAGGCGGGTCTTGCTGTGAATGTCCAGAGCTATATCGATGAGGACAAGGCAGCGGGCGATACCGCAATGGCGGATTACATAGCTTCCCTGCCCGAGGCGATGAAAACCGATGTCATGGGCTTTGCCGACGGCGGCATCTATTATTTGCCCGGCTGCACCACCGGCCCGATCTTCTTCTACAATAAGACCATGTACGACGCGCTTGGCCTCACCGCGCCCACGACTTGGGACGAGCTGGCCGCCAACTGCGAGGCGATTTATAACGAGTACGGCGTCGCCGGTTATCTGGCGGACGGCCTTGTGGATGATATCCAGGCCCTGCTGATGCAAAACGGCGAAGGTTATATCGACGTGGATTCCAAGACGGTCGCTTTCGGCGGCGAGGGCACCGTGGAAATTTTCCAGTGGTTCGCGGACAATGTTGCCGCCGGTTACTTCGCGCTCTCCCCGACGAACGACTATGCGTCCGATGATTTCAGCACGCAGCTTATCGCCGGTTTCAGCGGCTCCTGCGTCAACGACCAGTATATCTCCGCCGAGGGCTTCGACTTTGGAATGGCGCCCTGGATTGCGTCCGCCGACGAGGCATTCTATACCGCGTGGAACCGCGGCCCGATCTTCTTAAAGGCGAGCGACGAGGCGATTGACCGCGGCGCTTATGAGTTCGTCAAGTTCTTCCTGTCTCCGTCCGTCAACGGCGGCTGGGCGCAGGTCAACTCCGCAATTTCCCCGTATGGCACCACCGAGGCGGACGCGGATTATCAGGCGTATCTTGCGAACGCTCCCGAGTCCCTGCAGTGCGTGCAGGCAAACCTTGACGCATCCGGCTCCTTCCCGAACATCCCGGGCGCATCCCAGCTCCGCGGCCTGCTCGAGGAGTACCTGACCTACGCCGCCTCCGGCCAGATGACCGCGCAGGAAGCGGTGGATGGTCTGGTTGCGGCCTGCAACGAGGCGCTTGCCGGCTGAGTTCCGTCTATTCCGATTTCGTTTTGGCGTGTTGCAATCCATTTTGCAGCACGCCTTCCCATATCATGTGGTTTTGGAATGCCGGGTGCAGTTCCGTCCCCGCCGGTCATCCTTGCTGTATGAATAAGATTTGAAAAAGAGGTGCCGCTATGAAAGTCCACCTGGAACGGGTTACAAAACGTTTTGGCAGCGTGACCGCCGTCCGTGACTTCACCGCCACGCTGGAAGACGGCGAACTTGTCTGTCTGCTTGGGCCGTCCGGCTGCGGCAAGTCCACGATCCTGAACATGCTCTCCGGGATTCTTCCCGTCACGGAAGGAACCGTGCTCTTTGACGATACGGACGTCACCCGTCTGCCGCCGGACAAGCGCGGCGTGGGGCTGGTGTTTCAAAACTACGCCCTCTATCCGCACATGACGGTGCGGCAGAACATCTGCTTCCCACTGGAAATTCAGCGCGTCCCGAAAACGGAGCGGTTCCGCCGCGCGGACGAGATTGCGCGGCTCGTCCATGTCGATACGCTGATGGACCGCCGGCCCGGCGAACTTTCCGGTGGCCAGCAGCAGCGCGTGGCCATTGCACGCGCGCTGGTGAAACGTCCGCGGCTTCTGCTGCTTGACGAGCCGCTGTCAAATCTCGACGCGCGCCTGCGTCTTGAAATGCGCGAGGAGATCCGGCGCATTCAGCAGGAAACGGGCGTGACGACCATCTTTGTCACCCACGACCAGGAGGAGGCCATGTCGATCTCCGACCGTATCATTCTGATGCGCGAAGGCGTTTTGCAGCAAAACGACCTGCCGCAGGTGCTCTATCACGAGCCTGCGAACTGCTTTGTGGCGGATTTCCTTGGAAACCCGCCCATCAACCGGATGGAGGGCGTGTGGCGGGATGGCGCGTTCCGCCTTCCAGACGGGTCTTTTTCTTTGAAGCTGACGCCCGCTGTCCTGCCGGAAGATGGCCGGAAGGTCATATTCTCCGTCCGGCCTGAGAGCATCCTTGCGGTCCCGGCGGAGGACGCGGCGTTCTCCTGCGCGGTCTCGCGCCTTTACGAAATGGGCAAGGAGGAAATTGGTTATCTGCGCTTCGGTTCCGCAGAGCTGCGTGCGTTCCTGCCCGCGGAGCTGAACCTGAAAGCCGGGGACGTACTGCCGGTGGCGCTGCGCGGACGGGGCGTGTTCCTTTTTGACGCGGAGACGGGAGGTCGGCTGCTGTGAAAAAGAAGCAGGCTCATCCCGAACGCCTGCGCCGCGTCCGAGCGGCGGGGGAGGCGTACCTCTATCTCGCGCCGTTTTTGATCGGCCTGGCGGTTTTTACGCTTTACCCGGTCGTGAACGTGTTCCTTCTGTCCTTCAGGGAAGATTACAGCTACTTAAACGGCACCTACGCCGGCTGGAGCCTTGAAAACTATCAGAAAGTCCTCTCCGATCCCAAGTTTACGCAGGCAATACGCAATACGCTGCTCTACGTGCTGGCTGTGGTGCCTGTTTCCACGGCGCTGGCGGTTATAATCGCGTGGCTCCTAAACCGCCGTCTGCGCGGCAGCGCGCTTTTTCAGACCGCCTACTTTATGCCGATGGTCACGTCGATCACCGCGGTCGGGCTTGCCTGGCGGCTGATGTACAACCAGCAGTATGGTATATTGAACTACGTCCTGTCGTTTTTCGGCGCGCCAAAGATCGGCTGGCTGACGGACCCGAGCTGGTCGCTCACGGCGCTTGTGATCTTCGGCATCTGGAACATCCTGCCTTTCACAATTATCCTACTGCTCAGCGGCCTGCAAAATATCAACGAGCTCTACTATACCGCCGCGCGCGTGGACGGTGCGAAGGAGGGCCGCATCTTCCGGCGCATCACGGTGCCGCTTCTGGCGCCGACGATTTTTCTCGTCTGTATCGTCAACACGATCTCGAGCTTTAAGGTGTTCAGCGAGCTTTACCCGCTCTTCAAGGGCGACCCCGGCCCGGTTTATAACCTCTACACCGTGGTCTATTATATCCGCTATATGATGATGGAGAAGCGCGAGTACGGCTATGCGGCGGCGGCGGCCGTGGTGCTGTTCCTCTTTATTTTCGTATTTACCATGATCCAGCTTTTCGTCAAGAAAAAGCTGCGTGACCGTTCTTAGGAGGTGCCTATGCGACGCAAGCTTGGCGACAGCCTGGCCTATCTGGTGCTCATCTGCGGCGCCGTGATGATGATTTTCCCCTTTCTCTGGATGTTCCTGTGCGCGTTTAAGACGCACTATGAGGTCACGCAGAACCCGCCGCAGTTTCTGCCGGAACACTTTTCCCTCGATAACTTCGTAACGGCTTTTTCCATGGCGCCGTTTCTCAAGTATTTCGCAAACTCCCTGATTGTCATGATTGCTTCCGTCGCCTGCACGACGGTGACGACGATCCTGGGTGCGTTTGCGTTTTCCCGCCTGCGATTCCCGGGCAGAGAAGTGGTGTTTTCAGTCCTTCTAAGCCTCATGATGATCCCTTTCGAAATGCTCATCATCACAAACTACACGACAATCGTGGACATGGGGCTTTATAACAAGCTCCCCGCGCTGGTGCTTCCCTTTGTCAGCAGCATTTTTTACACCTATATCCTCAAGGGTTTCTTTGATACGGTACCGGAGAGCCTTTATTACTCTGCGCGCGTGGACGGCGCGTCCAACTGGCGCTATCTTTGGCGCGTGATGGTGCCGCTGGCACGTCCGAGCCTTGTCACGATTATCCTGCTCAACGCCCTGTCAAGCTGGAACTCCTTTATGTGGCCGCTCTACATCACCTCGGACGCGGCCTCCCGCACGTTGCCCTATGGCCTCCAGGTGTTCACCACGGAAGCGGGTTCCTCGCCGGAACTTTTGATGGCCGCGTCCACGGTCGTTGTCCTGCCGATGATTGTTCTTTTTATTTTTGCGCGCAAGTTTATCGTCACGGGCGTGGCGCGCGGCGGTCTGAAGGGCTGAAATACTCGAATAAGAACCCCCGGTACAGAAATGGAAATCTGTAACGGGGGCTTATTTTACTCTCTGCTTCCGACAACTTCCTTTATGCTTACGCCCATACGATGCTCAATTGGTTTCCATTCCACATGACGAAACAGTGCAGCGAAGGAGATGGGAATGTAGGTCATCATAAACAGCGGGAAAGTGAACAGATAAGCGATTTTTTTGAAAGAGCTGGTATGAATGTGCCGCCATTGGGTAATTGTTGTGAGCGCACCGAGGGAAAACATGAATAAATAGGTGTTTGCAAGTGTCTGCCCAACGGGTTTCAGTGCGATGAGGATATTTTGGCCGGTGGATATGCCGATAAAAGCTGCCGCCAGGTTGGCGGTGATTCCGGCAACAGCAAGGACGATTGCAGGCATGATGGACATGCACATATCAAAGCAGGAGACGGAATTTTTTGAAAAGATACCCCGGATGAGACAGCCTGCATATTTGCGGAAAACCTGAAGATACCCGCGCGCCCAGCGTATGCGCTGCCGCCAGGACTGGCGGAAGGTTGTGGGTTGTTCATCAAAAAATTCCGCATTGGCGCAATAACCAATGCGCTCGCCGGAAACGATGTTATGGATCGTGATTCAATATCTTCTGTCAACAGGAAAAATTTCCAGCCTCCGCATTTATGTAAGATCCGGCGGCTGAACAGGAAGCCGGTTCCGGAAACCGCGCAGCTTGTCCCGAGCAGCATGCGCGCGTGATTCAGATACTGTGCTTCGCGCAGGAACCATAGTGCATAACCGGAGCTGATCCAGTTATCTGCGTAGTTTTTTGAATTGCGGTAGCTCGTTACGATTTCGTAGCCATCGCAGAAAGTCTGGTTCATTTCCTTTATATAGTCTTCCCGCAGCAAATTGTCCGCATCAAAAACAAAGTACCCGTCGAACACATCACCCCAGTCGCGCTGGATCTGCGTCAGCAGAAAATCCAATGCATATCCCTTGCCTACAAATTCGCTGTTGTGCCGTTGATAAACTACCGCACCGCAAGCGCGGGCCAGCGCAGCCGTGTTGTCTGTGCAATTGTCTGCGACAACAAACGCAGTGATTTTATCTGCGGGATAGTCCTGTGCACGGATGCTGTCGAGCAGCTGCGTAATCACAGAGGCTTCATTGCGCGCGGCAATGAGGATGGCATAGCGGTGGGGCTGCGCTGTTTTGTGTGGGCGGTCTTTTTTTAAAAAAGGGACAAACAGGTAAAAAAGCTGGTAGGTGTAACAGATAAAAAAGACCAGTGCAATGATATCGTTAATGCTTCGGATGGTTTCAATTGTCTTCATGGTTTTAACCCTTTTGTCTGGCAGATTTTTTTATAGATCAACAGCCCAACTGTACTCAACACCAGCGTGGCTGCAAAAACGGCAGCGGCAAATCCGTGCGCGCCAAGCCCAAGCGCGTCGCCTCCAATGGTTGAGGTGATTATAGAAGGAATGCGCGCTGTTGCTGTAATCAGGATCCAGGTGGCAAGTTTCATTTTCGTCAGCCCAATACAGTAGCATAAAATATCTTTGGGGGTGCCCGGAATTAGAAAGATCAGAAATACCAGCAGGTTCAGCCGGCGGCTATCCTGTAGGAATTTGAGTTTTTCAATTTTTTCTCTTGGGAAAAAGACCTCCACTGCGCGTACGCCGAATTTGCGGACAAACAGGAATACAAGGACGCTGCCGATTGTGGCGCCTGCCAGACACAGCAGCGTGCCCTCCACGGCGCCAAAGGCGTATCCGGCAACAATCTCCAGCGGCTCGCCGGGAATGATTGCAACGAAAACCTGCATGGCCATCATGCCGGCGAACGAAGCTTTGCCCAGCAGAGCGTTTTCTCCGACCCATGCACGAAAACGCTCTGGTTCCGAGACAAACTCCAACATTGGACGGCCAAGCAGCCAGGCACTTGCCATCAACAGCAGCAAAAACAGCGCGGCCGCAGTAATGATAATGATTTTTTTGCTTTTTTCTGTCATAAACGTTCACCTGATAGTACTATTGTAAACCAGATTTTCTTACAAAAAAACGGGGCAAGACTTTACAAAATTCTTACGAATCTCTTGCCTGCCTGTAAAAATTGCATTGGGTGCATAGCTGCGTATGCAGCGGCTTCAGCGTATCTTGCCAGCGGAAGATTATCTGCTCAGTGAGTAGATGATCTGTTGAACGGCTTCGGCAGGATCGTTTGGAAAGCGTCAACGCAATGGGATGAACGGCGTTTTCCTGATGAACCGGGAACAGAAATCGTGTCGTTGGCGCTTTATGTCCTTGCATAAGCATGCAGCTTACAGCAGCAGGATGGGACCGAATCCGTATGGCTGCCGGGTTCTGCGTGCATTACGCAAAGAGAGTGCTTTATACACTGTAGCAGTAAACTCCACAACCACAGGCTGTACGATAGGTTTTACTCGTTTTGTGCCAGGCGCCTGTGGCTGCTTTTTCAGATGCGACAGCCAGAAAGAGGACGGGATAGACAGGCACTGGCATATTTTCAAGCATACCACGATTGGTGTGGGTTTTATTCTCCAAAACCGGCCGCACGGAAGAAAATTTTCGGCGTGCACATGCTGGGCGCCGGTCAAACTGATATACCTGCTTTCTAATCCCGGTGCTTTGTTGCCGGAGACGCGGCTGCGTTTTTCTTTCCGGATTTGTCCCTTTCTTAAAGCAATATGGCCAAGTATCCTCAGGAAAATGAGAAATCCAAGCCAATGCGTTTTGTATTAAAAAAGCGACAATGATGCCTGACACAGCGCAACGAAAATAAAAGCGCATTTTATAAAAAAAATGAAAACCCCCACCGCGTCTTGTTTGATGCGGTGGGGCTGCTTTATAGAATTTAGTGGAGTTGCCTTATAGAGTTTATTGGATATAATCGGTAATGCAATCGTACCAGTGAACATAGGTCGTGCCGTTTACGATAAGCCTGTCATTTTCGGGCAGCTGTTCACTCCAAAGCTTCTTATACCGGTCAATAGCCCAGTCATCCCGATTGTATCTACGCCACAGAATTGTCTTTCCGTCTTTATCTAAGAACTGCTCGGAGACGACGCCACAGTTATAGGTTCCAACATCCATTACACATACAGTATCATAGCTCTTGCCGCCAATGGTAACGGTATATCTTCCAACGATATCAAGGAGGAAATCCTTGTTTACGCTCGTAATGGAGTTTTCCTCTCTCTGAATGTCGCCTTTAACAGACAGATTTGTTTCGTTTCCGGAATTGTCTTCTCCAAATCCCCAATTCAGCATAAATTCATCGCCGTCAAGAAACGTTAAATAATTGCGAATGTCCCCGTCATTTCGGAGTGCTGCAAGATAGCGGCAATGTGTATCTGTAAGCTGTGCTACAAACGTGCGGTTGATTACCTCATTTTTCTCCGAGCAGGATGCTTCTCTTGCAGTGAGCTCCACACCCTCAATACCGTGGACTCTGGCTTTGCCTGTAACTTGCATATCATAAATATGGCTGCATTTGCGGGACGGGATAGGATACATACCCCAGGATATTTTTTCGCCGAGCTTGGGGATTAAGAACCATCCCATAAGTTCTTCCCATTTTACAGAGAAAGGGGCGTCGGTATTTGCTTCAATTTTGTATTCGGGCATATATTCGGGCAACTTTTTCATAGTGATTTCTCCCTTCGATACTTCGGTATTATATGGATACTTAGTTTTGAAATTTTGTTTTGCCGTATAAAGCCTGCTTTTTACGGTTCCAATGGGGATGTTCAGCTGTCTGGAAATTTCAGCCTGCGGAAGCTCTTTCCAAAAGTATAGATACAAAATTTGCTGGTCTTTGTCACCAAGTGAATGCAGAGTTTCTCTTACTGTAGCAGTAATCGAAACGCCATGCCTGCTGTTCGACAATTCACTTTCGGTTATTTCGTCGATTGGAATTTCATATTGCCTTGCTTTCCTGCGGAAGTAATCATTGCATTTATTTCTTGCAATGCTGATTATCCATGCTTTAAAGGATTCCTTATTTTTTAATTGAGAGAATTTTTGAGAAGCGGCAAGGTAAACCTCTTGTAAAATATCATCTGCATCCGCTTTTGTGTTCAAACGGAACCTTACGAAACGCTCTACAGACACTCGTTGTGCTTGCAACAATTTTTCAAATTCGGTCATATCATCACCTCCTTGTGTTTACGGAAAGCGCTTTCATATATAGAGACGGAACGTGTTCGTAAAAGGTTCGGGATAATGGTAATTTTTTTATGTAAGTGGATATAAGGCGCTTTATAGTATCTTGCGTCTTGTTTGTTTTATTGGATCCGTATGGCTGCAAGAACAGGATCCCGGCGTATTCCGTTATGTTTGTGTTGCCGCTGCGCGTTTCGTCAGGGATCTGTAGGGGACGAAACAAAAGAAAGCTGTCCGGCGGGAATTCCCGCCGGACAGCTTTCTTTTGTTACATTCAGGATTGGATTCAGCGGATATAGACGTAGTCGTACAGTGTCTCTGCACGGGTCCCCTGGCTGTTGTAAAGACGGTCGAGAAGGTAAACATAATAATACTCGCCGCGGCGCAGCCCTTCATCCGGCGTGATGTAGACAATCGTAGTCAGACCTTCATAAACTTCGATATCAAATTCCGGATACGTCGAAGCAAATTTTGCCGGCGTAGCTTCCAGCGCAAAGATATCCTTCAGATCCCGTTCGCTCAGCCCGGAAAGCTTGGTATATTTGCGCCCATTGTATACATACATGAGCTGGTCGAACATTACCACAATAGATTCGCCGTCATCGCTGGTCATCACATACCATTCCGGCGCATCTGCTTTGACATTTGTGGGAAGATCCATACCCATGGAAACCGGCGTGTATGTAATCTTGCCCTGGTTGTAAGCCGTGCTGGCGATGTTTGCATACGGAGTGCCGTCATTGGTTACAAGGACAATGCCTGCATTATATTCCGAGTATTCCTTCGGAACAACCATGACAATATTATAGGTTTTGCCTGCTTTGACCTTGGTGCAGCCGCCATAGTATTGGTCGCTGTATTTGTAGATATCCTTTCCGCTTAAAGCCTTGTCGGTGATGGGCCAGGCAGCGGAATAAATATAACCATCCGTAGTGGGCGTGACAGAAATATTGATTTCGTAAGCCATTTCCCCATAACCCGGCATAGTCGGTTTGCTCAGATAATAATAATTGCCGGAAATGTATGCAGATTTAAAGCCCGCCATTGCGCCTTTCCCGGTTCCTTCGGTATACGTAACGCCTGCGAAAGTGGCGGTCAGGCCTTTATGGATATAATATTCGGCAGGAAGGATATCGCCGGTATCTACGCCTGCTGCATAGACATTAATTTTACCGATTTCACCTTTGCCGCCGGCCTTGGTCTTTTTTGCTTCCGGGGCAATATTCAGGGTTTCAATTTTGCAGTCTTCCTCGATATCCATGTATGTGGTATCTGAGATCTGTACAACCTTAAGTACGGCGTCGTCTTTAAGCTTCAGTTCGCCCTCGTAACCTTTAAACTCAATATAGGGTGCATCCGTGTCCTTAAAGCATACGGTTGTATCCCCGCGGACATAAATATTGCCGGTAATGTTGCAGTCGATAAAGTTAACAACATCAACGTCCTCTGTAATGAGGATACGGCCATTGAGATTCAGATTATAAAGTGAGGCGGAAGCGTTGATTACAGCGTTGGTGCGGTATGCGCCGGTAGAATTGGTATACGCAGACTGATCGTATATTGCGCCTGCCGCCATGTAGAGGATGGTGAGCGCTTCTGCGCGTGTCAAAATATTCTTCGGGCGGAAGGTACCGTCTTTGTAACCGCTGATAATGCCCTCGCTGACAGCTTCAACCACATAGTCCCGATACATGACATCGATGGAATAATAGTCGCTTAAATTGACATATTGGACGTTTCCGCCTTCGCCAAGATCCAGATAACGCATCAAAAGTGCGACCGCTTCTTCTCGGGTCAGATCTTTGCCGAAATCGGCGTCCTTAGAATAGTTGAGCAGGAAGCCCTGTGCCGCGGCTTTCTCGACATAACTGACGGCCCATTTCGGGACATTATTGTATTGAATATAGGCTGTTTCTTTGAGACCAAAAAGCTCGACCATCATTTTAATGAATTCGGCACGCGTTACCGTGTCTTCCGGACGGAATTTTCCATTCCCATCACCGGCAAGCACATTTTTATAGGACAGATAATCGATATACAGGTATGCCCAGTGCGTTGTGGGGACGTCGGTGTAGGTCTGGGTCAGCGCGTTTGCCGTCATAACCCCTGTAAACAGGGTGACAACAAGCGCCAGCGCCATGAAAAGAGAGAGTGTACGTTTCATATTATTCCTCCTTAAACAGTCTCTTCCTTTGCCTTCTGTATTTTAGACGATATGGATTCATGGAATGTTTCACTTTCTGTAAAAAAACTCCAGCAAAATATTCACATTATCGTGTCCGCGCCGCCTGATCCCATTATAAGGTATTGGCTTGTCGTTTGCAAGTGTAGGAAAAAGGGGCTTTTTTGCCAGCTTCAGGGAAAGAAAGGGAAACCGGTAAAATTTCCCTCTTTTTGCAGATTCGCTTGGCGGCAGTATGAAAAAAAGTCCTCCGGGCAATACTTTCAAGGTAACAAATACCTTCGACGGGGGATTTCGGAATGCTGAATAAGGTGGAAATCTGCGGCGTCAACACTTCCCAGTTAAAAGTGTTGCCCAATGATGAAATCGTCGAGCTCCTTAAAAAAACAAAGCAGGGCGACCAGGATGCGCGGGAAAAGCTGGTGCAGGGGAACCTGCGGCTTGTGCTCAGTGTGATCCAGCGTTTTACCAACCGCGGAGAATTGGTCGACGACCTTTTCCAGGTCGGCTGTATCGGGCTGATTAAATCTATAGACAACTTTGATCTTTCACAGAATGTGCGTTTTTCAACCTACGCCGTCCCAATGATTATTGGGGAAATACGGCGCTACCTGCGGGACAACAGCGCTATCCGCGTCAGCCGCTCCATGCGGGATACCGCCTACCGCGCGATGCAGGCAAAAGAGCAGTTTGTCAATGCGCACCAGCGGGAACCAACAATCGACGAGCTTGCGGCGATTCTGGGGACGCCGCGTGAGGAACTTGTATTTGCGCTTGACGCCATTGTTGAGCCGGTATCGCTGTACGAACCGCTTTATTCGGACGCGGGCGATGAGATGTGTGTAATGGATCAGGTGAGGGATACGAAAAATACGGATGAAAGCTGGCTGGAACGCATTGCCCTGCGCAATGCTATCAGCCGTCTTTCTGAGCGGGAACAGCATATTCTTTCCCTGCGCTTTTTTGAAGGCCGTACACAGACGGAGGTGGCGGAGGAAGTCGGTATCAGCCAGGCGCAGATCAGCCGGCTGGAAAAGGCGGCGCTTGCCCGGATTAAAAAGCAGATTTAGTCGAAAAAGGTTTGCAATTGCAGGTCGGATGGAGTATAATGAATCGATTCAGATTTATTTTTACGTTTACGGAGGATATAAAGTATGCATTCCAATGTTACGGTGTTCGATCATCCGCTGATTACCCATAAGATCAGTGTGCTGCGCAGCATCGATACATCCTGTAAGGAGTTTCGTGAGCTGATCGAGGAAATTGCGACGCTGATGGGTTTTGAAGCCCTGCGCGACCTGCCGCTGGAAGAAGTAGATATTACGACTCCAATCTGCAAAACGAAGGCAAAGATCCTTTCCGGAAAGAAACTGGCTATTGTTCCGATCCTGCGTGCCGGCCTGGGTATGACCAACGGCCTGTTAAATCTCGTCCCCTCCGCGCGCGTGGGTCATATCGGGCTTTACCGCGACCATGATACGCTGGAACCGCATGAATATTACTGCAAGCTTCCCGACGATATTGAAAATCGGCTGGTAATCCTGCTTGACCCGATGCTTGCAACCGGCGGAAGTGCTTCCGCTGCGATAAACTTTATTAAGCAGCGCGGCTGTAACCATATCAAGATGATGTGCATCATCGCCGCGCCGGAGGGTGTCGAGCGTCTCGCCCAAGAGCATCCGGATGTGGAAATCTACTGCGGCTGTGTTGACGAGAAGCTCAACGAGATCGGTTATATTGTCCCTGGACTTGGCGATGCCGGAGACCGTATTTTCGGTACAAAATAAGGCGGTAAAAACACCGGCCGTGCAAAACGGCCGGTGTTTTGTTATATACGGTATGATGAATTGGAAAAAAGAAAAGAGTTTCGGAAGGGAGAAAGAGGAATGATGTACATAAGCCTCCCGCAGGCACGGCGTTTTATGCTGCTTAAGCAAGGGCTGCTGGGAGGATATCGGTTTGCCGGACAGAAAGGAGCGCTGGAATTTATCCGTCAGGCGGGCTGCATCCAGTTTGATCCGGTCGACACCTGCGGGAAAAACGCGGAGCTTACGTTGCAGTCCAGAGTAAAAGGTTTTACAAAGGAGATGCTGTATGCGCTTTTGTATACGGATCGTGCGCTTGTCGACTATCCGGATAAGCAGCTCGCTATTTTTCCCGTTGAAGATTGGCCATATTTTGCACGCTGCCGCAATACCGCGCGCGAAAACGCGGCGCGCTTTCCGGAACTTCCGGGGCTTGAGGCGCAGGCAAAAGCCTATATCCGCAGTAACGGGCCTGTATCTTCGGATGAGTTGCCGGTAGAGGGGGATATTCATTGGCATTCCTCGATCCACTGGAGCGGGAACTGGCATGGAAAGAGCAACGCCGCGCGCAGTGTTTTGGAACAGCTGTATTCTACCGGCGAACTTGTTATCCACCATAAAAACGGGACGCGCAAATTTTACGACCTTGCACAGCGCCATATCCCGCCGGAGATCCTGGGGGCGCCCGACCCACTCCCTGACGATTCTGAGCATCTGAAGTGGCGTATCTTGCGCCGGATCGGTGCGGTCGGGCTGCTATGGGACCGGCCTTCAGACGCATGGCTGAATATTTGGGAATTGACTACGCAAACGCTTCATGACGCGTTTGCACAGCTGTGTGTCCAGGGCTCTATACTGCCGGTACGGGTGGAGGGGATCCGCCAGCCGCTCTATTACCGCGCGGAGGATGCCAGGCTGATGGAATCTGTTTTGGAAGCGGAAAAAACATTTAGGCCGCGCTGCGCCCTGCTCGCCCCGCTGGATCCGTTCCTTTGGGACCGTAAACTGATCCGTGCGCTGTTTGGGTTTGATTATGGATGGGAAATCTATACGCCTGCACAGAAGCGGAAATATGGCTATTATGTCCTCCCAATTATTTATGGGGAACAGTTTATTGGGCGCATTGAAGCGGCTGCGCAGCATAAGACCCGGACGCTTATTGTAAAAAACGTCTGGTATGAAGACGGTGTGCGGCAGACCAAAAAGCTGCTTTCAGCGCTTGACCGGGCAGTTGCAGGTTTGGCAAGGTTTAACGGCTGCGAAGAAATTGCCCGGCAGGATATGCTTACCGGGACCTCCCGGTAAGCAGGGTATGTCTGAAATACAGGTATCCAGACGCATAAGCGCCATGGATACCCGCGAAATTTTCAGTTGATTTCCAGCGGGACCTTACGGCGGGGCGCAGGGAAATCCCGTTCGATTTGCGCCAGGTCTTCGGCATCCAGCGTAAGGGCAAGCGCCCGTGCATTGTCCTCAACATGGGCAGGCGTTGAAGCCTTTGGGATTGGGATGAGGTTTTCGCTGCGCAGGATAAAGGCCAGCATAACCTGCGCCAGGCTTGCGCCGTGTTTGTCTGCAATCCCGGCAAGCGTGCGGCTGCGGATAACGCCGCGGTCCAGCGCGCCGAACTGCGCCAGCGGGCAGTAAGCCATCGCGGTCATCCCGTGCGCCTTCAGCCAGGGAAACAGGTCGAACTCCGGGCCGCGGCAGCCGACGTGGTACAATACCTGATCGGTTGCACAGTTTGTCCCACCGGGGACGGCGGCCAGCTGCTGCATGTCATCCGTGTCCAGGTTGGAAACGCCCCAATGGCGGATTTTCCCGTTTTTGACCAATTCTTCCATGCATGCTGCGGTTTCCGCAAGCGGGATATGCCCGCGCCAGTGCAAAAGATACAGGTCAAGGTATTGTGTCCCGAGGCGGGAAAGCGTGGCGTCGCAGGCAGCGAAAATCGCATTGCGTCCGGCGTTGTGGGGGTAGACCTTGGAAACAACAAAAATATCTTCTCTGGGAAATGTGTGTATTGCCTCGCCAAGCAGACTTTCACTGCGTCCGGAAGCATACATTTCCGCGGTGTCGACAAGGTTCAGCCCCAGTTCCAGGCCGCGCCGCAGCGTGGCAATTTCGCTTTTCCGGTCTCCGCGTTCCGCCAGGTGCCAGGTTCCCTGCCCAAGGCGGGATACCGGCGCGCCGGAAGCACAGATAAATGCCGGATGGGATATAAACTGCATAAGCTTCACACTCCTTTTCTGACAGTTTAGCACAAATCCCCGTCTTTTGGCAACTGTTTACATTTTCTTCTTTGACAAATGAAAATTTCCTGTTACAATAATACGGCAGAATATAAGAAGGAGAAATATGTTTATGAAACGGATATTTGCGCTTTTCTCAATCCTTTTGACTTTATCCTTGCTTTTTTCCGGATGCGCCGAAAGCGGCGCGGGCGGGGATCCGGGTGCGGACAATGCAAATCCCGACTACAGTTTTGAAGACGGCGGGCTGCTGACGGGGCTTCACTACGTCGAAATGGAAGTGAAGGATTACGGTACGATGATTATTGAAGTCGACGCCGATGCCGCGCCGGTCAGCGCAACAAATTTTTTGAAGCTCGTCAACTCCGGTTTCTATGACGGACTGACTTTCCACCGTATTATTTCCGGTTTCATGGCCCAGGGCGGTGACGGCTCTGCAACAGACCGGGCTGATGAAGCGCAGACAATTACCGGGGAGTTCGCACTCAACGGTTATGATAATCCGATTTCCCATACCCGCGGCGTGATATCCATGGCCCGCGCACAGGCGTATGACAGCGCAAGCTCGCAGTTTTTTATTATGCATGCCGACTATACCGGGCTTGACGGTTCCTATGCGGCTTTTGGCCGTGTGATAGAGGGTATGGAAGTGGTTGACGGGATGTGCGAAGATGCAGATCCCAACGCGCCTAACGGTATGCTGGAAAAGGAAGATCAACCGGTGATTTCCTATGCGAAGCTCTTAGGGACGGAAAAACCGTAAACGCATTTGCAAATTTACAGAAACACCAATTTATCTATCTGCAAACTTTATACATTTCTACGAAACCTGGGCAAAAGCTTGACTTTTGCTCAGGTTGTTTTATAATGTGAACAAAAGGGAAGCCGGATTTTGGCTTTCTGGAAACTTCCGTATCCAAGACAGTCGGCTGTCTGGAAATAAAGGCGCTGCATCTTGAAAAAAGAGCAGCAGCAGGAGGAATTGCATATGGAAAATCGTCAAAAAACACCGGCGCAGAAAACACGCACGCTTGTGGGGATCGCTTTGTTTACCGCAATTGTGGTTGTTCTGCAGCTGCTCGGCAGCTTCATCCGCTTCGGGCCGTTTTCGATTTCGCTTACGCTGATACCTATTGTGGTTGGTGCGGCGGTCTACGGAGCGAAATCCGGTCTTTGGCTGGGCTTTGTATTCGGCGTGGCCGTCCTTCTTTCCGGCGACGCGGCTGCATTTTTGCCGGTAAACCCGGTGGGTACGGTGCTTACCGTCCTGGTTAAGGGCGCGGCGGCCGGGCTGTGTGCGGGGCTTGCGTATAAAGCGCTGGAAAAGAAAAACCGTTATCTCGCTGTTATTGCGGCGGCTTTTGTCTGCCCGGTTCTCAATACCGGGATTTTCCTTCTCGGATGTTTATGTTTCTTTATGGAAACGATTGCCGTTTGGGCGGAAAACCTTGGTTTCGGCAGTGCAGTTGGCACATATATGATCGTCAGCTTGGTCGGTGGGAATTTCCTGTTTGAACTTGCCGTCAACCTGATTTTCAGCCCGCTGATCGTGCGGATTATTAGAATCGGCAAGAAAGAATGAGGCGCCGTATATGATACTGGTTTTGGATGTCGGCAATACCCATATTGTTCTTGGCTGTGTGGAAAACGGCGAGATTTCCCACGTTGCACGTATGTCCACACAGGAAACCAGGACGGTAGATGAATATGCTGTCGCAATTTCGCAGATTCTTGCTTTGAAAGGTGTAGATTGCACAGGTTTTGAAGGTGCGGTACTTTCAAGCGTTGTACCGCAGGTGACGGAAGTGCTCGCGCAGGCGGTCAGGCTTTTGACCGGATGCGAAGTGCTCACGGTTGGCTCTGGTATAAAAACGGGGTTGAATATCCGCATTGATAATCCCGCGCAGTTGGGGCCGGATCTCGTTGTCGGCGCGGTAGCGGCGCTGGAGCTGCATAAACCGCCGCTGATCCTGATTGATATGGGAACGGCGACGACCTTTTCTGTCATTGACGCTTCCGGCGCATTTTTGGGCGGCGCCATTGTCCCTGGCGTCGGGCTTTCGCTGGATGCGCTGGTTGCCCGGACTTCGCTGCTGCAGAAGATCCCCTTTGAGATGCCGCGCCGGTGTATTGGCTCCAATACGGCGGACTGTATGAAAAGCGGCGTTGTGCTGGGCACGGTTTCCATGCTCGACGGCATGATCGAGCGTATTGAGGAAGAACTCGGCGCACAGGCGACGGTGATAGCAACCGGCGGACTGGCTTCCCGGATTATCCCGCACTGCAGGCATGAAATCCTTTATGACGGCGATCTGTTATTAAAGGGGCTTTGGGCAATCTACCGAAAAAATCATAAATAACCGAACGTACCCCGCCGGGATTTTTCCTGGCGGGGTGTGTTTTTGTGCTGCCGGTGCAGTGTAGCTGTACTGGGGTTCTACTTGTGGCCTTGACTTTTTCCATCGGAATCTGTTATCCTGAAGAAAAGGGAGAGGAAAAAATGCAGTATCATTTTGCAGTTTGTAATGACCGGGAAACCGACGCTGTGCAGATCGTTTTTATTACCGGTTATTCGGATTATATTGCCCAGAGGTATGAGGTGGCGGCGCTGCATTATTTGTGAAGCCTGTGTCAGGTGAAAAACTGTCTGAAGTTTTGACACGCGCAGCCGGCAGGCTGGAAAAAGGTGAACGCGTGCTGTTTTTGAAGCTTGGCGGGGAAATGCTGCGTCTGCCGCTTCGGGAAGTTCGTTACCTCGAAGTGCGCGGCAATTATGTCACCGTACATGCCGCGCAGGATTACAGTCTGAAATCGACGCTTTCCAATTTTGAAAAATCGCTGGATGCGCGTTTTTTCCGTACAGGCTACAACGCTTGCCGAAAATGTGGCGCAGCGCGTAAAGGATATCGACTGGCAACGCGTACAGCGCTGATAAATATGGCAGGGCTTTCCGCGATGGTGGAGCGCCTGCCACAGGGATTGGATACGTATATCAGCCGTGAGGTGTTTGAAGACGGCGTGGAGCTTTCCGGGGGCGAGGCGCAGAAAATCGCGCTGGCGCGCGCACTTTACAAGGATGCGCCATTTATCATTCTGGATAAGCCGACGGCTGCGCTTGATCCGATTGCAGAGAACAAGTATATACGAAATTCAAGGAGCTGGTTGGCGATAAGACGGCGATCTATATTTCCCATCGTCTTTCTTCCTGCCGGTTTTGCGAGACAATCGCGGTATTTGATGAAGGCCGGGAGGTCCAGAGCGGCACGCATGAGCAGCTTCTCGCCGCAGTTGGGAAGTATACCCAGCTTTGGAATGCGCAGGCGCAATACTATCAGAAAAAGGAAAAATGACGATAAAAAATCCCCCGGGCTGCATCTGGTTCCGGGGGATAAGTTCTGCCCTGCACGCGCTGTGCGTATAGCGGGGAATATTGAAAAAAGCTCCCGGAGGGAGCTTTTTTCATATCCTGCATAAGATGGGATTTAATAATAAAGTTTTGCAAGTTCCTTATACTCAACCTTGAGCGCTTGGTAGAGGCGGTCATAAAGGCGGAAGTATCCGTCATAGATCTTCGCCTGGTCTGCATCCGGCATAAGCGGCTCATTGGTGCGGATGATCGCATCACAAGCTTCCGGAACGCTGGAGTACAGGCCGGTGCCGACTGCCGCAAGGATGGCTACGCCGAGCGCGCCGCCTTCAGAGGACTGGACGGTGGTGATCGGTGCGTTGTAAACGTCAGCCTGGATCTTGCGCCAGACTTTGCTCTTACCGCCGCCGCCGGAAGCACGGACTTCGCTTGCGGAAATACCAAAATCGCGGAGGATTTCAAGGCTGTCGCGCAGGGAAAATGCAACGCCTTCAAGGACGGAGCGGATGAAGTGTGCGCGCTGATGCTGGAGGTTGATGCCGAAGAACACGCCGCGGGCGTCGGCATCGCAGTGCGGGGTACGTTCGCCGATCGGGTAGGGCAGATAAATGAGACCTTCGGAGCCGGCCTGAATCTTGGCGGCGGCCTGATCCATCAGATAGTATGGGTCAACGCCCATAACTTTTGCGGTATCCATTTCGGGGCCGCAGAAAGCGTCGCGGAACCAATGGAGGGAACTGCCCGCGCCCTGGGTGCAGCCCATCAGATGCCATGCGCCAGGTACGGCGTGGCAGAAGCTCTGGATGACGCCGGACGGGTGGACCTTAACGGTATCGGTGTGTGCAAAGATGGTGGCGGAGGTGCCGATCATTGCGGAAACAACGCCCTCGCGCACAATGCCGTTACCGACAGCACCGGCAGCCTGATCGCCCGCGCCGCCTGCAATGGGGGTGCCGGCCTTTAAGCCGGTAAGTGCCGCAGCCTCTGCATTGACAACGGAGCTGATAACCGGGGACTCATAAACAGGAGCCAGCCAGTTCTTATCAACGTCAAGCTTTTCGAGGACTTCGTTGGACCAGCAGCGATTGGCAACGTCGAGGTACAGCATACCGGAAGCGTCGGACACCTCAGTTGCAAACTCGCCGGACAGCTTATAACGGATATAATCTTTCGGAAGAAGGATTTTGTCGATTTTTGCGTAAATTTCGGGTTCATGGTTATAAACCCAGCGGACTTTCGGCGCAGTAAAGCCCACGAGCGCAGGGTTCGCGGTCAGTTCAATAAGGTGCTGCGCACCGATGATGGAGGTGATCTCCTCGCATTCGGCTACGGTGCGCTGGTCACACCAGAGAATGGCGGGACGGAGTACGCGGCCATTTTTGTCGAGCAGTACGGAGCCATGCATTTGGCCGGAAAGGCCAATGCCTTTGATCTCGGAAGCGTCGATGCCCGCTGTGACCTGCTTCAGGGTCTCACAGACTGCATTCCACCACAGCTCCGGGTCTTGTTCTGCCCAGCCGTTAGCCGGCTGAGACATGGGGTATTCGCGCAGCGCGGATGCGATCGTAGTGCCGGACTCGTCGAAAAGCACGGTTTTCGTACCGGACGTACCGATGTCGATACCAATTAAGTATGCCACAAAAAAATCCTCCTGTGTATTGATAATGAATTGCAGTATGCCGATTTTGGTTATCAAGATTATATCACAGGAAAAACATTTTATCAAGCGCAACTGTATTTCCGGCGCAAAAACCGGAACGATAATCCTGGTGATTTGTACGGATTTTCTTAGGAAAAACCCTTGAAATATTTGTTACTTTTTGTTATAATTAATTAACAAATTATTGGTTTACATAAAATTCCGAACGGAAAAGGTGGTGGGCAAGCTGAAGAAGAGCTGGATGTTTTCAAAACAGTATTCAAAAGAGCGTACGCAGCGCATCGAAAAAGAAACGGCTATGTCCCGGCTTGCATCCCGTGTCCTGGCGGCGCGCGGCGCTGCTGACGGCCCCTCTGCGGAAGCATGGCTGGAGTACGATGCCCGGAGCCTGTATGATCCCTACCTGTTGCCGGATATGGACAAAGCGGTCGGTATCATCCGGGAAAGCATTGCAAACAAGGAGAAAATCGCGGTTTTCGGAGATTATGACGTCGACGGTGTGACTTCGACCTGTGTTATGTTAAAATATTTCCGATCTGTGGATACGCAGTGCGTTTATTATATCCCGGACCGGCTGAATGAAGGCTATGGCGTCAGCTGCGGTGCGCTGGAAAAGCTGGCGGCGCAGGGTATTAAGCTTGTAATTACTGTAGACACGGGGATCACAGCGTATGAAGAGGTGGAGTTTGCCCATAGCCTGGGCATGAAAATCGTGATTACGGACCATCATGAATGCCGGGAGCAGATTCCGGACGCGGAAGCGGTTGTCAATCCGAAGCGGTTCGACAGCCGGTATCCGTTTAAAGAGCTTGCGGGTGTTGGCGTTGCTTTTAAGCTGGTCTGCGCGCTGATGGGGCCGGAGAAGTTGGACATTGCCATTGTCCTATACGCGGCGCTGGCAGGGCTTGGGACGATTGCGGACCTGATGCCGCTTGTGGACGAAAACCGGGTTATCGCCGGCCTTGGGTTGGAGCGTCTGGCGGAAAACCCACCGCTTGGTTACATCGCTTTGGCGCAAAAATCCGGAGTTGATGAATCCAAACGCGCCAGTGCGATTACGGTCAGCTATGTATTGGCTCCGCGCATCAATGCCGCCGGACGGTTTGGGTGCGCATATAAGTCTGTTGAACTGTTTCTGACGGAAACGCAAAGCGAGGCGGATCGACTTGCCGATGAGCTGTGTACAATGAACCGGCAGCGGCAGGAAATGGAAAACGGGATCCGGGATTCCGCACTTGCAAAGATCGCCACGCAATGCGATATAGACAATGACAGCGCGGTGGTGCTCTGGGATGAAAACTGGCATCACGGTGTCATCGGGATTGTCAGTTCCAAGTTAGCTGACCAGCTTGGAAAACCTGTGATTTTGATCTGCGTCGATGGGGAAGAAGCCCGTGGTTCCGGCCGCAGTATTGAGGGGTTTAATCTTTTTGCGGCATTGAGCGCGACGAGCGAATACCTGACGCAATTCGGAGGCCATGAGCTGGCGACAGGGCTTACGTTGAAAAAAGAGAACCTGGAGGCGTTCCGGAGTGCGTTCCTTGCATATGCAAAGCGCGAGCTTCGTCCCGACGCCTGCATCCCGACTTTATATGTGGACTGTGAGGCGGAACCGGAGGATTTTTCCGTATCTTCAATTGCTTCGCTTTCTGTTTTAGAGCCTTTCGGCATGGCAAACCCGCAACCTGTGTTCTGTCTGCGGGATCTTCGGGTAGCCTGTGTTGTGCCAATTGGAAACGACCGCCATATGCGTTTGACACTGGCTGCGCGGGATCAGCGTTTTGACGCAGTACAGTTTTGTGCGACCGTCTATGATGCGCCGTTTGTCAAAGGCAGCTATGTGGACATTGTTTTTAATGCAGATATTAATACCTTCCGTGGTCAAAGCGTGCAGTTTATTTTAAAAGATGTGCGGCTTTCGCGTACCTCCGAACGGATTAATGCGCGGGATATCGATCTTTACCGTAAATTTATTGCCGGTATTTCCCTTACCGGGCCGCAGGCTGCCTATCTGTATCCATGCAGAAGCGAACAGGTGTGCGCCTGGAAATATATTGTTTCCAAAATGGTGGACGGGAAGTTCAAATGCCCGCCGGAGGATGCCGCGCTCCGGATCAAAACGGAAAGCGGTGTAAAGATGAACGCCGGAAAACTGCTGGTCTGTGCCGCCGCGTTTGCGGAACTTGGGTTTGTGAAATTTTCCTATGACGGTTTTGTCATGCGTGTAGAGATGGTTCCAGGGCATGCGCGCAGGGATATGGGACAGTCGGAGCTGATTTGCAGGCTGAAGCAGGCCGCGGCGCTTGTATGATTGAAAAACGGTTATAATTGTAGTATAATGATGAAAAGCCGAATTGCTCCGGCTTTTCATCATTCTTTTATATGATTGCAGTTTGACTGTGTGTCCGGAGAAAAAAGGACGGAGGTGTATGTGTATGCCTTTGCCGATGGTACATTTTGCAGTTGCGGACAGCCTTGTTCGTACAATGGGGATTGAGGATGAAGGGGCTTTTTATCTTGGCTCGATTGCGCCGGACAGTGTTCATATGCGCACAGCTTATACACGGGAGGATAAGGACCGCTCGCATCTGCGGATAGACAGGGTACTATGGAAGGAAACCGTGCTGGCCTGGATCCGGACGCAGCAGAAAGCGCCGCAGCGGGATTTTCGCCTTGGCTATGGCATCCATATCCTGACGGATTATTTCTGGAAGGAACGTGTATACCTGTCTTATGCGCAAAGATACCGGCAGGATCCGGATCCTGCCGAAGATATCCGTGCGGCATATTATACGGATGCCGATCAGCTTGATTTTGTCCTTTATAAGATTTGGCCGCGGTGCGCTGCCGTATGGGATGCTTTGTACGCGGCGTCTGCTGCCGGTATAGAAGGATTGGTAAGCGCATGGGAAGTGGAAGCGTGGAAACAACGCACGCTTTCCTGGTTCGATGAAGGCAAAAGCCTGCATGCCACTCCTGTCCGGTATCTGCGTTTTGAAGAAATAACAGATTTTGTGCAAGCTTCATCTGCATGGATTGCAGATGTGCTGGAATTGCCGGCGGGTTAATTGGGAAAATATCCGTATACAGGGATTTTTGGCAGTTTGCCTGCTTTATTTTTGATATCGGGAAAATTACGGGTGTAAATATGAACGAAAAGATAGAAGCAATTATAAAAAAAATCAACTGTTCCAATGAAGATGCGCAGCGCATACGCTGCGCCTATGAAACGGCGGAGCGCTCCCATATGGGACAGCTTCGTTCTTCTGGGGAACCGTATATTATCCACCCGCTTGCCGTGGCGGAAATCCTGACGGATTATACCAGCGACGCCGATACGATCATCGGCGGCCTGCTGCATGACTGTATTGAAGATACGGATACGGGTTATGAACAGATCAAATCGGCGTTTGGCGTGCGGGCTGCCGATCTGGTGGAAGGGGTAACGAAGCTGACGCGCATGCCGCATGTAACCCCCGAGGAAGAAGAAAGCGAGAACATCCGCAAGATGTTTCTGGCAATGGCGAAGGACATCCATGTTATCATTATCAAGCTTTGCGACCGGCTGCACAATATGCGCACGCTGATGTACAGGCCGGAACAGAAACAGCGGATTAAAGCTTTTGAATCCATGCAGATTTATGCGCCGATTGCACACCGGCTTGGCATGAACGCGATCAAGGATGAGCTGGAAGACCTGTCGATCATGTATCTTGACCCGGTTGGATATAAATATATTATTGATTATCTGCACCGCAATGAAGCGGAACGCCAGAGTCTGCTCAACAGCATCATTGAACGGCTGAAAGCGCATCTGCATGAGCATGGTATAGAAGCCTGTGTGGAGGGCCGTGTCAAGCATATTTACGGTATTTATAATAAAGTGTATATGCATAACCGCGACATCGAGCAGGTTTATGATATTTACGCTGTGCGGGTAATCACGGATACAATCCCACAGTGTTATAATGTGCTGGGGCTGGTACATGAGCTTTACCATCCTATGCCCGGGCGGTTTAAAGACTATATCTACACACCCAAGCCCAATATGTACCAGAGCCTGCATACCACTGTCATTGGCCGTGACGGCATGCCCTTTGAGGTGCAGATCCGGACTTGGGATATGCACAATACCGCGGAATACGGTATTGCGGCGCACTGGAAATATAAGGACAATATCCATACAAACAGCCAGGACGAAATGTTTGCCTGGGTGCGGCGTTTCCTGGAGAGCCAGCAGGAAAACGATGACCGCGAAGAGTTTATTTCTGATCTGCGTATTGAGCTTTTTGCCGACGAGGTCTTTGTTTTCACTCCGAAAGGGGATATTGTCAATCTGCCGATGGGTTCGACCGCGATTGACTTTGCTTATGCGATCCATTCCGCTATTGGGAATCGGATGATCGGCGCCCGTGTCAACGGCAAGATGATCCCGCTTGACCGGCCTTTGCAGAATGGGGATATTATTGAAGTCGTGACTTCCAATGCCTCGCGCGGGCCGAGCCGGGACTGGCTGAAAGTTGCCAAAACCGGGGAAGCGCGCAATAAAATCAAGCAGTGGTATAAAAAGGAAAAGCGGGAGGAAAACGTCCAACGGGGACGCGAGGAATTTGAATCTGAGCTGCGCCGGAACCTGCTGACCCATATGTTTGACGACGAGCAGCGGCAGGCACAGGTACTTAAGCGCTACAAATTTGATTCAATGGAGGATATGTACGCGGCTTTTGGCTATGGCGGGCTGAGCGTGCGCAAGGTTATCAACCATCTCGTTGAGGAACATAACCGGCTCGAACGCGCCCAGCGCAGCCAACCACGGGCTGTGAAGGAAACCAAGCCCACCTCCGGCGTGATCGTGGAGGGGATAGATAACTGCCTGATTAAATTTGCGCACTGCTGTACGCCAATCCCTGGAGATCATATCCTGGGTTATGTCACCAAAGGCGCAGGTGTCAGCATCCATCGGGCAGACTGCACCAATATTATAGGCTTGTTGAAAAATCCGGAGAATTCGGAGCGGGTAATTAAAGTCCGCTGGGCAACCAGGACGGAGGAATATTACAGTGCTGCGCTCCAGATTACCGGTGTAAACCGCATTGGCATCCTGGCAGATATTACGCGCCTGATTAGTGAAATGAATATCAGCCTGACTAACATGAAGGCAAACGACGTCGCTTCCAACGTGGTGGTTGATGTGACGGTTAACCTGCATAATGCCGAACAGCTTGGGCAGCTTGTGATCAAATTGAAAAAAATTGAAGGCGTTGATGAAGTGACGCGGATTATACGGTGAAGCGATGAAAGCGGTAATTCAGAGGGTGCGCGGCGCGCAGGTGGAAGTAGAAGGCCGCGTTGTAGGCGCTTGCGAAGGCGGGCTTTTTGTGTTGCTCGGCGTTGTACAGGGGGATGCGCAGGAGGATGCAGCTATCCTGGCGAAAAAAATTGTACAGCTTCGGGTATTTGAAGATGAAAATGACAAGATGAACCTTTCCCTGCTGCAAACTGGCGGCGGATTGCTGGTTGTGTCCAATTTTACCCTCGCCGCGGACTGTACAGGCGGACGCCGTCCCAGCTTTTTCGGCGCAATGCCTCCGCAGGAAGCGCAGGCGCTGTATATGTATTTCGTCGACTGCTGCCGTGCTGAGGGCGCTGCGACGCAGACCGGTATTTTTGGCGCGCATATGCACATAAAGCAGCATAACGACGGTCCTGTAACAATTTTGCTGGACTCCAATGAACTAAAGAGGAAAAAATCATGAAGATTGAAACCATCCCGGTTGGGCTTATCCGCACCAACTGCTATATTGCTTTTGACCCGCAGACGCGTGAAGCGTTTATTGTGGATCCGGGGGATACCGCTGCAAAAATCCTGGGTTTTATTGAAAAAAACGGCCTACATGTGACGCATATCCTCCTTACGCACAGCCATTTTGACCACATCCTTGCGCTTGCCGATGTACAGGCTGCAACCGGGGCGTTGGTGTGCGTCCATGAACTGGAGGCAGGCTGCGTGGAAACGCCGGATCACACGGAAACCCGTTCGCTGCGTATGCCCGACATCTATATAAAACCGGCTAAAGCGGATATAAGACTGAAAGATGGCGACCGGCTGGCGCTGGCAGGGGGAGAATTTACGGTTTTGCATACGCCGGGGCATACGCGCGGCAGCGTTTGCTATGATAATGGGGAAGTTATTTTTTCCGGGGATACGCTTTTTAAGGATGACTGCGGACGTACCGACCTGCCCGGCGGGAGCTTTGCGGATATGCAGGCATCGCTTCGCCGCTTGTATGGCCTGCCCGGAGACCGCATTGTGTATCCCGGCCATGATGTTTCCACAACGCTTGCGCGGGAGCGTACGGCCAATACCGACATGCTTCGCGCCGTGCGCGCCGTATAATGCAGATCCTGCTGGAGGGCAGCGACGCCCATTATACGCTGGAGCAGCTTGCACAGACGCTTTTTGCAGGGGAAGAGCTTGAAATCCGGTGCCGGGTATCCCAGACCCAGGCGCGTATCAATGCGATATGCAGGATAACGCGTGCAGGACGGCAGTCCCGCGCCTGTGCATGGTCGGCAAAGCCAGAGGATGCGTATGCCTGCCGCCATGCGCACCGCCTGACGCTTGCCCGTGCCCTGTACAGGGCTGCGCTGCCGCTTCTGGATGTGCCGCCGGAGTGGGGGATGCTGTCGGGTGTGCGTCCGGCCAAGTTGGTGCGCGCGCAGCTGGAGGCGGGGAAATCCCCGCAGCAGGCGCAGCGTTGGCTGGAAAGGACCTATTTTGTAACGCCTCAGAAGGCGCGGTTATGCACCCAGGCGGCGGAAGCCGCATTCTCCGCGCAGGAAAGCTTGAGGCCGCGTGATATCCTGCTTTACGTGCATATCCCCTTCTGCCCGTCGAGATGCAGCTATTGTTCTTTTGTCAGCATGTCAGCGGGGGATTACGCGCGTTATGGGGAAGCTTATTTCCGGGCGCTTATGCGGGAGCTTAACGCTTTGGAGGCGCTTGTTCATGCTTGCCAACTTCATGTCCGCGCCATTTATATCGGTGGTGGTACGCCTGCGGTTCTGGATGCGGAAAGCTTATCTGGATTATGCGCGCGTTTGCACGCGCTTGCGCCGGCGGCGGAATTTACTGTTGAAGCCGGACGTCCTGACGTAATCGACGCCCAAAAGCTTGCGGCGCTCCGGGAGTCCGGCGTACAACGTGTCTGTGTCAATCCGCAGACTCTGCATAACCGTACGCTTGCAGCGATAGGACGGCGGCATACGAGCGCCGATTTCTATCAGGCTTTTGCACTCGCGCGCCAGGCGGATTTCCGTGCGGTCAACGTGGATCTTATCGCGGGCCTTCCCGGAGAGACGGAAGCGGATTTTCAAAACACGCTTGATGCTGTGGCGGCGCTTGCGCCGGAAAATGTTACAGTACATACCCTTGCGGTGAAGCGTTCTAGTTTTTTGAATGAGGCTGCTTATCAACCCGCGCCGGCGCAGCGGCTGCATACGATGCTGGATTATGCAGGCAAAACGCTTGCGCGGATGGGTTATGTGCCATATTATCTTTACAGGCAGAAGAATATGGGCGGCAGCTTTGAAAATGTCGGTTTTGCACAGCCAGGGGAAGAATGCTTTTACAATATCTGTATGATGGAAGAAATCGGGGATGTTATTGCCCTGGGAGCGGGCGCTTCGACGAAACTGACCCGGCATGGGATCCGGCGGCGCGTCAACCCCAAATACCCAAGGGAATATATTACGCGCATTGACGAGATTCTATCAGATTTTGATTGGATGAAACGGTATTTTTATGAGGAATGAGCTTGTCCTGCCGATCCTTGGACAGGAAGTGGTTTTTAAAACCGGAGAAGGCCTTTTTTCCCCATCCGCTCCTGACCGGGGCACGATGGCAATGCTCCGCCATGTTTCCATTACAGCCGCGGACCGGGTACTGGACTTGGGATGCGGGTGGGGTTATGTCAGTGCATATGCCTGCATTGCTGGTGCTGCGCGCGTGGATGCATGCGATGTGGATGTACGGGCTGCCTGCGCCGCAGCTGAAAATATGCAGCGCTGCGGGTTTGCAGTCCAGGTCGCTGTAAGCGACGGCCTGGATGCTGTAGAGGCATACGACTATACGCTGATCCTCTCAAATCCGCCGTATCAGAGCGACTTTTCCGTGGCTAAAAAATTTATCGCTCAAAGCTGGGAGCATCTTTGCATAGGCGGCTGGCTGGTTATGGTAACCAAGCGAAGGGAATGGTATAAAAACCGGATAATTGCTGTTTTTGGCGGTGTAAGGGTTGAAGAAGATGACGGATATTTTGTATTTACTGCTCAAAAACGTCCGCTAAAGCCGAAGAGGGAAACGCAGGCACCAAAGCTTTCCAAAAAGTTGGCACGGAAGCAGGCGCGGGGAGGAAGGTAAAATGAAACGCAACAATATAAACTATCGCAATTACCGGGAGTTGGAATGGATTAATACAAAGCTGCGCGAAGATGCACAGGGATTTGTCAAGGTATGTGAGCAGGAATATTTTGCAAAGCTTGACGCTGCCGCGCAGGAAATTGCAGAAAATGTCAATCGGGCAGGGGTTATTCTCCTTGCCGGCCCATCCAGTTCCGGAAAAACGACCAGCGCATACCGTTTGTGCGCGCGGCTTGCGGCGCTTGGGATCCGAACGCAGACAGTGAGTATGGATGACTATTTTATGACGATAGACCGTCATAATCCGGAGCTTGATTTTGAAGCTCCGGAACGGCTTGATATTGCCCTGCTGCGCCAGCATATGCAGATCCTGTCTGCCTGCGGCGAAGTGCAGCTGCCGCAGTATGATTTCCATACCGGCATACAGAGCCTGTCCGGGCGGCGGATCTGCCGCGAAAAGGGGAGCGCGGTTATTTTTGAGGGGCTTCATGCGCTGTCGGACCTGTTTGACGATACAGGCCCGGCAATACGGATTTATATCAGTCCGCGTATGCGTGTGACAAAGGATGGAGAACTTTTTCTAACGCCGGAGGCGTTGCGTTTTCTGCGCCGCAGCGTGCGGGATGTGCGCTTCCGCAGCGCAGATTTTGCACGCACGCTATCCTTGTGGCCCAATGTGATTCGGGGTGAACGGCGTTATGTACTGCCATCGAAGGCAAATGCGGATATTTTAATTGATACTTCAATGGCCTATGAGCCCGGCATGCTGTCTGTTGCGGCCGGCGATGCGCTTTCGGGATTGGATCCGCAGGCGCTGGCGGCAGTTGGGCTTGCGGATATTGCAGAAAAGCTTCGCGCCGTTGAAAAACTGGATCTTGCTTGGATTCCGAGCGATTCCATGATGCGGGAATTCATCGGAAATGAAGGGTTATCGCATTAAATCGCCTCTTTTTTGAAAAAAATCTTGCCTTTGCCATAAGACAGGTTTATAATATAAATATAAATTCTAAAAGCGGACTGAAAGGAGTATCACATATGGAAATCAATGTAAGGGATCTTTTGAATAAAGTAAAATCTACTGCGCAGCAGGTCGGCAATAAGGCCACGAAACTGGGTAAGGAATGGATGTCCAATACCAAGCTCAATTTCCGTGTAATGGAACTCGGATCGCAGATTGATGCGGATTTTAAAGCTGCGGGGAAGCTTTTGTATGAAGTGCACCGCGGGGAAGAAATTGATCCGGAGGCAATTGATGAAGTATTGGCAGAAATCGACGGGAAGCAGGCGGAGCTTGAGGCACTGAAAGATGCGCTTGCAAAGGCAAAAGCGGCGTATACCTGCCCGAGCTGTGGGAAAAATGTAGGAAAGAGTGCGGCTTATTGTTCTGCCTGCGGTACAAGGATTGAGCGTCCCGAGCCGGAAATGGAGGTTGAAGTTGTCTGCGGAGAGCCCTGCGGCGAAGAATGTGAAGCGCCTTCGGAAGAGGCGGCTGAAGATGCCGCATGCAGCTGTGAAAATGCACAGCCTGAATGCTGTGCGCAGCCCGAGGCGGCTGCCTGCTGCGGTGCGGACGAGGAAAAGGCTGCCGAAACCAATGCATGTGCAGGCGAGACCGAATCGTTATAAGATTTTTTCTGTGCGGGTATCCGGTTTGCAGGAAGAGCGTGGAAATAGGATCATGTTCTGCCGCGTCTGTTATGATAGGGCCGGAATCGTCCGGAAAGCGTAAACATAATAAAAATCCGGCGAGGGAATCGCCGGATTCTTTGTGTGGAAAAAAGAAAAAATATGGAATATTTATTCGAAAAAATTAGTATTCTGGATCCGATCGACGGAGAGAAACGAAATATGTACGTCGGTGTGGACCATGCAGGAATCTGCTGGATTTCCGATACTGCGCCGTTGGAGCCTGCAAAGCGCGTGATTCCTGGAAGAAACCGTCTTTTGATCCCCGGATTAAAAAATACCCATACCCATATTGCGATGACGGCGCTGCGCGGCGTGTGCGATGACCGGAACCTCAATGACTGGCTTTTTGGATCGATTATCCCTTTGGAAAGCCGAATGACGCCGCGGATGATTGAATTGTCGGCACAGATGGGGCTTCTGGAGGCTGCTGCGGGCGGGACGACGGCGGTTTGCGATATGTACGCTTGTGCGCCACAACTGGCCCGAAGCGTACGTGCGCTCGGCATGCGCGGCAATATTGGCAACGTGCCGTTGTGTACGCAGGATTTTTCGCCGGACGACCGGAGCATTCTGGAAACGGAACAACTGCTTGCTGAATTCTCCGCAGATACGCTGATTACGCCGGTGTGCGGCGTTCACAGCGTCCACACGACCTGCCCGCAGGTATGGGAGTGGGTGGGCAAGCTTGTTGCACGCCGTCCGGTTCCGTTGATTATGCATATGTCTGAGGCGCGCGAAGATGTGGAAGCCTGCCGGAAGCTGTATGGCGACACCCCTGCGGCGGTATTGGAGGCAAATGGGCTTTTTGCCTGTAGACCTTTGATTGCGCACGGCGTTTGGGTTGATGAACGGGAACTGGAAATTTTAGCGCGTAATGATGTGTCCCTTGCCCATTGCCCGGTCAGCAATTTAAAGCTTGCCTCCGGTATTGCGCCGGTGACAGACTATCTTGCGCATGGGATTAATGTCAGTATAGCGACTGACGGCGTAGCGTCGAACAACAGCCTGGACCTTTTTGAAGAGATGAAGTATGCCGTGCTGCTGCAGAAGTACCGCAAGGGTGATGCACAGGCGCTGGATAGTGCACAGGTATTCCGCTTTGCAACGGTAAACGCCTGTAAGGCCCTTGGCTATGGAAACTGCGGACGTATTGCGCAGGGCTATGATGCAGACCTGGTCATGCTGGATCTGGACCGTCCCGGGCTTGTGCCGCAGCGGGATTTGCTGTCGAATTTAATTTATTGCGCAAATGCCTCGGATGTCCGGCTTACAATGGTCAGAGGCCGCATAATATATGAAAATGGGGCATACCCGAATATTGATCATGAAAGGATTATCCGGGAATTCTGCGACGATGTAATGCCCTTACTGCATTCTTGAAAGCGGCGGACGGAGGAACAGCTTTTGAAACATAATACCCGACATATCCAACGGCAAAGCTTCCTTGAGGGAGCGATGATCCTGATCATCGCCAATATTGTCATCAAATTGATCGGCGCGATTTATAAGATCCCGCTGAAAAACCTGATCGGCGCCGACGGTATGGGAATTTACAATACCGCTTACATGCCGTATGCCTTTTTATTGAATGTTGCGGCTGCCGGCGTGCCCGTGGCCACCAGTCGTATGGTAGCCGAAGCCGCGGCGCTTGGGCGCAGCGCGCAGGCAAAACGGATCTTCCATATTACGATGTCGGTTATGCTGGCTCTGGGAACGGCGCTGTGTCTGATCCTAATATGTGTTGCCCGGCCTTTTGTAGAATCTATCCCGAATACCCGCGCTTACATGAGCGTGCTGATGTTCGGCCCGGCGTTGTTTTTCAGCGCAGTTGCTTCTGCTTATCGCGGTTTTTACCAGGGTCTGTCCAATATGTATCCGACTGCAATCTCTCAGACGCTGGAAGCAGTTGTAAAGCTGGTATTTGGCTACGGGTTTGCTTATCTTGCAATTGCCAACGGTGCAAGTATTGAATACGCTGCTGCGGCGGCTGTAGGCGGTATTGTTGTATCCACGGCAGTCAGCGCACTGTATTTGATGGTCAGAACATGGATCCGCCGCCCGCTGCATGCCAGGCAGGAGGAGCATAGTGAACGCAGGACAAAGCTTGCCAAAACCCTGGGCTCTATTGCCATACCGATTGCTATTGCTTCGAGTATCATGTCGCTGACGAATATTATTGACATGTATATCATCCAGTCGAGGCTGCAGGCTATCGGTTATACGGAAAGCGGCGCAAGCGCACTGTATGGGATTTACGAGACGATGTGCGTCAGCATTATGAATCTGCCGCAGACTCTAATCGCCTCACTGACCGTTAGCCTGATCCCGATTATTTCTGCAAACCTTGTTACAAGCGGAAGGGAAACGGCGGTACGGACGACAGAGAGCGGCCTTCGTTTGACGTCTTTGATTGCATTTCCCTGCGCCGCCGGGATTTTTATCCTGACCGGGCCGATTCTTGGTCTTTTGTTTACCGATGATGTTGCAACGGCAACGCCGCTTTTGCGTATGATGTCGGTATCTACGGTGTTTATCTGTTTCGTCTCCATTACCAACGGTATTTTGCAGGCAATCGGAAAGGAACGGGTATCGCTGTGGTCCATGTTTTTTGGCGCTGCGGTGAAGCTAATCATCAACTACATTCTTATTGGGATCCCGACGGTCGGGATTTATGGCGCGCCGGTGGGGACGGTTATCAGTTTTGCGGGGATTACAATTTTTAATCTTATTGTAATCCAGCGATCCCGTGTTGCACCAAGGCGTTGGGGCAGTATTTTAAAGCCTGCGGCAGCAGCGCTTGTGATGGCGGTTGCAGTTTGGCTTTTATATCCGCCGCTCAGCGGCGTGCTCGGCGCCAAAATTGGGACGCTTGGTGCAATTGGCGTGGGAGCGGTGGTATACTGTTTGGTGTTGTATGCGATACATGGGATATACAGGGAGGATATTGTCATGCTCCCGAAAGGTGAAAAAATTGCAGATTTTTTAAGGCTGAAGTAGAAAATTATAAAAAACGCCTTGCATGTTTCGGACTTTTATGTTAATTTAAATATATTCATGTATATACACTGCTCCGGCTGCGGTAGGATTTAATGCCGTACGCCGTGCTAAAATGCTTGTCGGACCTGGAAGGGAGAAAAGATGAACAAGAGCGATCTTATTGTGGAACTGATGGAAAAAACCGGTATGCAGCGCCGGGATGTGGAAGTTATGGTTTCGGAATTTTTTGATCTGGTTATCGGGCGTCTTGCACAGGGCGAAAAAGTTTCCTTTTCCGGCTTCGGCACTTTTGAACCCCGTACGCGCGCCGCACACGCCGGCCGGGATCCGCGCACAGGCGAGACGATTGAGATCCGCGAAACAAGCACGGTTGCGTTTCGCCCCGGCAAGGTGATGAAAGAGGCGATAGCAAAGCAATGAGGCTGGATAAATATTTAAAGGTATCAAGGTTGATCAAGCGCCGTACGATTGCAAATGAGGCCTGTGATGGGGAACGGGTTATGGTAAATGGCCGCCAGGCTAAAGCGTCTTATCAGGTAAAGCCTGGGGATATAATTGAAATTGGCTATGCCAACCGGGTTTTGAAGGTTGAGGTTCTGCAGGTTGAAGAGCATGTTGCAAAAGCATCCGCCGGCGCACTGTACCGGGAAATTTCGGAATAATTGCCGCACGTCCGCCATACAATGGAGTAAGATTGAGCAAGAGGCGGTGAAAAGATGGCGGATCATGAGGTGAAAAAGCAAATCCCGCAGAATGTTGTTATTCAGGACCGGGAGAAAATTAGTATTACAGGCGTAGAGGATATCGAGAATTTTGACGACCGGGAAACTGTCTTGTATACAACATTGGGAAAGCTGGTAATACGCGGCCGGGATTTGAAGATGGAGCGCTTAAGCGTTGATGACGGCGGATTGGTAATTCACGGGCAGATTGATGCATTGGAATACAGCGCTGCACGTTCCGGTTCTCTTTTGTCAAAGTTGTTTGGCTGAGTATGATGGTTTCCAATACGGCCCAGGCAGTGGAATTCTTATATTCGCTGCTTTTAGGGTTTGTGCTTGGGGCAGTGTACGTATTGACGCACTGGTTCGGCAGATTGAAACTTGTGATGGATCTGGCTTTTTCCCTGTTTGCGCTTGGCGCGGCGACGGTTTTTTTCCTGACAGTATGCGGCGGGCTCGTGCGGAGCTACCAGCTTGCGGCGCTGGTTCTGGGGATGCTGCTTGTCGTGCAGCTGTGGCGTGCTGCGGTTATAAGGAGAAAAAATGGACAAAAGAAAAGCAAAGCAAAAAAAACGTAAGCCTTTATTCCTTTTGAAGGTGGCGTTTGTCCTGTTTGTTATTTATGCGGTATATAATATTTTTGACATCAGCGCGGGCCTTCGCACAAAACAGGAAGAAATTGACGCTTTAAAGAGCGATATTTATCAGCTTCAGGTGCACAATCAGGAGCTTGAAGAGGCAATTGACTCGGAATTAACAGATGAAGAAATTGCCAATATTGCGCGTGAGAAGCTTGGATATGCTTATTACGGCGAACGGATTTATATCAACATTACCGGAAAGTAATATACATCTGGGAGGAAGCCATATATGGCCATCGAAATCGGCTGTGTTGTAGAAGGGAAGATTACAGGACTGACGCGCTATGGCGCTTTTGTCGCACTTGACGGCGGTGCGGTTGGGATGGTACATATTTCCGAGATTTCTTATCAGTTTGTCAATGATATATCTGAGCATCTGCAAGTAGGGCAGAGCGTCAGCGTAAAAGTGCTGAAAGCGGATGATACAGGGCGCTATAGTCTTTCAATTAAAAAGGCGCAGGCGCCTGCGCCTGCTCCAACTCCCAGGCGTACGCAGGCAGCAGCTTCTGTAGTTCGTGCGCCTGCGCAGCCAACGAGTTTTGAAGACAAGCTCAAGGCGTTTATGCAGTCAAGCGACAGCCGCATTTCGGATCTGCGCCATAATACCGATCGTAAGACGGGCGGCCGGCGGGGCCGGCGCTAAGCTTGTCCGCAGATCGGGTTAGTCCGGATACAGTGAGAATAAACCCCCCTTTGCAAGAAACGCATAGCGCTTTCCTGCAAAGGGGGGTTTTTGCGGAAATGCTGCCAAAGCGGATCGCTGCTTTTTGGAGCCCGGAACCATTTCTTTCTTTCTGAATAGAATACACATGGAGGGGTTCCAGATTCATATTTTGGAGTTTTGGGAAATATGTATTCTTTGTTCGACATAAAACCAGGGCAGCGCGGCATTGTGCATACGCTGGAAACGGAAGGCGCGATGCGCCGCCGCTTGCTGGACATTGGGCTTGTGGAAGACACGCCGGTTGAATGTCTTGGCCGCAGCCCTTCCGGAGATCCGTCTGCATATCTGATCCGCGGCGCTGTAATTGCCATACGCGCTGAGGACAGCCGGAAGATCCGGATGAAGGAAATATAGACTGCGATGTTTTGCGCCAAAAGGCTGCGTTACTGGTTTTTTGGCGCAAAATATGGAAAAGGAGGAGCGTAAATGGGTTTGACGAGCAGCGCGGTTGGTTTGCGGGCGCTGGATTCCGGTTTGGAAATTCAGCGGCGGCGGGATTCAGACCGGGTCGTGGCGCTTGCCGGGAATCCCAATGTGGGCAAGAGCACGGTTTTTAATGCATTGACCGGTTTAAACCAACACACGGGAAATTGGCCAGGGAAAACGGTATCCAATGCACAGGGGTACTGTGAATGGAAGGGCTGCGGCTATGTGCTGGTTGACATCCCGGGTACATATTCTTTGATGGCACATTCAGCGGAGGAGGAGGTTGCGCGCAATTTTGTCTGCTTCGGGGATCCGGATGCGGTTGTTTTGGTGTGCGATGCGACATGCCTGGAGCGGAATTTGAATTTGGTGTTGCAGACAATGGAGATTTCAAAGAGGGTGGTTGTCTGTGTCAATCTTATGGATGAAGCGCGACGCAAACATATTCGGATTGATTTAAAGCTACTTTCTCAGCGCCTTGGGGTTCCGGTTGTCAGCACGGTGGCGCGCAAGAAGCGAAGCCTTTCCGGTCTGCTGGATGCGTTGGAGCAGGTAAGCAACGCAGCGTCCACACCGCAGGCTGTGGTGCATATCCGGTACCCGGAACCTGTAGAGGCTGCGCTACAGATCCTGGAACCGGTGGTATGCAGCTGTATGGCGCGCTGCGGTAGACAGCTGAACAGCCGTTGGCTGGCCCTGCAAATGCTGGATATGGATGAAACGCTGGCGCGGGAGGTCCGTGCATATTTGACAGAAGACTTCTTTGCAGATACACAGCTGCAGAAAGCTTGCGAAACAGCGGTATCTATGCTTTTGGCGGAAGGCATTGATGCGCAGCGGCTGAAGGATCTGATCGTATCCGCACTTGTCAACACAGCGCAGCAGATCTGTGCAGGCGCGGTAATCTACGAAAAAAACACATATGCGGCATTTGACCGGAGGCTTGACCGTATTTTGACAAGTCGCTGGAGCGGTTATCCGATTATGCTTGCACTTCTAGCCATAATTTTTTGGCTGACAATCAGCGGGGCGAATTACCCATCCCAACTGCTTGCCGACGGGCTTTTCTGGATTCAGGATCAGCTCAGCGCATTGTTTGCCGCCATGCATGCGCCACAGTGGCTGCATGGCGCGCTGGTGCTTGGTGTGTATCGCGTGCTTGCATGGGTGGTTTCTGTAATGCTGCCGCCAATGGCAATTTTCTTTCCGTTGTTTACACTTTTGGAGGATGCCGGTTATCTTCCGCGTATCGCTTATAACCTGGACCGGCCTTTTAAGCGCTGCTCCGCCTGTGGAAAACAGGCACTGACGATGTGCATGGGCTTTGGCTGCAATGCCGCAGGGGTTGTGGGCTGCCGGATTATTGATTCTCCTAGGGAACGCTTGCTGGCGATTCTAACCAACAATTTTGTGCCATGCAATGGACGTTTTGCGCAACCACACAAAGGGAAACAATCATATTGCCGGGTGCTGACAAGAAGGAAGAAACAGCTGAATTCACCTTACCTTTACGTGACTTTGATGACTTTGCGGAGAAAATCAAAGCATATCGTAAAAAATACAAACTGACACAGGAGGAGCTGGCAGAGATTATGGGTGTAAAGCCTTTCACTTTACGAAGCTGGGAGCGGAACAAAGCAAAACCGCCATATACAGTATGGCGGTTGCACAAACACTTATTTAATGACACCGTTGATCTCTCCTGATTTTAGAGCGTCAATGATTTTATTGATAACGGCAATTTTCTGTTCCGTTGACAGGCTTGATTGCCTGAGTTTTCGCTCAATCATATCGGCGTGAAATATGCTTACTTTATCCCCAAGGGCGTGAATGTCCGCGTTGTCTGCGATATGGACGACGACGTTACGGATTCTATTGTTTCTCATCCACGTCCTCCTTTTAATAAAGGTTAGCTTATTTCCATTGTATGAACATCCTTACTTGTCCTATTACAAATTAAAAACCAGCTGTACCGATAGAGGCAGCTGGTTTTTAATTTCAGCTTGTTGTCGAAAGGGAAAAGGCCCAACTATTACTGAGTGAAGAAAGCCGATCTGTATATAGTCGGTGGAACAAACAATTATGTTAGCACACTAGAGTTGACTTTGCTCGTCAACCTAACCTATTCTTAATGGAAAAATTATAAAAATAAATGGATATGGCGCACATTTAATTGAAAGGTGCACGTATACCCCTTTATTTCTATAATTTTTATTTAATCACCGGTCAGACCGCCGCTGGTTAAGCTGCGCTCGTACTTTTACCTCCGATTAACCTACGAAGCCTCTCAGCCTATTGCCTGCGACGGTTGTAAACACGCTCGGACTATAGCTGGTGGGGAGTATCTGCTCTCTGCTGTCGTCGCCAAACCGGAAACCATCCGGTTTCTGCAAAAGTGACGAATCGCTCGCTCTATTTTGTGAGGTCATGGCGCGTGTTTTGCTTTGGCTATTGCTGGAGAGCTCGTTATCTGACGGTGTTCAATTAAAATGTTATGTGTTGATTATATGTAGTTGTTTGTATGGATTTTGTGTATAGAACTCACCTCCTACACTTATCGCCGAAAAACAGTATGATTTACACCCTTTTTTCAAAAATTTGTTTCATTTTTCTGCGTGCCGCTTGGATGGATTTTGAAACGTTTTGCTGGGAAACGTTATCTACAGCTGCAATTTGTTTTTCACTCAACCTACAGACACAATAAAGGTAAAACCTCCTATACTGCGTTGGCGTCAATACACGCCTCAACTGTTGAAATCGTTTTTGCCATTGTTTTTCTTCGTACTGTTCTAGCAGTTTGTCTTCGGGGGAATTTACGTTTGTACCTCCATTCATTTTGTCATAAGATGAAGGTACGGTGGATCGCGGCAATACATCAAAACCGTAGTTTTCAACAAGATAATAAAAAACCTACAACCTCATATCGAGATTGTAGGTTAACGAATAAATAAAACTGTTATCTTACTATGTTATTATAATTTTATATTCTAAATCTTCTTTTGATACCAATATATCGATATCTCCGGAATTCCTTTGGCATGGATTATTATACGCCTGCATTGAAAGACACTGCCCTTTAATGACTGCGTAGTTTCTATCATAAATATCATTAAAGAAAGACTGCGCAATTATATATTTTAATCTATATATACGATTGTTATCTATAGTATTCATTTTATATGGGACTACTTTCCATTTAATAACTTTTATGATGAAGATCAAATACATACTGACGCTGAGAAGCATGAAACCCATCTATACTACATTACATATATACGGTGTAGATATATTCTAAATCATTTATGTGAGCACAGGCTGATTTGTGGAATTTATTTTTTTTGCTAAAGTATTTTACCAAAACCGGACTGTAGACCCTTCGGTAAGTATGTCTGTGCTAAGCACAACCGGCGCGCCGGGATCTGCGGCAAGAGCTACCCGCTCATCATCCATTTCAAGAATCTGCACATACATGGATTCTACATAATATTCTGTGCCAAACCCCCGTTCCCGTTCGCGCAGCACATGGATATACCCGTTTTGATCCGCAGTAAATTTTACGCATTCGCGCGGCAAAACATTGTTATACTCGCTTCCGCTTACATACGAGACCGTAATGGACGCCGTATCGCCTGCATGCATATACAGCTGTTCAACATCGAGCGATACACGATAGAGCCAGCCGGTATCGGTTTCTTTGCGCTGTGTGATCGGCAATTTAACGGATCTGGTCTCTATCTGATTCATATTGGCATTTAAGACCGTAACCTCGCAGATAACTTCCGTTCCTGTTGGAAGACGTTTTTCATCCTTTGAAAGTGCAAATTCGAGGACTTTTGCACAGGGGAACGGGGTGTATGTATACAGCAGCTGTCCCTCCGACACCGTCTGCGTACCGGCAGGCAGAATCGATACAATGTCGCATCTTGCGGAACTCACAATGCCTTCCTGCGCAAGCCATTGTTCGATTACCCCGATATTTCTACTCAGCCTTGCACTCAGAATCTCGTTTTGCCGTAGCATTTTCTCAAGTTTTTCACGTTCTTCGTCCGTTTGGACATTTTCCGACGCTTCCTCCAAACGCGCCTTTTCGTCCGAGAGATCATACTGCTGAAGTTGCAGCCGGATCAGCGCCAATTCCAGTTCCTCTGTGTCAAACCGGAATACTTCGTCACCAAGGCTCAATTTGTCCCCGCTTTCAGCAATTACCGCGGTGATTTTTAAGTCCGCCGGTGCATATACGCTTTTATATTCGTCGCTTTTTGCGACAACTTCGGCTTCCAGCTGATATGTCTTTTGCAGATTTCCCTGAGAAATTTCAGTGACTTTCACATATGGAAGGTTATTAAAATAGATTGAACGCGAGACATAGGTTCCTACAAATGCAAAACAGAAGAACACAATCAGACAGATCACCAAAAACCGATTCGTTTTATTGATTTTCATCTCGCTCACTCCATAATTTTCACCAAGTTGGCAATAATGCTACGAACTCCCAGGAAAAAGCACAAAAGTACCGGTATCAGGAAAAATACCGCACTGGCATAAATTACTTCCGGGCGTTCACTTCCAATATAGGACAACGCAATGGAAAGCGGGTACCGCATCCTGTTCGACAAGAACACCAATGGCTGCTCTACCAAGCTCCAGTTATCCATAAGTGTAAAAATTGCCAGCAGGGAGATACCGGGCTTTACCTGCGGCAGGACGATTTTGAGGAAAATCCGTATTTCCCCTGCGCCCTCCAGCCGCGCCGCTTCCAACGTCCCGACCTCTATGCTGCGCATAAAGCCCGCCAGCATGAATACGCCAAGCGGCGCGCACATCAGCGGAAGAATAACGGACAGTCTGCTGCCAAGCAGGCCCGTTTCACGCACAACGATATACTGCGGGGACAGCAGCACCTGATATGGAAGCACAATTAGGAAGACAAAGAGGAAATAAAGCGGACGCTTCCCCCAAAACCGAAATTTGGAGAATCCATATGCCGCGAGCGTAGATAATACCAGATTCCCGGCTAAAATTGGCACAACCAAGAAAACGGAATTCCAAAAATAGGAATAAAACTCCGGATCCAGGATCAGCGCGGTTTTGTACTGCTCCAGGCTGATTCGCTCCGGTAACAGTTTCAGCGGCGTATAGGCATTCACCGTTTGAGAATACAGGATTTCGCGCGTACTCATAAACGACCTGAAAAACATGAAAAGTACCGGCAGCACAACCAGCAATGATAGCATTAAAAACAGCAGTATCGTTCCAAAACGGCCAAATTTCAGTTTCGAAAGTTTCATTTCATTTCCCCTCCCGGTCCAGCGCCAGCGGCACGAGCAGAACAACCGAAATCATCAACAGGAAAACCATGGATGCGGCAGAAAGGATCGAATAATTTGCACTCTGGAAATGATTATTCAGAAAGTTTTGCAGGCCATAAACCGTCGTATAGGGATAATTGCCAAAGATCAGGTAGGATTCACGCGACATCTTGAAAACTCCCCAGATCCCGATTACAAACACGAAAAGGAAAGCGGAGTGCAGCTGCGGTATAAGGATTTTGAAGACCTGCTGCATTGTATTGGCTCCATCGATTCTCGCCGCCTCTACGACCTCTTTGGAAATCGTATTAATTCTTGCATAGAACAGAAGATTTGCAATTCCGATATTCTTCCAAATATACAGGATCAGAAGCACCCAGAACGAAAGCGGTGAATTTAAAAAGTTCACCGGTGCTGCTCCCTTTGCAGTAATCAACCCATTTACGATGCCGGTAGATCCGAACACTTCCTGAATGAACAGACCGGTCACCGACGACGGTACTACAATGGGAAGCAGAAGAACCGACAAAAAGACGAATACCAGACGAGGGTTATACTTGCCCAGATTACTCAACAGCAACGCAAATATGAGCGACAATACAACAAGCGCGGCAATACCGATTGCAAACAGCTTCCAGGTATTCCAAAATGCCATCCGGAAAGCGTCCGAACCTAACACATGCGCAAAGTTTGCCAGCCCAAATCCTCGACCGCTGTCATAAAACGCATAAAATGCACTGACAAGCAACGGAAAAATATAAAATAACAGCAAGCATACAAAACTGGGCGCAACGAATGTCAGGCCCGTCAAGCTCAGCCGTTCATTCAAGGTTTTCGCAAAACGCTTCATAGGACGATCCTTATTCCGTCAGATACAGCTGCAGTTTTGCCACCATATTTGCATAGCAGGTATCAAAACTATCCTCGCCATTGATGTAGGGCATAATCGATTCAACAATAATTTGATTTACATTGCCCGATATACTCCGGCATCCGCTCATATTCTCAAGCGCATGCGTAAGCGCGGGTTCGACGTGCGTATACGCCGTCTTTCCAGGCGCCTGCGCACCCATTAAATCCGGTACCTGTTCTATATATCTTTCGCAAACACTGCGGTTAATTGAATAAAAATAGTTGCTGTTGGCGCCCTGTTCCGCTACTTTCAAAGCAGGACCATCCATAACAGATCGGATAAACCGGTATGCAAGCTCCGGATGATTCGAATTTTTGTTGACTGCCATTTCCAGAACAGACTGTGCAATATATTCGTCCGCCTGTTCATAACGGGGCAGCATCAAAGCCTTTGCCGTGAAGTTTAAATCCCGTTCCATGACGGTAGCTGCCGACAGCATCAGGTTGGCAGGATCAAACGTATACGCAAAAAAGGTCCCGCTCGCGATAATATCCTGTACACTGGCAGCTTTCTGGCTGATTTCATTTGCACGCACAAGCTCGTTGTACAGCTCGCGATAGGCGTCAGTCAGCTCGCGTACATTTTCCTGATCCAAATGCAGTGTTTTGGCCGCATAATCAATTCCCAGCAGCCCGCTGTAATTCAGGCAGCTGCTATAGCTGAGATTATCCGTGAGCACAGAATATGCAAAATCGCTTGTACTGCCTGACAGGCGCTCTGCTTCTTCCACAATACAGGCAAACAAATCCTTCATTGTGTACTCATAACCGGATAACTGCGCATAATCTCCTTGCGCAAGACGTTCCTCCGTCGTTATAATACCCGGCATTGTAAAGCCGCAGCTGACGACATAGCGCGAACCATCAAATACGCCGTATTCCCAAACCGGTGCATAGTAGTTGTCTGCGTTGAAGGTTTCGTCCGCAGCAAAATAGTCGTCGAGCGCGAGGAAACGGCCGCTGTATGCCATACGCTGCATATCAATATTGCTCGTAAACGGACAATATAAGATTAAATCCGGTCCGCCGCCGGCAGGCAGCTCGGTGTTAAGCCGCATTTCCAACTCTTCTGCCGTCTGAAAGAGCTCCACACGTACGGCGACATCATCATTGTGTTTTTCAAAATTTTCCGCCGCAGTTTTCCACCACAGTTCCGCGTCAAGCGCATAGATTGTCAGTCCTCCCTCGGCGTTTGCAGTATCACCGGCATTCCGGTTCCCGTCCCGGGCGGGTGAACAGCCGGAAAACAGCATACAAACTATCAGAAGCGCCAGAAATACGGATATGCCTTTCTTCATATAGACCCTTCCTTTCATCGTCTTGTTTTTAATTAAAAATATGTTCAATCAGCATTTTTGCATCCTCTAAGTGACTATATGTTAGTTCATAAATAGTGCATGTACAAGAAATATCTTTTGCAGCAATAATATGTAAACATTTTAAATTGCACTGATTACAGATTTCTATGTAAACATTTTCAATATTTTTCTGTGCCATTATCTTCACCTTCAACTGTTTGGACAATTTTTTTTCAATGAGTGCGTCGATAAATGCTGTAACATCATTTTTAACATTCACTGTTTCATCGATTTCGTATTCTGAATTAATCAGTTCAATTAACTCATTATAAGTATGGTCAAACATATTTTGCCAGATAAATGTTTCAATTTCACCTAGAACTATTACTTCATCATCTCCAGATCGGCTAATCAACACGGTTTCATTACCTGTTTCACTAAACACATCGTCTAGTATTTTCAATGTACGTTCTTTCATCATTTAAACCTCCTTAAAAATACATTCTAGAATTTAAAGCAGAACCCATTCATTGCCTTACTTAGTCTAGCCGTTTATTATTAATCAGTATATAGCGACTTGCTTCACCCGTCGTCTCAGGCTATTTCAATCAGTAAAAATAGCTTTTCCTAAGATATGACGAGGTAGTATATATTCTCTTCTTACGGCGTTATCGCCTTTGCAGCAAAATACACCATTCTCAATTCCGATAATTCTATGAATTAAATTACCCTCCTGCCTATATCTAAAAAGTATAATATCACCGACTTTATAGTCTTCTTCACGATTTATACGAACTTTATCTCCCTGATTTAATATTGGCTGCATACTGTTTCCAATAACTGTAACCTCGAAAGATTTGTCAATCTTTTTATAAAAATTTATCATCGTGCTTGTATCAATTTTCAAACTTAAGCCACCTTTCAATTTGTTTTTTATAATAAAAGAACGTAAACATGCCCGGCAAAACATGTTTACGTCATTATTACATAAAAATTAGTCGTATTTCTAATATGTATTGTATATAACACAACAGAAATTCTATTTTTCATAAATGTCTCCTAATATTATCTAAACTTATAAATATATAATATAGTAAATATCCATATTTTTCAATGCTCAAATAAACTGGATTTTTTTTTGAATTTTATGCAAATTGCATAACTTAGAGGCTTTTAACAAATCTGTTGATAGTGTTAAGCTGAAAACAAACCTTTGCAAGCAGGGCAAAGTGGCCCCCACAGGCACTATTGCAGCTTGTTGGGGAGATTCCCCAAACCCCCTGTGTTATAAACATACACATCGGATAAAATCCGATGGCTACGCACCTGACGGCGCTTATAAAAGAGCATGGCAGAATCTCACTCTCTGCCATGCTCTTTCTTTTTTTCTGCAAGCAACACAGCATATTCGGCCTGTAAGCTTTTTATTGTGGGCAACTTTTTCAATCCCAGCTCATCAAAAGCTTTCTTTGTAGTTTTATGGAGCATAATATCGTGTTCGTTGGCTTCTAAGTATTTTTTTGAATAGCCGGATTTACGATATCCTATATAAACATCCCGCGTCTTAACGTAATGGATGATATGTTTTTTTAATTCCAGAATCTCTGTCATGTGTTTTTCTGTTGCTTTGATCTTATTGGATAGATTTTTGTGATTTATAGTCGCCTGATCCACTTCCTCTTGAAAGTCAGAGAAATCTGCAAACCCATGTTCCTGTACATATAGCACAGTTTTAGCCATTGGTTCAATTTCTCCAAGTATTCTTTTAGTGTTTTTTTATTTACTTTTTTGAATTATGGTTTTTCATGTATTGACATTAAGTGATACACTATGATAAGATTAACACGAGGTGGATAGTATGGCTGTTTCGGAAGAGAAAACAAGGGTACTTGTTACAATAACAAAAGCCCAAAAGGAAATGCTGGATGAATTGGCGAAAAAAGATAGACGCTCGCTTTCCAACCTGTGTGCGAAAATTATTGCCGATTATCTGGACAGCATAAGGGAGGCGAATAGCATTTGAGATTTTTCGTGTACAGTCGTAAATCTGTTTATACCGGCAAAGGTGAAAGTATAGAAAACCAGATTGAAATGTGTAAACAATACATTCATACCAAGTTTTCAGACGTTTCCGATGCTGATATTACGATTTACGAAGACGAGGGCTTTTCTGCCAAAAATACGGACAGGCCGCAATTTCAACAAATGCTGCGGGATATAAAGCTGAAAAAGCCTGATTTTATAGTTTGCTATCGGCTTGACCGTATCAGCCGAAATGTAAGCGACTTTTCCTCTTTGATTGAGGACCTGAATGATCGCAGTATTTCGTTTGTCTGTATCAAAGAAGAGTTCGATACATCAAAGCCTATGGGCAAGGCTATGATGTACATTGCTTCTGTATTCGCTCAACTAGAGCGTGAAACGATTGCAGAGCGTGTCCGCGATAATATGCTTATGCTTGCACGCACCGGACGTTGGCTTGGCGGCACAACGCCAACGGGGTTTACATCTGAAAAGCTGCAAGAGATTATTATTGATGGGAAAGTAAAAACCTCTTGCAAGCTGAAAGATAACCCCGAGGAACTCTTCGCCGTAGATATCATGTTTGAGAAGTTTCTGGAGTTGCGTAGTGTTGCTGGCGTAAGTAAGTTTTTAATAAAGCAAGGGCTTAAGTCGCGCAACGGCAAGTATTATTCCTTGCTTGGTATCAAACAGATATTGCAGAATCCTGTCTACTGCATAGCGGACAAGGACGCGCTCGATTACTTCACAGCTCAAAACTCTGATGTTTGCTTTGAAGAAAAGGATTGCTCGGACAAGTACGGGATTCTCGCCTATAATAAGCGTGACTACAAAAAGAAACACGCGCCGCGTCAGTCTATGGATAAATGGATCATAGCCATGGGCCGTCACAAGGGGCGTGTTTCCGGTAAAAAGTGGGTTGCTGTTCAGAATATTATTGAAGATAATATTCCAACGGGCAAAAAGCCCGCAAAAATGCATAATGATTATTCGCTACTTTCCGGCTTAATCTACTGTGACAAGTGTCAAAGTCGTATGTTTGCAAAACAACGTTCCGGAAAAAGTGGAAACTCCGACTTGTACGATTATATATGCAGTAGTAAGTTGCGGGGAGGAACAGAATTATGTGACTCTCAGAACATAAACGGTCCGCAGGCAGACGATATGGTTTGCGAATATCTGATGAAGTACACAGACGAGAGTTCAAGCATTTTTAAGCTGCTTGAAAAGTTAAAACGTGACTTACAGGAGCAAACGCGAGAGAATCCAATTAATACTATTGATACTCGAATTAAAAAGTGTAACGAGGAAATGGATAATCTCGTAAATACCTTGTCGCAAGGTAATCTCGGCTCTGCTTTCATTCAGCGGGTAAACGTAAGAATCAACGAACTCGACAAAGAGCTGTCAGAGTTGATAAAAAAGCGAGACCGGCTGCAAAAAGATGGTGATCTAATTGCGGATAAGGAAATGCAGGTTGATGTGCTTGCCGGGGCTTTGGCAAGTTTGAAAAATAATTTTGCATCGCTTTCGGTCCATGAAAAACGTATCTTAATTAAGCTGTTAATCAAGAAAATCGTTTGGGACGGAAAGGATTTGCATATTTTTATTGACGGCGAGTAGAAGTTTGTCAGCGATCTACTCGTCGGTAGTGTCAAAAGACGCAAAATCCGGTGCAACCTTACCTTTTGGATGGTGGCGTATTCCCAACGCTGATTGCGATTTTGAGCATGTTTTTTGTGGTGGCTTCCAGCGGTGTGTTTTCCTCTGTTTTATCTGCAGCACTTCTAACGGTTGTAATCTTGTTTGGAATTTTGGTTACCTTTGCGACGACCAAACTGCTTTCGAAGACCCTGTTGCGCGGAGTTGCCTCCTCCTACACACTGGAATTGCCGCCATATCGGCGCCCGCAAATCGGCAGGGTCATTATCCGCTCTATTCTCGACCGGACGCTCTTTGTGCTTGGCCGCGCTGCCGCAGTTGCAGCGCCGGCAGGGCTTATCATCTGGATGATGGCAAATATTACAATAAGCGGCGCCAGTATTCTACAGCATTGTGCGGCATTTCTTGATCCGTTTGCCCGGCTGATGGGTTTGGATGGCGTAATTTTGCTGGCGTTTATCTTGGGATTCCCGGCAAATGAAATTGTAATCCCGATTATCATTATGGCTTATATGGCGCAGGGAAGTTTAATGGAGCTGGGCAGCCTTGTCCAGATAAAGGAGGTATTTGTCGCCAATGGCTGGACTTGGGTTACTGCGTTGTGTATGATGCTGTTTTCGTTGATGCACTGGCCTTGTTCTACCACTTTGCTGACGATCAGGAAAGAAACTGGGAGTTGGAAATGGACGGGGCTGGCTTTCCTACTGCCGACTGCTTTGGGGATTGTATGCTGTATGCTGGTAGCTGCGATCGGCGGAATCTTTGTATAAAAATATTTTGAACATGACATCTGCTGCGGCTGAATTCGAAGAAACCGGACGCAGCGGTTCTGCATTCAAATTGCTTGCAGATCGCTGCATCCCTTTGCTGATAGATACCTGCGTAACATTAAATCCGGAAATTAATTTTGATAAAAGATTAGAAACACCACCATTTAATTGTTCTGCTGCTAAAATATTGTTTCCTGAGTGGGTAAGAATAATTATTGTACAAAAAATGGCAGCCATACCGATTGATAAAACAAGAGACGTATGGCTGCCTTCGAGGACTGAAATTATTTTTTCAAAAACTTTTACTGTTAGCTTGGCATTTCGGGAATATAGGTATTTTTGGTTGGAAGTTGCTTCATTGTGAATCAGGAATGTGCCGGTATGAATATAAGCATATCCAAAAAACGCAGGCGGATGTTACAAAAGCGGCGAGTATTGGCTCTCGGCTTTATAAGTGCACGGAAATAGCAGATATTGGCTTCTCAGCCAGCACCGCGAAAAAAAGGCACCCGCGCTTGGCTTCGATTAGATTTGTTTTTTTAAAGATAAATAAGAATTCTCCGTCCTTGAGTGTGGCAGCCGGTCGACACCTCTGCCGCCGGGTTCGCGGCGTGCAGCGGAAGGCTTCTGTAATGCCGCAGGAACGTGAAAACGCGCAGGACATGTTTGCGGGGGAAGCGGAAAATGTTCTGCCTGTGGCGGGACAGCAGGAGAACGCGGCAGAAACGGCCGCTTTGGAAACCGAACGCACGGGTACATCGGACGATATTGACGACACGTCCGCTTTTGCGCAAGAGATGGCGAAGGAAGTGTATGAATCGCTTTCCTCCATGTACGAAGGACAGACCCTGTACGAAGCGGTTGGGGATGAGGCAAACCGATTAAGAATTGAGGGAAATGCAGACGCTGCACAGGCGCTGGAACGCATTTATGAGGAAAACAGAAACGGAGGTAATGAAAATGGCGACGGTATTGGTGCGTGGAGCGAACGGGATGTTGGCGAGAGTGCCGGAGGAGAAGCTCGCACAGTGGCAGAAAGTGCAGGCCGGGATCAAGGCCGGAACATACAAGCCGGACGCACGGAAGCTGGCAGAGCAGAGGGCGAGAATCCGGAAACTGGCAGGAAGATAAAGCTTTCACAATTTGGCATTCGAAATGTGGATCAAAACCAAACGCTTACGGAAATAACGGACACGTCGACAGATCCGGAGGTTGTAGAGATCGGAAACATAGCGCGCCGATACGGATACGAAGCGCATGTTGTGCGCGAACAAATCCGAACGAAAAATGGAACACTGGCGGGTGGTGTGTATAAAAACGGAGTAATCATTGTTTCCGTAAGCGATCCGACGTTCAGTGTGACACAGCTTTTTAATCATGAATTGTTTCATGCCATCCGGAAAGACACGCCGGAGATCATCGAAGCGGAAATGATGCTGATACTGAACAATATGACAGACCCGGAGTGGGACGCGCTGTTGGGGGCGTATCAGCAACTGTATGCAGGTCTGGACATGGATGACGAGGACATATTTGAGGAAATCTGCGCAGACATGTATGCCGGCATGATGCGGGAACAGCTTGCCGCGGCACGACGCGCAAATCTTCCGCGCCTTACGGAAGCGGCGCGAAGCATAGCATATGAGCGTTCGAACGTGATTCCTGCCGAAGCACGCAGTAAAAATCAGACGCGAGCGGGACCGGGGCAAACGAAAACCGCCGCCGGCAGTGATGCAGGCGACGGGAGGTATAGTGTTGTTGATGATTTTTACGAAAAATCAAAAGCAATCGAAACCGGGACGCTGGACAGAGGCGAAAATCCGTTTGTTTACATTTCGCGAAGCACACCGGAAATTTTGCAGGAATATGCTGGTGCGGAAGATCTTCCGATTATTATCAGCTATGAATCGTTATATCTTGCAATTCGAGAAAGCGGAGAACTTCGCGGACACTATCATAATTTAGGGGCATCAAAGGCGTCTGAAATTGTCTCGGCCTTGAACAAACCCGATATGGTTCTCCGCCTGGAAAACGGAAGGATTAACGAGATCCTTTCTTTGACGGATAAAAAAGGAAAAACCATACTTGTATCTGTGGAACTTAATGCGGTTAAAGATTTTAACGGCAAGTACCAAGCATACAATCTTGTTATGACGATGTTTGGCGCGGGAGAAAACTATGTAAGAAAATTACAGAACAATCCCAAGAATACTATTTTGTATCAAAAGAACAAAGCCGGAGAACCCACGCAAGTTAATCCCCGACTGAATGAGTTATCGGGCATTATTAACGCGGAGTCTTCGACTTCTGGTGATAGTATATCCGATCCCGCCCCGTCTGTCAATCCCCGTTTTCCCATGTCCTCACCGGTTGAGCAGACCGACTCCGACGGGAACGCGCTGAGCGAAGAGCAAGCGGATCCCCGTTTTTCCATTTCCGACGATACGACACAACGGCTGCAGGAGAGGGCAGACGAGATCGAACAGCAGATTGAGAAAACACGGGCGCTGATGGGAGAGGAAACGGACCCGGCGACGTTTGGGGAACTGGAACAGCTGCGAACAGAGCGCACGGCGATTTACAGCGAGCTGGACGACCGCCTGCGCCGGGAGGCAAGAAAGGCGGCGCGCGAAGAGGACGGGAAAAGAGCGGCGCAGCTTGAGCAGATCCGGCTTGTGGAAGATCACGCGAAGGAACTGAGCCGGGAAGCGAATGCCGAACGCGCGGCATATAAAGCCGACGGGAATGCGGATCATCTGGTCAATGCCGAACGCCTGCGCGGCGCGGCGGCGTACACTCACCGCAGAAGAACGCCGTCAGCGTATGCCGGACACCGGCAATGAAGACACGGTGTTTGCGGAAGGTAACGGAGAGAGCGCGGAATATGTCGGAAAAACAGCAGACGGCATAGAGGTGTACGAAACAAGCGAGGCCGTTCAGAAGTTGTCGTATAAAGAACGGATGGATCGCTTTATGAATGTCATGCGTAATGAATATAAAGGCCGTACAGCAAAGTTTATGGCAAACGGAAATGTTTATTATGCAAAATTTGACGAAGACGATCTTGATAAAAACATTTACGGAGACAAGAAATCTGACAAACGAGGATGGAAAGCAAAAGTTAATGCTGGCGCTGATGGGAATATTTTTGAGCTTGTTGAAAATTCTGTATATACAAGAACGCGGAATGAAAGTGGCAAAAAAACAAAGGCACATCAGCAGGTTACTGACTGGGATTATTTCATTAAGACGGTACAGGTCGATGGCAGAGTATATGATCTTCTGGCAAATGTAAGAAAAAAGCCGGATGAAGAATATGTATACTCCATCCAGCTTAATGAAAACAAAAACAAAGCACCGGCGCCGCCACTTGCACAAAGTCATTTAGAAAATGATAGTGCTCAAAATCGGGTGCTCACCAATGCTTCTGGTGATAGTATATCCGATCCCGCCCCGTCTGTCAATCCCCGTTTTCCCATGTCCTCACCGGTTGAGCAGACCGACTCCGACGGGAACGCGCTGAGCGAAGAGCAAGCGGATCCCCGTTTTTCCATTTCCGACGATACGACACAACGGCTGCAGGAGAGGGCAGACGAGATCGAACAGCAGATTGAGAAAACACGGGCGCTGATGGGAGAGGAAAC
>CAKTEH010000012.1 GCA_934546935.1 uncultured Eubacteriales bacterium
GCAAAGGCGCGTATAACAATTACCCTTACTAACCTTATTGACACAGAGAAAATCGCCCGAATCCGTTGCGCTGCAATAGATTCGGGCGATTCGTTTCCATGATTCATCCCTCTCGGATACCTACGGTCGCCATTCTTATTTTCGTCATTATGTACTACCCCCACCCCTGCCTCTTAGCCAAATCATCCATCGCTGCGCAGAACCGCTCCCACCGTGCCAATGTTATCTGTGACGGGTCGCCCTCGCGGATACGCATGGTACGGCGGATTTCCTTCGGGATCACAACTCGTCCTAAATCGTCGATACGGCGAACAATTCCAGTTGCTTTCATACTATAAATGCTCCCTTGATTTCAAAAAATTTGACGGTAAGCATATTGTCTGCCATCTGGCGAATTTTATGCAAGAATTTTACAAACTTTGCGCGAAATGTGCCGGCCTGGCTAGTGCAGGGAAAAGCAGAATTATGTTCTGCGTACACAGCGCGGGAGAGAAAACCCGGATGGCAGGCTGGTTTTTTCTCCCTTTCCTGTAGAATTTGTTTTTGCGTTTTCCGGAGAACTTTCGGCTTTCTTTTGCGCCCCCCGGTTTGAAAATCCCGGAAAAACAGCTTGCCAAGCGCCTTTGAATCGGTTATACTGTCTTTGCAGGACATTAGCGGCTGTCCGGAAAACCGGCGCCGGCAGCGAGTCGCTGCCGGATGGCAAAACCTACCCGTATTCGCTTTGCTCAGGCGAAAGGCTTGCTGTATTACTGCACACCTGCGGTGTGCACAAAAAGATACAGCTGCGCATTTCGACATACAACATTTGTAGTGTTCTGCAAAAAACACAGGGGGTGGGATTTGCATGATTGTATACCGTGAACTTTCCACCCTCGAAAAAGATCTTGATATTCCGGCCCGCACGCTTTATGCGCTCAGCAATCATCTGGACCGGCATTACCGGCATGTCCTTGTGCCGAAACGGGACGGGACCTTCCGCCGGTTGGATGTACCGGACGAAATTTTAAAGCAGGTGCAGCGCCGCATTACCCAGCGTATCCTTGTATATAGACCGGTATCTGCCTATGCTGCGGCATACCGGTATGGCGCGCGTCCGGCTTGGAATGCGGGCGCACACCTGGGCCAGCCGCTGCTGATGAAACTGGATATCCGGCATTTTTTTGACAGTATCCTTTATACCCAGCTCAAGGAACTGGTTTTTCCGGCTTCGATTTTTTCTGAACCTGTGCGCATTCTCTTATCTATGCTGTGCTATTACCGGGATCGGCTTCCAACAGGCGCGCCCAGCTCTCCGGCGGTGACGAATATCCTTATGCGGGGATTTGACGCCCGGGTTGGGGAATTCTGCCGGACGTTGGATGTGTGTTATACGCGCTACTGCGACGATATGAGCTTTTCCGGAGACTTTGATGCGGACCGGCTGCTCAGCTTTGTGGAAGCGGAGCTTTCGGGGATGGGCTTTTTCCTGAACCCTGCCAAAACCCGCCTTGTGCATTGCGGCCAGCGCCAGTGTGTAACCGGCCTTGTCGTTAACCAACGGCTGAATGTACCGGCGGATTACCGGCGCAGGCTTCGGCAGACGCTTTATTATTGCCAAAAATTTGGGATCGAAGCGCACCTTCAGCATATTGGGGAAAGCTGTCCGGCACGCGAATATGCGCGCCGGCTGCTCGGCAGGCTGGATTATGTGCTCCAATTCGCTGCACAAACGGATCCGCTGTGGAAGGCGCGGACGTGGCTGCTTGGACAAGTATAAAAACGCGAACTCCGGGGGACGTTGTACTCCCGGATTTTTTTGTCAAAAAATGTAAAATTATTCATTTGCCGTGAATTATAGCCGAAACTCGGAAAAACGGTTTTTTACATATTATATGGTTCATATATATGTATATATGAACCATATAATATGTAAAGTAAAATTTTTTGGAAATATTGACAAAATGTGGAAAGTCCTGTATCCTAGACATAGGTGTATAAATTTTGCGGGGGGGGGGGTATAACCTTTCATTCGCGAGACCCGGATACACACTTGGCAGAAAATATGCCAGAAGGAGAGGTGCAGTCAATGAGTCAGAAGCTAAGAAAGAGCGTTTCTCTGCTTCTTTCCCTGTGCATGGTGTTGAGCCTGTTCTCCGGCGTGGTATTAACCAGCGCCGTTGACAGCGCCGTCACCTGGTCGGATACCGCCGATGACCACTATACGCTCGCGGTATCGCAGGGATCTTCAGCTGTTACAAACGGCAGTACCGTTACGGAGGGGACCGAAGTGCTCGTTGTCCTCACTGTTGAGGATGGGTACCTGTTGGACAGCCTGAAGGTACATAATACAAGTGATACAACACAAACCGTCGAGCTGCGGCAAGGCGTGGAAGGGAATTATTATTTCACCATGCCGGGTTATGCCGTTACAATTGCGGTTGCGACGGAGCCGGTCAGCAACGGCTATCAGGTTTCGATTCACGTCCCGTCAAATGAGTTGCTTAGCGTGGCCAATTCCAGCACTGGCGCCACACTGAGCACGGGCGATTACGTCCTTCCCGGACAGGTTGTAACACTGACTGCTGCGCCGGACAGTGATTACGTCCTGGATTCGGTTACGGTTACCGGCACGGTTAGCGGCAGTCCTGTGGCCCCGGTTTCGCAGAGCGCGGACGGGAGCTACTACTTCACGATGCCGGAGTATGCCGTCACGATTGCGGCTGACTTTGCAGAGGCGTCCGCGGCGGGCTATACGGTGAGCTGGACAAGCCCGGGCACCGGATATACCATCTATACGGTAACCGACGCGACGGCGGGCACGCAGCTTGCTTCCACGGCCACGCTGGTCCCGGCGGGGCATGAGGTTGCCGTCGGGCTCAGCGTTGAAACCGGCTACCTGCTGCAGAGCCTTTCGGTTGCCGCGGCGGATAACACCGGCGCAAGCGTCGAAGTGCGGCTGGGCGCGGATGGGAAATACTACTTCACGATGCCGGAGTATGCCGTTACGGTTACGCCGGCGGTTGTCGAGGAAAGCGCGGGTTACGCGCTTACCTGGGCGGCGGAAGCAGGCCAGAACTACACGATTTCCGATGTAATGGATTCCACAGCCGCGCAGCAGATTAACAGCGGCGACAGCGTCCTGCCCGGACAGACTGTGTCGTTTGCCGTTGCGCCGAACGCCAACTACAGCGTTGTGTCGGTGACGGCCGCAAAAAGTGATGATGCAGGCGTCGCCGTCCTGGTTACGCAGGGCGAAGATGGCCGGTACTATTTCACAATGCCGGATTACGCCGTCAAACTCGGCGCGGAAGTGGAACAGACTGTTTTCACCACGGCGACCACCACGACGCTGACGTATACGGACTTCACTTCCGGCGGGCTTTTTGCGGGCGACGTTGTCAACCTTAACGCGTCCGTCGCCGTGGCTGACGGCGGGGCCGCCGTGACCGGCGGCTGGGTCACGTTCTACTATGTGACCGGGGCCGTCCCAGATGGTATCCCGTTTGCCCAGGCGGAACTGATTGGCGGCCGCGCATACACGGTTGGTACGGCCCCGGAAGGCCTGACCGGCTTCAAGGCCGTATACAGCGGCATACAGGATCTGTATACCAGCTCGCAAGGGACGGTCAACGCGCCGCTTACTTCCCGCCAGATTGCATGGGGAAGCAGTTCGAGCCTGACAACCGAAAGCGCACTGCAGGTCAATACCGAATATACCCTTACAGTCCCTGCTGTTGTGGCTTCGGGCAGCAGTACGCCATTGACTGCCGGTGCAGATTATCTTGTAACCTGGCAGATGTATAAAGACGGCGTATGGGTCAATATAGAAGAAAATACCGATGATACTACATACAGCGTCACGGCGGACGAAATCAATATCCGTTACCGCGCGCTTGTACTGCCAGTTGGGAACTATACGCTGCCGGCAGCTGGTCTGCTCTCCGCCGAAGTATCGGTTACGAAGAAGTTGGATCCAAGCTTTACTTTAAATGTAAGTGCCGGCCGGTTGGAAGGCAACCTTGTCACGGTTACCCTGAGCTCGAATCAGGATCCGGCACCGACTGGTACCGTCCGCTTTACAATGCCCGACGGGACAAAGCTTTCGGCGGAATTAGTTGGGGACAGCGCGGAGGTACAGTGGACCGTTCCTTCCGCGTATGTCAATACCGGGAGCAGTCCGGTGACCGGAGCTGTTACGGCCAACTATTTGGGCGACGGCGTGTATGAAAGCACGACGAAAACCGGGACAAATCTCGTGTGGGAAACCCGGACGATTTCCGGCGCGGATGCGCAGATCAGTGCAAACGACGGTACGAATTCCGTTTCCGTCCTGACCGCGCAGACGCAGTATGCCCTTTCGCTCACAGGCGTGAAGAATGCGCAGGGCGTGGCTCTGACGGAAGATACGGACTATACCGTTACCTGGTATGTCTCGACGGGCAACGGCGCCTATACCAGGGTCGCTGATGCGAGCGCCGTTACGCCGCAGAATACGCGGTATTCGTATAAAGCGGTGGTCGAGCCGGCCGGGGATCAATATAAATTCGGCGCCTTCGAGGCACTCATCGGCTGCGATAACCTGAAGGCAAGCGTTACTTCCATTTTGGCTACGCACGCAAGCACAGATACGGCGAACAATCCGGCCACCTTTGAGGGACAAGCCCTGACCTTTACTGCAACGGTCACTGCGGGCGGCCAGAATGTGAACGGCGGGGTTGTGGCTTTCTATGCGGTGAAGGACGGCGCTACTGTGCAGATCGGATCCGCAAACGTGGTAGATGGGAAGGCAATCCTTGTATACAACGGGCTTACGGCGGGTACTTATGCGATTATGGCACAGTATTCGGGTATTGACGGCATGTTCGCCGCCTCGGCGGAGACGCTGGAGAACGTTGTCATCATCCCCGCCGTGCTTGACAACAGCACCTGGACGCTGAACGCGACCGGGCTGGAGATCGGCACGGCAACAGACCTGTCGGTAAACAAGGCCGATATGGCTGCAAACTATGTGTATAATCGGGATTACAGCATTGTCTGGCAGCTTTCCAAGGACGGCGGCCTGACCTGGACGAACACGGAGGCGTCGGAAAGCCTTACGGCGAAGCCGATGGACCGCGCCTGGCAGTACCGCGCGCTGGTTTACCCGATGGGCAACTACACCTCAACACAGGACGGCGCGTATATCACCGTCGGGACCGCGGCTGCACGCCCGGCTGCGACTACAGCGGCGCTTACCGCTGTAAATGAAGATGGGAGCGCGGAAGTTTACGAAGGGCATGACCGGATTCTGCTGTCGGCTGAGATTGACAGTGACAACCTGGACGTCACGGTCGGCGTGGTTTCCTTCTACGTTTCCGATACGCAGTATACGGTGATTTCAGATATCACAAATAATGCAACGAAGCTTGGCGATGCGGATGTCAATATCCTTGGCGGCGCGGCGCTGAATATCCCTGCGCCTGCGGCCGGCGAATATTTCTATTATGCCGTTTACAGTTCGGGCGTTAACGGGAGCTTTACGGAAAGCTTTGCCGAGGCGCAGCTTACGGTTTATTCCACCACGATTCAGTTTGCAGACCCCAACCCGGCGATTACCGCCGACCCGGCGGATCTGGCCGTTGGCGGAAGCTATACGCTGACCGCGCCGGATGTGGTTTCTGCGGATGACATGGATCTTACCGTGGATGTGGACTATTATTACATTTGGTACTATACGCCGGACGGCTCCAACTGGTATATGGTCCCGTCGGCTGGTCCGAGCAACATTTGCGAAGGCGGATTCGACAGCGAGGACGCCATGTATAGGGCGGTAGCCTATCCGATGGGCGATTACCGGCTGCCGGAGGGCGGCATTGCGGTTTCCCTCAGCGGGGCGGCTGCGATTGAAACGCAGACAACGCTCGCCGTCAGCGGGGAATTTGAGTTGGCGTCCGGGATGTATTATTTCCCGTCCGGCACCCAGATCGTACTGACTGCACAGGTTTTGGATGGGACGGGGAACCCTGCTTCCGGCGTAGTCCGTTTCTATCGCGGCGGCGTTGAAATCGCTTCCGCACAGTATCTTGATGCGGCCGGCAAGGCCAGCGTCACCATTACGGCGGATACTGTGGACCGCGACTATGCGGCCGCATACTACGCCGAATTCATAGGAAATGAAGTGTATGACGCTTCCGCTTCCGGAGCAGTTGACAGCGACGACAATATTACCATCGTTCCCAACCGGATCGCGTTGGAGACGAAGGATATTACCGGCGCTGGCGGCGGGATGACGGTCGGCCAGACCTATACGCTGCGCGCGCCGGACGTCGTAATTGACGGTTCGCATTCTACGGATGCGCTTACGCGGTTTGTCCTTGACAATGCCTACTATTATAAATGGCAGGTCAGTTATGATGACGGCGTAAGCTGGATGGATCTGGCGCAGACGGGGGCAAGCGTCACAGTCACGCCGGAGAATATCCATTATGCATACCGTGTCATCGCCATGCCGGTTTCGACCACCGGGTTTATTAATCCTTATACCGGCGACGTTTCAAACATTGTAGAAACGGTGAATAAAGCCGAAAGCAATGTGGAAATCGAAGTCCAGGGGCTGATTGACGGTTATGCGTACGAAGGCGATGTGCTGACCCTGACCGCGAAAGTCCCGGAGGTCAAGGGGTACAACCTTGACAACCAGGGCAGCGTGACCTTCTATTACAGTCTTGACGGCGGGACGACCCTGCTGCTGATCCCGTATCCGGCGACAGTTGACGTCGACGCAGCGGGTGAAGCGACGGTCAGCTTTGTGATGCCGGACTACGTGGCCGGATCCCAGGAAAAAATTATCTTCTACGCCTATTATTCCGGTTCCGAGCATTTTGCGCCGAGCGAAGACGATACGGGCGACGCGGTTACGATCCGCTCCACCGCAATTGCCTGGGGTGAAGACGGCGGCGAAGTACTCGACGGCATTACGATTTATAACGGCACCGATACGAGCGCGAACGGTTCCATCGTTGCGGACGGCGTTATGAAAGCGGGAAATACCTATACGCTGGTACTTCCGGAGGTCTATGCAGAGGATGATCTTGATACCCCGCTGAGGCCGGGCCTGGACTATAATGTTGAGTGGTATTACAGCAGCGACGACGGCGCAAGCTGGAATCTCGCCGCCTGGGTTGGAGACGATCAGACGATACTGACCGTTGAGGACGAGCAGGTGGGATGGAGCTATCGCGCATATGTCTATCCATATAATGTGACAAACCATACGGTACTTTCGCATTATGAAAAAGCGGTTGCTTACCCGAAGGCGGATCCTGTTGCGTATGCCAACTATCTGACCGCAGAAATTGAGAACCGCACCGAACTCAGTTCGACACAGACCACGCTTTCTGTCAGCGAATATTATTCGCTGGAAGACGATGCGGCGATAGGCCTTGCTACAGAAGGCCAGCATATGACGGAGTTTGAAGGACAGACGGTTCTTTTGACCGCGACTGTTGTCGAGCTCGAGACAGGAAACGAAAATGCTGTAGAGTCCGGATATGTTATCTTCTATAAGAATGGGACTGAGATCGGGCGTGTTGAGCTCAGCTCGACCAATACCGGGATCGTTACATTCGAAGCGGAAATGAGCGAGTATGACGAAGCGAATACTGCGGCGGAGAATAAAGACGTCTTTACTGCGGTATATTCCGGGAATGAATATTACCAGACCAGCGCTTCCGAGGAGCAGACGGTTTATATCCGTTCCAGCGCAATCGGTACTCCGATTATTTCGGCGGCTTACGGCGATCCGGCTGAAACCAAATATACGACGAAGGACGAAGGCATTACCGGCCTTCCTGCCGGCGTCGAAATCACCTTTACTCTGATCGACGATGTTGAGAATTATGCAAGCGTTGTTGCGACGGATGGCCGCGCGGTATCGCCGGATGATTATACCATCCGCTGGCAGATGCTCACCGGTACAAGCAGCTTTGCCGATGCGACGCTGGTTGCGGGCTCCGTTTATACGGAAAACTATGTAATTCCATTTGGCAATGTCGGCGATACCTATCGCGTCTATCTTGAACCGAAAAACAATATGACGGCCGGCGCGGCTTCACAGAATGCTGTGATCGGCGAAAAGCTGGTTCCTACTGTTATCCTGACGCCGGAGTTCATCTATGATCCGACGCTTGATGTGACGTATGCGGGCGTGGACACGACGCGCGGCGCGCATTTCGGCGACGAGGTAACCCTGACTGCAACGGTTAAGGGCGTGACGACGGCCCCGACCGGTTGGGCAGAGTTCTTCTACACTTCCGGCGACGGTGAGACGGTTTCCCTTGGCTCGGTTGAACTTACAGGAAACGGCGTTGCGAATGAAGCTGCCGCAGAGCTGAAAACGACGCAGCTTCCGGTTGACAAGCTTACCCTTTATGCTGTTTATAAGGGTTACGATGCGGACAGCGACGGTGAGTTCGAAGGCGACGTCATTTATACGACAGCCGAAAGCGGGAAAACTGCTTATAAAATCTGGTCGGTCAATCTCAGCGACGAGGAATTCACGGAAGTGAAGAATACGGAAACTGGTTACGGCTTGATCACTATCAGCGCGATCGACGCCGAGGGCAGTCCGGTTGCGGTGGGAGAGCCGCTGACGGCAAACGACACCTATACGCTGACGCTTGGCGACGTATACACCAAGAGCGGTGAAAAGCTGGATGCCGGCGAATATACGGTTCAGTGGTTCACCAGTACGGATTACGTTCCGGGTACGGCGCCGGATGTAAACGATGCCGCAGCAAAGTGGACGCATCTGTCCGCGCTTGATGATATGACAACGGTAACGGTTACACCGGAGAGCCAGAATACGATGTATATCGCTCTGGTTACCACGACAGACAGCCTTTACAACAAGGATTACCCGTCAACATCCCTGGCTGATTCTGAGTATACCAATATTATCGGCGCGGCGCTCCAGTCCGCTTCGGTAACGGTAACAACCAGTGCCCAGAGTATTTACCAGGCCAACGATTTGACAATATTTGCGCAGGTGGATCCGGAGATCGCCGGAGACGTCGCAGGATATGTTGAGTTCTATTATACTTTTGCGCGGGAAGATGCCGATTACGAAGACGCCGTATGGTATCCGGTTGTTTCCAAGGAGGCTGACGGCGGCAATACGGCAGCGCTCGTTGTGAAATCTGGCGAAAGTGGAAAAGACGCGGTGATGATCGCACAGATTACCACCAATTCCCTCTATGTAGAAGCTGACGGGACAGCCAGCCGCCTGGTTTTCCGTGCAGACTATCTTGGCAACGATACCTACAGCCCGGCAAGCAATCTTTCCACCGAAACAATGTTGGTAGACTGCGAAGCGGTTGATGTCTATTCGTCGATTATTTATGTGGACGAAGCGACGGAAAATCAGTATGTTACCCGTGAAACCGGGGCTAAGGGTATTGTGATTGAACCGGCAAGCCCGCTGGTTTCCGACGGGGCTGTCACTTATCTGACTCTTAATCCGATTTATACCCTGGATGCTTATGATGCGTCTGGTGAGTTGGGCATTATGGAGAATGCCCCGGAATTCTCCTGGTTGACCATCGGGGAGGACTATACGGTGCTCTGGCAGCAGTGCCCGATCGACGCTGCAGGTCTGGATACCTGGCAAACGATTGCCACTTCTTCCGATGCAATGCAGTCGAACATTGTCCCGCAAGAGGGATATGCCTATCGTGCGGCCATTGTCACCCTGGAAACCAGTGAAAAGGTCAAAGCCGCATACCTGGGTTGGAATGACATTGTACATGGGATTGACGGAATCGACAACGACTGGATTACCAACGGTGTTGCAAGTGGGATTTATTATTCCAATATCATTACGGTCGGCGCCGGCAATGCGGTTCTTGGGCTGAATGTGGTTCCGGCCAGCTCGGTTGCAGTCGACGGGGATGAAGTTACCTTCGAGGTACTTGTCAACGGCGGTGAAACGACACCGAATGGCAAAGTGACGCTGACAGTTACAAACGAAGACGGGGATGTGGTCTTCTCCGACAGCGCGAATCTTGTTTCCGGTATGGTCAGCATTCCCTGGACACAAGCGGATGGCACAACCATGGTTAAGGTTCCCGCCGGTACCTATACGGTATCCGTGTCCGCGGTTTTGAACAACGGCTACATTGCCAATCCGATTGAGGAAACCTATATTGTCCGCTATACCGATCATACGATGGAAGGACCCGACCAGTCTGAAATCTATGATGCAGACCGGCAGAGCTATGATATCGACAGCATAGTCTTTGCATTCGATAATTTCTATGATATCGATGAATCGGACCTTGAAGCGCTTGCCGCGCAGATGGTTGTGATTTCCTACTATGACGAGCAGGGCAATAAAGTAGAGTCTCCGGTAGACGCTGGGACCTATACGGTCAAGGCTTATCTGCCCGAATCCATTTACTGGACAGAAATTGCAGAAAGCACCATCGCAACACTGACCGTAAATAAACGCGCCCTGTCTGTGGTGGATATCATTGTACAGCATAAGGTGTATGACGGGACAACGAACGCGGATATCCTTGTGGCAACACTTGAAGATGCAGCGACGGATCAGGATGATACCGGCCTGCCGATTGGAAACACCGGCCTGATTGATGGCGACAGCGTTTATGCCGTCGGTACGGCCCGTACGTCTACTGCGAATGCTGGCTCCTGCAGGGTCACCTTCACGACAACTTCCCTGGAAGGTCCGGACGCCCACAATTACAGGCTGCCTGCTTCCTATACGGAAGACTTTGAGATTTACCGCAATCAGCTTAAGGGAGAATTCCAGTCCGGCGTTGTGATTCCGTTTGCCGGCTTTGCTGCGGCTGATGTAGCAGATTACTTTACGGTAATTGAAGAAGGCGGTTCGGAATTCACCGATTATACACTGACGTGGTATTATCATAATGCGGGTTCTATTACGAAGGTTGAGGATGTCGACGCTCTTCTTGCTTCTGAGGATCTGGTGCTTAACGATACTTACGTCTTCACCGTTGTCCTGCGTCCGGCAAACGTCTCCAATTACAAAGGCGGCGTGACGGGTACGATTACGGTTGACCGTAATGCCACAGCTGCTACAGTTCCGGCGCTTGGAAGCTATGAAAGCTCAATTCTCCATATCTCCAATACCTACGAGGTGTATGGTGATGCAGACAACACCGGTATTGCAGTTAACTTGACCAATGCCGATGCGGCTGCTACTGTCGAATACTATGTCGACGGCGCATGGACGACAACGGTCCCGGCCGAAGCTGGACGTTATGCTGTTGTTGTAACGGCTTCTACCGGCGATATGGAAACTGGAATCTATACGCTGGTAAAGGCGGAAGGTATTTATAAGACCCCATATGTGGAGGGTAAAGTCTTTGATGGACTGCCTGTTACGTATAATGCAGCCGGCGAAGGAATGGATTGGCCGGAAGGCACGTATGCGACATGGAGCGGCGGCCGGATTCAGGGCTTCAGCTACGAAGCGCCGAAGGACGCGGGCATTTACCTTGTCACCGTACATATTCCGGAAACAGAAAACTACGTTGCCGCAACGGTAAGCTATCTCTTCACGATCGCAAAACGCACGGTCAATGTAACAGCTGGAGATATTTACAATAACCTCTTTGCGACAAACCCGAAGATGTATGTCGAATATGAGCTTGCATCCGGCGGAGAGACCGGTATTGTGGAAGGCGACTCCAGCCTGCGCGACATACTTATCGACCCGACGCTGCTCTTGACGAGAATCAACGGTACTGGCACTGGGGACAGCCTCAATGATGTCGGTGAGTATGCCATCGATGCTACCGGCGCGAGCGCATACAACTATGTGTTTACGTACTCGCAGGGCGCGCTGAGCATGAACGCAACCGATCCGCAGGAAGCGCTGACAATTCTTGGCGCTCCGGACGGTACGATCCGCTACGGCGATACGTTCACACTCTTCGGATATGGAAATAAAGGCCAGTTGATCGGCGGCGGTGGAATCAATAAGAATAATTCTTCTGAGATCAGTTGGGCAATTATTTCCGGTACCGATGTTGCAACCATCGATGCAAACGGAAACGTTGCGATTATTGGAGTTGGTGAATTTACCGTCCGCTACACCCGAGGGACCGGAGCCTATATGATCTATGTCGACGAGACGTATACCGCTTACAAGAAGCAGATCGGTATGCTGATCGCGGATGAAGATTTTGTTTATGATGCTGAAGCGCATGTGATTTCTGATGCAAACTTCTCCTTCGAAGGTCTTGTCGGAAGAGATACGCTTACGGTGACCGGCAATACGATTGTCCAGGCGCCGGCAAGTACGCAGAACGATCTTACCCGCGATGACTGGGATGCTGGCTATACTGACGTCGGCGAATATGTTGTCAACGCTGGATTTGAGACGGATCTGTATTATGGAACTGGTGCAGGCCTGTTGACGATCAACCGCAAGGAAGCTGAGATTGCCCCGGATACGGACGCGGCAGGGCTTGACGGCGAGATGACCTATGGCGAAGATCCTGACAGTGCGCTCACGCTTGGCTATGCCGAGTTTGGAGCAATTGATCCGGATATTCTCCTTACAGGCGGCATTGCGGTCAGTGCGGTAGACGCCAATGACGATGTCGGCGAATATGAGATCCTTGTCGGCAGCGGAAAGGCAGACAATAACTATAATATTGCGTTTATCAGCAAGGGCTATGCCAGCGGCAACGATATCGATACGGTTATCGTGGTAGCCAACAACAGCCTGACGATTGATTCCGGCTGGTCCCCCTACAGCTTTGCAGCTGATGACACCGATAGCATTGCGTATACTCCGGTTGAGCGGATGTACGGCGAGCCGATGCCCAATGCCAATACGGATATTGACGGGCTGATTGATGGAGACAGCGCCGCGGATCTTGATCTGACGGATGGTTATGTCGTGACAAAGGATACGGCTGGGAATTCGTATTCGGTGCCGGTTGAAGCAAATAAGGGCTTTAATGACAGCGCTTCTGCTCCGGGCGCGGCAGCTGCAGCCGCTTATAGCGGTGCGGCAGATATCTATGTGCTGGATATTGCGGAAGTTGCCAACATGAACCCCGCATATAAGAACTATCTTGCAAACCTCCAGGGCGACGCCGCTGTTATCAGCGAGCTTCGTTATGACGTGTTCCAGCGCCCAATTACGTTGAAAGCGAAAGATGCCGCTTCGAAGAATCTTGACGTTGTCCACAGCAGCGCAGCGGATTCGGTTTACACGCAGTTGCTGGATATGCTGGAAGCTGGACAGTGGCAGGGGATCGGCGGCCTTGCAGAAGCTTACGGAGAAACGATCGAAGATCTTGGCGTATACTTCGAGCTTTACGATGCAAATGGGAATCTGATTGCAACGGTCTATGCCGATCATATCACAGGAAACGCGGACTTCCTCAAGCCGGGTTCCAATGTGAGCTATCGCGTTGTACCAAGGATCAGCAATACCAACTATAAGCTGATGGAAGCTGACGAGCTGACGCTGACGGTCACGTTGACGAAGGTGCTTGCTATCGTAACGCCTGGCCAGAATAATGGCGCCACTGGATTTACGGTTACAACTTATATATGCACGTATAATCCGGAAACCGACACTTGGACCCAGACAAAGGCATTCCTATCCAGTGCAATTAATTATGAGATCTTTGTCAGGACCAGCGACAATGACTATTCCGACGAGACTCCGGTCAGAAGCGGCGTTATGAAAAGGACTTCAAGTATTGGCGTCTATACCTGCAGCTACAGCAGGCTTAGCAACGGCGGTTACGAGATCTTCCTTAGTGCGGAAGGCTACAATATCGTCCGTACAATGTGAATCAGTGTAAGATGTAGACGAGCGTATACAGGAGTTAAATAACCCGGTCTCCGCGCTGCGGAGACCGGGAGGAAAGCTGATTTGGAGGATTTATGAAAAAGAGTAAAAAATTGTGCGCGTTTATATTGGCACTGTGTATGGTATTGACTGCTGTTATGCCGCTGGCTTATGCAAGCGGCGAGATTCCTGGCGAGCAGCAGGGCGGTTCGCTCGATATTACGAACAATACCCCCACTTATAATCCGCCGCCTACACAGACTGGCGGCGAATATACGATTACCATTGAGAGCAATGAAGGCGGTACGGTCGATCCGAGCGGTAAAATCTCTGTCGCGAGAGGATCGAGCAAAACAATTGCCGTAAATTCCATAGAATGCGGCTATGGCGTTGTGGATGTTGCGGTTGACGGCGAGAGCATCGGTGCGGCTGAAACTTATACCTTTGAAAATATTCAGAAAAACCACACGATTACATTTACCTTTGGCATTGTGTCCAGCCTGGATAATTTCGATGCGATTTACGATGAAACCCGCTATACTGGATTCTCTGATGTGGACGAAGACCAATGGTATGGTGCCAATAAAAACGGCGTGGTTGAAACGGTTGTAAATCTTGGCCTGATGTCCGGCTATCCGGGCGGTACTTTTAACCCGACCGGTAATATCACGCTTGCCGAAGCCATCACCATGGCCTCCATTCTGCATGATATTTATATTGGCAACGATGGGGAAATGGCGCAATATGATCCGGTATGGTATCAGGTTTATGTCGATTATGCGATCGCCCATGAGATTATTAAGGCTGACGATTTTGCGGACTATACCCGTTATGCAACCCGTGCGGAGATGGTATATATTTTCTCCAATGCGCTTCCGGCGGACGCCGCGCATAATGTAGATCCGCTTCCCAAAGTCAATGAGATCGAAAAGATTCCCGATGTATCCCGCGATGATCTATATGGCGAGGATATCTACCGGCTTTATGAAGCAGGGGTTTTAAGCGGCAACGACGCGCTGGGGACTTTTGCACCGGAACGTAATATCATCCGTGCGGAAGCTGCTTCGATTATAATCCGCCTTGCGAGGACGGTTGACCGTCTCAGCCTGAGCTTCTGATATGCAAGTCAGTCGAAAAACACAAAAAACCCGCTGGGAAATTTTTCTCAGCGGGTTTTTTTCAGCTTCCGGTAGATTTGTAATGGCGTAGGCCAATACGCCAAAAAAGCAGGCAGGGGATCAGGAAAAGAAAACATAGAAGGGGATAAACTCCATAAAACCAGTTTGCTGAACGTCCGAGCAGATAAAGCAGGGGATAATACTGGAACAGGGCCATTGGGATTACATATGTAAAGAAACGCAGGATACCATCGCCATATATGGACAAGGGATACTTTCCAAATTCCCGGCCTCCGTCTGTGAAAATATTCATAAATTCCAAACCCTGTGTCGTAAAAAAGCAAAAGGATGCATAAATCAGAAATAAACCGGAAAAGGTGATGAATCCTCCGATAATCATAAGAATCAGTACCAGTATTTTTCCTGGCGTCCAGACAATGCCTGCATTGGGGATTGCATAACAAAAAATCAAAACTGCCTGAAAAATGCGCCCGATCCGCGTAAGCTCAATTCTGGATGTAATAACCTGGAAGATTATACCGCGGGGCCGCACCAGCATCCGGTCAAACTCGCCATTTGAGATGATGGAGGAGAATGTATCAAAGCCGCGGATGAAACATTCGGCGAGAGAAAAGGCCAGAAGAACAATCGCAAAGCACATGAGAATCTCCGGAAACGAAAAACCGTCGACTTCATAGAAATGCTGGAACATGAAATATATGCTCAGAAACGCTGTAAAAGAAGTCAGGAACTGTCCAAGTACAGTTAGGAAAAAAGAGGTTTTATACTGCATTTGGCTGCGCAGTTGTACGGCAAAATATTGAAAATATAATTTCATAGTTTTTTCAGCCTCCCTGTACGACCACACGCCGCAGGGAATGGGAGAGCCATACCCTGCCCAGGACAATTAATGTAACTGCCCAGAAAAGCTGGAGCCCCAGCAGATACAATGCTTTTTCCGGCGTATATGCGCCGGTATAGATCAAAAACGGCGAGCTTTGCAGGGCCGCAAAGGGGGTGCACTCGACGACAGTACGCAGCTTGTCTGGAAAAAACGGCAGCGGGATAATTGCTCCGGAAAGAAATTCTGCGGCGGAAACCGCAACAGCCTGTACTCCTCGTGGATTCAGGGTGTGAAAAGTAGAAATATAGATCAGCATGCGGACCGCGGAGATAACGAGAACCCCCAGCGGCAGGGAGATAAGGAACATAATACCGGAAAAGAGATTTGCCGGCAGTTTTAGGCCATAGGGTGCGGGCAGAAATGCGGTAACCAGAATAACTGGGATGCAGCGCATAAGGGTATTGGAAATAGAGGAAGCCAGGTCTTTGGAAAACCAGGTCCCATATAACCCAATCGGCCGTGCAAGTTCATATGCGATATCGCCGCTTCGAATGGATTCAAAGGTTGAATTATCCATGCGCCAAATTGTAAATAGGGAATGAAGCGCCTGTTGAAGCCATATATAGGAGCATAGAGCGGAAAAATCCATAGAAAAGGCGGCGGGATCGGTTCGATAAAAAGCATTAAACGATAAAATCAGCATCATTCCCCAGAAGAACTGCGTGACCATACCGCTCCATGCCGCCGCCCGGTAGCTTAGGCCAGTGATAAACCGGATCCGGAAAAAACTTATGTATTTTTTCATATGGCGAACTCCCGGTAAAGAGAAACCACCAATTCCTCCGCCGAAGGGGCAGAAACAGAAAGATCATCAATTTGTGCACAGCGGTTTAAATGGTTGATAGCGTCGGAAACCGACGAAACAGTTGTGTCCAGGGTGAAGGAAGCGCTGTTTCCCCGCTGCTGGGTCAGCGTCAGGCCGGGGAATGGTGAAAATTGCAAACCGCGGCAGTCAATGTGCAGCTTACGTGTGCTGGAACCATGCTGCTTAAGGGTTTCGACCGGCCCGTCAAGCAGGATTTTACCATGCCCGATCAGCAGGATTCGTTTCGTCAGCGCTTCGATATCCTGCATGTCATGTGTTGTCAGGATAACGGTTGTTCGATAGGTTTGATTCCGATGCCGGATGAAATCGCGCACGGCCAGTTTGGAAACCGCATCCAGTCCAATAGTCGGCTCGTCCAAAAAGAGAATTTTGGGGTCGTGCAGCAGGGAGGCGGCAATTTCGCATCGCATTCGCTGGCCCAGGCTAAGCTGGCGTGCCGGCGTCTTCAGGATATCTGTGAGAAAAAGCATTTCTGTCAGTTCTTCCAGATTTCTATGATAGCGCTGCGGGTCGATTTCGTAAATATCACGCAGTAATTCAAAGGAATCGATGACCGGGACATCCCACCATAGCTGGGAGCGCTGGCCGAAAACAACGCCAATATTGCGTACATGCGCTTTGCGCTGCCGCCAGGGGATCAAGCCGTCAATTTCGCAGCTTCCCGCGTCTGGCGTCAGGATTCCGGACATGATCTTGATTGTGCTGGACTTTCCTGCGCCATTGGGGCCGATATAGCCGAGTATTTCGCCGTCCTGAATGGAGAATGAAATTTGGTCTAAAGCTTTGATATATGTAAAATCACGATGAAACAGCGATTTTACCGCTTCAAAGCTGCCTGCGCTGCGGCGCGCAACCTTATAGGTTTTGGAAATACCCTTGAGCTGGATCATAGCGGCGTTGTCACCTCATTTCGAAAATTTAAGAGAATATCATATATAGCATGATTTCCTGGAGTTGTCAAGCTGGCATGGGCTGAATCTTTAAAAATGTGACAACATAGCGTTGTGTAAAAAATCCCGGAACCAGCAAAGTGGTTCCGGGATCGTAGTGTTTACAGCCGAATCGGAAATTTATGACTTGGTAAAAGTTCCGTAGACCATGATCTTTGCATCTGTTGTTGCGGTAAACCCACGTTCGGAAACGGTTACAAGATAAAGATGGTTTTTTTCAAGTGCATTGCCGCCGCCAAGCTCGCTCCCGGTTGTCGTATCAATGATACCAGGGGAGGATGGCGTATAGCAGTTCGCGCTGCCAATGCGCAGCAGGATCATACCGCCGACTTCGAACTGATAAGTTTCACCCGCCGCTACAGACACAAGCTGCCAGCCGGATGCAACGCCGCCGGCGCCGCCGGCGCCCATCTGTTCAATCACGGATGCGGAAACCGCGCTGATGAAACTGGAATCTGTGGCCAAGTTATTATACCGGCTCTCCAGATCGCCGATTGTAGTTTCCAGCTGTTCTGTATACTGCGCAAGGATCAGATTGATCGACGTTTCCAATTCATCCGCTTTTAAGTCAATGGCAGCATTTACTTTTTCAATGGTTTCCGGGGCCAATACATCTGTCAGGTAACTCAAAGAAACTAGCGGGTCTTCCTGATTAGTCGAATCGGCTGCAATGGCAACATAACTGGCAAGAAGCAGCAGGACGAGAAGCGTCGCGCTGACGCCGGTGATCCATTTTCTTTTGGACATAGTTTTCCTCCTTTGTACACCGCGCGCAGGCCTGCTGGATTTATGCGCGCTATTGAATATCCTCTTCTAGGCCGAAGCTGACAGCTAGGGCGGAATCCACACGGTTCATGACCCCTTCATCAAGCTTTCCCATCTTTTCAAGCAAACGGCGCTTGTCGATCGTACGTATTTGTTCAAGAAGAATCACGCTGTCTTTGGTTAATCCAAACGAACTGGCGGTTAATTCAATATGTGTCGGCAACCGGGCCTTGTTGATCTGCGAGGTAATCGCCGCAGCGATTACGGTTGGGCTATGGCGATTGCCAACATCATTCTGAACAATAAGTACGGGTCGAACGCCACCTTGCTCACTGCCCACAACGGGACTGAGATCGGCAAAATAGATATCGCCTCGTTTTACATTCGTATTCGTATCCAAGTCTTTCACGCTCCGCCGGATTAGTATACGGTATTTTCTACCGCACCAAGCCTATTTTTCCCGTTTTTTTCAGCTTAATAACCATAGACGGAAAAAAAGTAAGGCCGGCGCCGCCGTATTGTGTGAAGGTCCATGCCGGGCGTTATTATTATATGTAAGGCGGCGGGTTTTTGCGTGTGCCGCAGACAGGCCAACCGGCAATTGCAAAGAAAGAAGAGGGCAAACAGCCCTGCTTTCTGTACGAACATGCGGCGGTATAGGAGAAGATACGAAAAAGAAAAATTATATGCACGGCGCCATGCATGTCCTAAACATAGCACATACGGAAAACCGTTTGGCCGCCACGCTTGTAAATGCGCAAGACCCGTTTGGAGATGCCGGTGAGCAGCTCATAAGCATTGACGCCGTCCTCCGGTGCGAATTCGTCGGCGTTGGGATATGGACGGGCGCCAAAAAGCACGACCTCGTCGCGCTCCTGCACGCCAGGGATATCTGTCACGTCCAACATGCATAAATCCATGCATAACCGACCGATCTGCGGCGCCCGCCGGCCGCGCACGATGAAGCTGGCGTTTTGATATGCACGGCGCAAACCATCGCCATAACCGATCGGCAGGACCGCTAACCGTGTTTCCCGACTGGTCGTATAGGTGACGCCGTAACTGACGCCGGTTCCGGCAGGCAGGATTTTCAGTTGCTCAATCCGGGTATGCAGGCTCAAAACCGGCTTTAAGCCAAAGTCCGGCCCTCCGGGCAGCGGTGACAGCCCATAAAGCGCAAGGCCGGCGCGCACCATATCCATCTGCATATATGGGTATTTTAACACAGCTGCGGAATTTGCGCAATGTTTTAATGGAATATTTACATGCAATTCGCGTATTTTGTCTAAAACTGACGAAAATAATTCATACTGCATCCGCGTGTAAGTGCTGTCATCAGCTTCCGAGGCGGCGAAATGGGTAAAGATTCCCTCCGTTTCCAGACCTGGCAGCGTACAGATTGCCTGCACTTCCCGTGCGGCGGCATCTTCCTCTCCGGCGCAGACAATCCCGCACCGGCTCATACCGGTATCAAGCTTGATATGGATTTTTATTGTACCTCCGAGTCCGCGAGCGGCATGGCTAAGCCGTTCGGCATGGGAAAGGGACTGTACTGCTTGGGTCGCATGCAGCCGGAGAAGCTCTCCGGTCAGCTCAGCGGGCGTATAGCCCAGTATCAGGATCGGGGCGCAAACACCCGCCTCACGCAGGGAAGACGCCTCATAGATGTTGGCTACGCCGAGGTAATCAATCCCCAGCCGCTCCAGCTCATGGGCGATGGGGACTGCGCCATGGCCGTAAGCGTCGGCTTTTACCATCGCCATAATTTTTGTACTGCGCTTTACCTGCGCACGCAGTACTTGTAAATTTCCGGCAAGCGCGTCGAGATTAATTTCAGCGCGCGTACGATCATCATAGAGCACCATTATGAACACCTGAATCTGCGCGCGTTTTCGCGCGCTGGAATTTTACTGTAGTTGGAAAAGTAAAAACTCAAAACCTGCAACCATTGCGCCATCACAGTAAGCTTCTACATACAACGGCGCACAGCTGTCCGTATCAAACCAGGCGCGCTGGGAAAAAACCGTGCCGCTGCGTTCGTGGCTGAAGCTGACCGCCAGCGCATTGCGGTCCTGGCATTGCTCAAAGCAATATTCGTCCGGGACGCTTCCGCGCCAGTCCAACAGGATTTCGCATAAGGCTTCCAACGGGGAAATCACATTGCCGGTGGCATCTACTGCAAGCGTTACGGCGTCGTATTCTAACGTAAGCCCTGCATCTTCGGAGCCGGAAATGCGGATGCCTTCCAGCGCTTCCGGTTCTGCGATGGTCACGCTGTAGGAGCCGTGGCTGTATTCCCAGTCCAATATATAATCCTGTACCCGGTCGGAAAGCTGTACCTGGGCACATACCCGTGCTGAAAAAGCTTCCAGAGTAGTATAGAAGCCTTCTATGGTAGTAAGTGCTGTATCCGCTTCAGAGGAACAGGCACACAGCGGCAGCAGACAGAGAATAATCAGCATTCGTACGCAAAAAGCCCTCTTAAGAACCAAGGTCAGCGCGCTCCTTTATATGTTTTACGTCAAAAATACCGAATGGAATCGCGGGATTTTAAAAATGCGGGGAGCTCGTCAAGCAGGTCATCCGGCGTCATACCGTATTCGCCGATTCGGCGGGCTGCCGCGTCTCCGGCTGCACCGTGCAGCCACACAGCGGCGCACGCGGCGTCGAAGGCAGGAACTCCCTGCGCAATAAAGGCAAGCAGGATTCCGGCCAACACATCGCCGGAGCCGCCTTTTGCCATACCCGGGTTTCCGGTTGGATTTACATAAGCCCTTCCGTCCGGGGATGCTACGATGCTGCGGTGGCCCTTCAATACCAGTACGCTGCCAGTTCTGGCTGCGGCGGACTGGGCGGCCATCATACGCGCCCGTCCATCGGAAGGCGGTTTTTCCCCCATCAGACGGGTGAATTCCCCGTCGTGGGGCGTCAGAACCGGGGCCTGCGGCATTTTTGACAGTATATCTATATGCCCGGACAAAGCGTTTATGCCATCGGCATCTAAAACAACAGGCATGTTCAGCATGGACAGCATATCGCGCACGAGCACGCCGGTATCGTCTGCGCGGCCAAGCCCAGGGCCGATCAGGATGGCATCGGACTTGGCTGCAAGGTTAAGAAGCTCATATAGGGAATCTGCGCCGAGCGCATCGCTATCCGGCATCCGGCAGGGCATGGCGCTGGAAAGCTTCGCAGCGATGGACGGGAAGACGTTGGCAGGCGTTGCACAGCTGACCAGGCCGGCGCCCGCGCGCAGTGCTGCGGCGGAAGCAAGATATGGGGCGCCGCAGTAGCGGGCGCTCCCGGCAACAACCAGTGCGTGGCCATGCATGCCTTTGTAAGCGCTGCGCCTGCGCCGCGGCAGCGCGGAAAGGCAGGTATTGTCGATCATGAAAAAGACCGGCTTATATTTGTGGGAAACTGCGGCAGGAACGCCTATATCCTCGACAATGATCTGTCCGCAGTTTGCAGCGGCCGGCATGAGCAAGCAGGAGGGCTTTGGGAAGGAAAAACAGACGGTGGCGTCGGCATATACTGCACCGTCGCACAGGCCGCCGTAATCGGAGTACACACCAGACGGCACGTCCGCGGCCAGTACAAAGCCGGGAAACTCGTTCATTGCCTGGGCTGCTGCGGCGCTTGCGCCGGTCAGCTTCCCGCGGAAACCAATGCCGAACATGGCGTCTACGGCGGCGTCTGCGCCGGTAAGGCAGCCGGGGGAAAAACCCTCAACTGCACCGCCTGCAGCTTCAAAGCGTGTGCGCATGACTGTGCAATCTGCGCTTGGCGAGGCGGCTTCGCCGACATAGACCATTCGGACCGTACAGCCGCGGTATAAAAGGATGGAGCCGAGGGCAAAGCCGTCACCCCCGTTGTTGCCGGCTCCGGAAAATATGGTTACGGTTTTGCCGACAAGGGAACCCAGCGCCTGCGCAAGGATATGCGCCAGCGCGGCGGCTGCGGAGTCCATTAAATCTGTGGAAGCGATGCCGGAAGCGATGGCCTCCGCATCCATTGCCCGCATATCGGCGGAATTAAAGACAGGCGTCATAGATAAAACTCCCAATTCTGAATTATGGCTATATACGGTTTTTGACATAGCCGCATAGCCTGCTGTCCGGCTTACAGGATATAGCGCTCATCAATTTCCGGCCGGACAGGCATTTTTAACGGAATGTTTTTTTCGAAAATATAAAGCATACGCTCACTTGGCTCAAACAGGATCCGGACGCGTCCGCCTTTTGCACAGTCGCCGATAACGAACCAGGCGTCGCTGGTTTCGCTCTCCCGGGCGTCAATTGTTTCTTTAAAGGCGCCGTTTTCATAGCGGCCGCGGTATTCATCCGTATAAGGCGCCAAAAGCTCAATCCCTTTGGCCGGGATGGAAACAAGGCGTTTACGGGACTTTTTTGCCACAATTTTATCGATATCGAGGGAACCGTTTGTAACAGTATATTCAAATTCTGCATTGAAATAGGTGAACGCTTTCCACCCGACAAAGATAATTGCGGCAACGGCAATGGGCATAAAGCCGATCAGCTCCAAAGACGAACACAGAATATAGAAAGCAAGATAGGCCAAAAACATGGTTGCTGTGGCAATTGCCGCTTTAATAGCGATGATTTTAGAGGACGGTTTGCGGCGGATTAACTTTTCCGAATACATATCGTGCATGTAATTCCTCCAATACAAATGTGAGCTAAAAAATCAACTTATATTATAGTCCCAAATGATGAAAAAGGCAACCGTTTGCAAAGGATTCTGATTTTTTAGCGCGTCTGCATTGCCGGCCCGCCATTTGCAGCGCCAGCCAGGCGTCCGATGTTTTGCCGGACTCCGGAATTGCTTCCCGACGGATAAAAATCCGGCTGATTGTAAAAATCAGCCGGATTAAGTGTACCGTTACAGCTTGTTTACCACATTTACGGGTTTGCCCTCCATATATGCGCGTAGGTTATCCACAGCGATATCCATCAGCCGTGCGCGGCTTTCCTTTGGCGCCCAGGATATATGGGGTGTAATCAGGCAATTTTTTGCTTTCAGCAGCGGATTGTCGCCGCAGATTGGTTCAGTGGAAACGACGTCGACGCCGGCGTAAGCAATTTTCCCTGCATTAAGCGCATCAGCCAGATCCTGTTCGATGACAAGCGGTCCGCGGGAGTTGTTCAGCAGGATCACGCCATCTTTCATTTTGGCAATGTTTGCAGCGTTGATAATGCCCTGCGTCTGCGGGAAGAGCGGGCAATGCAGGGAAATAACGTCGCTTTTAGCAAATAATTCGTCCAATTCTGCATAACGCAGTCTGTCTGACTCCAGAGATGGGTCACGGTATGTATCGTAGGCGAGTACATGCATACCGAATGCATTGGCAAGGCGGCCAACGGCACGCCCAATGCGGCCGAAGCCGATGATCCCCATCGTCTTACCTGCAAGCTCGATCAGGGGATAATCCCAGAAGCACCAGTCCGCATTGTTTTCCCAACGGCCCTCGTGTACGGCCTGGGAGTGGTGCGCGACATGATGGCAGATCTCCAACAGCATAGCAAAGGCAAATTGTGCGACAGAATCCGTGCCATAGGTAGGGATATTCGTTACGGCAATACCTTTTTCGCTGGCAGCATCTGTATCGACGACGTTATATCCGGTTGCCAGGACGCCGATATAACGAAGATATGGGCAGGCGTTCATAGTTTCCCGGGAAATCGGAGTTTTATTGACGATTACAGCGTCTGCATCACCGATGCGCGCGGCGATTTGATCCGCCGGCGTACGGTCATAACAGACGAATTCGCCCAATGCTTCAAAACCGGCCCAGCTCAGGTCACCGGGATTTTCACAGTACCCGTCTAAAACAACAATCTTCATCGGTTTTCCTCCTCAGGCCATTGCCCATGCGCGGTTTATAACACGTTTTGTCCCGGCAAGTACAATATCCGCATCTTCATCCCCCCATGGTTTTACCTCAATGGAAAGGACATAAGGCGTGTCGGAACAGAAGAAACCTTCTTCTTTCAGGACACGGAAGAAATCAATCAGTTCCGGCGTATCGTTTGCGCTATTGGGGAAACCGAAACGCGGGTGCATGTCACCGAAAGCTTCAGCGCCCTGCTTAACAACTGCATTGCCAATATGGAAGTGGTTGATATAGGGGCGCAGCGTGCGTATAACGAATTTTGAAGTTTCATATGTCGTGGGGAAGTGGGAAAGGTCGACCATAAGGCCGAAATTGGCACAGTATGTGCGCATTTCCGCTGCAAACCGTGCGGCAAACGGCGCCGGGCCGATCAGCGCGGCTTTATCCATATCATAGTCGAAAACTTCGAGATTAATGGTAATATCCCGTTTTGCCGCGTAATCGCAAACAGCGCGGGTGGTTTTTATAAGCTGTGCGCAGGCCTGCTCACGGGTCTCGGGGAGCCATTTTCCGGACAGAAAGGCTACGCCGCGTGCGCCAAGGAATTCAGCCTCATCGACAGCTTCCTTTAGCGTCGCTTCTGCCGCAAGCCGCTCGTTTTCATCGAGCGAATTGGGATTCGGGCCGCCGAGGATTCGGGTCTGCCCGCCATAACATACGGTCATATGCGCGCTTTCGAACATATGCTTTGCCTGGATGCGCGCTTCGTCGGAAGAAAACCGGCATACTTCAATTGCGTCGAAGTAGTCGTCGCAAGCGATCTGGCGGATGGAAGTAAGTACGTCGCGGTCTGCCGGAGGATGGCTCATCCACTGGATTACGCCAAGCCTGAAATATTTGTGTATGGATTCGGTCATATTCGTCTACCTCCGAAAATCTATTGAAGGCCAAAAAGTCCCGTCAGGCCTTTATCTCATTTATTATAACAGGATTTCATTTACCGGACAAGCGATATGCAGTTTTTTCCTATGAAAGTGTAAAGGCCGCATCCGGAAGTTCTCCGGAACACGGCCTTTACATTGGAAAAGGAATTTGACGGCGCCGGGAAAGCGCTGTCAAAAGATGGGAACATCAGAAAATCAGCTTGTTTTTAGTTCGAGGCGGAGACGGTCTGCAAGCATAGAGATAAATTCAGAGTTGGTGGGTTTGCCCTTTGTCTGCGAGACCGTATAACCAAAAACTTTCTGCAGCACCTCCACGTCACCGCGGTCCCAGGCAACTTCAATTGCATGGCGGATCGCGCGTTCCACACGTGAGGAAGTCGTTGAGTAATGACGGGCAACGGTTGGATAAAGTACTTTGGTAATCGCATTGATTACATTCATATCGTCGACTGTCATCATAATTGCATCACGCAGATACTGATAACCTTTGATGTGGGCAGGCACGCCGACTTCATGGATCATCTTGGTTACGCGAAGCTCTAGGTCTGCCTCATTTTTCTCCGGTTGCAGCTTTACTTCTGTTTTGGCTGCCTGCGGGCTGCGGCGAGTGGATGCCAGCCGGTCGGCCAGCATATCCATGTCAAAAGGTTTAATCATAAAGTAGCTGACGCCAAGCTCAACTGCTTCGCGGATAGAAGCTTCGCTGGAAAATTTGGAGGTGACGTAGATATTGGGCCGTTTTGCCAAGTCGAGCTTGTTAATTTCCCGGATTGCACACAGCCCGTCCAGCGGCGGCATTACGATATCCATTACGATAACGTCCGGTTCCGTATCCCGGGCGGCGTGTATGGCGGAAGTGCCGTCTCTAACGCAGCCGACAACTTCGATGCCTTCCCGTCTTTTCAGTACCTCCATCAGTGCCTGGCTGAAATCATTGTTTGAATCCGCGATTAAAACCTTTATATTGTTGTTCATTATAACGACACTCGCTTTCGTTTGTGTTTATTAAGTATGGTAATAATTTAACATACGCTTTAGTCGAATACAAGCGAATCCTGCGGTAGAACTTGAAGCCGACTGCATATTTTTACCTTGAAAATTTGTATTAAATCCACAAAAAATATGAGTGATGCGTTTTTCTGCACGACAAAATAAGACAAAAGCGACAAGAAAATTATCGCATGGATAGATCTTCTGTCGCTTCTTGTCGTATAGGGGGAAGGAGCCTAAGCGGCGTCTTCGACAGAATCTGCGCTGTTTTTTTCCACAAGCAGCATATTTTCGATACTGATTGCGTAACCCTTTAAAGGTTCGTTGACCAGGACATGGGTGACAGCGCCGACCAGCTTCCCATTTTGTATGATTGGACTCCCAGACATGCCGCGTACAATTCCGCCGGTGAGGTCAATCAGCTGCGGATCTGTAATTTCGATGAGCATATCGCGGCCCGAGTCTGTTCCATGATATACTGCGCAGATCTTAATTGCGTATTCGCATAACTGCCCGCTGACGCCGGACAGTATTTTTGCCGGACCCGGTTTGATTTCAGCGGCGCAGGCCGTTTCCATTGCCTGGCCTTCCCAGGGCGTGTCCAAATGTCCAAAAATACCAAACGGGGTATTCGCTTCGATGGACCCCATAATCTTGGAAGGGTCAATTTTGCCGGAAAGTTCGCCTGGCGTACCCTTGGCGCCGGGGGTGATTGCGTCGAGCGTACAGGAAACCAGTTTCCCGCCCGATGCAGGCATTAGCGTACCGGTGCCGGATTCGCTGATACCATGCCCAAGCGCCCCATAAGCCATGGTTTCCGGATTATAATAGGTGATCGTGCCGATTCCTGCCATCGCGTCGCGCACAAAAACACCCAGCTTAGGGGTACCGCCGCTTCGGTCGGGGGTTGCTTTCAGGGTTATTTGTCTCCCAGCGCGCTGGATTAGTATAGTAACTTCGCCTTCGGAAGCTGCCAGCGCGCCGGACAGTTCCGCTGCATTATCAATTTCTGTACCATTAACTGAAAGAATGCTGTCGCCTTCCAGGAAACCTGCATCGCGCGCTGCGGACTGTTGTGCGAATCCGACAATTAGGGCGCCCTGCGTTTCGAGATTGATCCCAGCCGCGATTCCAACGGGTACAAGCTTTTGCGGCTGCAATGCAGCGCCGGCATGGAAAGTCCCTGCCACAAATAAACAGGCGGCAAAAAATCCCGCCTGCAAGACTTTTTTTGAATTCATATTCCACCTCGCAAGAGTACTGCATAAGCAGTATGCCCTCGGCGCGGTCAGAAAAACCGTCGTGAATCCGCTAAATTCCGGAACTGCAGGTATGTAAAAAAAATCCGGAACCCTTGCAGCTTGTTTTTTTCTTCACTGCGTTTTTGCCAATGTTTTCGCTGAAAGCTGTATATATACATTTTTTAATATGAATTCAAACCTTTTGTTTATCTGGATTACATATGCGGTGTTCCCTCCCTGCTTTTGCTTTGCTTTGCTAAACTGATCATAGCACAACAACTTGCAAAATGCAACAAAAAAATTTCAAATAAATTTCATTTTGGTTACAATTTTTAATATTTGCAAATTTTGAATTGGTCAAATTATACCTTGAAATCTTGTTGAAAATTTGGAATATGTGATTTTTTTGAGGATTTAAACCATAAAAAAATGCAAATATAAAGATTACAAATCATTATAAATTTTGCAGGTCTTTAGCAGGATCTTTTACAACAAAGGATCTTGCCAGGAAACCGATCCAGTACGTCTGGAAAGGGAATAAAACGATTGAAAAAAAAACGCGCGTATGATAAAATAAAATGAAAAGTTGTAGATCATGGATAAACCCTGCATATCAAAGCCTGATTTTGGAGAAAGATATGCAGGCCGCAAGGAACTGGTATGCCCTAAAACCACAGATGGAGGAAATGGATATGGATACGCTTCCGCACGAAAGGATGAAATACACCCGCCGCATATATACAGGTAAAGTGCTGAACCTTCGCCGGGATACGGCGCAGTTCCCGTCGGGTAAAGAAACTGTGCGGGAAGTTGTGGAGCACAAAGGCGCGGTTGCGATTGCAGCGGTGGATGATGACCGCAATATCTATCTTGTCCAGCAGTACAGGTACGCTTTTGATGACGAATTCCTTGAGCTTCCTGCGGGCAAACTGGACTCGGAACAGGAGATCCCTTTGGATGCGGCGCACCGGGAGTTGCGTGAGGAAACGGGCCTGTGTGCAGACAGTATGGAATACCTGGGCTATATTTGCCCGAGTGTAGCGATCTGCACGGAAAAAATCCATATTTTTCTGGCCCGAGGCCTGCATATGGGGGAATGCGATCCGGACGAGGACGAATTTTTAAATGTTATTACTATGCCGCTTGACGAGCTTTACGCCCTTGCAGGCCGGGGCGGGCTGCGTGATGCGAAAACCCTGTGCGCGCTAACGCTGCTGTTGGGGAAGCTGTGAAGGAGGGCTGTGTCATGCCGAAGATACTGATTGTAGAAGATGAAAAAACGATAGCGGATATTGTCGCTTTTAATCTTGGCCGTGAAAATTATGAAGTGGAAATTGCATATGACGGAACCCAAGGGTATGAAAAAGCCCTGCAGCCGGGCATAGACCTGATTTTGCTGGACGTTATGCTTCCGGGAATGGATGGGTTTGAAATTTGCAAGCGGGTCCGGGAACAGAGTGAGGTACCGATCATCATGCTGACGGCGCGTGAGGAAGAGGCGGACAAGGTATTTGGGCTGGAAATCGGCGCAGACGATTACATAACAAAACCCTTCTCCATGAGGGAACTGACAGCGCGGATCCGTGCCAACCTTCGCCGGCAGGCGGGATCGGAACCAAAAGCGGCAGATGCCGACCTGCGTGTTGGGCGTTTTGAGGTCTTTTTTGATGCGCATATTGTAAAAAAAGACGGTGCGGTTTTGGAGCTGACGGCCCGTGAATTTGATTTGATCCGCTTTATGTGCGAAAATGCCGGCCGTGTGGTTACCCGTGAAGAGCTGATGCAGAAGGTGTGGGGATATGAGTATTATGGCGACCTGCGCGCTGTAGACGTTGCTATCCGCCGCCTGCGCGAGAAAATGGAGGATGACCCTGCTGCCCCGCGCTATATTTTGACCAAGCGCGGCGTCGGGTATGTAATGAGTCTGTAGTGGGTTAAAAAAGCATCCTGCCGGCTGCCCCGGCAGGGGAATGTTTGGGTGGATGCAGATGTTTCGATCGCTTCATATGAAGCTTGTGCTGATCTTGGTGTTGCTGATATTGTCTGTCATGATTGTTGTCGGCACACTGTTGGACAACCGGGTTTCCTCTTATTTCCTTGATGATTTCCGTTCACAGATGGAGGAAGTATTTACCCAGCGCTTTTTATCAGAATTAAATCAAGCCTGCACGCAGGATAATGCGGCTGAGCGGCTCCGGGAAATGATCGCCGCCTATTCCGGCCTTCTTGGGATCGACGCCAACCGGGATTTCTGCATTCTTTCTGCCGGCGCCGGCGCTTACCTGACCGGTTCGGATGACGCACTGGGCGAGGATCTGGAGATTACGCCCAATATTATTACGGCGCTGGCAGGCGGGGTCGGGTCGAGGCTTAGTTCTGTCAATGACTATATGGATTTTGCAGTGCCGGTATCGGATGGGGAAAACACATATATTATCTATATTTATGATAATAAAAACGATACCTCTGAGCTAACCTGGATGCTGTTTTCCATCGTGATCCAGGTGGTGCTTTTTGGCCTGCTGTTTGCGGTGCTTTTAAGCTTCCTTCTGTCTAAGACGATGACCAATCCCATTGAAAATATTACCAAGGGCGCCGCGCGTTTGGCCTCCGGAGATTTCGATAATTATATCGAGGTGCATTCCGATGACGAAATCGGTGTGTTGACGCAGACTTTTAATAATATGGCGCGTACCATCCGCCATACCATGCAAAGTGTGGAAGATGAGCGCAATAAGCTTAATACGCTGTTTCTGCATATGACGGACGGGGTAGCTTCTTTTGATTCGGCGGGGCATGTGTTGAGTATGAACCCTGCCGCAGAGCGCATGCTCGGCGTTTCGTTTGACAGGGAGCTCAGTTTTTCCCAGCTGCTTCCGGGTGTGGAAAAACCAAAGAAAGAAGAGGAACCGCCTGCTGTGGATTATGCCCATGCAGAAAGGACGTTCCAGATCTTTTTCGCTTCACTGTCTACGCCGGATGAACCGGAGGGACTGATGGCTGTGATCCACGATGTCACGGAGCAGCACAGGCTTGAACAGGTCCGCCGTGAGTTTATTGCCAATGTCTCCCATGAGCTGCGCACACCGCTGACCAGCATCAAAAGCTATACGGAAACGCTTTTGGACACACCCGAGCTTCCGGAGGAACTGCATTCAAAGTTTTTGAATGTTATTAATAACGAAGCCGACCGTATGGTTCGTATTGTAAAGGACCTGCTCACCCTTTCCAGGTTGGATTATGGACGGTTGGAAATTAACTTCAGCCGTTTCCCTGTGGACAAACTTATGGGCGGCGTATACGATGCGATGCTGTTTGAAGCAAGGAACCACAATCACCAACTGCTTCTGGAGTTGGATGACCCGCTTCCGGTTATTGAAGGGGATCGTGAACGCATTGAGCAGGTTGTGGTTAATATTGTTTCCAACTCGATTAAATATACGCCTAACGGCGGCACAATCATTATGACCGCTTCGAATATTGAGGATGGGGTGCGCATTACGGTACAGGATAATGGCATCGGAATTCCGCAGGAAGATTTGCCGCGGCTGTTTGAGCGTTTTTATCGCGTCGATAAGGCACGCTCCCGCGAACGGGGCGGGACCGGACTTGGCCTTGCCATAGCACAGGAAATTGTGAAGCTGCATGGCGGGAAGATTGAAGTGGAATCCCGTTTTGGCGAAGGTACGAAAATGACCGTCACGCTCCCGCTGCAGCCGGATCGTACGGCGCTTGTACAGGAACATGAGTGAGAAGCTTAAAAGGGTTTCAAAAAATATAATAATTGTGCTGCTTCTGCTTTCTGCGGGAGTCCTGACGTGGATGAACTGGTTTTCCGATCCGCAAACTGCAGGCGGCAGCGGTTCGGGTTTTACCCGTCTTGCCGGGGCGCTTTTTGGCTGGGATCCGGGGACGCAGGAGGCGTCTGCATACGCTGCGTATGAGGAATATGCCTATACGCTTTCGGCAGTATGTCCGGCGACGGCGGCACTTAATACGCGGGACGCATTCTATCATTTTGTGCAGCGGGAGGATATGGAAGCACTGTTTGACCGTGCGTCAGTCGTGCTTGCCACAGCGCTGGATACAGCCCGTTCCGGAAAAATATTAAACACGGCAGACTGGCGCAGCCGGCTGTATGGGCCGTCGCTGCTGCTGCGTTTTCTGGGGGAAATGCCGCTTTATTATTTTGCCGCATCCCTTGGCGCGTCCCAGAATGCGGATATGGATTATGCGGTTTCCGACTTGTTATTGGATTTTTCTGCGGATCCGGTGCAGCTTGTCGTAAAAACTGTAGATGGGGATATTTATGCCTATGACACGGATCTGCGCGGAATTGATATGCAGAGCTTTTCTATAGGGATGGAACCTGTAAACGCACAGTTTGCCTGTCAAAACGCTTATGCGGTTAACCGTGTGCCCGACGAAACCGTAGTCAGTGCGGTTCCGCTTTCCGCGCCGCAGCTGGAGGTTTCGCCGGCACTGACGGATTTTGCTGCGGCAGGATCCGAACGTATAATCAATACAATTTTGTCGAGCTTTGGGTTTAATACCTATTCGGTTAACAGTTATATAGAGTCGGATTCCACACGCGTATATGTGGAGGAAACCAATACGCTGCGCATTACGCCGGATGGGACGCTTGTTTTTGATAATGGCGCACAGGATGAGCTTAAGCCTATGAGCGGGATGGATATACAGGTGCGTACGCAGAACATTGCACAGGGTGCGCTGATTGTGGAGCAGGCGGTCCTGCCGTATTTAGGGGATGCATCAGCTTTTCTGCTTCGCCAGTATCATGATGAGCTCAGCGGCAATTATGTCGTTGTTTTTTCAGCCGTATCCGATGCAATAAAGATTGAACTGCCGGGCGGCTATCTTGCCCGTTTTGAATTCCGCGGGACACAGCTTGTAAAGGCCTATGTGAATTTAACAACGTTTTCCCGCAGCGGGACATCCGATATTCTGCTTCCAAGCATTTATGCTGCTGCCGCGGCCGGATATGGCACACCGGCAACTGTTTTGGAAACGCGCTATTCGATCCGCGGCGGCATAGCGAAGGCTGCATGGTATTATGGGGTCTAAGTCCCCGTGTTTGAGAGGCCGCAGTTTTCCGGCACTGCCTGGATGCTTGGGAAAGTCTTGTTGGAGGGACAGATTTGGACTGGAATCGCGCAAAGAATATTATTATAGGCTTGTTGTGCGTACTTAATATCTTCCTTTTGGGCAATTATCTGTATGCGCGTTATGCGCAAGCGGGCGACGCACAGACGCAGGCGGAGCTGGAACTTTATCTGGAAAGCCGCGGTGTCTCCTTATCCTGCCAGCTCCCCCGGATGCAGACGCCGGCCAGAGGGGTGAGCGTTGCGGAAAATACCCAAAAGCTTGCCGACCGGACGCTTTCTGCGCTGCTTGGCGCAGATGTACAATGGGAAAATGGTGAAGCGGTTTCTCAAACCGGCCGCTTTTCCTGGGTGGCAGGTGTGTTGGAGGGGGAGCTTTCCGCGCTTCCGGATGGAGAGGAAGCGGATTTGGAGGATATGATCCGGCTTTTGGATTCGGTTGGCATAGTTGCCGGCCGGATTGAGCGGCAGGAAGCGTCGGCGACGCTGTATAAGGACTTCGGCGATCCGGCGCAGCCTGTGTATAACATATGGATACAGATTGACAGGCTGGAAAATGGCAACTGGGGCATTTCCGGGCGCTGGTTCCTTGGCGAACCGGAAAGTGCGGGAGGCGGGAGCGAGCGGGATATCGCCGGACTCCTTGTGACCTTTACAGACGCATTGCTGACCCAGGATACGGCGCTGCATACAATCAGCGGTATTGAAGCGGGATGGACTGTCTCTGTACTGACCAACGTCGGCGTCAAGCTGACGCCCGTATTTCAAATTACAACAAATGCGGGAAATTATTATATCAATGCGATAGATGCGCAGCTTCTGAATATAGGATAGGAGGCTGCGGCATTTGCCCGTATGGAAACAGGGCTTTTAGAAGACAAACAGGAGTTATTTATGATCGATATTGCCGTACATTCGCTGAAGAAAAATTTCGGCGATTTTGAATTGCTCAGGGACATAGACTTTGAGCTTTACCAAGGCGATAAAGCGGGGATCATTGGCAAAAACGGCGCCGGGAAAACTACCCTGCTGAACCTGATCCGGGATCAGGCACGGCTGCCTTCCGGAGCAAATATAGACGATGGGGAGATCCTTTTGAACCCGCGGGCCCGGTTGGGGCTGATTGACCAGATTCCGGACTTCCCGCGGGGCTATACAGTGGAAGATGTGCTGCGGCTGGCCTTCCGGCGCTTTGACCGGATGCGCGAGGAAATGGCCCAGCTGGAAAAAAAGATCAGCGAACACAGCACGCCTGCACTATTGTCCCGTTATGGGGCGCTCGCCAGCGATTTTGAGCATTCCGGCGGATATGAGACGGAATATGAGCTTTCCCGTGTTACAACTGGGCTTGGTATTGACAGCCAGATGCGTGAGCAGAATTTTTATACGCTTTCCGGAGGTGAGCAGACGCGTGTAAACCTTGCGCGCGTTATTCTGGAAAAAAGCGACATTCTGCTGCTGGATGAGCCGACTAACCATCTGGATATTGCGTCGGTGGAATGGCTTGCCGAATATGTGAATGCATATAAAGGTACAGTCCTGCTGATTTCGCACGACCGGTGGTTTTTGGACCAGGTCTGCCGCCGGATTATAGAAATTGAGAATGGGGTTTCGAGCGATTATTTTGGGAATTACAGCTATTATGCCGTAGAACGCGAACGGCGCTGGCAGGAAGCGCTTAAGCTCTGGGAAGAGCAGATGGAAGAAAAAAAGCGTCTTGAAGCAATGGCGCGGCGTTATCGCTCCTGGGCCACGGAGCAGGCAATCCATAAGGCAAAGGTTGTCGAGCACAAAATTGAACGGATGGATATCGCCGACCGGCCGCGGAGAGAACGCAAATTTTACGCAAAGCTGGACGAAGCTGGGTTCCGCGCGGATGAGGCGCTTAAACTGACAGATATCCACAAAAGCTTTGATGGCGTTGCAGTTTTACAGGGGATCAGCGCTCTGATCGGAGGCGGGGAGCGGGTATGCATCTATGGGCCGAATGGCTGCGGAAAGAGCACGCTGATTAAAATTATTACCGGGGAACTGGAGGCCGACCGCGGCGCCGTTCGTTTTGGGCTCCAGACAAAATGGGCATATCTGCCGCAGATTGTCAAATTTGAGAACATGCATCGCTCGGTGCTTGATACGGTGCTGCACGCGCTGCCTGTGTCAGTGCAGCAGGCGCGCGATCGGCTTGGCGCGTTCAAATTTGTCGGGGAAGACGTGTTCAAACCGCTTTCTGTACTTTCGGGCGGTGAGCTGTCGCGTCTGAAGTTATGTATTGTAATGTATAACGAGCTGAATTTCCTGATCCTCGACGAGCCGACCAACCATCTTGATCTGGCTTCCCGGGAATGGCTGGAGGATCTGCTGGATGGGTTTTCCGGCGTAATCCTGTTTGTTTCCCATGACCGCTATTTTGTCACCCGTTTTGCCACGCGGGTATGGGAACTGCGCAATGGAAGGGTTGAAGATTATAAAATGGGTTTTGAACCCTACCGGCAGCGGAAAAAGCAAATAGAGGAAAATGCTCGGGCACAGGCAAAGCCGGAAAGCCGGAAAGAATCTGACGTGAAGCCGGATCTGGAGGTTAAAAGCCCGGAACCGCCGAAAAACACCGGACGGGAACAGAAAAAACTGGAGCGTATACGTGAAAATGCGCGGAGAGAGGCCATGGCGCTGGAATATAAAATCCGCGGATTGGACGCGATGATCGAAGCAAAAGCCTCGGATTACCAGGCGCTGCAGGAATTGCTGGAAGAAAAGGAACGGGCGGAGGAAGCGCTTCTTTTGTGCTATGAGCAGATGGAGGCATAGGAAAAAATGTATGGCCAAGTATGAAACAAATATCAACCGTGGGTTCCGGGAGGTATTGGAAACCCTGGATGAAGCGATTTTAAGCAGAAGCGCAACAGCAAGTTTTGAAGACGGAAGTGATTTTTATCTTCCTGGAGCCTCTGCCGCAGTGCGCGTCTATGAACGCTATAGTATGTTTGGCGGGAACCGCCTAACGCTGACGCTTACGATTGTCGGCGATGCTGCTTGTACGCAGGTCAGCGCGATTACTTCCGGAGGGAGCCAGGCTATGTTCTTTAAAATAAATACTTTGGGCGAGGATGCGTTTTTGGATACAGTGATTGAGGTTTTAAACCAGATGGGCGGGTAAAGGCGAATGATCGGCAAAGTGGAAATTTGAATAAAAACTGGCCTGGACGGCTATTGCCGTCCAGGCCAGTTTTTATTTGACGGTGAGGGAAAGGATGCAAATTCAGGCTACTTAACAAGGACTGTATCTATGCCTTTATACACCGAGCTTCGCCAGATCCCTGTGGCTGATCTGCAAAAACAACACGATGCTCAGACCGGCGAGGATAAGCAGCACAGGTATGGAAACCCACCATATGGGGGCTGTGGGGAATGCCAGCAGGATCCCAATGGGTATAAGTGCGGAAACAAAGGCGGATAGCAGGCAAAATGCTGTAGACGCGCTCTGTTTTACGACCCGAAGTTCTGAATCCCACTCCAGTACAGGCAGCGCCAGGTTGATTGCAAGCCCGGAAATGGAAGAAAAGAGGATATAAGCGGCCGGGATCAGAAGCAGCCCGGTAAGCTGGGAAAATGTAGGGCGCAGGGCAATTGCGGCAAGAATAACGCTGAAAAAATAAGGGAGTACGGCGATGCTGAGGTTTAGCAGCAGCTTGGCTGTAAGAATGTCGCGTGTACGCAGGGGGAGGGTACGTGCGATCCAGAACTGGCGGCCTTCCATGGAGATGGAGCAGGAGGTAACCGGCATCATTGCAGCGATAAGGCCGAGCGCATATGGCACAAGTTTCGGCGTGAGGCCGGGAAGGCCGAGCGCTGCATCTATGCGCGCAGGCCCGGCAATTAGGAGGCCTGCCGATAGAACGATCATAAGGACATACCCTGTGAGGGTATTGGAAACGTAAATGCTGGAGGCAAAGTAGCGCTGAAGTTCCCTTCGCCATAACGCATGCAGTGGTGCATGGCTGTGCAGCTTGCGCATACGGTATCCGCCTTTTGCTGTCGCAGAAGATAATGCACTGCAAATTGCGCTGAACCGGCGTCCTACAAGAAGTACGAGGACGGCAAAGGGGCAGGCAGATGCAAGAAAAAGAAAGACCAGCGCTTTGCCGTCTCCTCTCATGCTCGCATCCGCGAACCATCCGGCGGGAGGATAAATGCGCTGTAGCTGTTGTGCAATGCTGCCGGCCAGGTTCTGCAATATAGCCGGATTCAGCTGCTGCGCGTTTCCGGCCAAAGCGCTCAACAGCAGTATTGCGACAATCAGCAGGATACTAAGGCCGGCGGCGGCAATGCTTTTATGCCGCGTCCGGGCGCTGATGGCGCTGATCCCGGCGCCGGCAGCGCTGGCAAGGGTTACAGGTAGCAGTGGCGCAAAAAGCAGGCAGAGGAGGCTTATTCCAAAATAACCTGCGCCTGCATGGCAGACAATGCCATACCAGAGGATGCCCGGCAGCAACAGCGCCGCGCTTATGGCGAGATTTCCCAGATACATGCTTAAAAACCGGCTGCAGATAATGCTTGCCCCGGAAAGCGGCAAAGGCAGCAGCGTCTGCAGGGATTTTTCGTCAAACAGGACTGCACTCGCTTTGAAAAAGCTAAAGAAAAATATAGCGAGGCTGCATGCTGTAAACAGGTACTGCGGGATCAGCTCGGCAGCGTCGAGCTGAGTCAGCCCTGCACAGAGACCGAAGACATAGGCCTCCATCAACAGGAACAGGAAAACCCAGAGCACTGCCATGGCTCGCCAACGACGGCGTTTCTTTACGTCTTTTGTATACCTGTAGACATTCAATCCGAACGTGTTACAAGCTGTTATGCGCATCAGCAGCCAAATCTGACGGAGCATTGCTGACCACCTCCATAAACACTTCCTCAAGCGTCCGTCCGCCGGTGAGCGCAGCGGTTTCCCCCTCTGCGACCAGACGGCCCTGCATAATAATTGCGACTTTATTGCACAGTTTTTCTGCTACATCAAGTACATGCGTGGAGAAAAAAACAGCCGCTCCTTCCTGGCAGAGCCTATGCATAATCGCCTTCAGCGTGATGATAGCCTGCGGATCCAGCCCTACAAAGGGTTCATCAAGGATCAGAAGCCGGGGTTTATGAAGCAGCGCGCCGGCCAGGGCAAGCTTTTGCTTCATACCATGGGAGTACGAAGAAATCAGATCGCCCAACGCGTCGCTGAGTTTCAGCACATCCGTATAGGCGGCGATGGACTCTTCCCGCTCGGACGCGCTAATATGATAAATATCGGCGAGGAAATTGAGATATTGAATCCCTGTCAGATATTCATAAAGATCGGGGTTATCCGGGACATAGGCAAATTTCTGTTTACAGGCAATGGGATCTTTGCGGATGGAGATTCCGTCAATGCGGATATCTCCGGAATCGAAATCCAGGATCCCGACAGCCGCTTTGATCGTGGTGGTTTTCCCGGCGCCGTTATGGCCGATGAAACCGTAGATATCGCCCGGGCATACGTGAAGCGTCAGCCCGGATACCGCGGTTTTTCCGCCTTTATAGGTTTTGCATAGGTTTTCAATTTGCAGCATCCTAAATGCCTCCTTATACCTCCGGGTCTGCCGCCGGTTTTTGTTCTGGTTCACAGGGGGAAGAAATAATCGTCAGCCTCCGCGGTTTCCGCTCCGGAGTGGGTGCGTTGCCGATCACCTCTTCCAAAACGGCACCGAGTTTTTGCAGCAAGGCCAGGAATTCTTCATCGCTAAGCATGAGCGTGGACGTGGTGAAATTAAGAAGATCCCGTTGCGGGTCAGCATCCGGCGCGGCAAAGTACTGCTGGAAGCTGCGCATCAGGATTAGAAAGCTGGACTGGATCAGCGCTGCGCCGTCGGCTATGGATGCATCTGCCATAGGGGAAGCCTCCAGCGCATAGATCTTTTCCAGCGCGCCGCGAACCTGCCTGGTTTCGCAGACCCGTATGCAGCCGCTTTCCGTCAGGACCCGAAGGTGACGGTACAGGCTTGCCGGTGGGATGTCCTCCATTTGGCTGCGCATTTGCCCGGCTGTGGCCTGCGGGTGCAGAAGAAGGTACTGGATAATGCGCATGCGGGTGGGGTTCATGATGATTTCACTGAAATCAGACTGCATAAAGCTTATATCCTCATCTTTATAATATTATCAAAAATAATTATAATCTCTTTTGTAAGACTTGTCAAGCGCTTGTATCAGACGCCGGCTATGGGTTGTATCGGCAGCGAAAACGCCGGGAGGGATATTCCCTTCCGGCGTTTCGAAGCAAAAAACTTTGTATATTTTACGCTTATTCCACAATGACCAGAGAGTAATCCGGTTCCATGGGAGAATCGAAGCCCGGCGTCATAACACCGGCAACGGCTTCGCCTTCGATCAGGAATTGCACACGGTCGATGGTGTCAAGCAGGCACAACGTATTGACAATGGAATAGGCGGTCAGGCTAAGCCCTTCCTCGTTGCACAGGTTCAATTCGAGAAATTCCATACTCAGGTCAACATAGCAGGTACGGCTGCGCACTTGCGCCGAAAGGCACTGGGTATATTGCGAAATGTGACGGCGGAACCCTGTGTCAAAACGGTACCCGAGGATAAGGTGCTCTACGATGGTTTGCGTCAGGGAATCGGCTTCCGAGATGACCAGGTTTTTGTTTACGGCGACAAGCGATTTCATATCGTCGCTTGGGAAATAGAACGTAATCTCGTATTCCTGCAGCCGCAGGCTTTCGATACCGGAAATCATGTCCTCGCAACGCAGGATGGGCCCTTCTTCCGCATTTTCCCCGGCTTGTATTGCAACGCCGTTGATCTCCGGGAACTGTGCCAAGGTATAGAGCGTACAGGAATCTGCCAGAGTCCTGGACATACCGTCAAGGGCTGCATAGGCTTCGGAAAAAACAACATGCGCAATGCCTGCATCGTCAAGCTCGATCCCGCGGATGATCAGGCCGTCCGGGAATGGGGAGATCAGTTCGCTGGTATCAGGATCGTAAAGCGCCAGCTGCAAAGTGAGAATATACAGGCGTTCCCCCGGGGCATCCACAACCTTATGCTCGACGTAACCAATAGCAGAAGCCGGGCTGTTTTCGCTAAGCTCCGTACGGCAGGCATATGCAACCTGTACCGTACGAAGATCCCCGGACGTACAGGCGCACAGCGTACAGGAAAGCAAGATGAGCATGATACATGCCGTGGCGGCCGTTTTTTTCATGTTTACTCCATTGTCCATACATATTCAGTCAAAAACATGGATATCCCTTTCCTCTATCGCCGGGAGGGTGAATGTAAAGCGGGTGCCTTCCGGTTCGCGGCGTTCCGCCCAGACGCGGCCCCCGTATTGTTCGACGGTTGTGCGTACAATTGACAGCCCAAGCCCGGTTCCTCCAGTTGCCCGTGCCCGCGCTTTGTCTACACGGTAGAAACGGTCGAAAATACGTTCCAGCTCCTGTTCCGGGATCCCGATTCCGGTATCATCAACCATACAGTAAACAAGCCCGTCGCGCACGTAGCTGATGACGCGCACATACCCTTCCGGGTGATTGTATTTGATGGCATTTTCCATAAGGTTAAAGATGATCTGGTAAATCCCGTCCTCTTCTGCCATTGCAATGCAGTTATCTGCGGTCTCACAGTAAAGCGCGACACGGTAATGGTCGGCGAGCGGCGTCAGCATCCGGGCGGCGCGCGTGGCGACATATCCGATGTTAACCGGCTGGAGCTGTGCATTCAGTTCAACGTCCAACCTCGTCAGCGTCAGGAGCCTGTCGGTAATGCGGGTCAGGCGTGAAATTTCCTCGCTGATATCGCCAAGGAATTCCCGGACGTCCTCCATACGCATACCGCGGGTCTGCAGGATGGAATCGGCCAGAAGCTTAATGGAGGCGAGCGGGGTTTTTAATTCATGGGATGCGTTGGAGACAAACTGCCGCCGCAGGTTTTCCGTACGCTCCAGGCGTCCGGAAAGCTCGTTGAACTCCCGGGCAATTTCCCCTACTTCATCCCGGCTGCGTACCTCGATGCGGTGGCTGTAATTTCCTGCGCGCACTTCGCCGATGGCAGCGGCCAGCTTTTTCATCCTGCGCCGGATGGCTGATGTGAAAAGGAAGGTGATGGCCAGGGTGAAAAAGAGCAGGATCAGAGTCATTGTGCGTATGTTGTGCTGCATGGAAATCAGAAGGGACCCCTGATACGTATCATATTCATAGAGATACACAGCTCCGATTATAGAGTCGGTGTTATATAGGGGGACGCAGGCACGGGACTCAAAGGCCTCCCGGATATACTGGCAATAGAAGCTGTCCTTTCCGGAAAGCGCGCAGATCAGTTCAGGCAACAGCAGAAAATACCCCGCGCGGTTGGCCCGGGGTGCAGAGTCATAAACAATTTCTCCATACAGGTCTGTGACAATAACCCGTTCAGAGTCCTGGATATCAAGGATGGCCATAATCGAGCCAATCTTATCACTTTCAAGCACTGGGAGTCCGGACAGGCTGGAAGCAATAATATTAGCTGTCTGTAGCATATCCCCGCGAATGGAATCCACAATGAGTTCCTGGGTTGTGATCAACGGGTAAGTATTGACGAGAATGACTGCGACAAGGATGACGGCACAGATGATCACTACGATTTTAAAACTCAGCGTCCGCATATAACCTGTCAGTATACTCCATGGCTTATTGTTTGAAATAGTAGCCAACTCCCCACTTTGTCAGGATGAACTCCGGTTCCGCAGCATTGTATTCAAGCTTTTCACGCAGATGCCGAATGTGCACGTCAACTGTCCGTGTATCCGCCTGGCTGCCCTCTCCCCAGAGCGCAGCCATCAGATTTTCCCGCGAGTAGACATGCCCGGCATTGCGCATCAGGAGTTCCAAGACGTCAAATTCTTTTGCCGTGAGCACAACCTCGCGGCCATCTACTTCGACGCGCCGTTCCAGCGGGTCCAGCTCGACGGCTCCGCGAATAATGCTGTGGTGGGAAGCTTCGGCTTCACGGCGGTCGCCGTTTCCTGAACGGCGCAGCACGGCGCGAACCCTTGCCTTGATTTCCATTACATTGAAGGGTTTAGTGACATAATCATCCGCGCCATATTCAAAACCGATCAGCTTGTCAATGTCGTCGCTTTTTGCCGTCAGCATGATGATGGGAACGTTGGAAAATTCGCGTACGATGCGGCAGACCTCCAGGCCGTCGATTTTCGGGAGCATGAGATCCAAAAGAATGGCGTCGTAGCTTTTATTTCGGATTTTCTCGAGGGCTTCTTCTCCGTCATAAGCGGTATCGACCTCATAGCCGTCGTGCTCAAGATTGAATTTGATTCCTTTTACGATGATTTTTTCATCATCGACTACCAAAATGCTCATGTTGCGATGATCCTTTCCGCCCTTGAGACGTGCTTTTTATTGACAAGCGTGGGCATATTTAGTAAAATAAAATTGCAAATGCATAAAAACTTACGGGTAAATGCCGCCCGGCCGGGTGTACGCCTAAAACGCCGCTTTCCGGCTGCACAGCACGGGAATTTCTCCGGTCGCGCAGTTTTAGGCGGAAGTTTGGGGAAACAAACCGGCAATCTCCCGCCGGATGGCCGGAAAACCTGTATACAAATTCCGTATTCCCCTGCGGTGTGAGGACGGCTGGCTTTCGTTTGCCCTCATTATACCATAAATGTCATAAAAATAAAACAGATTTTTTACTTGCCGCAAAAGTGGGATGGATAAGGATGCTTATGAAAACCCTGTATAAATATTTGTCTTTTTTGCTTGTGTGCGCACTGGCGCTGATGCCGCCGGCGCATGGAGCCGGCGCTTCTGCATATTATGGGGATGAGCCGGAAACGGTCTCGGCCTGCGATCTGCTGTATGAAGCCGGTTCAGGGCAGATCCTGTTTGAAAAAAATATCTATGAAAAAGCATATCCAGCCAGTACGACCAAGATTATGACGGCGCTTCTGGCGCTGGAAAACTGTGAGCTGGATGAAATTGTAACGGTAACCGCCGAGGCTTGGAGAGGAATTGATCATAATTCCAGTATTGCCGGCCTTTCGACGGGGGAATGTATGCCATTATATGATATGTTGGTCTGTCTGCTTGTGGCGTCGGGAAACGAGGCGGCAAATGCCATTGCCATTCATGTCGGCGGTACAATTGACAATTTTGTTGCCATGATGAATACCCGGGCAGAGGAACTTGGATGTGAAAATACGCATTTTGCCAACCCGTCCGGCCTGCATGATGAAAACCATTATACCTGCGCCTATGACCTGCTGCAGATTACGCTTGCGGCAAAAGCTTACGACGCTTTTGAAGAGATTGTTTCGCAGGCACGAGCAACCGTGGCCCCGACCAACAAATGTGAAACTGAACGGCGGTTTAACAATACGAACCTCCTTCTCTCCAATACATCGACTTCGGAATATCTGTATTCCAAGGCAACCGGGATCAAAACCGGGTATACGACGCCGGCGGGTTACTGCCTGGTTTCCTCGGCAAAAAATGATGAACTGGAATTCGTCTGTATTGTGCTTGGCGGTATGAATGTTATGCGGGATAACGGCACCGAAGTCAACGGATGTTATCGGGATACGCTTCGCCTGTACCGTTGGGGTTATGAGCAGTTCCAAGTTGTGAAGATCCTGACGGACAGGGAAATCATGACGGAGGCGCCTGTACAGCAGGCTAAGGATATTGACCATGTCCTTCTGGAGGCAACGGTGGATGTATATACAGTGCTGCACAGAGGGCAGGATAAAGATCAGATTTTTACCTATATTACAACGGTCAATGAAAACCTGACTGCACCGATTGAAAAAGGCGAAGTGCTTGGGACGCTGATGCTGTATAAGGACGGACAGTTTTATACAAGCTGCGATCTCGTTGCCTCCAGTCCGGTGCTTCGTTCGGAGCTTTTGTCACAATACTCCCGTCTTAAACAGTCGCTGCAGAATTCAAACGTACGTTTTGCTGTAACGGCGTTTGTGCTGTTGATTGTCGGCTATGTCGTTTTTGTGATTTTTTATAATTCCTGGAGGAAGAAACATCCGCGCCGCCGCAGGAGAAAATAAGCCTGCGGGATCGCCGGAGAAAGAAAAGGTTTTGCCATGGAGCTTCGTACATACCAAAAGGATAAACGTTTCGGGGAGGATTATTGGAAAATCCGCGAATTTCTTCTTCGCTGCGGTGCGCAGCCGTTTACTTACGCGCGCTGGGACTGGATGATTACCCACCCGAGTCTGGATGCGGCAGCAATGGAGCAAATTGCGTTTTGGGAGGATGCCGGAAAGACTGTTGCGATGGCGCTTTTTGACTGCACGCTCGACGATATATTTTTGCAGACGCTGCCCGGTTACGGAATGCTTTATGAAGAAATGATCGACTATGCCTGCCGCGAGATGAACCCGGACGGAGCGCTGATGCTGGTGATCCCGGATGAAAACCATACGCTTTCTTCTGCGGCAGCGCGGCATGGCTTTATTGCTACGCCGCAAAGGGACTGCTACGCCGCGTTTTATCCCGACGAAACGTCGATGGACTATACGCTGCCTGAAGGGTTTTGGGTGACGGATATGGAAAAGAATTTCGATCTGTATGAATACTGCCGTGTTCTGTGGAGGGGGTTTAATCATGAGCTGGACGGGCAGGGGCCGCTGCCTTATGACGCGGCTTATGAGGCTGCTGCGCGGGATGCCATGCTGCGGCCGAACGTTTCGTTGGATCTGAAAATCAGCGTCCGTGCGCCGGACGGGCATGCTGCGGCTTATTGCGGAATGTGGTATGATCCTGCCGTACCGTTCGCCGTAATCGAACCGGTTGCGACGGACCCGGATTACCGGAAGATGGGGCTTGGACGCGCTGCCGTGCTGGAGGGAATCCGGCGCGCGGCGCAAAAAGGCGCGCGGTTCGCCCTTGTTGGGTCACAGCAGCAGTTTTATTACAGCATTGGTCTACGTCCTTTTTCAACGGCGACCAAATGGCGCAGACGGTAGCTTGAAGCAAATGGCACTGTGGGGCGGGCTATCTTCGGTGCTGTTGACTTCTAATGGAAAATGGGTTTTTATGCTTTTGCAGAAACGGCCCTTACGGCGCTTTATATTGCGGATCCTGGATGCGCCGGGGGCTTTGCTTAACGCTGCCGCTGTGATTGACCGAATGCGTTTATGGACTGTGCATGCGCATGTTGCATCCGGGCGGGAAGCGCGACGTTTTCGGCTTGGGAACCGGTGGAAAAAGCGGGTTATATGTATTCCAATGATCTGGTCAGCTGCGGCAGTGCCGTTGTGCTCTTTTTTCCCCGTTCGATTCCGGATGCATGCGCGCCTTATATAAATTTGGGAATTCGATGCACGGGGAACTATGCTTGAGAAATTTTCAAAAAAGTTGGTCGATTTTATTTATATAAACTGCAGTGGCAATAGCTGCTTTCATATCCATACCCGTTTTTGTCTGGCATCTCGGCTTCCGTATGCCTTATGCGCTGCTCCGGCGCTGTTTTCCGGAAGCTGCGTCTGACAGGGGTACGTGCTGCGCACTGCGCGCCAATTTCCATAAATGCGGCCGTGTGACGGAAAAATGCGGTCTTGTCTGGTGCTGGATCGATGGAAGGGCCGAGCTGCACCGCTGCTATGCGCCGGAATCCTTTGCACCGGTTGTGCGGGGTTAAACTGAGGAATCGGAAATGCTTTTTAAGAAAAAACCCCTCAGGAGACTGATTCTGAATCAAAAAAAGCAGGAAAAACTGGAAAAACGCCTTGACGGAGAGCATAATTCGTGATATAATAACTCCACCTGTCCGGGCGTTTGATTCTTTTGCTTTGCCCGCCCAGGGAGGCTAATTTTACAGGAGGTGCCGTATAAGATGCGTACGAAGATTACTCTGGCATGCTCGGACTGCAAGCAGCGCAACTACAACACGTTCAAGAACAAGAAAAACGATCCGGATCGTCTTGAAATGAACAAGTATTGCCGCTTCTGCAGAAAGCGTACTGTCCACAGAGAAAGCAAATAAGGAGCGGGGAAGATGGCTTTATTCAAAAAGTACATTGAAAAAGGCGTAGAAACTGCTCCGGCGGCTGCGGACGACCGGGAGGCCGTTAAGGCGGAAAAAGCCGCCCGTGCCGCAAAAAAGAAGGTAACTGCGCGTGAGCGTGCCGCCCGGATTTCCAAGTGGTGGCGTGAGCTTCGCAGTGAATTCAAAAAAATTGTTTGGCCGACCCGTCAGCAGCTGATCAAGAAGACTTGTGTCGTCTTGATTGTTATGCTTGCGCTTGGGCTTTGCATCGCGCTTTTAGACTTCATCTTTGAGCAGTTGATTCTTGAGTCGATACTCAAGCTCGTCACCGGTTATTAATCGGAGCAGGGGTATGGCTGAAGCAGCGAAATGGTATGTTGTGCATACCTATTCCGGCTATGAGAATAAAGTGGCCGCGACAATCGAAAAAACGATTGAAAACAGAAAGCTTCAGGATCTGATCCATGAGGTGGCAATTCCGACGGAAAAGGTCTTGGAGGTGCACGAGAATAAGCAGAAGGAAGTCGAACGTAAGGTTTTTCCCGGTTATGTGCTTGTTAAAATGATTATGACCGATGACAGCTGGCATGTGGTGCGCAATACGCGCGGTGTGACCGGTTTTGTCGGCCCCGGATCGAAGCCTGTGGCGTTGACGGAGAGCGAAGTCGCCGCGCTTGGGATCGACCGCCAGGATAAGGATGCACGTGTGAGCCTGTCATATAAGGTGGGTGACCGTGTGCGTGTCGTCTCCGGCCCGATCGCTAATTTTACCGGCGTTGTCGATGCGATTAACGAAAAGGAAAACCAGGTTCGTGTGGTTGTTTCTATGTTTGGCCGGGAAACCCCGGTTGAGCTGGAACTTGACCAGGTAACGGTCGTCTATGACTGATTTTTTTCGCATACTGACATTGTTTCCACGCAAACGTGGGAGGACGTGTATTGCGTCCGCAGTTTGAACCACATTTTTCATATAGGGAGGTGCACCATAAGGTGGCACAGAAGGTAATAGGTTACGTTAAATTACAGATCCCGGCAGGCAAGGCAACGCCCGCCCCGCCTGTAGGCTCCGCACTGGGCCCGCACGGCATTAACATTATGGGATTTACCAAAGAGTTCAATGAACGCACCAAAAATGATATCGGTCTGATTATCCCGGTTATCATTACCATATACGCCGACCGTTCTTTCAGCTTCATTACGAAAACCCCGCCGGCACCCGTGCTGATCAAGAAAGCCTGCGGCATCGAAAGCGGTTCCGGTGAACCGAACAAGACCAAAGTTGCGACCCTCTCGAAGGCAGACTGCCGCAAAATTGCAGAGCAGAAGATGCCCGATCTTAACGCGGCTAATGTTGAGTCTGCAATGAGAATGATCGCCGGCACCGCCCGCAGCATGGGCATTTTGGTCGAAGAGTAAGCTCTTCGTCCCAAGTGGGAGGATATGAATACTTAAGTATTCGCCCGGATAACCACATACTAGGAGGATTTCAAAGTGCATAGAGGAAAGAATTATATAGAAAGCGCGAAGCAGATTGATAAGCTTCGTCTTTATGATCCCAGCGAAGCTCTTGACACCGTCGTAAAGGTTGCCAAGGCGAAATTTGACGAAACCGTTGAATGCCATCTTAAACTTGGCGTCGACTCCCGCCATGCGGATCAGCAGGTCCGCGGCGCGATTGTTTTGCCAAACGGTACTGGTAAGTCTGTACGTGTCCTGGTTTTTGCCAAGGGCGACCGTGCGGAAGCAGCCCGTGCAGCTGGCGCAGAATATGTTGGGGATACCGATTTGGTCGAACGTATTACCAAGGAAAACTGGTTTGATTTCGATGTTGTTATCGCTTCCCCGGATATGATGGGTGTTGTCGGCCGTCTGGGCCGTGTGCTTGGCCCGAAGGGCCTGATGCCGAACCCGAAGGCCGGTACGGTTACCCCGGACGTTGGCCGTGCGGTTACGGAGGCAAAGGCCGGTAAGATCGAATATCGTCTCGACCGTGCTAATATTATCCACTGCCCGATCGGCAAGGTTTCCTTCGGCGCTGAAAAGTTGCAGGAGAACTTTGATGCGCTCGTTGGTGCCGTCCTTCGTGCAAAACCGGCGGCAGCAAAGGGTCAGTATGTCCGTTCCTGCGTCGTTGCCTCTACCATGGGCCCCGGCGTCAAGGTCAACCCGCTGCGTCTTGAGATCAAGTAAGATACGGCAGCATTGGATTTTCTATAGACACACATAAAAATGGGCAGGTGAAAAACCTGCCCATTTTTGTTATCTGCGCCTGCGGAGACTTTTTTGGAAAGGAAGAATTAAGTTTTCCGGTAATCTTGTACGCTCTTTCTCTAAGGACAGAAAACGCGCCATGCAGTATGATCCCCATCCTTTCCGGCGTTTTGTATTTGCGCACGGGGATAGCGGAACGCTGACGCAGCGCCCCTTTGGAAAAAGCTTATTGTAGGCGGTAGGAAATATAATGAACCAGCATCATCAGCAGGACCCAGAAACAGCACATAAAAATAAAAACACTTTCTTTGTAGTCAAAAATAATTTCTGGAGAGAAATCAGCTATCCTCAAATATGACATTTACTAAATGTCATATTTGAGGATATTATACCATATACTTTTCTTATTGACAAGCACTAAATGTCAAAGGAGAGTCGTATGTTTATCAATAAATCCGATGATGGCTTAAATAACTTATGTGGAAAAAATGTAGCGGTTTTTCGTAAGCGTCTTCGTATTTCTCAGCGGGAGTTGGCGGATCGTCTTCAGATTTCCGGATTGGATATGGACAAGAATGCAGTGCAGAGAATTGAATGTGGAAAGCGCTTTGTAACGGACATTGAGCTGGTTGGATTATCGAAAGTTTTGGATAAAAGTATTGATACTCTGCTGTTTGCAGATACGCAAAGCTGATTTCACAAAACTGCCGCGCATGGGAATCCCCTATGCGCGGCAGTTGATATTATAAAGATATGGAGAACAAATGGGCGGCGTTTGCACTTAGGATAGCATTCCTCTCGCGCGGTGTCAAATCCAATGCGAAGAAATATGCAAGTTCCTTTTCCGTATCCCACATGGGGTAATCTGTGCCGAAAAGTACGCGGCTTGCACCATAACGGCGTATAATCCCGAGTGCAGTCTGTGGAGCGAGCTGGTAGAAGCTTGAGGAACAGTCTACATAAAGATTTTCAAAGCGATACAACTCTTTGCTGGCCTCTTCCCAGATCGACCAGCCTCCCATATGCGCGCCGATGATCGTCAGGTTTTTATAAATTTCCAGTATCGGGATCAGGCGGTTAGGGTTGGAATAATCGTAGCGATAGTCGCCCGTATGCATCAGAATTGGCAGCCGGCCTTCACACAGCTCATAAATTTTCAGGCATCGATAATCATCAATTTTAAATGCCTGGATATCTGGATGCAGCTTAACGCCCTTAAGCCCAAGCGCGATCAGATGCTCTATATCCCCCTCGATGTCTTTGCTGTCTGGATGAAGCGTTCCCAATCCGGTCAGGCGATCGGGATGCATATGCACTTCAGAAGCGATGAATTCATTGATGCTTTTGACCTGCTTTGGCGTGGTTGCCACGGATTGAACAATAAAGCGATCGACGCCGGCGGCCGTCCCGTGCGCCAGCAGATCAGATACGATACCGGCGCCGGCAGAGGGTTCGCAGTGTCCGCTGTAGAAACTGTCGGTCCCTGCTACTGCTTTTGCGGCAATTTTTTCCGGGTAAATATGGCAATGCGCGTCGATAATGGAAAATCCGTTTCTCATGTGTTCTATTACTTCTTTCCTGTGCCGTATTTCTTTGCTGCATCCTCACGCATTTTATATTTCAGGATCTTTCCTGCCGCGTTCATGGGGAATTCAGCGACAAAGTCAATATATTTTGGTACCTTATGCCGGGCCATATGGACTTTGACGAAATCCTTCATTTCTTCGGCACGCATCGTTTCACCGTCTTTCAGGATGATGCTTGCCATGATCTCCTCACCATACTGCTCGTCCGGTACACCGATGACCTGGACATCTTTGACTTTGGGGTGCGTATAGATAAATTCTTCAATTTCTTTTGGATAAATGTTTTCGCCGCCGCGAATGATCATATCCTTGAGACGGCCGGTGATGCGGTAGTTCCCGTTTTCATCCCGTGCGGCGAGATCGCCAGTATGCAGCCAGCCGTCGGCGTCAATTGTAGCTGCGGTAGCGCCGGGCATTTTATAATAACCCTTCATAATGTTGTAACCTCGGGCAACAAATTCGCCGTTAACGCCAACCGGACATTCTTCTCCGGTTTCCGGATCCACAACGCGGCATTCCACATTGGCAAAATCGCTGCCAACCGTGTCTGTACGGACATCGAGCGGATCGTCGAAGCTTGACATTGTACAGCCGGGGCTTGCTTCAGTCTGCCCATAAACACTGACAATCTGCTTCATATTCATAATGTCCGCAGCCTTGCGCATCAGCTCGGCCGGACAATTGGAGCCGGCCATGATTCCGGTGCGAATATAGCTGAAATCGGTTTTTGCAAAATCCGGATGCTGCATCATTGCGATAAACATTGTTGGGACGCCATTGAAAGTGGTAATATGTTCCTGATTGATGCAGGCCAGCGCAGGTTTCGGGGAAAAATAGGGAAGCGGGCATATTGTCGTACCGTGGGTCATAGATGCGGTCATTGACAGCACCATGCCGAAGCAGTGAAACATAGGTACTTGTATCATCATGCGGTCGGCAGTGGACAGATCCATATGGTCGCCGATGTATTTGCCGTTATTAACAACATTGTAGTGCGTCAGCATTACGCCTTTCGGGAAACCGGTAGTTCCGGAGGTATACTGCATGTTGCATACATCATCTTTATCGACAAGCGCTGCCATCCGGTAGATTTCTTCCTTTGGGACGCGATCAGCTTCACGCAGTGCTTCTTCCCAGGTCTGGCAGCCTTTCTGCCGGAACCCGACGGTGATTACATTGCGCAAAAACGGCAGGCGGCGGCTGTGAAGCGTCTCTTCCGGCTTTTTGTTTTCCAACTCGGGGCACAGCTCAGCAATAATCTCCGAGTAGTTGGAATCACGGTAACCTTCGACCATGACCAGTGTATGCGTATCGGACTGCTTAAGCAGGTATTCCGCTTCGTGAATTTTGTAAGCCGTGTTCATTGTTACCAGTACGGCGCCGATTTTTACGGTCGCCCAGAAGGTAATATACCACTGCGGCACGTTTGTGGCCCATACGGCCACATGGCTTCCTGCTTTTACGCCGTGGGCAACCAGAGCGCGCGCAAATTCGTCGACATCGTCGCGGAATTCGGAATAGGTGCGGGTATAGTCAAGCGTGGTATATTTGAAAGCATATTGATCGGGGAATTCCCGGACCATACGGTCGAGTACCTGGGAAAAAGTTGCATCGATCAGCAGGTCTTTTTTCCAAACAAATTGTCCGGTATGCGTCTGGTTCCAGTACAAGGCAGGAATTGCACGGGAAGGGTCGCCATACTGGCCCATATAGTTGACAAAGTGGGAGAAGATGACGTCGATATCGTCCAGTTCAGGGCACCAGTCTGGATCCCATTCCAGTGAAATGTAGCCGTCATAATTGATAGAACGAAGGCCGAGCATCATTTCACCGATCGGCATGTCGCCTTCTCCAATAAGGCAGAATGCGCCGGTTTCCTGGTCTGCGTCTTTAATATGGACGTGTTTGACATAGGCACCGAGGTTGGTAATGGTTTCCTCCGGGCTTTCACCACCGATAAAATAAGGGGAATACATATCCCAGACTACGGCGAGACTGTCGCAGGCAAAGCTGTCGAGCACTTCCCGCAGCCGTTTTGTGTGGCAGAACGTGCCGGAAGTCTCCAGAAGCAGCACAGTCCCTTGCGTCTGCGCCAATACAATTGCCTGGCGCAGACATTTGACAGCTGCTTCAATCGCGTCATCGCCTTCCCCGCGCGCCCGGATGCGGATATAGGGGATGTGAAGGTTTTGCGCAATTTTCAGGCATTCTGTTATTTCCGCAAGATTTTCAGCTTCTTTGCCGTCAGCTGGATTGCAGACCGCATCAATACAGGGCAGCTCCAGCTTTTTTTCATAAAGTTTACGAAGCGTAACATGGGCCAGATAGGAATGGAACGCACCGTCTTTTTCTGCAAAGAGACTATTATAAATGTTGTGCAGCTCGATGCCGTTAAAGTGCAGCTCCGTAGCGATGTCACAGAAATCGTCGAAGCTGCGGCCATGCCAGCCTTTGGTGGAAAAAGAAAGTTTCATGTTTACGCCTCCTCATAGACGATTTTGTTGAGCGCGTTAAGATAAGCGCGGATACTTGCGCCGATGATATCCGTGGAAATACCGTTTCCGGAATAAAGCTTGCCGTTGCTGCGGAGACGAACCAGTGCGGAACCCATTGCTTCGCGTCCCTCCGTAACCGATTGGATCTGAAAGTCATCCAGTTCGTAATGGTGGCCGACGATTTGCTCAATGGTGCGGAAAGAAGCGTCAATAGGGCCATCCCCCATGCCGATGCCGTCGAGGTCGCCATTCTCTTTGCGGAGTTTGATTTGCGCGGAAGCTGAAATAATATTGCCGTTATTGATGACGTAGCTTACCAGCTTGTAGGTGGGCGGAACCTGCAGCGCAACGCTGGCAACAATGGCGTCAAGCTCACGTGCGGTGACCGTTTTCTTCTCTGCAACCCGGCGGAACTCCTCGCAGACTTTTCCATAGTCCTCGTCTGAAAGATCATAGCCGAGCTTGCGTACAGCGTCGATAACAACACAGGGATCGTCATCTTTGTCCAGCCCTATGTGGTCAATTCCCTCTACGGAAGCCAACGCAGCGGGCTCGTCTTTCGATGCGCCCAAGATCCAGGCAATCTGACGGGCGCCGCGGTTGAGTTCCGTATATTTAACGGCGCTTGCTATCCCGTTTTTCTCCCCACAGTTCTTAAGGATCCCCGCGACAGTCTCAAAAGAAGCCATTTCCCCGCCGATTGCTGTTTTGACCATATCCGCGCCCGCTTTTGCGGCAAGGATAGAGCAGGCTGCGGCCATCCCATTTTTGTCTGTACAGGCTACGCCGAAAAGCAGACTAGAAAGCGCAGGGATGCGTGCGGGGATGGCCGCAATAAAGGCGGCAAAGTCGTCCGGCAGCATTTCCGCAGCGTTGTCAGAAAGGGTGATGACATTTGCACCGGCGGAAATCGCGGTTGTAATTGCCTGGTCAAGAAAATCCGGTTCCGCCCGCGTAGCGTCGATTGCACAAAATTCCACTTCTGCACATTTCTCGTGTGCAGTACGCACAAGCGTATTAATCAATTCCAACATTGCCGGAGGTTTGCGATGGCAGTCATATTCCATGCCCACTGTGGAAACCGGCAGCTTGATCTGGATGCGCGGTTTTGCAGCGGCGCTCAGCGCTGCTGCTGCGGCTTCTATACTTTCAGGCTGCATGCCAGCAGCGACGCACAATACGCTGTTTTTTACAAAAGCGGATATTGTACGCACAAAAAGCGTGTCTACCCGTACATTTTCAATAGCCGGGATTTCGATGCAGTCTGCGCGCAGGTTTTCCAATTGTCTGACAATTTCAATTTTCTCTTTGAAGCTGAGATTTGCCTTGCGCACACAAAGCGTCATGTCGGAAATTTTGATCTTTTTCATGGTCAAGCTAATCCTCCGAAAAATAAATTGCTATAAAAAAATCCCTGAGACAGCTTTTACTGTCTCAGGGACGAAAAGTATCGCGGTACCACCCTGATTATCCTTCTGCTTTGAGAACAAAAGGATCACCTCATCCGGAATTCCATCAAATTCCCTGCCATGATAACGGGGCTCTCCGTAGCCTCTTACTGCGCCTGGGGTTCAGAAGCTCTGCTCCGGAATGAGACTTCTTCATTTTATCGCACCGGCTCACACCAACCGCCGGTTCTCTGGGCGCATACAATGAAGATTAATTCCTTCAACGCATTTCTAATTTCAATTCAACTGTATGCATGATTATAGCATGCTGTTTTTCATTTGTCAAGCGCCTGCGCGACAGGATTTTCCGTCTTTTTGCATAAAATTTATTAATTTGCTGCGCCAAGCTTCATTGCGCCCAGGTTGACGTCAAGCATATCGGCATGGCGTGCAGACACGACTTTCTTCAGCGCTGCCGTCACGCTTTCGTTGCCGAAATCCTGCATGGCGCTTAAAACTTTTCCGACAATAATCATATTGGCAAGTGCCGGCGTATTGTTGTCTGAGGCAAGACGTGTAGCTGGGATATAGTGTACGGTGACGTCGCTGCGGCGGACTTTGCGCTCAATAAGCGTAGAATCCACATAAATCGTGCCGCCCGGCACAACACTGTCTTCATACCGGTCAAGCGAGGGAAGGTTCATGGCAATGAGCACGTCCGGGCTGGAAACGATGGGCGAACCAACCGGCGCATCGCTGAGGATCACGCTGCAGCTTGCCGTGCCACCACGCATTTCCGGGCCGTAGGAAGGCAGCCAGCTGACATTTTTGCCGTCAAGCAGGCCCTTGTAGGCAAGGAATTTCCCGGCAAAAAGGATACCTTGGCCGCCGAAACCTGCAATTAAGATCTGTGTTGTGCTCATGCCCTTTCCTCCTTGTTTGCAGAACGATCCTTGTAGACGCCCAGCGGATAGTACGGGATCATTTTTTCATCAATCCATTCCAGCGCCTTTTGCGGCGTCATGCCCCAGTTGGTCGGGCAGGATGAAAGCACTTCGACCAGTGAGAAGCCTTTTCCTTCCACCTGGTTAAGGAATGCTTTTTTGATCGCGCGCTTGGCGTTGCGGATATTCTTAACATTGTTGACGGTGACGCGTTCCAGGTATTCCGGCCCGTCGAGCTGGGAAAGCATTTCACAGACCTTTACCGGATAGCCGCATTGGGTGACGTCACGGCCATAAGGAGAGGTTTGTGTAACCTGGCCAGGCAGCGATGTCGGAGCCATCTGGCCGCCGGTCATGCCATAGATTGCATTATTGATGAAGATAATTGTAATGTTTTCGTTGCGGGCCGCAGCGTGGACCGTTTCCGCCGTGCCAATGGAAGCGAGATCGCCGTCGCCCTGATAGGTAAAGACGATGTTTTCCGGAAGGGAACGTTTGACGCCTGTGGCAACTGCCGGTGCGCGGCCGTGCGCGGCCTCGATCATGTCGCAGCGGAAGTAGTTGTAGGCGAGGACGGAGCAACCGACCGGCGCGATACCGATGGTTTTGCCTTCAATCCCAAGCTCGTCGATTACCTCGGCGACCAGGCGGTGGATAATGCCATGCGTACAGCCGGGGCAGTAATGCATGGATACGTCAGTTAAAGATTTCGGCTTTTCAAAGACAACCATTATTTTGCACCTCCGTTTTCAGCAGCATTTTGGATTGCCTGGAGCACCTGCTCCGGAGAAGGGATCATACCGCCCGTACGATTGCAAAGCGTAACCGGTGCGCGTCCCTCAACAGCCAGTCGGACGTCTTCGATCATCTGCCCCATAGACAGTTCGACGGAAATGAAACTATGTACGTGCTGCGCCGCCGCAGAAATGGGCGCAGCCGGGAAGGGCCACAGCGTGATCGGACGGATCATGCCGGCATGGATACCGCGTGCGCGGGCCTCATTAATGGCATTTTTGGATACACGGGCTGCAATGCCGAACGCAACGATACAAATCTCGGCGTCCTCCATCCGGTATTCTTCATACAACGTTTCGTTTTTTTCAATCATTGCATAGCGCTGGAAGCGTTTGAAATTCATTTCTTCCAGTTCATCTGGAGCAAGAAAGAGGGAATTGACAATATTATGTTCGCGCTGCATCTGTGTACCGGTGGTTGCCCAAGGCTTTTCAACGGGCGCTTTGGGTGCATAATCAAGGCTGACCGGTTCCATCATCTGCCCCATCGTACCGTCGGCCAGAATCATAACCGGGGTGCGGTAAGCGTCGGCCAGGTCGAAACCTTTGACTGTTAAGTCAGCCATCTCCTGTACGGAACTTGGTGCGAGGACGATCATATGGAAATCGCCGTGTGCGCCGCCCTTGGTCGCCTGGAAATAGTCGGACTGTGAAGGCTGAATCCCGCCGAGCCCCGGGCCGCCGCGCTGAACATTAACAATCAGGGCTGGAAGGTCGGCGCCTGCAATATAGGAGATGCCTTCGCCCTTCAGCGAGATTCCAGGGGAAGAAGAAGAGGTCATGACACGCTTGCCGGTGGAGGAAACGCCGTAGACCATGTTAATCGCGGCAATTTCACTTTCCGCCTGTAGGAAAGTGCCGCCGATTTTCGGCATACGTTTTGCCATATAGGCGGCAATTTCCGTCTGCGGCGTAATCGGGTATCCAAAATAATGGCGGCAGCCGGCCAAAATTGCTGCTTCAGCGATCGCTTCGTTGCCTTTCATTAATACTTTATCTGCCATGTTGTATTCACCTTACCTTTCCACTGTGATAATGCAGTCGGGACACATAGTTGCACAAAATGCACAGCCGATACAGTCGGCGGGCTTGGCCGCCTCGATGGGATGATGCCCTTTTTTGTTGATTTTGTCCTTGGCCAATGTAAGCACTTTTTTCGGACAGGCGTCCACGCACAGTCCGCAGCCTTTACAGTCGTCGGACTTAAATGTTAGCTTTGCCATATTCATTTACTCCTTTGCAAGTGATTTTCAGAGGGAAAAGATTTGGAATCCGATTTTTCAATGGCGCATACAGCGCGTCCATTACACTGGTCATGCGCAGAGGCAGCCCGGAAAGCCGGGAGATCGCATCGGCATAGGGCATCGAAGAAAGGACATCTTCGGCGGTAGTTTCCACCCCAAGGTTTGAATTGTTGACAATGCCGGTAAAGGGCAGGCCGCCGGCCGTTTCGATTTCACGCATGACTTCAATTGTGGAAGGCGCATCAGGCGTCAGCGGACGGAAACGGTTAATGACAAGCAGCATTTCGTAGTTGTCTTCTTCCAGGATTCCCGGCGTCCAGCGCCCCAACGCCAGTGCGCCGCGGTCATCGCCGCCGATGTCCACAACGGACATAACGCTGCGGTCATCGGTAATCGAATAAATATCCTGCGGCAGCGCGGGGATATCAAGGTTGGAATTGGCAAACGGAGAGCAAATCAGGCGGATCCCGGCTTTTTCCAGTTCCTGTATGCTGTCTTTTGTACGAAAATAGGGGTTTACAATGTCGATATCTGCGATAGCAACATGTTCATAGCGCCGTTTTAAATCATAGGCCAGATTGACGGCCAGATTTGTTTTGCCGCTCCCGTAATGTCCGGATAGCAGGGTAATGCGTTTATACGTATACATTATAGCTTATTCCTTTGGATTTTTCCACTGGTGGTCTTTGGAAGGGAGTCGCGGAAAACCACAATGCGCGGATATTTATAGGGGGCTGTGTGCGCTTTGACATAGTTTTGGATTTCTTTTTTCAGCTCCTCTGTAGGCTCTGTGCCTTTAACAAGGACGATACTGGCCTTAACGACCTGGCCGCGCACTTCGTCCGGGGCGGCGGAGACGCCGCACTCAAGCACATACGGCAGCTCCATTATGACGCTTTCAATTTCAAACGGCCCGATACGGTAGCCGGAGGATTTGATAACGTCGTCGATGCGCCCGACATACCAGTAGAAGCCGTCCTCATCCCGCCAGGCAACGTCACCGGTATGATAATACCCATCGTGCCAGACTTCTGCAGTTTTTTCCGCATCCCGGTAGTATCCTGTGAACAACCCGCAGGGCACGCCGTCAGCGGTCCGGATAACGATTTCCCCGGTTTCCCCGGCTTTGACACTTTCCCCATCCGGGTTGAGCAAGTCGACGTTATAGATTGGGGCGGGTTTTCCCATTGAACCCAGTTTATGAGGCGCGCCGGTCATATTGCCGATAATCATGGTACTTTCCGACTGGCCAAACCCCTCGAGAATCTGCAGGCCGGTGGCTTTTTCGAATTGCCGGTATACTTCCGGATTCAGCGCCTCGCCGGCGGTGGTCATATGCCGGACCGAGGACAGGTCATATTTGGAGATATCTTCTTTAACCATCATGCGCAGCATAGTCGGCGGTGCGCAGAAAGTGGTGATATGATATTTTGCAAACATTGGAAGGATGTCGGAGGCGTCAAAACGGTCGAAGTCATAGACAAAGGTTGCCGCTTCACACAGCCACTGACCATAAAGCTTGCCCCACATCGCTTTCGCCCATCCGGTATCGGAAATGGTGAAATGCAGGCCGTCAGGATCGACGTTGTGCCAATATCGGGCAGTGTGAAAATGCCCGAGCGCATACTTATAATTATGCGCAGCAATCTTGGGATAACCGGAAGTCCCGGAGGTAAAGAACATCAGCATCAGGTCACTGCCACAGGGGGTATCTTCCGTTCGGGCAAAATGGGAAGAAAACAGGGTATATTCCTCATCGAAATTGCGCCAGCCTTCGCGGGCCCCACCGACAAGGATCTTCGTTTTCAATTCCGGACAGTTTGTGGCCGCAAGGTCAACCTGGTGTGCGCAATCCCCGTCAGCCGTACATAAGATGGCGCTGACGCCTGCCGACTGGAAACGGTATTCGTAGTCATGCTGCTGAAGCTGATTGGTAGCGGGTATGGCGATTGCGCCAAGCTTGTTCAATCCGATCATGGCGAACCAGAATTGATAATGCCGTTTTAAAACCAGCATTACGCGGTCGCCTTTTTTGACGCCCAGGGATTTGAAATAATTTGCGCACTGTGCGCTGGCACGCTGGATGTCCCGGAAAGTGAAGCGCCGTTCTGTTTTATCCTGGGAAATATGCAGCATGGCCAGTTTTTCCGGATCGCGCGCAGCCAATGCATCGACGATATCGAATGCGAAGTTGAAACGCTCGGCATTTTTAAAAGTGATCTTGCGCGGCGTACCGTTTTCGTCTTCATCGACATCGATAAACGTATTGTAAATACGCGGTTTTGTGTCGCGCGGGGAAGCTTTTGTGTCCGTCAGCGCCGGCGCGGGTTCCAGCTCCGGGATCGGTTCGCCGGTGGGGTTGAGGACAATGGCGTAAAACAGACAGTCTGCGCCGTTAACGGCGATCATCCCATGTGGGGTAGAAGAATCATAGTAAATGCTGTCGCCTGGGCCAAGGATTTCCCAGTGTTCGCCGACCTGTACCTTCAATTGCCCTTCAATAATAATATCGCATTCCTGGCCGGAGTGTGTCGTCAACTCGATATCCCGCTTCTGGGCTTCTTCGCTGAAGCTGCTGCGTACATACAGCGGCTCGGCAATGCGGTTTTGGAAATCCGCCGCAAGGTTATAATAGGTCATTGAATGCGCCTGTTCGATACGTTGGCCGTTTCCTGCGCGCGTAACGGTATAGGATTTTAGATTCGGGCTGCGCCCTTCGATGATATCTGTTACATCTACGTTAAAGGCAAGTGCGCAGCGGTAAATGAAAGCAAAATTGAGGTCGCTTCCACCGTTTTCGCAAAGCTGGTATTCTTCGATGGATACGCCGGTTTTCTGCGCCATCTGCGCCGGGCTGAGTCCTTCTATTTCCCGGAGTTCCCGGATTCTTGCGGCCATTTCCTTGATTTTATAATCAAGGCCTGTGATTCGTTCCATGCTTATTCCTCCTACGGGTTTTTATGGGACGAAAAAACGCCCGTCCCAAAGGCATAATGCTTTGAGACGAGCGTAATCTACACCCGCGGTACCACTCAAATTGCGGCGAAACCCGCCGCCACTCTTGGAATCCAACAATTCCTATGCCTTTACGCAGCAATCACGGGGAGGGTCTACTTACGTACCCGCTTTCTTCCTCCCGGCTTGGAAGCTACAGCAACAGGCTATATTCCTATGGCTCGCACCAACCGCCACTTCTCTGCCGAAACTTTATCCTGTGCACTCTTCGTCAACGCCATTTTAACTTCGATACCATCATACACGCCTGTTGAGATTTTGTCAATGGCAAATTTACGGTTTATTTGTGGAAGGATCTTGTTTTACAGTTTATTTCGCTGAATTTTTCCGCTGATCGTCTTTGGCAGGGAGTCGCGGAAGACTACAATGCGCGGATATTTATAGGGGGCTGTGTGTGTTTTGACATAATTTTGGATTTCCGTTTTTAGCTCCTCCGTCGGCTCTGTGCCTTTGACAAGGACGATACTGGCCTTGACGACCTGGCCGCGCACTTCGTCCGGGGCGGCGGAGACGCCGCACTCAAGCACATACGGCAGCTCCATTATGACGCTTTCAATTTCAAACGGCCCGATGCGGTAGCCGGAGGATTTAATAACGTCGTCAACACGCCCGACATACCACAAAAACCCATCTTCGTCCCGCCAGGCAACATCGCCGGTATGGTAATACCCGTCGTGCCAGACTTCCGCAGTTTTTTCCTCGTTGCGGTAATAACCGGTAAATAACCCGCAGGGGATATGGCCGCTGGTTTTTACGACGATTTCACCGTTTTCACCGTCTGCCACCGGTTTGCCTTCGGCGTCCACGAGCTCGATATCATAAAGCGGGACCGGCCTGCCCATTGAACCTACCTTATGTGGTGCGCCGATGAGGTTGGCAATGGTCAGCGTCAGCTCGGTTTGCCCGAACCCTTCCATGATCTGTAGCCCGGTTGCTTTTTCAAACTGATAATATACTTCCGGATTGAGCGCTTCGCCTGCGGTGGTCATACGCTTGATAGAGGACAGGTCATATTTGGATATATCTTCTTTGATCAGCATGCGCAGCATGGTCGGGGGCGCACAGAAGGTGGTGATGTTATATTTTGCGAACATCGGAAGGATATCCGCAGCATGGAAGCGCTCAAAGTCGTAGGTAAATACCGCGCCTTCACACAGCCACTGGCCATAGAGTTTACCCCACAGCGCTTTCCCCCAACCAGTATCGGAGATGGTGAAATGCAGGCCATCGCGCATAACGCCATGCCAGTATTTTGCGGTGATATAGTGGCCAAGCGCATATTTATAATTGTGTGCGGCGATCTTCGGATAACCGGTTGTCCCGGAGGTGAAAAACATGAGCATCAGATCGCTGCCGCAGGGGGTATCTTCCGTGCGGTAAAAATGCGCGCTGTAAAGCGGGAATTCCTCGTCAAAATTATGCCAGCCTTCGCGGCTCCCGCCGACAAGGATTTTAGTTTTCAGCCCGGGGCAGCCTGCGGCTGCAAGGTCGGCCTGATGTGCGCAGTCATCGTCGGCGGTGCAAACGATTGCAGAAACGCCGGCAGCTTCAAAACGGTATTCATAATCGTGCTGCTGCAGAAGGCTGGTGGCAGGGATAGCGATGGCGCCAAGCTTGTGCAGCCCAAGGATGGCAAACCAGAACTGATAATGCCGCTTTAAAACCAGCATTACGCGGTCGCCCTTTTTGATTCCAAGCGCCTTGAAATAATTGGCGCACTGGGCGCTTGCGCGCTTCATATCGTTGAATGTGAAGCGCCGTTCTACCCGGTTGACGTCAAGATGTACCATTGCAAGCTTGTCCGGATCTTTCTTTGCGATGGCGTCCACTACATCAAACGCGAAATTAAATTTATCTTCATTTGTGAATTGGATAGACTGAAGCAGCCCGTTTTCATCCTCTACAGTCTGGATGAATTTGCTGGCGACCAGGTCTTCGGTGGCGTGTGCAGAAACCAGCGTCTGTACGACCTGCGGCGCGGATTCATTCTCACCCGGCAGGACGACTGCAACGAAAAGGCAGTCGCGCCCGTCAACGGCAATCATGCCATGCGGCGTTGAGCTGTTATAATAGATGCTGTCGCCTTCATTTAGGTATTCAATGTGCTCGCCAACTTGTACTTTCAACCGGCCGCTCATGACAAGGTCAAATTCCTGCCCGGAATGCCGGGTCAAATGGATCGGCTTGTTCTGCAGCTTCGGCTGGTATTCGTAGCGGACCCAATACGGCTCCGCAATTTTTTTTCGGAAGCGAGGCGCCAGATCCTGAATGACAATACCGTCCTCTTTTGCAGTTTCATCCCCTTCTCCTTTGCGGGTTATTGTATAGGAGGATAGGTGCGCGCTTTCTCCCTCCAACAGGTCGGTGATTTCAATACCAAACGCGAGCGCACATTTATGAATAAAAGTAAAGGGAAAATCGGCCTGTCCGGCCTCATAGTTCTGATATGCTTCAACGGAAACCTCAGTTTTTTTTGCCATTTCTTCAATACTGATACCGTCGATCTCGCGCATTTCACGGATTCGCAGCGCAACCTCCTGTAGTTTATTGACAGATACTGCCGCCATAACAACGCCTCCTTGGTTTTTAAGAATAAAAAACACCCGTCTCAAAGTTTTTTCTTTGAGACGGGCGCATACTTGCACTCGCGGTACCACTCAAATTGCGGTTAAAAACCGCCCCTCTTGGGATCCGGCAATCCCTATGCATTTACGCAGCAATCACGGGAGATATCTACTAACCGCATCGGGGTATTCGGATCTCCAGCTCAGAAGCGATGGGTCTGTTGGAAAACAATCTGCTGCCGGTTTACACCAACCACCGGCTCTCTGCATGCAGCTGCTTCCGACCGTCTTCGTCACAGCTTTGTATGCACTATAACATCGGATTTTTAATTTGTCAAGCCCCTTTTTCATTTTTTATCCCCGGAAGAAGGGTTGTTCTATATTCCAAAGGGCTTGCATTTCATAGTATATCTATGGTAAAATCGGAAAAAGCAAAAAAGCAGCGCCGGTGTTATTGGAGGAAATGGAATGCTGATTTCAACAAAAGGCAGATATGCGTTGCGCATGATGATTGATATCGCGCAACACTGCGAGGATGGTTATGTAGCGCTCCGGGAAATTTCCGGGCGCCAGGATATTTCTGTAAAATATCTGGAGCAGGTCGCTGCACTTTTATGCCGTGCGGGTCTGCTGCAAAGTCTGCGGGGCAATAGCGGAGGCTATCGGCTGGCAAAGACACCGGAAGCTTATACCGCCGGGGAAATTCTTCGGGCGGCCGAGGGGACTCTGGCGCCAATTGCGTGCCTGCAGACCAAGTCTAATACTTGTGCGCGCAGCGGCAGCTGCATGACGCTTCCTTTTTGGGAAGGGTTTTACCGCACGATTGAAAACTATGTCAATGGAATTACGCTTCGGGACTTGGTGCAGCAGGGCTTGCAAAACGAAGGGGAGTGAGGCTCATTGGTCGTAAAACAGTAATATGCGAATTTCTTGGAAGAGGCATGATTTCGGTCATACCTGTTCCGCTTTTTGCAGTATATCCACGGGGATGAAGCCTATGAGGTCATAGGAGTTTCGTCAAGCCTCCTTCTTCATTCATTCGTTTCAATTCATTTCACCCACACGGCAATTCAGTTCGTAGAGTGCGGTGCGGTTTGAATCCCATTGTAGTTTTTGATATGCTTCTTCATAGGTTAACCAAATGCACTCAGTATGCTCGTGGGACAACTGTATATCTTCCTGGCACTCAAAGCCGAAAGTATATTCTGGAATCACATAAGTATCCTTGTCCCAATGCTGACGGCGCTTCTCGGATATAATTGTAACAGGGATATAGGCTAAACTTCTAAGTTCCACCCACTTATCAGACTGCACTCCGCCTTCTTCAAAGGTTTCTCTTTTTGCCGCTTCTAATGGCGTTTCGTTATCTTCGCCACCTCCGGCTATAAACTGCCATTGGTCGTGATCGGCACGATGAAACACACAGTATAGCGGAGAGCTATTAACAATTTGATATGGGATTGCAAGTATTTGAAAAGGTGCTCGCATTATAATTCTCCTCAATGCAAAATCTTTTCGGGATAGCAAAACCGCCGAACGCTGTCAATGGCGGCGAAGCCGTTCATCTTGACCATTGACAGCGTCCGTCCGTTTCGCTCATTCGCAGACAAGGCGGCGGTTGCCGCCGATTTCCATTTAAGGAAATGGCGCTTGCTATTATGGGGAATGACGAACAGATAATATGAAGTGACCTCTCCATTGTAGGGACGCGGATTTGCCTGTATACTGACAATGGAAGGCAGAGCAACAGG
>CAKTEH010000013.1 GCA_934546935.1 uncultured Eubacteriales bacterium
CTCTTCATCCTTCGCCGTCACCTCAGAACAGCTTTCCTATTCTACCATACCTTCCCGCTTTTGTCAAGTGCCCTTTTCCGACTTTTTTCATTTTCGACTCTGCACTTTTCAATGGGAACCGTTTGGTTTCGAACAGCTTGTGTATTCTAGCATTATATTCCGAAAATGTCAATACTTTTTTTCATTTATTTTAAATTTCTTTTTTATCGCTTTTTCTTCCCATTTCTTTCCCTTCATGCTATACTTTATATATTTGAAGGAGCAGCCTCTGGTGCTATGCCTTTCTATCTTGAAACGGAGGTTTCTATGAAAAATTTTGAATTTTATGCCCCCACCCACATTTACTTTGGCAAGGGCTATGCCGATCAGATCGGCACATTAATTGTGAAATACGGATACCGCAAACCACTTCTCGTTTATGGCGGCGGAAGTATCAAGCAAAGCGGACTCTATGGCCGTGTGATCGCGTCTTTGGAATCCGCCGGCCTTTCCCATGCTGAAATCGGCGGCGTGCAACCGAACCCCAAACTGGCTTTGGCAAAGGAAGGTATTCAGATTTGCCGCGCAGAAAACTGCGACATCGTTTTGGCGGTCGGCGGTGGAAGTGCAATCGACACAGCAAAGGTTATTGCACTCGGCGTCCCCTATAGCGGTGACGTTTGGGATTTTTGGTCCGGGAAAAATACGCCTGTTGCCGCGCTGCGCACCGTCTGCATCCTTACGATCGCCGCAGCTGGCAGTGAAATGAGCCAGTCCGCCGTTATTACAAATGAGGAAGGCAGCATCAAACGCGGCATTAATTCCGAATTCAACCGCCCGCTTTTCTCCATCATGGATCCGGAGCTGACCTATACGCTTCCTAAATACCAGATTGCCTGTGGCATCGTGGACATTATGATGCACACAATCGAGCGCTACATGACCCGCAAAAGCGAGGTAGAGTTGACCGACCGTATCGGGGAAGCCCTGCTGAAAACAATGGTCCATTACGGTCCAATTGCCTATCACGATCCGGACAATTACGAAGCGCGTGCAGAAATCATGTGGGCAAGTTCCCTTTCCCACAATGACTTGACCGGCTGCGGAAAAGATTACTTCACTATTAACCATAAGCTCGGCCATGAACTTTCCGCCGTCTACGGCACCGCCCATGGCGCCAGTCTCTCCATTATTCTTCCCGCCTGGATGAAATATGTGTATTCCTACAATATCCCGCGTTTTGCTCAGTTTGCAGTACGTGTTATGGGATGCGAATATGATTATGCCAACCCCGAAAACACTGCGCTGGCCGGTATCCGCGCCGTCGAAGCATTCTTCCATTCCCTGGACATGCCCATCCGTCTGTCCGAAATTGACGTCCCCGAAGCAGATATTCCTATGCTTGCTGCCCGTGTGACAGCAAATGGCGCCAACATCTTTGAAACATATATCCAGCTGTCAACAAAACAGATCGAGGATATCTTCCATCTTGCCTATTAATCTTGTTTTACATCTCAGTCCAAAAAGCCCGGATAAGCAGGTTTTTCTGCTTATCCGGGCTTTTTTTCACTTTTATATAGCGCTTGGCTGCGTCTGGCAGAAGAGCACCTCCACCCCATGCGCCTGTGCATACTGCACGGTATAAAACGTACCGCCGTATTTTTGCGTCAAATAAGCGATGCAGTACGTACTCCCATCCACTAACATACGGTTTCGTACATGCATGCAGCCCCGATGATATACATCGGAGGCATAACGAATTGTGTCAGCTTGAGAAAGTATATACGCATGTATCTCCCTCTCTGATACTGGAAGACGCATTTGTTTATACGGTAATACCAATTCCAATTTTATGAAGTCGTACCGCTGTTTCAGCTGTAATACCAGACAGGCCGCGAGTGTATCGAATCCCCGTGCACCACCGGCGCGAAAAACTGTCACACCCCGCTTTACCACTTCTAAAATCTTGTGTTCCAAATCTCCGGATAACTTCTGTTCCTGATCTGGAGGCAACTGCCGGTGACCGCTGAAGCAGCAAATTACATTTTTACGTTTTTCCCCGTTCATTTTCGCTAATTCCATATTTTATATATAATTATCTATATTATAACCCGTTCATAAACGAAGCGCAATAGGGTAAACTAAATATAGAATTGTGAATAAACGGTATGGCGGTCACATGGCTGCATTCGTGTAATTAAATTGAAGCCTTTGCTTAAAGAAAGGATGCCGTCCGGCATAAAAGGTGAAAACCATGGATATCAATGATCGCCGCTATATTCAAATCGGCTTGAAAATCGCTTATTATCGTAAGCTTCATAATCTGACGCAAGAGCAGCTTGCAGATATCATCGGCATCAGCCCAGGATATTTATCTCAGATTGAAACGCCTTCTCATCCGCAGCCTTTGTCTTTGAAAACGCTGTTTGCCCTTGCGGATTATTTCGGCGTTGCCCCGAAATCCTTTTTGGATTTCGAAGAATAAGCCATAATAAGTACAAACCCGAACAGCCTCGTGCCGGATACATAGTCCGGCGCGAGGCTGCCTTCTTTGCATGATTCTGTAACTGCGTTTGCATATTTGGGCCGGAATGCGCGCACGCGCCTGTCAAACCCCATCGCCTTATGAAAAGGCAAACCCTTCATCTGGATACCTTCTACTTGCGTATCACAGCCCGCGTCTGCTCTTAATCCGCTCCCAGTACGCCCTGGCTGCAGCTTCCGTTTTGTTTTCCCCGTATTCATAATATTTCCGTCCTGCCAAAACATCCGGCAGATACTGCTGCGGCGTCCAATGATCCGGAAAATCATGTGGATACAGATAGCCCTGCTCCCGTTCAAAACCCGCACCGTCAGCATGAACATTCTGCAAATGCCGCGGCACCGCACCCGTATGTCCAGCCTTGACGTCGGCAATCGCGGCGTTAATCGCATCATGCCCGGAATTCGACTTCGGCGCCGTCGCCATTAAAATTGCCGCATCGGCAAGCGGGAGCCGTGCCTCCGGCATCCCCAACGCCACCGCGCAATCGACACAAGCTTTCACAATCGGAATCACCTGCGGATAGGCAAGCCCCACGTCCTCCGCCGCGATTACCATCAGCCTCCGGCAGGCTGAAAGCATATCCCCCGCTTCCAGCAGGCGCGCCAAATAGTGCACCGCCGCGTCCGGATCCGAGCCACGAATCGACTTTTGAAGTGCAGAAAGGATATCATAATGCGCGTCGCCTTCCCGGTCATAGCGCATTGCGCTGCGCTGGGCAAGCGCCTGCGCGTCGGCAAGCTTAATCCTGTCCGTATCCACCGCCGTCAGCAGCTCCAACGCATTAAGCGCCTTGCGTACGTCACCGCCGGAAGCCGAGCATAGATACTCCAGCGCACCTGCCTCCACTTCCGGCCGCACCCGTCCATCAAAAATAACCGACAAAGCGCGTTCGACCGCAGACAGCATTGCCTTCGGTGAAACGGATTTGAATTCAAACACCGTCGAGCGCGACAGCACCGCACCAAAAATTGCAAAATACGGGTTCTCCGTCGTCGAAGCAATCAGTGTAATCCTTCCATCTTCAATAAACTCCAGGAGGCTCTGCTGCTGTTTTTTTGAAAAATACTGGATCTCATCCAGGTAAAGCAGTACACCCGATAAACCGGTAAAGCCATCCAGTTCCGCAATAATCTGGCGTATGTCGGCCGTTGTCGCATTGGTGGCGTTCAGCTTGCGCAGCTGCCGGTGCGTCTTTCGGGCAATAATATCCGCGACGGTCGTTTTTCCAGTCCCGGACGGGCCGTAGAAGATCATGTTCGGGATCATTCCCGATTCAACCACACGCCGCAGCATTCCGTTTTTCCCCAGAATATGCTCCTGCCCGACAATCTCATCCAAATTTGTCGGCCGAATCCGATCGGCAAGCGGGGTATACATGTCTATTCTCCTTTGCTGATGATTTTTTTGATATTTTTTTCAATTTTACGGCGCGGTGCCATGAGTTCGTGTCCACAACTGTTGCACCGCACCTTAAAATCCATTCCGACGCGCAGTACGGTCCAGGTTTTTCCTCCGCAGGGATGCGCTTTCCGCATTTCCAAAATATCCCCCACATGAACTTCCATAAAATATCCTCCTTGACCTTATGAACCGCATATTTTCCGGGCAGAATACCAGCGGAGGTAGGAAAATATGAAAATATCCGCAGTATTCGAAAACATAGACGCCGCCGATCAGGCTGTACGGCGGCTGCGACAGTCCGGTATCCATGTCAAAAAACCGCGTTCCCAACTCATCTCTCCGCAACTGGGTGCGGAAAACAATTCCCAGGAACGGTTTATGGTCTTTCCCTCAGCCTATGAACCATACCAGATGATGTTCCCCTATGAAGTCCCTCGCCTGAATCCCTATGTCATCCGCACGCCGGACGATGAAAACGCCGGTATATCGCTGGAAACCGTCCTATCCTTCGAAGTCCCCGACTACGACAGCGACAGCGCACGGGATATCCTTGTCAACATGCACGGCACCTCTATCGGCCTGTCCTGAATGCCGCCGTGCATCTATAGATCTATTGTAACGCCTGCGCCGGCGCGATGCAAGGTCTTCCTTCGCGCCGGCACAAGCTTCTCGAAAAAGACTTGTCTAAAGTGCCGGGGCGAAAGCCGATGCATTTCCAGATTTTTTTGCAAAAAGCTCTTGCATTTTCGAAAAGCTTGTGCTATACTTGTCTTTGTCGTTGAGGCAGCGAATGTTGCGAACGCAGGAAACTGTCCGGAATGGACGAGTTTCCACCATGCGCTGTTAGCTCAGTTGGATAGAGTGACTGGCTACGAACCAGTAGGCCACAGGTTCGAGTCCTGTACGGCGCGCCAAAAACGCCCGGATGCATCAGCATCTGGGCGTTTTTACTTCCCGGCGGAAAAATGTCCCGTCGCTCCGGAATAAATTTAACCCTCCGTCCCGAAAATGCCCGGAACGGAGGGTTTTTCATACAGGCTTATGCGTTTTTCATCTTCGTCAGCGTCTCCCATACGCCGTTGATATATGCGCATCCAAGCGCACGGTCATACAGGCCGTAACCGGGACGGGCCTGCTCATTCCAGATCATACGGCCATGATCCGGACGGATCACGCCGTCAAAGCCCATGTCAAACAACGCCTTTATAATCGCAAACATATCCAACGAGCCATCAGAAGACAGATGCGAAACCTCGTGGAAACGCGTCTCACTTTCAAATTTCACATTGCGGATATGCGCAAAATGGATCCGCTCCGCAATTTTGGGATTGCGGATAATCGATGGCAGGTCGTTTTTCCGGTTGCTGCCCAGCGAGCCAGTACATAGTGTGAACCCATTGTACAGACTCGGGTTCATTTCTGTGATTTTCAACAGATCGGCTTCGCAGGTGACGATTCTCGGAAGGCCGAAAACGCTCCACGACGGATCGTCCGGATGTACAGCCATCTTTACATCATATTCTTCGCAGGTAGGCATAATTGCATCAAGGAAATATTTATAGTTTTCACGCAGCTTATCGGCAGTGACGTCTTTATAATCTGCAAACAGGCCCATAATTTCATCGCGGCGGTTCGGTTCCCAGCCCGGGAGCAGGAAACCGGAGCTTTTCTCTTCCATCAGCCGGAACATATCCTCAGGCTTCGTCGAACCAATAATCGCCTCGTCATAGGCCATTGTCGTCGAGCCGTCGTCCAGCGGCATAGCGAGATCTGTCCTTGTCCAGTCAAATATCGGCATAAAATTGTAGCAGACCAGGTGAATTCCCGCTTTGCTCAGGTTCTTCAGCGTGTAGATATAGTTTTCAATATACTGGTCACGGCTCGGCTTGCCGATCTTGATATCCTCATGGATGTTAACACTCTCAATGCCGACAAGCTCCAGTCCGGCGTCCTCCACTTCCTTTTTCCGTGCGAGGATATCCTCAAGCTCCCATTTTTCCCCCGCAGGGATCTGATGCAGCGCAGTAATAATACCCGGGCGTCCAGGCACCTGGCGGATCTGCTCCAGCGTTACGCTGTCTTCATTTTTTCCGTACCAGCGCATAGTCATTTTCATAATTCCAGTTCTCCTTATTCTCCTATGTTGGGGTTTCGCTTTTTTATTATACTATATCCGTACCGCCTTTTTCCACTGTTTCCGAAATATTTTTTGCAGACCGCCGCATTGCGGAAAACCACAAAACGCAAACGCGCATCCATACCGGATACGCCCGGCGTCCGTCAAATCCGGCCATTGACGCAGCCAGAATGCAGTGGTATAATTTTTCTATCTTAAAAGGAGGCTTTTGCCATGAAATTTTCAGAAATCCCGTATAAGCGCATAGAAAAAGAAGAAATGATCGCGTCTCTGAAAAATGCTGTCGAAGCGCTTAAGGCCGCGCAAAGCTTCGAGGAAGCCGAGCGCGTCTTCCTTGACCTGGAAAAAAGCCAGGCGCATGTGGATACGATGTTCACCGTCGCCAATATCCGCCATGATATCAACACCGCCGATGAGTTCTATGATGCGGAAGTTGCCTATGCTGACGAAGTTATGCCGCAGGTCGACGAGTATTCCCAACAGTGGACGCTTGCGCTTTTGCAATCCCCCTTCCGTCCCGAATTTGAACGCAAATACGGGAGCCTGATGTTTAAAAATGCAGAAATCGCCTTAAAAACCTTTTCACCGGAAATCATTCCGGAACTGCAACGCGAAAACGCGCTTTCAACCGAATATGCAAAGCTGATCGCCTCAGCACAAATCCCCTTCGAAGGCGGCATATATACCGTCTCCCAAATGGCTCCCTTCAAGCTTGACCCGGACGACAGCCGCCGTCTCGCCGCATGGAAGGCAGAAGCCGGGTTTTACAAGGCAAACCAGGCCCGGCTTGACGAAATTTATGACGAGCTTGTGCATCTGCGCGATACAATGGGGAAAAAGCTCGGTTATGGCGGCTATACCCAGCTGGGCTATTACCGCATGACACGCAACTGCTATACAAAAGAGGATATCGAAAAATTCCGCAGCGCCGTTGTAAAACACCTCGTCCCGGTCGCCTGCGAAGTTTATCAGAAGCAGGCGAAACGTCTCGGAAAATCCTATCCGATGAGCTTTGCCGACAATGCTCTTGAATTCCGTTCCGGGAACCCCAAACCTTTCGGCACGCCTGAGGATATCCTTGCCCATGGGAAAAAATTCTACCATGAGCTTTCCGCGGAAAGCGCGCAGTTCATCGATGAAATGTATGCCCACGAGATGCTTGACGTGCTTTCCCGTCCCGGAAAAGCCGGCGGCGGCTACTGCACCAGCGTCGAAGACCTGAAACTGCCCTTCATTTTTGCCAATTTCAATGGCACTTCCGGTGATGTCGAGGTTATGACGCACGAAGCCGGGCATGCCTTCGCCGCCTATATGGCGCGTGATATCGTCCCTGCACAGTATCGCTGGCCGACTATGGAAGCCTGTGAAGTGCACTCGATGTCCATGGAATTCTTTTCCTGGCCCTGGGCAGAAGGATTCTTCGGCCCGGATACGCGGAAATTCTACTACACGCACCTGTCCGGCGCGCTAACTTTCATCCCCTATGGCACCATGGTCGACCATTTCCAGCATATTGTCTACGAAAAGCCTGATATGACCCCGGCCCAACGCCATGCGGTCTGGAAAGAACTGCTCGGAATCTATATGCCCTGGATGAAACTCGACGGCGACATTCCCTTCTATGCAGAGGGTCAGGGCTGGCAGCGGCAGCTCCATATCTACCAGTCGCCCTTCTATTATATAGATTACTGCCTTGCACAGACGATGAGCTTACAATTCTGGGCAAAAATCGTCGACGATCCAAAAGAAGCTTGGCAGACCTACCTGCGCTATACCCGCCCGGCCGGAAGCCTGACCTTCCTCGAACTGATCAAGCAGGCAGGGCTTGTCAGCCCCTTTGGCGATGAAGCGCTTGCCCAAGTCTGTGCAAAGGCAAAGGCTTGGCTTGACGCTTACGATTTAAGCGGAATCGAATAAATCCGATATCCCTTCCGAGGCCTCCCCTGTATGCCGTACTATAGGCACGCCCTTCAATCTGCCGGACAGGCATCCGTCCGGCAGATTTTTTACTTTATATACCGCATTGCTGTTTTGGATGCCGCACAGACAACCCACCCTCTCCCCCCACTGCAAATTCTTGCATTTTTCTTCCCATTACTTTATACTGAATAAAAAACAGGAGGCGCCGCTATGCATAACGAAAAATTCCAGTCTGCCGCACAGGATTTCCTGCGCAAACTCCATACAGACACAGCTATGAATTTGGAGCGATGGCAGGAACGTAGACAGCGGCGCACGTTTTATCAGTCCTTTACCCGGGAAAAAATCCTCTCCATGCGCGAAGATGATTTTTACGAATATATCTCCCGGCTCTGGGCTATGCTTATCTGGGGCAACAAAAAATATGTAGTAGACAAGCTTATTGAGGACAATGGATTTGAAACAATCAAACGCTTCCTCGCCGACCTGCTCTTCGGCAGCAAGCCAGTGCATAACCGCTGGGACAGCTTCCTCAAAGAAATAAAAGGCATGGGTCCGGCAACGGTCAGCGAACTTTTGTGCTATCAGGATCCGCAGAATTTCATAATTGCCAACCGGACTACCGCTACATGCTTCCAATATTTGGGAATCCCGGGTATGCCGCGGCGCAATTATCAGTTCACCGGCGCGCGCTATCTTGAAGTCTGCCGCAGCGCAAAACAACTTGCCGAAGCACTTCCGCGCAGCCGGTGGAAAAGATATGGATCTTCTGATGGTCGATTATTTCCTCTGGGACGAAATCCTTCCCCTGGCGGAAAAAAAACTCCCGGCGGAACCGGAAAGCATCCCGGACATGGAACGCATTTCCACAAAGGATTCCAACTCCCTGCATGATGAAATTAAGGAGAAGCTGGTTGAAATCGGCAGGCTTCTCGGCTTCGAGAGCCGGGCGGAGGTGAAAGTTGCCGCAGGCGCAGTCGTAGACGCCGTATGGGAAGCCAAAATCGGCAACATGGGAAAAGCCATCTACGTTTTTGAAGTCCAGTCCAAAGGTTCTATCGACAGCCTGCTGCTCAATCTGATTAAGGCGCAGGCAAATGCAGATGTACAAGCAGTAGTTGCAGTCGCAGACGAAGCACAGCTTCAAAAAATCCGCGCAGAAAGCCTGAATGTGCTGGATCAAAAATTCCTGCGCACCTGGGAATCCGGCGACGTCCTATCTGTTTATGACGCGCTTGTACGCGCACACGAATCCATTAATAAACTGGCCCTGGTACCGGAAAGTTTTTAAAACGACAGGCGCGGCCCGGAATTTCCGGGCCGCGCCGATTTATTTATGCATGCTCTTTATGCACCCTTATCTTTCAGCTGCCGGGCGTCCCAGGAATAAACGCATCAGACCCGGCCCATCAGGAATATAAAGTCCCGACTGCGCAGCTGTCTTTTCATTATATACAAGCCCGGATCCCATCGCCGCTGTGCTGTTATAGACCGCGAAAGGGATCGGGTCGCGCGCATGCGTACGGGTAGATACCGGCGTCGGATGATCTGGCAGTACCATGATCGTATACGCTTCGCCGCAAGCCTTCAAATACGCATGCACCGGACCGACAATTTTCTCGTCAATCAGCTCAATTGACCGGCGTTTTCCTTCGATGTCGCCATGATGACCGCACTCATCCGGCGCCTCCAGATGGATATAAACAAAATCCAATCCCCGCCGCAGCGCATCAATCGCAGCTTCGGCTTTTCCATCAAAATTTGTATCGATCGTGCCCGTCGCTCCGGGTACGTCAATGGATTCAAAGCCAGCGCAGATCCCAATGCCCTTGATCAAATCAACCGCCGAAACGACCGCGCCGTGCAGGCCGTACAACGCAGCAAACCGGGCAAGCGACGGACGGCGTCCCTCTCCCCAGAACCAACAGGAACTTGCCGGGTTAAGGCCGCGTGCAATGCGCGCCCGGTTGATGGGGTGCTCTTTTAAAAGCGCAAGCGAGCGTTTTTGAAGGTCCAGCAAAAGCTCCCCATACACGCCCTTCGGGAGATGCTGCGCAACTGGCTGGCCGGTAATATCGTGCGGCGGCGTACCATAGGTACCAGTCTGGGCATGCTTCAGCACCAGGCAATGCCGGTAGCTGATGCCCGGATATAATTTTACCGTCTCCGTTCCCAGCTTTTCTGCCAAATCGCGTATAAGCTGCGTAGACTCTTCCGTCGTAATTTCCCCGGAAGAATAATCCACCATATCCGCATCTTCATACCGCGGCGCGTCCGACAGCGTCACCAGATTGCAGCGCATCGCCACATCGTCCGGCTCCAGCGCAATACCCATGCTGACCGCTTCCAGCGGCGAACGGCCAGTATAGCAGGACTCCGGATCATAACCCATAACCGACAGGTTGGCAGTATCCGAGCCTGGCGCAACACTGTCCGGCACCGTTTTCACAAGCCCGCACTGTCCAAGACGGGAAATCTCATCCATATGCGGCGTCTGTGCCGCCTCCAGCGGCGTCCGCCCTCCAAGCGCTTCTATTGGATAATCCGCCATACCGTCGGACAAAACAATAACATATTTCATAGGAAACCCTTTCTCAAACCGGTTAGGATAGACTTATTGTATCATACCGGCCTGCTGTCCGCAATAGCAGTTGTTCACAGGAAAAATGCAAAACAGGCGCCCGAGTTCTATCGAAACGCCTGTTTTCTGCAAATAAATTCTATTAAAGCTGCATTTCCAAGTCTCAGCGCTTCATGGAAACCGCTTTTTTCGCCTCGCGGACAATATGGGCTGCGGTTAAATCAAAGCGCTCACGCAGATAATCCTCCGGTCCCACTTCGCCAAACTCGTCAGCGATGCCAACACGGCGCACCGGAACCGGATATGTCTCGGAAACGGCATTGGCAACCTGAACGCCAAGGCCGGACAGGAAATTGTGGTTTTCCGCGGTTACAATCGCGCCAGTCTTGCGGGCAGATTCTTCAATGAGCGCAGCATCAATCGGCTTCCAGGTAAACATGTCCACTACACGCGCAGAAATACCTTCGGCAGCAAGCTGGTCAGCAGCCTTAAGCGCCTCGGCAACCATAATGCCCGAAGAAATCAGTGTAACATCATCCCCGTCGCGCAGAACGCAGCCGCGCCCAATCTTAAATTGCGTACCATCAGGATAAACCGCAACCGGATTTTTGCGCATGAAACGGATATAGATCAGCCCCTGCATATCCTTGACCTGATCCATGATGGACGCCATTTGCGCACAGTCGCAAGCTTCAATTGCAACAGCCTGTGGGATGGCAAGATAGACTGCCATATCTTCAAACGGCATATGCGTGCCGCCATTCAGCGCCGCAGTAACGCCGGCATCAGAACCAAGGATGCGCACATTGAGCTTCGCATAAGCCACGGACATAAACGCCTGATCCATCACACGGCGGGAGGCGAAAATACCAAAGCTGTGGCAATAGGGGATCATCCCGGCTGCGCTCATTCCGGCGGCAACACCGACCATATTGGCCTCAGCAATACCGCAGTTGATCGCGCGGTTCGGGAACATCGGGACAAGCTTTCTTGTACCGATGCAGTTCATCAAATCGGCGTCAAGATAACAGACCCTTTCGTCGGCTTCCATCTGCTCGATCAGCTTATCGCGGACAATATCGCGGATGGCACGCTTATCCTTATTCAGTTCATCTAAAATCTTGTACATCTTATTCTACCTCCGCTTTCGCCTTGGCAAGGACATCCTTTGCAAGCTCAATGGAATGAAGGATGTCTTCCTTTTTGAAGGTGATGCTGTGGTTGTCCGCTGTCCGCTCCGCAATGTCGCAGCCGTGGCCCTTGATCGTATCGAGCACGATGCAATGCGGCTTACCCTTGACAGCAAAGGCGCGGGCAAGCGCGGCCTGAATCGCCGGAATGTCGTGGCCGTTAACCGTCTGCGCATCCCAACCAAACGCAGCGAATTTTTCTTCGAAATTTGCGCCGCCGGAAATATCCTCCAGCGTGCCGTCGAGCTGTTTTTTATTCCAGTCGACAAACAAAACCAAATTGTCCAGCTTCTGATGCGCGGCAAACTGCGCCATTTCCCAGACTTGGCCTTCATTGGATTCGCCGTCGCCGACAACCAGGAAAGTCCGGTAATCCTTGTGCAGCGCCTTTGCCGCCATGGCAAGACCCGCCGCAGTCGACGCACCCTGGCCAAGGGAACCGGTCGTCATATCAATACCCGGCGTGTGGTTTCGGTCAGTATGGCTGGGAAGATCCGTGTGCGGACGGTTTAAGGTGGCAAGCTGCTCAACCGGGAAATATCCTTTAAGCGCAAGCGTTGCGTAAACGGACGGGCCGGCATGTCCCTTACTCAAGACAAAGCGGTCACGATCCTCCCACTGCGGATTCTTCGGATCAATGTTCATTTCGCTGCCGTACAGTACGGCAAGCGTTTCGACGATGGACATCGCGCCGCCGACGTGCCCCAGGCCGAGAGCGTCAAACTCCTCCAGCGTTGCGACACGGATTTCCTCGGCAAAGACGCGCAGAGCCTTCGGATCAGCCGTTTTTTTCATTGTATCAACCTCGATTTCTCAATGGTAATAGCACTTAAAAAGCCTTTAACAGGCCCAAAAGCATCCGCTTCACTAAATTATACCATAGCTTTTTCCGCAAGTAAAGAGCGATTTGGCTTGGTTATGCTTCCCGCGCTTCTAAAAATTCATCCAGAAGCTGCGCCGCCGCTTCCACGCAGCGTACACAGGGACGGCTTGCCAGGTATTCCGGCGTATGCGCCTCGGGTACAGGCTCCGAAGGGCCTTCATCAAGCCCCAGGATTTTCCAGCATTTTATCGATCCAATCTCCTCGCCATATGCCTTGGCAAACGACTGGATCTTTTTATAATGCGCCGCTTTGGCCAATCCGTCGCCGGCCGGATACCCGCCTTCAAGCATCCCCATTACCATTAGCGCGCCGGACAGCGCACCGCATACCTCGCGCAGACGGCCAATCCCACCGCCGAAGGAAGAAGAGATGCGGTAAGCCGTATCCGCATCGAAACCGTGGACGTCCCCAAACGCGCAGAATACCGACTGCGCACAGTTCATCCCATTAATAAAGTTCTGTTTGGCAAGCTCGCTGTGCCTGGACATATCCATCCCTCCCAGGAAAATTCTATACCGATAAAATACCAGATTTTCGGTTTTTTTGCAAGCTGCTTTGTTGCAGCGCTGGGTTTTGGTACGAGCCTGCATCTTTCAATTCCCCCTTGAAGCAGGAGATAGAGCAGGCTATAATGAATCCGTAAGATTATTTTAAGGAATTGCATGCTTTTTTCGTAAGGTTTCCCCTGCTATACTTTCTATTGGAGGCGATAGGATGTACAATATTTTAATTTGCGACGATGAGCGCGATATCCGCAGCGCATTGAAAATTTATTTCACCGCAGAAGGCTATTCGGTTTACGAAGCGGAAAACGGGCAACAGGCGTTGGAGCTTATCCGTCATCAGCCAATCCACCTCGCCCTGATGGATATCATGATGCCCCTGATGGACGGTATGAATGCAACAGCGAAAATCCGGGAATGCAGCAACGTCCCTGTCATCCTTTTAACCGCAAAAGGAGAGGATACGGATAAAGTCCTTGGGTTGACCGTCGGCGCCGACGATTATGTCACTAAGCCTTTTAACCCTTTGGAGCTGATTGCCCGGGTAAAAGCCCAGCTGCGGCGCTATGCGTACCTGGGCGGTATGGAAAAAACGCCGCACACACTATCCGTCGGCGGCATTGCCCTTGACGACGATTCCAAAGCTGTCACACTCAATGGTATGCCGGTCGCCCTGACGCCGACCGAATACAATATTTTGAAACTGTTTATGGAAAACCCTGGGAAAGTGTTTTCCTCCGCAGAAATTTATCGCATCATCTGGAACGACGCGCCCTACGGGACAGATAATGTTATCGCCGTACATATCCGGCGGCTGCGTGAAAAACTGGAGATCGACCCGGGAAACCCGCGTTATTTAAAGGTCGTATGGGGCCACGGTTATAAATTGGAGGGATGAATGAATATGCGTCTTCTTAAAATCCTGTCAAATAAAGCCGTACAGGCTTTGCTGTTTACATTGACCATCCTTGGGCTTTGCGGCACAGCCCTGTTTTCAGCAGGCATATACTTATACAACCGCGCGCCGGTGGAAGCTTTCGCCAACCTGCCTGCCTCCACCGGGGAAGACCGGGCTATTGTCTGGTTTTTCGGGGAACACAAGGGTTTTGCCGTTTTTCTGACCTTGTCGGTCCTGTCTTTCCTTCTCGGCCTTATCTTCCTCCTGCTCGGCGCAGGCCGGGGAAAAGATGGCGTCCCCAGAAAAGGGGCCCGGTTTGTTTTCCCCTTCGACGTTTCCCTCGTTCTTGGCGTCTGCGCGGTGATGCTTATCGGCAACATCGCGTTTGAAGCGTTTTTCTACAGCTGGCCGGTTTACCGCTATCGCACGATTGCAGACGAGGCCGCCGCGCTTTTAATCTTCCTGACCGGCGCCGGAAGCGTCAGCCTCGCCGTCATTGTGGAATTTTGCGCCCAACTGCGCTGCAAAACGCTTTGGAAAAACCTGTTTACTTATCGCATTACCCTCTGGTTTATACGCCTGATCCAGCGCGCGTGTGCCTCGGTCGCCAAAGCCGTACCTCTGCTTTGGAAGCTGATCTTAATCTATATTGCGTTTGTCTTTGTAAACTTTATCTTTGCCGCCTTTGCCTTTAGCGGTGGGTCCTTCGGCGCCTTCTTTCTGCTGTGCATGCTTGACATTGCAGCGCTGTGCCTGCTGATTATGTTTGCATTACAGCTTAAATCCCTGCTTAAAGCCGGGCAGGCTCTCGCAGACGGCGATCTTTCCTACCATGTCGACACCGAAAAACTGATGCTTGATCCCCGACAGCATGGGGAAAACCTGAACAGCATCCGCGACGGTATGTCCAAAGCCGTTGAAACGCGCATGAAAAACGAGCGCTTCAAAACCGAACTCATCACAAACGTCAGCCACGATTTAAAAACCCCGCTGACCTCCATCATCAACTACGCCGATCTTCTTGACCGGGAGAATCTGGAAAACCCAAAGGCCCGTGAATACATCGAAATCCTGAAACGCCAGTCTGCCAAGCTGAAAAAGCTGACCGAAGACCTTATCGAAGCGTCCAAAGCCTCCAGCGGCGTCATCGCCGTCAACCGGGAAACGCTCCATGTGGAAGAGCTGCTCCAGCAGTCCGTGGCTGAATACGAAACCCGTTTTGCCCAGGCGGCAATCACGCCGGTTTTGCGCATCCAGGACAGTACAGCAACAATTTATGCGGATGGACGGCTTTTATGGCGGGTTTTCGATAACCTGCTTTCCAACATCTGCAAATACGCTCACCCCGACACCCGCGCATATTTCGACGTCTCCCATCTGGCAGGCATAATACAGATCAGCTTTAAAAACATCTCTGCACAGCAACTGAATATCGACCCTGCGGAACTGACGGAACGCTTTATCCGCGGTGACGAATCGCGTCATACAGAAGGCAGCGGCCTTGGGCTCTCCATCGCACAAAGCCTTACGGAGCTGCAGGGCGGACGCTTCTCCATCGCCATAGACGGGGACCTGTTCAAAGTCAATATTGAGTTTGATGATACCATAAGCGCCTCGTCCGAACCCTCGCCAGCTCCCAAGCCAGCCGTTTCCGTGGCGGAAACGGTCAGACAAATCCGGTCTCTCCGGCCGAAAACGCATTCATAGAAAGAAGGGGATCTTGTGAAGCTGCTGTTTTTAATTGGAAATTCGGCCGTCGGAAAAATGAGCGTAGGACAGGCGCTCGCCGAAATTTCCGGATTCCACCTGTTTCACAACCACATGATGATCGAGCCTGTGCTGGAGGTTTTCGGCAGCTTCAATCCAAAGGCTATCCACCGCCTGCGCGACGTTGTCTTTGAGGAATTTGCCGCCTCGGATCAATATGGCCTGATCTTTACCTATATGTGGGATTTCGACGCCCCGGAAGACTGGGCCTATATCGAACATGTCAAACAGTTCTTCGACCCTGCCCGGACACAATTCTATTATGTTGAGCTTATCGCTTCCCAAAAAGTGCGGCTTGCCCGCAATATCACGGAAAACCGTCTGAAACATAAAGCCTCCAAGCGGGATATCCAGCGCTCCAACCGCAGGCTGATTGAAGACGACGAAAAACACCGCTGTGTCAGCAGGGAAGGCGAGCTTGCCGATCCAAACTATCTGCGTATTGACAACACGGATATGGCGCCCAAAGCCGTCGCAGAACGAATTAAAGCATATTTTTCTTTTTAAAAATATAAGCCCTGCTGCGAAAGCTTTAGGTTTTCGCAGCAGGGCTTAAATCTGCGGCACATCCCTTTCCAGCCGTATCCCTTTCTTCCGCAATTGGGGCGCCAGCATTGCGGCGCAGGCTCGCCACCCCCTTCAGGCAATTCGCTTTGGTGGTATATCCTTCGCTTGCCGCAATGATCTCCCCGTTGCGGGCTTTGAGCCGGAAACGGAATTGTCCGGAACGGTCTCGGTAGACTTCAAATTTTGGATGCCTGCATGCTGCAAACCCCTGTACGCATTGATCCTCCAACGCAGCATCCGGCGCGTTGCGCCGGATGCTGTCGATCCCTCCCAGACAGGCTGCACGAGTCGAATAAATCTCCGAGGTGGCAATGATCTGCCCATTGGTAGCAACCAAATTGAAGCGAATCCCCGACGGCGCTCTGCGCACTATATATTTGCCTATCATACGTTTTTCTCTTTTCTTCCATACAATCTGGATTTTTTATCTATGTATTATACCAGATCCCCTATGGATTTACAGTAAAATTCAAAAATATCCCTATTAGCAAAAAAATACCGGGCTGGTTATTTTCCAGTCCGGTATTTTTATCTGCAAAAGCAAGCTTACTTGATTTCGACCTTTGCGCCGGCTTCTTCCAGCTTTGCCTTAATGGACTCTGCCTCTTCTTTGGAAACAGCTTCCTTCAGGGGCTTCGGGCAGTTGTCGACCAGCTCCTTGGCTTCCTTCAGGCCCAGGCCGGTAATCTCACGGACAACCTTGATAACGCTGATCTTATTGGCGCCGAAATCGGCAAGGATCGCGTCAAACTCGGTCTTTTCTTCAGCAGCAGCGGCAGCGCCGGCAGCCGGGGCAGCGACAACAGCGGCAGCGGCGGAAACGCCGAATTCCTCTTCGATGGCCTTGACCAGCTCATTGAGCTCCAGGACCGTCATAGCTTTGATTTCTTCGATAAAGTTGGTGATCTTCTCGCTAGCCATTTGTAATTACCTCCAAATCTTGTAACGCTTTTACTTAAGCTTCGGCCGGAGCTTCCGCCGCGGCGGCGCCCTCGGAATTCTTTTCAGCAATTGCGTTAAGCGCAACTGCAAGGCCACGCGGGCCGTTGGTCAGGCAGTAGAGCAGCTGCGTCAGCAGGCCCTCGCGGGACGGGATGGTCGCAAGCTCTTCCACTTCCTTCGCGCTAATAACCTTACCGTCAACAAATCCAACCTTAATAGTAAACGCGCCGTTGGAGTCCTTAGCATAATTGTAAAGGATCTTTGCGGCGGCAATCGGGTCGGACGGGCTGATGGCGATGGCCGTGGTGCCGTTTAAATGTTCGTCGATATCATTGAAACCAACCTGGTCGGCAGCAAGCTTGGTAAGCGTATTCTTAACCACGCTGTACTCTACACCGGCGTTTCTGAGATCTCGACGCAGTTTCGTATCGTTTGCAACGGTAATGCCCTTATAATCGACGAGCACGCCCGCGCTTGCATTCTTCATTTTTTCCGCAAGCTCCGCTACGATCGCCTGTTTCTCTTTGAGAACTGCTGCGTTCGGCAAATCAGTCACCTCCTGATAATATAAAAAGCCTTTTGTCCATGGGTATCCAAAGACAAAAGGCAAAGCTCAATCTGAAAAACTTTCAGTGATTACCATCCTCGGCACGGCGGCAAAAGCCAATTTAAGAAGCGGCGCTTCCCGTGCTGTCTTCGGAACTCATTGTGTTTTCACACAGTTATTTATTTTAACAGGCCATTTTCCTGTTGTCAAGCATTTTTTTACTTTTTACGGTATTTTCACGCAAAAGTGCGCTTTGACAAAAATTCACTTACGCTATGCGAATTTTTTCTATGTATATGCATCTTTTGCATTCTTGAAATGCCCTGGCGCTTATGGTATGATGAGAATGTCGAAAAATGAATAGGACAAGTCGGTTTTTGAAGTCAGGCGTAACGCCTGCCAAAAATTAGGAAGAGGTGCATGATGACTGAAGATTCCTTTGACGAGCTTTACAACATGCCTGTGGGCGCGCTCGGCATTATCGGGATGCCGGGCAGTGAAGAGCTGGCGCAAAAGGCCAACGATTATATCGTAGACTGGCGCAACAACATCACTTCCATTCCCCAGTCCCTTTCCGGCGGCTATATGCGTGATAAATACCAGATCGGCATCCACTGCCCGCGTTTCGGCACTGGTGAAGGGAAAGCTACTATCGACGGCACGGTCCGTGGCTATGACCTGTTTATCATCGCAGACATGTTTAACTACGGGGTTACCTACAAGCTTTACGGTAAGGAAGTCCCCATGAGCCCTGACGACCATTTTCAGGATCTTAAACGCATCATCGGCGCCTGCGGCGGCCATGCCCGGCGTATCACGGTCATCATGACTATGCTCTATGAAGGCCGCCAGCATAAGCGTATGTCGCGCGAATCGCTCGACTGCGCCATCATGCTCCAGGAGCTTGAACGGCTTGGCGTGCGCAATATTATTACCTTTGATGCGCATGATCCGCGCGTCCAGAACGCAATTCCGCTCTCCGGTTTTGAAAGCATCCAACCCACCTACCAGATGATCCGCACCATCCTGCATACCTATCCCGACATCCAGGTCGACCGTGACCACCTTATGATTATTTCCCCGGACGAAGGTGCAATGGACCGCTGCACCTATTATTCTTCCGTTCTCGGCGTAGATCTGGGCATGTTCTATAAACGCCGTGATTATTCCCGCATTGTCAACGGGAAAAACCCGATCGTTGCTCACGTTTTTCTCGGCGATAATGTCGAGGGAAAAGACGTTATCGTCGTCGACGATATGATCGGCACGGGCGATTCCACACTTGACATTGTCCGCCAGCTCAAGGATCGCAAAGCCCGCCGGATTTTCGCGGTTTCTACCTTCGGGTTGTTCAGCGAGGGGCTTGAACGTATGGACAAGGCCTATGAAGAAGGTCTGTTCGACCGGGTTTTTACAACAAATCTCATTTACCGCACCCCTGAATTGCTGGCGCGCCCCTGGTACACAGAAGTAGACATGTCCAAATTCATCGCCCATATTATCAACGTCTTAAATCACGATATGTCGATTTCCGGCCTGCTGTCCCCAGCGCAGCGCATCGCGCAGCTTCTGGAAGACCGCGCGCGCGGTGTCGATTTATAAACCGGCGCAGGCCGGCAGCCCAGCAAGCGTGCCGCCAGCCGCATCTCAAGTCCCACCCGGGTACGCCATTTTGCGGTATCCACAGGGCGTGACGCAAAAAAGGAGTGTAAAAATCACATGGGAAAGAAAAATATTGACTGGGCAAATCTTGGATTTGGGTATATCCAGACGGATTGGCGCTATGTTTCCAATTATAAAAACGGCGCCTGGGATGCAGGCGCTCTCAGCGCAGACGGCACGATTGTGCTCAATGAATGCGCCGGCGTACTGCAGTATGCCCAAACCTGTTTCGAAGGACTCAAGGCCTATGAAACTGCCGATGGGCATATTGTTACTTTCCGCCCCGACCTGAATGCAAAGCGCCTCGTCGACTCGGCGAAACGGTTGGAAATCCCTGTATTCCCCGAAGACCGTTTCCTCGACGCCGTAGATAAAGTCGTGCTGGCCAATGAAGCGTTTGTCCCGCCTTACGGTTCCGGCGCAACGCTCTATCTGCGCCCCTACCTTTTCGGTTCCAGCGCCGTTATCGGCGTCAAGCCTGCGGATGAATACCAATTCCGTATCCTCACCACCCCCGTTGGCCCATATTTTAAAGGCGGCGTCCGTCCGCTGACCGTGCGCATTTCCGACCTCGACCGCGCAGCACCGCACGGCACCGGCCATATCAAGGCCGGTTTAAACTATGCCATGAGCCTGTATAATATTGTCGATGCTCACAACTGCGGTTATGACGAGAACATTTATCTCGACTCCGCTACCCGTACCAAGATCGAGGAAACCGGAGGCGCCAACATTATCTTCATTACCTCTGATCATAAAGTTGTCACACCCAAATCCTCCACTATCCTTCCTTCCATCACCCGCCGCAGCCTGATGACCGTAGCACAGGAGTACCTCGGGCTGGAAGCGGAAGAACGCGAGATTTTCCTTGAAGAAGTCCCCTCCTTTGCTGAATGCGGGCTGTGCGGTACCGCCGCCGTCATTTCCCCGGTCGGTAAAATCGTTGACCATGACCGCGAAATCTGCTTTGCAAGCGGTATGCATGAAATGGGCCCCATTACCAAAAAACTTTACGATACCCTCACCGGCATCCAAATGGGCCGTATCCCTGCCCCGGAGGGCTGGATCCGCGTAATCAAGTAGACCCTGCTGCTGCCATGTCCGGAAGTGGAATGCTTCCGGACTTTTTTTATTCTTTCCGCCGCGTCACGCTTATTTTGGCCGCATATTGCGAGCCGGTATATTTTCCTTTGCAGACAGAAAAAACTGTGCTATACTGGGGAAAACCGGCACACTTCCCCCATGCCGGCCAAATTACAGACGAGGGAGGGTTTCCCCAATGCCCCGTATAGTCCTGGGCCTGTCCGGTGGCGTCGATAGCGCCGCATCCGCTATCCTGCTGCAAAAATCCGGATTTGAAGTTTTTGCGCTTTATTTGAACAATACCGGCGAATCCGCCCAGCGCGCGCAAGCCACCGCACAGGCGCTCGGCGTCCCCTTTGCTGTTGCCGATACCCGCGAATGTTTCCGTACACGAGTCGTCGAACCGTTTCTTGACGCTTACCTGCGCGGTGAAACGCCGAATCCCTGCGTTGAATGCAACCTGCTCGTAAAATTCCAGACACTTTTTGACTATGCCGATTCCATTGGCGCCGGATTTGTCGCAACCGGCCATTATGCCCGCATCCGGGATGGACTGATCTGCCGGAGTGCCGGAATCAACGATCAAAGCTATATGCTCTGGCAGCTTCGCGACCAGTGGCTTCCACGCCTGCGTTTCCCTTTGGGCGACTTCCTTACAAAAGACGAAGTGCGCGCCGTCGCAGCGCAGGGCATGCCGTCTCTCCCGGTCCCAAAACCCAGCATGGATGTCTGCTTCATCCCCTCAGGAGATTACGCCGCATATATCGCAGCGCATCGGACCGTACCTCCCCCGGGGGATTTTATTGACGAAAACGGGAGAATCCTGGGCCGCCATCAGGGGATCCACCGCTATACCGTCGGCATGCGCCGCCATCTCGGTATCGCCCTGGGCGAGCGTATGTATGTGCGGCATATTGATCCTGTCCGCAATACGGTCATGCTTGCGCCGCTGAAAGACCCGGCGCCTGTTCAGGTCGAAGCCGCGCAGTGCCATTGGTTTGCGCCCGCACAGCAGCTTGTGCAGCCGGGCGCATCCTTCGACGCCCGGGTCCGGCATTCCCGCCGTACTGGCCGGGCGCAACTGCTCCGTGTCGGCGACGGATGTGCGCGGCTGCTTGTCGAACCGTCCTGTGGAACCCCCGCTCCGGGGCAAAGTATTGTTCTGTATGACGGTACCCGCATGCTCGGCGGCGGGAAAATTGTAAAAATTCAATAAACGCTGTAAGAATCTTGTATTTTCCTTTGATTTATGATATATTGATTTTTATAATCCGATACATAAAAAACGGTAGGTTGAATTATGAAACAAAAACGCTCTGTAGCTTTGCTTCTCGCAGTTATAATGATGCTCTGTATGCTTTTTTCCGGCTGCTCGCTTAAGCCCAACGTGATGATTGTCGACGGCACAAATATCAAAGAGGGTACGTTTGCCTACTATTACAGCTACTGCTATTATAATTATTATGAAACCTATGGCGATTCCGGCGTTTCCTATTACACGCTTATGAGCGTATCGCAACATGTCCTGGTCAACCGCCTTTTTAAGGAATATGGCCTAAAATTGAGCGATGAAGATAAGGAAAATCTGGAAAACACCCGTACAGCACAGATTGAAACGCTCGGCGGCCAGGCTGGCTATGCGGCGTTCCTGCGTACTTTTAACTTAAATGATGCGGAATACCGCGCCATTCTTGAAATTTCTCCGAAATATCACATCCTGCGGGATTATTTATTTGGGGAAGGCGGACGGTATGAATCCTCTAAAGACGACCTGCGTCAACTATATTACGAACAGTATGCGCGCGTTGTGTTTATCTATATTTCCACAAAGGATATCGAAACCGTAGAAGACCGGGAAGCAAAATACGCCCTTGCAGAGCAGGCCTATCAGCGGGCGCTTGCCGGGGAAGATTTTTCCCAGTTGATCCTGGAGTATGGCGAGGACGAAACCCAGGCCTCCGATCCCTATTCCGGCGCATATGTCCAACTTGGCACGTTGACGGATACGGAACTTGAAGAAATGTTGTTTTCTCTGGGCGATTACGAAATTAGTGAAATCGAAACCACAACAGACGGCTATTACATTTACCAGCGCCTCCCATTTGATGAAGATTTCCTGGATTCTATTATGGCAGACGAAGATGTATACAGCGACTACCTTGACGAGCTCCTGTACTATTATCTTGTCGACCTGATGAATGATTTTGAATACGAATACTATGACCGTTTCTATGAAACTGACTTTACAAAAGGCGTCTCCTACTGGTCCTATATGGCTCAGGATACTACAAGCGCCGGCATTCTTGCCGGTTGAGCACAAAAAACCCAACCAAAAGCGCCGGGGAAAAACCCGGCGTTTTTTTGTGTTTCCATTTGCATGGCAGGTGCCATTGCAGCCCCCATATTGTTGACATCCTTGATCCCGTAGTCAACAATTTTGCCTGCGCATGCCCGGCGGATATGCGGCCCATTTCCCTGCTGGGCCAGGATTGCGCAACCCGCGCCGGTCACTGTCCACTGGGCAGTCGGTGTACGTTGGCCGCCGTATTCAAGCGGAAAACGGTATTGGCGTTCTGCAGAGGCGAAATGCGAAGACGTCACAGCCGCCGCATAGCCGGCAAACCCTCCGTCCACCGCCATCGCCGCCAGCATTAAGCTCTCTGCCATCGTTGAACAAGCGCCATATAGGCCGACGAATGGGCACTCCGTCTCCCGCATCCCGTAGGCAGATGCAATACATTGGTTGATTAAATCCCCAGCAAAAATATACTGCAGGTTGTCTGTAGAAACTTTGGCCTTGGCAAGCGCGCGGCCAAGCGCTTCCTTCTGCATATGGCTCTCTGCCCTTTCCCAGCTGCTTTCACCCAGGGTTGTATCGGTAGCGACATAGTCAAATGAGTTTCCCAGCGGCCCTTCCGACTCTTTTTTTCCTGCAACAGAAGCAAACCCTATCAGCACCGGCAGAGACGGGAATTCCACTGTTCTCTGGCCGATTCTTTTCAATCCCATTTTATGCGCCCCCTCCCAGCAAACACAGGATCAATCCGTAAATCACACTGCCACAAATTCCGAACACCAGCACCGGGCCGGCAATCGTAAACATCTTTGCACTCATGCCCAGCACATAGCCTTCGCTTTTAAACTCCAGTGCTGCGGATACCACCGCGTTTGAAAATCCCGTAATCGGCACCAGCGTACCCGCGCCGCCATATTTTGCAATGTCGTCATAGACATTCAGTCCGGTCAGCAGCGCGCCGATAAAGATCAGCGTTGCGCTGGTCGCCGCCGCAGCATCCGGTTCCTCCAGCTTTGCCAACCCCCACAGATCATGAATCCCCTGCCCGATCGTACAGATCACGCCGCCAATTAAAAATGCCAGCAGCATATCCCGTCCCAAAGGGGAAGGCGGGGATTTCTTTTCGACATATTCATTATATTTTTGTCGGTTAATTGCCATTTGCGGTCCCTCCTTGTCGAAAATAGTTTACATGCACACGCGACGAATTATCCAAGGCAAATTTACCCGCGGGAAAAACTTCCGCAGCACGTATATTCCCGGTATTTTTGGGACAGGATACACATATCTATCCACTGTAGCGGCCTGTACACGCGCCGCAAACTGAGCTTCGGGGAGTAAAAAGAATGCTTAAAAAGAAAAACCGCGCCGACACGGCGCTTATTGCGGAGATCCAGTCGGTAACCGATGCGCTGGCGCGCGCCAATTCCGCCGCCGCGCAGTGTTCCGACCCGCTGCTGTTTGAATCTACCGTCTATGAAATCAAATACTTACAGACCCGTTATGCCTACCTGATGAACGTAGCGCGGGAATCCGGACTCTCCGGCAAGGATTATACAGCCGGAAAAAGCAGAGGTGCAGCATGGAAAAGATCATCCTGACCGGGCTTATCGTCCTCTCTATTTTTATCGTTTTCAAGCTTTTTTCCCTCCCGATCCGATGGATCTTTAAACTCCTGATTAATACCGCGGCGGGTTTTGTCTTTCTTTTCCTGTTTAATTACATAGGCGCTTATATTGGCTTGTCCCTGGGAATTAATATCCTCAACGCCCTGCTCATCGGCATTTTCGGTATTCCCGGCCTGATCCTGCTGCTGCTGGCAAAATGGATCTTCCTTTTTTAATGTAAAAAACACTTTCCCCCTCCTGGCGGACCAATATCCGCCAGGAGGGGGAAAGTGTTTTTTATTCACGTTACCGGTTCTTTGCTGCAAACCGGGCCTTTGCCCGCAGGTTACTGTCTAAGATCCGCTTCCGGATGCGCAGGTTTTGCGGCGTAACCTCAATCAGCTCATCATCAGAAATAAATTCAATACAGTTTTCCAGGCTCATCTGTCGCGGCGGCGTCAGCCGAAGCGCTTCATCCGCATTCGAGGAACGCGTATTAGTCGCATGTTTCTTCTTGCAGACATTGACATTTAAATCCTCGTCTTTCGGCGATTCGCCAACAACCATGCCCTCATAAACCTGCGTACCCGGGCCAATAAACAGCGTGCCGCGCTCCTGTGCGTTGAACAGGCCATAGGTTACCGCTTCCCCGGTTTCAAAAGCCACAAGCGCACCTGTGCTCCGTCCGGAGATATCGCCCTTATAAGGGACGTAACTTTCAAATACGGAATTCATTATCCCTTCGCCGCGTGTGTCGGTGAGCATTTCATTTCGATAGCCAAACAACCCGCGCGAAGGCACCAGAAATTCAATCCTCATCCGGTCGCCCTGCGGCGTCATCTCCACAAGCTCGCCTTTTCGGGAGGAGAGTTTGCTCATCACGCTGCCGACCGCATCTGCGGGCACATCAATCACGACACGTTCCATCGGCTCGCACAGCTTCCCATTGATCTCTTTAAGCATCGCCTTCGGCGCGCCTACGGCAAACTCATAGCCCTCCCGGCGCATCGTTTCAATTAAAATCGACAGATGCATTTCTCCGCGGCCACAGACACGGAAGCTCTCCGTCGTATCCGTATCCGAAACGCGCAACGACACATCTTTTAAAAGTTCCCGTTCCAAACGGGCACGAAGATGGCGCGAGGTGACAAACTTCCCTTCCCGTCCTGCAAAAGGGCTGTCATTGACGGAAAAAACCATTTCCACAGTCGGCTCCGAAATCTTTACAAAAGAAATCGGCTCCGGCGCCTGCACAGCGCAGATCGTATCGCCGATGGTAACATCCGCAATGCCGGACAGGCACACAATATCCCCGGCTCGCGCTTCTTCTACGGGCGTCCGGTTCAACCCCTCAATCGTATACAGGTTCACCACGCGGGCGCGATAAGGCGCATGCCCCTCATGATAATCGCATACAACGACATCCTGACCTTTGCGGATCGTCCCCCGTTCAACCTTGCCGATACAGATGCGCCCAACATAATCGTTATAATCAATCGAAGATACCAGCATCTGCAGATCCCCTTGCGTATCCACCTCGGGACAGGGCATATGCGAAATAATCGTATCCAACAACGGCTTCAGATTCTCAAATGGGCCATTTGGATCAAGCGAGGCCGTACCGTCGCGCCCGGAACAGAACAACACCGGGCTTTCAATCTGCTCATCTGTCGCATCCAGGCTGATCAGCAGGTCGAGCACCTCGTCCACGACCTCAAAAATGCGCGCGTCCGGCCGGTCAATCTTGTTGACCACAACAACCACGCGGTGCCCCATCTCCAACGCCTTTGACAACACAAAACGCGTCTGCGGCATAGGGCCCTCCGCCGCATCGACCAGCAGCAGCACGCCGTCCACCATTTTCAGCACACGCTCCACCTCGCCGGAGAAATCCGCATGGCCAGGGGTATCGATTACATTAATTTTAACGCCATTATAATAAATTGATGTATTTTTCGCCAGGATGGTAATACCGCGCTCCCGTTCCAGGTCTCCCGAATCCATTACGCGTTCTTCAACAACTTGGTTTTCCCGGAAAATACCACTTTGCTTCAGCATTTCGTCCACAAGCGTGGTTTTTCCATGGTCAACGTGTGCAACAATTGCAATATTGCGAATATCCGTTCTCTGCATTTTAATTGCCCCTGTCCTATATAAATCAACATTTTGACATTATACAGCATGATTATTCCCTTGTCTACAGCATTATCGACAAAATCCGGACCCTTTTCCACGTTTTTTGTCTGCTTTGCAGACTTTGAAAAGCCTTCCTGCCCTTTTCGTTTGGAAAAGCAATTGAAGCTGCAGGATTTTAATGCTATAATGAAGAAAAAGCTTCTTCAGGACCCCGGTAAACGCCAATTCCGCTGCAGTGCGGAGACCAGGCCGGGGGAGTCTGCTGTAAAAGGATGTAAATATACCATGAAAAGCAATGCACAGGATTTTACCCAGGGAAAAATGTCTGTAAACATTACAAAAATGGCAATCCCGGTCGTTATCGCCCAGGTTGCCCATCTTTTATATAACGTCGTTGACCGCATGTTTATCGGGCGTATGGGTGAGGAAGGCGTGCTGGCGCTTACGGGCGTCGGGCTTTGCTTCCCGCTGATTACCATCGTCACGGCCTTTACCAATCTATGCGGAACCGGCGGCGCACCGCTTTGCTCCATGGCGCGCGGACGCGGCGATGAAAATGAAGCGCGCGGCATTATGGCAAATGCATGCATTATGCTCACTGTGCTTTCGCTTGTCCTTATGGTTGTCGCCTATGCGGCGAAGCGTCCGCTGCTTTATGCTTTCGGCGCAAGCGACAGCACCTTCCGCTATGCCAACGAGTATTTGGGTATGTACATGAGCGGGACCCTGTTTTCCATGCTTGGGCTTGGAATGAATGCTTATATCAATGCCCAAGGCTTTGGCCAAACCGGCATGATAAGCATCCTGATCGGCGCAGCGCTGAATATCGTGCTCGACCCCGTCTTTATTTTTGCATTGGATATGGGCGTGCGCGGCGCGGCGCTGGCGACCGTAATTTCACAGGCGGTATCTTTTCTCTGGGTCATGCATTTCCTGTTCTTCCGCGCGACGATCCGCCTGACCTTGAAAAGCCTGCGCTTTGATTTCCGGCTTGCCCGGTGGATGCTTGCGCTCGGCACCTCCAATTTTATTATGCAGGTCACAAACAGCGCCGTACAGGCTGCCTGCAATTCCACCCTTTCCCTGTTTGGCGGTGACATTTATGTTGCGGTTATGACCGTCATCCATTCCGTACGCGAAATTGTCACACTCCCCTTTGAACGCTTCAGCGCCGGCGCCGTACCGGTTTTAAGCTACAACTATGGCGCAGGCTGCTATGCGCGCGTGCGTACCGGCATACGTTTTCTGACGCTGGTCAATATCATCCTTGCCGCGTCAACCACCCTGCTTGTTATGCTCTTCCCTGCGCTCTCCATCCGCATTTTCAACTCGGATCCCGGGCTTGTGTCCTGCGGCGTCCCCTGCCTGCGCATCTATTTCTGCTGTATGTTTATGATGGCCTTTCAAAACAGTGCGCAGCAAACCTTTGTCTCTATGGGCTACTCGCGCCATGCCATCTTCTTTTCCCTTCTGCGCAAAGCCATCCTTGTCGTCCCTTTGACGCTTGCGCTTCCCTGTATCGGCGGCCTTGGCGTCTACGGCGTTTTTCTCGCCGAACCAATATCCGAGGTTGCCGGCGGCCTGGCCAGCTATATTACCATGCGCTGCACCGCGTGGAAACACCTTAAAACTGCGGACACCGTCAATGCAAAATCCTGAAAACGGAGGAAAACCTTATGCGCCCTATAATCGCCGTCACAATGGGAGACCCTGCCGGTATTGGCCCTGAAATCTGTGTAAAAGCATATAAAAACGGACGCTTCCATGAAAAATGCCGGGCCTTTGCAATCGGCTCCCGCACAGCGCTGGAGGATGCGCTGCGTTATACCCACACAGATCTTGTCCTGCGGGAAATTGCGGATCCCACCCAGAGCGAAGGCCAGGCAGGTGTTCTCGATTTTATCGATCCGCGTCCGCTCGCGTATGGAGAATATACGCCGGGGCAGGTCAATCCCGCCTGCGGTGACGCCGCTTTTGCCTACGTGCGCGCCGCCATCGAATACTGCCAGTCGGGGCTTGCAGATGCTGTAGCCACCGGACCGCTAAACAAGGAAGCGCTGAATAAAGCAGGCCATCATTTCGATGGCCATACGGAGATCTTCGCTTACTATACCCATACCAAGTCCTATACCATGCTCCTTGCAAGCGGCGCGCTGCGTGTCGTCCATGTTTCCACACACGTCCCGCTCTCCCGGGCCTGCGAGCTGGTCCAATATACCCGTGTATATGAAACGATCCGTCTTGCCGCACAGGCCCTGGAAATGCTGGGAATTCAAAACGGCCGTATTGCCGTCGCCGGCCTGAACCCACATGCTTCCGACAACGGACTGTTTGGCGACACAGAAGCGCGTGAAATTGTACCCGCCATTGAAAGCGCACGCCGCGACGGGCTTAACGTTACAGGACCCATCCCTCCAGACAGCGTGTTCGTCCGCGCCCTCGGAGGTGAGGCGGATATTGTCGTCGCAATGTATCACGACCAGGGGCATATCCCGCTCAAACTTGCCGGCTTCCGTCTGGACCCCGCCACTGGACGCTACAGCCAGATGAGCGGTATCAACATGACGGTCGGCATTCCCATACTGCGCACCTCTGTTGATCACGGCACCGCATTTGACCGGGCCGGATGCAATACTGCAAATGAAGGCAGCCTGCTTGAGGCCATTGACGTTGCCTGTACAGCAGCCCTGGCAAGGAGGGAAAGAAATTGACCAGACTCCTTTTGCTCGCCGACGATCTTACCGGCGCACTTGACACAGGCGTATTTTTTCCCGGCGCACAGGTTTTCCCTGATGCCGCCGTATCCGCGCAAGCGCCTTTCCGGCTGCTGTGCCTGGACAGCCGCCATCTCAGCCCCCAGGACGCCGCCGCCCGAACCATGCAGGCAGTTTCCGAAAATAATGCGGAAATGATCTATATAAAAACCGATTCCCTCCTGCGCGGACATGCCGGCGCGCAGCTCGGCGCACTGGCGCAAATGCGTGGACCTGTCTTTTTTGCGCCGGCCTACCCGGCCAATGGCCGTACAACGGTCAACGGTGTCGTTTACGTCCACGGCGTACGCCTTTCAGAAACTGCTGCGGCGCAGGACCCGCTCAATCCGGTCAAAAGCGACGCCGTACGGGATATCCTCGCGCAGGAAAGCGATGTCGAAGTAATATCCATTCAACCCGGCGATCCAATCCAAAAGGATTTTCGCGGCGTTGTATTATGCAATACCGCCACAGACGCCGACCTCGATGCAGCCGCGCGGCAGGCGCTTGCACTCGGCTTCCGAAATTTCGCAGGCTGCGCAGGTTTTGCCCGTGCGCTTTCCGAAGCGCTATATGGCCATTCGCGGGACGCTCAACTGCGTTTGCGTTCCACCCGCCTGCTGGTGCTCAGCGCAAGCATCCACCCTGCCACATTCGAGCAGCTTTCCACCGCCCGAAGCCTCGGCATCCCTGGCGTATGGCTCTACGACGGCGGCCACGGGGAACAGCAGCTTGGCGCTGCTGCCGCAAAAACAGCCCGCCTGCTGAAATCCTCCCCCTGCACCATGCTTGCCGCTGCTTTCAACGATACACAGCACAGTAAAAACGCCAACTTTTTTAAATCTCTCCACATTGCCGCTCAGGATGCCGCCCGGCAGATTACCTCCGAACTCTCCAACTGCGCCGTACATGCGCTTGCCCATGCAGCCGCCACCCCCTTTGTTATCGGCGGCGATACCCTGCGCGCTTTTTGCGGCGCAACAGGGCTTGTCTCTATCACTCCGCATGCTTCCCTTGCCCCCGGCATCATCTATTGCATGGCCTACGACCAGCGCGGCCGGGAAAAGGCGCTCATTACGAAATCCGGCGGTTTTGGAGATGCAGCCTGTATCCTGGATCTTGCGGACCAGTTCGCCCGCTGAATTTCCCGTGTTTATCCGCCCCGCTGGCACAGCCTTAAAATACAGTAATACAGCGGCGGTCTCGCCCGTTGCGCAAATACAAAAAAGCCTGGCAGGAAAATTTCCTGCCAGGCTTTTTAGCCTGTTTATCCAAGTCTTTCCATAATCTGCGCGCTGCGTGCGATAAACGCAGTCATATCCCCGCTTTCCAGCGGATGCTGCGCAAGCCGCGCAAGGTCATAGACCTGGCTCGCCAGCAGCTTCGCCGTGTCCGTATCGTCGCCTTCCAGCGCTGCCAGCTTTTTATAAAGCGGATGTGTACTGTTAAGCACCAGCGTATATTCGGCCTTATACATATCTGCCATCCCATCCGGGCCTCCGAACAAGCGCGCCATCTCCTGCATGCGCCGGCCTTCCTCGGACAGCGTCAGTACTGCCGCAGCGGCATCCGTACCAAGCGCTGCGGTTTCAACCTTCATGCCGCCCGCGATTTCTCCGAACAGCTTTTCCAGCGTTTCCGCACCCTCTGCTACGCTCTCATCCGTTTTCAGCTCACTGATGTCCGCGTCAATCCTACGGAAACGCACCGCACGGTTTTTTGATTCGAGCATAGAGATAAATGCATTATCCAACGTATGGTTTAGGATAACCGCTTCTATCCCACGTGCAGCGAACATTGCAATATACTGCGCCTGCGTTTTTTCATCGGTGACGTAATAAATCGTCTTGACCTCGGCACTTTCCTTTGCGCCTTCCCCTTCCTGTTCCTCCTGAGGCGCTTGCGGAAGGTATTCATCAACCGTCTTATAGCTGCCGTCGAGGAATTTAAAAATCAGGGCCGGTTTAACACGCTCATAAAACTTCTCGTCACGCAGGCATCCGTACTTGATAAAGGGGTTAATATCATCCCAATATTTATTGTATTGCTCCCGTTCATTTTTGAACAGCGAAAGCAGCCGGTCAGCTACCTTGCGGGTGATATGCGCGCTGATGCGTGTCACCGTCCCGTCGTTTTGCAGGAAGGACCGCGAAACGTTCAGCGGCAAATCCGGACAGTCGATGCAGCCCTTTAAAAGCAGGAGGTATTCGGGGATCACTTCCTTAATATTATCGGCGACAAACACGCGCGAGCAGTAAAGCTTAACCTGGCCTTCCACGGATTCAAATTCATTTTTGAGCTTCGGGAAATACAAGATCCCTTTCAGCCGGAATGGGTAATCGATATTCAAATGCACCCAAAACAGCGGGTCAGCCACATCCATAAACAGCTTATGGTAAAAATCCCGATATTCCTCGTCCGTACACTCTGAGGGTGCTTTTTCCCATAACGGTGCGTCTGCATTAATGGGCTTGGCGTCCTCCTTTTCCTCTTCTTTCGCATCCTCCAGATATACCGGGGTAGACAGGAAGCGGAAATACTTCATCAGCACATCATGGACATTCCAACGCTGTGCATATTCTTTTGAGTCGTCGTCAAGCTCCAGCGTTACAATAGTCCCGCGGCTGTCCTTTTCACATGGTTCAAGGGTATACTCCATACCGCTTTCGCTGGTCCACCGTACCGCCTCGCTGCCGGGGACAAAAGACTTCGTCTCAATGGTCACTTTTTTGGCCGCCATAAAGGCCGAATAAAAGCCCAGTCCAAAATGGCCGATAATCTGCGAGGCGTCGCCCGCGTCCTTATACTTTTCGAAAAAGTCCTTTGCACCAGAGAAGGCCACCTGGTTAATGTACTTCTTTACCTCGTCCGCCGTCATCCCGATACCGTTATCCGAAAAGGAAAGAGTGGCATTTTCCGCATCAGTCCTGACTGTTATGCGGTATGGCGCCCCATCATCTTCCGCCTGCCCAAGGGAACGAAGCCGCTCATGCTTGGAAATCGCGTCGGCGCAGTTGGAAACCAGCTCGCGGATAAAAATGTCCTTTTCGGAATAAAGCCATTTTTTGATAATCGGGAACATATTTTCCGCAGCAATGGAAATCGAACCCGATTCATGAATCCTGTTTTCATCCATAGATTTAAAACTTCCTTTCTGTGTATATGAAATTCGCGTCTTTTGGGGCTGTATTGCCCTGAAAACGTGGAGAAAAGTCAATTTTCTTGCAAAAACATGTCATACAACGCGTTTTTGGATACGCTGTACTGCGCCGCCGCCGTTTTTACCGCAGCGCTGCGCGCCATGCCCATTTCGATCAGATGTCCCACAAGCGCGCGCGCAGCTTCCATCGTATCTTCCACATCCTGTTTCTGCACAGTGTCCCCCGGCGCACCGTCGACAACCAGTACATACTCCCCGCGCGGCGGCACGGCGGCATATTTTTCCCTTGCCTGTCCAAGCGTCATGCGCAGGCTCTCCTCATGCGCTTTCGTCAGTTCCCGCGCAAGCAAAATCTGCCTGTCCGCGCCAAAGGTTTCGATAAAATCTTCAATCGTCGCGCACAGCTTATGCGGCGCCTCATAAAAAATCATCGTGCGCTTTTCCGTACGCAGCGAAGCCAAATGCTCGCGGCGGGAACGTTTATTCATCGACAAAAAGCCTTCAAAACAAAACCGTGCACCCGGCAGGCCCGCAAGCGCAAACGCCGCAATCAGCGCACATGGGCCGGGCACTACCTCCATGGGGATGCCCGCCTCGCGGCACTGCGCCACAAGCATCCCACCCGGATCGGAAATCACCGGCATACCTGCATCGGTTGTCAGCGCACAGCTTTCCCCTGCCAGAATCCTTTCCATGACCAGTTCGCCGCGCTGGCGCATATTATGCTCATAATAGCTGACAAGCGGCTTGGAAATCCCAAAATGGGACAAAAGCTTCATCGCTACCCGCGTATCCTCCGCGGCGATGAAATCTACCTGCCTCAGCGTCTCCAGCGCGCGCACGCTGATATCCCCAAGATTCCCAATCGGCGTGCCGACGATATACAGCTTTCCGGCGCTTCCCTGCTGCATCATGGCAACCTCGCAATTCTTGTTTTCAACTCCAGCACAAGCGTCAACGCCTGCACCGGCGTCATGTTGTCCACATCCGTCTCCCGGATGCGGTCGATAATCGCCGTCATCCCCAGGTCCGTCAAGCTGGCCTGTGCTTCTTCCCGCAGCGTTTTTTTCACCGTACGGTCTGCGTTCCCGGCTTCCAGCCCTTTTAAAATCTGATGCGCACGCCGGATCAGTTCGTCGGGAAGCCCTGCAAGCTTTGCCACTTCGATCCCATAGGAATCGTCAGACCCGCCTGCAATAATCTGATGCAGGAAGGTAATACGGTCGCCGTGCTTAATGACCGCAGTCGACAGATTGAATACGCCTGGCATGGAATCCAATGCAGTCAATTCATGGTAATGCGTAGCAAACAGCGTTTTTGCACCGACCTTCTTCGCCATATATTCCAGCACCGCACGCGCGATGCTCATCCCGTCATAGGTTGAAGTCCCGCGGCCAACCTCGTCAAGGATCACCAGACTTTTTCCCGTCGCTTCCCGTACAATATCCGCAACTTCGCTCATCTCCACCATAAAGGTTGACTGGCCCGCTGAAAGGTCGTCCGAAGCGCCGATACGCGTAAAAATCCGGTCGGCCACCCCAATATGCGCCTGACGTGCCGGAACAAAGCTGCCAAGCTGCGCCATCAGCACAATAATTGCATTTTGACGCATATAGGTTGACTTTCCCGCCATATTCGGGCCGGTAATAACCGCCACCCTGCGTTCCCGCCCATCCATCTTCATGTCGTTGGCAACAAAGCCCGAAATATTGCGTTCCACAACCGGGTGCCGCCCAGCCTGGATATCGATAGCGTCGGAATAATCCACCTGCGGCATGCAGTAGTCGTTATCCAGCGCCACACGCGCCATTGAGGCAGTGACATCCAACTCCGCAATGGCCGAAGCCGTGGCCTGTACACGGGCAGCAGCCTCGGCAACCCGGCTGCGGATGCGGCAGAACAGCTCATATTCAATCGCATTGGCCCGTTCCTGCGCGCCGAGAATGCGGCTTTCCAGCTGCTTAAGTTCTTCCGTTACATAGCGTTCTCCGGCCGTCAGCGTCTGGCGGCGTATGTAATCTTCCGGCACCAGATGTAAAAATGAAGGCGTAACTTCAATATAATAGCCAAACACTTTGTTATAGCCGATTTTCAAATTTTTAATCCCCGTGCGTTCCCGTTCCCGGGTTTGGACGGAAAGGATATAGCTGCGCGTATCATGCGCAATGCTGCGCACCTCATCCAGCTGCGCCTGGTACCCTTCCCGGATAATTGCACCGTCTTTAATGCCAAGCGGGGGATCCTCGGCAATCCCTTTGGCAATCAGCTCACGTATATCGGACAGCTCGTCAATCCCATCCCAAATCTCACGCATCGCCTCACAGGGGATATCCCGGATCAGCGCACGCACCTGCGGCAGCTTCTCGGCAGTCAGCGCAACGGCGCGCAGGTCCCGCGCATTAGCGGTCCCCGAAGAAACCCGCCCGATCAAACGCTCCAGATCAGAAATACCACGCAGCGCATCCTCCAGCTGGGACAACTTCACCGGCTCGTCTACCAGCGACGCCACCGCGTTTAAACGCCTGCGGATCGTCACGGGATTCAGAAGCGGCTGTTCCAGGCGGCGGCGCAGCGCCCGCGCGCCCATCGAGGTACGGGTCTGGTCCAGAACCCATAAAAGCGAACCGGATTTTTCATGGGAACGGATTGTTTCAAACAGTTCAAGATTCATGCGGGCCGTATGGTCAAGCGTCATATACATCGAAGGTGTATAGATTTCCGGACGCCGAAGCTGCGCAAGCGTGTTTTTCTGCGTCTGGTACAAATACGACAATAGCCCGCCTAACGCGCAGCACAGCGCCCCGCTGTCTTCAATATCCGCCATATCCGGATACCGGCTGCGTACCGCCTGCTGGGCTGCATCCGGCAGGAAACGCTCTGTCCCGTCCTCCAGCGCGCACAACAGCTGCTGCCGAAGGAAATCCTTCAGCTGCGCGTTTGCATAAGCCTGTGCAGACAGGACCGCCTCACGCGGGGAAAAACGTTCGCACTCATTCTGAATTTCCGTCAACAGCCGCGGGCCGGAGAGCGCGCAAAGCTGCACCTCTCCCGTCGATATATCGCAAAAGCACAGACCCGCCTCCTGCCCGGATAAGTATACCGACGCAATAAAATTATTCGACTTTTGGTCAAGCATCGACTCATCGGTGATCGTTCCAGGCGTAATAATGCGCACAACTTCCCGGCGGACCAGCCCTTTCGCCTTGGCCGGATCTTCCGTCTGTTCACAAATCGCCACTTTGTATCCGCGCGCAATCAGCCTCGCCACATAGGCTTCATAGCTATGGAACGGAACACCGCACATCGGCGCGCGCTCTCCGCCGCCCGCATTTTTCCCAGTCAGCGTCAGGTCGAGCACTTTGGACGCTATAATGGCGTCGTCAAAAAACATCTCGTAAAAATCGCCGAGCCGGTAGAATACGATCTCGTCTTTATGTTTGCCTTTGATTTCAAAATATTGCCGCATCAGCGGCGAACTGGCTTCCGGCATCTTAGTCCTCCACCTTTTCTCCAAATAATGCCCAGGGGCTGGCGCGTACAATGCGCGCATGGCAGAACGAGCCTATGCATTCCATTCCCGCCGCAAGATAGACAACGCGGCCTGTGTCCGTGCGTGCAGCAACCGGGAACTGGTCAAACCGGCTCTTCGATTCACAAAGCACCCGGCATGTCTGCCCGATACAGGCGGCATGGATCTGCTCGCTTATGTCGTTTTGAACCTGGCAGAGCCGCTCAAAACGACGCTGCTTCTCCTCCTGTGGCGTATCGTCAGGCATCGAAGCCGCGGGCGTCCCGCCGCGCGGGGAATACAGGAAGGTAAACAGCGCATGGTAGCGCACCCGCTCAACAAGTGCGAGCGTCTGTTCAAAATCCTCCAGTGTTTCGCCCGGGAACCCGACGATAATATCGCTGGTGAATGCAATACCCGGGATCCGGGCGCGCGCGTAATCGATCAGCTCCAGATACTGCTGCGCCGTATAGCGACGGTTCATTTCCTTTAAAATCCGGTCGGAGCCGGACTGCACCGGAAGATGCAGCTGCGGCGCGATTTTTTCACAGGCAGCCATCGTATCGATCAGCTTTTTTGTCGCATCCTTGGGATGGCTGGTCATAAAGCGGACGACAAAATCCCCCGGCAGCTGCGCCACTGCGCGCAGCAAGTCCGGGAAATCCATCCCATAATCCGTACCGTGGCCATAGGAATTGACATTCTGGCCAAGCAGGTTGATCTCCCGGCACCCGTTCTCAATCAGGCCGCGTACTTCATTCAGGATATCTTCCGGGCGGCGGCTGCGCTCACGGCCGCGCACATAAGGAACAATGCAGTATGAGCAAAAGTTGTTGCATCCGTACATCACGCTGACCCAGCCCCGGATATAGTCTTTGCGTTGTACCGGAAGCCCTTCTGCAATACGCCCGTCTTCATTGTCTATGTCGAAAACCCGCCGGGAGGAAGTCATCTTCCGATAAATCAGCTCCGGAAGCCGCCACAGCGCATGGGTGCCGAACACAATATCCACATAGGGAAAGCTTTTCTTCAGCTTTTCCGCCATTGAAGCCTGCTGCGTCATGCAGCCTCCAACGCCGATAATCATATCTGGCCGCGCTTTTTTACAATGAGAAAGCGCTCCGACATTGCCCAGCACGCGCATTTGTGCATGTTCGCGCACCGCACAGGTATTCAGCAGCACCACGTCGGCTTCCTGCTCGTCAATAGCCTGCCCATAACCCATTTCGCGCAGCATCCCGCGCATACATTCAGCGTCGGCCTCGTTCTGCTGGCAGCCATAGCAGTCGACAAAAGCGCTGCGCCGGCGTCCGGAACGGGCCGTATACTCATCATTGAGCTTTGCGATCTGCTCAGTAAACCCACGCTGACGCGCAAGCTCCTGCGGTGTGACAAAAAGGTCTTGTTTCTCCATTGTTTTTCTCCATATCGTAATAGTTTATTATACTCGATCCGCCGTTTTTTTTCAAGCGGGAAGCCTGTGTTTTTTCTACAGGAACGCCTAAACGGCAAAAAAACAGCGCCGTCCAAAGACGGCGCTGCCGGGACAATCCATCTGCTGTCCGGTTCACATATCAATACAGCTGCGCGATGATTCTTACGCAGGTTTCAATCCCAAGCGCACCGCTGTCAAGTGCAATCTGATAGTTTCGCGCACTGCCCCATTCCATGTCCGTGTAGAACTGGTAATAAGCGCGGCGGCGCTTATCCTTATCCTTCAGGCGTTTTTCCGGCGAATCCTCACGTTCCCCATATACCTGTACAATGCGCTCGGCACGCTTCTGCATGCTTGCATGAATAAAGACTGTCAACACATCTGCTTCATCCCGCAGGATATAATCCGCACAGCGGCCGACAATGACGCAGCTCTCCTTCTCCGCCAGTTCCAGAATCAGCTGCCGCTGCATCGTCCATATATGGTCCTGCGCAGTCATACCCCGGACGTCGCGATCCGCGAAGGCGTTGGCGAACCAGTTCCCATAAGTAGCATATTCACTTTTTTCCCGGACAAATTCCTCGGAAAATCCGGATTTCTCTGCGATTTTTTCAATCAATTCCTGATCATAGCAGGCAATCCCAAGCTTTTCGGCGACCTGCTTGCCGATGGTGCGCCCGCCGCTTCCAAATTCACGGCTGATGGTAATAATCCTGTTTTTCATAACTTTCCTCCTCTCGGTCCGGACTGATCCTCTTCTTTTCTATTCTATACCTTCATCCCGGATAGTCAAGTCCCAACGGCAAAATTCTGCGCCGTAATGCGTGCCGAAAGGAACTGTGGCCCCTTTCCCCCAAAAACGGCAATTGCACCGTTTTCCCCGCTTTGGAAATTTTTATGTTATACTGAAAAAAAGCCTTGACTTTGACGCCGCGTCATACCCTATACTGAAGCTGCAAAAGGGAGGGAAAAGCCCATGGAGTTGCTTACGATCAGCCATATTACCCGGCTTTTCGGTATCACTACACGCACCCTGCGCTATTACGAACACATCGGCCTGCTGAAAAGCACGCGGAAGGAAGGCTATGCCTACCGCGTCTACGATGAAGATGCCGTCCGCCGTCTCCAGCAGATCCTATTTTTGCGCAGCCTGCGCATCCCCCTGCGGCAGATAGACGCGCTGTTGTCCGATCCACAGGCCGCTGAAACCACGCTCAGGGCGCATATTGAAAACCTCAGCCAGGAAATCGACGCACTGGATTCCGTCCGCCGCGCCGCAACCGCACTGCTTGCACGCACGCAGCAGGCTGTGCCGCACTTTATACCGGAAACCGCTGAATGGCCGGAGGCATCTTTGCTTTCCCTTTCAAAGCACACTTTTAAGGAGGATTTCAGCATGCAGGACATAAACCATGCAAACGCCACTCTCTCCCTCTTTGACAACACCCGTATTCTTTACCTGCCGCCGGCAACTGTTGCCGCAAGCCATTTTACCGGCCCGGATCCGGAGTCCGCTGCCGGCGGAGCCATTAACCGCTTTATCGTGGAAGCCCGGCTTCCGCAGCGTAAGCCGGATTTCCGTCTCTATGGCTTCAACAACCCCAATCCGACGCCGGACAGCGAGTCCCATGGCTACGAGTTCTGGGTAACAATCCCGGAGAACATGCCCGTCCCTGCCCCGCTGGTAAAAAAACATTTTGAAGGCGGGCTTTACGCCGCACATTGCATCAAAATGGGGGACTTCCAAGAATGGGGCCCTTTCTGGCAGTGGGTGCAGAATCACACCATGTACAGCTATGTGCCCAGAAACCCGCTGGGTATGGGCGGTTCCCTGGAAGAACACCTTAATGCGTATACGGTATTTCAACATCTTACGCCGGAAAATGTGCAGGAGGCAGAATTTTCCCAACTTGACCTGCTCATCCCCATCCAACTAAAAAGATAAATGTGCAAAAAAACTTCCGCATCCGGCACGGCGAGTTCCGGACGCGGGAGTTTTTCAGGTCTTTGATACCGGCATAATCAGGTTATGCGGCAAAAGCTTCGCAAGAACGCGATACATTTTCATCAGTACAAGCGGCGTATAAGAGCCTTTTCCTGCCGCAGCGCGCGAAAGTGAAACCCTCGCTACCTTCTCCGGGAGACAGCGCGGAAGCCTGTCAAAGGTGCGGCTGTTGCCATTGATACCGCCTACGGCAAGAAAATCCGTATCCATTGGGCAGGGATAAACCGCCAAGACGTGGATTCCGCGCGGGGCGAGCTCATAGCGCAGTGCTTTCGCCAGGCTCTGGATATAGGCCTTGGTCGAACAGTACACACTCATACGCGGGGTCGGGGCAAACGCTGCAATTGAGGAGACAAATATAATCGCGGCGCCTTTTGACATATAGGGAATCGCGGCAGCCGTAAGCAAAGTCGGCGCACGCATGTTTACGTCGCACATTGCGCGGTCGTTTGCCGTCTCAACGGTTTCAAAGTCCCCCAGGAAGCCAAGACCCGCATTATTAACAAGAAGCCGGATCTGCGGGCTGGCCTGCCGGATTTTTGCGCAGAGCGCTTCTATATCCTCCGTTTTGGACAGATCACAGGGCAGAATCCGTATCCGCCTCTCCGGCATCGACGCCGCAATATCCCGCATTGCCCCCTCCCGGCGCGCAACCAGCCACAGCTCGTCAAGCGTAAACTCCTCAAATGCGCGGCGCGCATACTCGCGTCCAAGTCCTGACGACGCTCCGGTAATAATCCCGATTTTCATTGTTTTCCCCCTGTATACGCATTTTCTTCAGTATAGCACAAAATCAGAGAGAGGAAAACGTTTTTTTGACGCATTCCGGAACATACAGCTTATTCGTCTTCCAGTATATTAAGCAGCTTGCTCACTGCATTGGCTGTGCCCGTACAAATCAGGCGGGTATACCCATTCTGCCAGACATAGCGCAGCTCTAATTGCCCATCTTCTCCAAATCCCAGTATCCGTGCCCGCCGCTTCGTTTCTTCCGCTTCTTCACATGGCGGCAGATCCAGAATCAGGCATGCCTGGGAATCCGGTTTTCTCGTCTGTGCAAGAAAATCGCGCACAATTCCTTCCCGGTTCGCCCGCAGGCTGCGCTGCACTGGAGCGCATGCCAGAAATTCAGAAAACTGCGTTTGTGTAAACATCCAGGCTCCGCCATACTTTTTCCCTTCCAGCAGCCCCCGCCGGATATAACTGCGCAGGGTGCGGGCTGTCAGCCCGCTCATGCGCGCAACCTCTTCAATGGTATAATACCGCAGTTGTCTCATTTCCAATCCTCCACATCCGTGTAATACGCACAGATCATACCCGCTTCACAGCGCAGAAGCGAGGGGCCGGTCAGCGTACATATCCGCCCGCTTTCCTTTTCGCGCAGTATCCAAAAATTCTTTCCATAAAGCCACTGTCCCTGCCGCCACATATTCATCGGGTCATATCCGCAGATCGCAAACGCACCTTCCGTCCGCACACGCGCCCGGGTTTGTATATACGCAATACAGCTCCTGCGCCGCAGCATTTCTTCCTCTGTCAAGCGGACAAGCGCCGGATCCGGGGCAGGCAGCGTATATTCAGAAAACCGCTGCAGTCCAAGCGCTTCCTCGATCAGGCGATAGACTGGCTGTACCGCAGTCCCGATCTCATGTATGAAATCAATTCCTGCGGCATGGGCTGTCAGCAGCAGCAATGCACCGGAAAAATAGGACTGCCGCCGCATATCCAAAAGCGACGGGGAAATCCGGGTCAGCGCATCAACAAAGAATTCCGTTCTCTGTATATACGCCTCCATAGAAAGCTGGGCAAGCGCCTGGGCGCCGATATACTCCGCCATCCCTTCCGCTGTTTCAGGAAGCAGTTCAAAAACAAAGCATTCTTTCAACGCCGCAGCGCGCGCCCCGCGGATCTCAACAAATCGTGTGAGCAGCCGAAGCTTCTCCGAAACGTCAGGCGTGGCAAACGCAGCCGCAAGCATCCGATTCTCCATAAGCTTCGCCGTCAGATTCCCGGCATCCATCGGATAGGCAAGCGCCGCAAGATCGTCCGGGAAGCGGCGCTCCTTGTGTTCCATCTGAAAGGCGTGGAACATTTCATGCGCCAGATCCGCCGAAAGCATATTGATATCCGGCATTTCTGCCGGGGCAAGCTCCCAGATCGCAGTCCATTCACCATTATAATGCAACGCCGTATTACCACGAAACGCCTCCGGCTGCGGAAAATATCCGTTCCTGCCATAGGCCCTATTTCCGTCGTACAGTATAAAGGGAAAAGCATGAAAACCTGGCCACAACGCTTGAAAATTAAGCAATTCATGTTTTTTCTGCACAGCCTTGTAAATTCTTTCCAACATAAAACCCGTCTCCCCAAATTCATTTCCCGTTTTCAGCATACCCGAATTCCAAAGCCAATGCAACTTGAAATTTTCACGCTTTTTCCTATATCTGATGTGCGCAGCCAGATACCTGGCGCATGGCCGGACATCTGAAAATTTTTACTTGACAAACCGGAAACACGTGCATATAATAAAAACAAGTTCATAATTAAAACCGTAGATGCAGACGAGTAGGCAGGCAGCGTCTCTCGCAGAGAGCCGCCGGGGCTGGAAGGGCGGCAGAGGCAAGCTTGTTGAATGGACTGTGGAGGGCGGGCTGAACGCTTTGATAAAAGGCTGGTAAGTTCCGACGGGCTTTTCCCCCGTTACCAAGGGAAGATGTGTGGAAAGCACATCGCCGAGAGGATGGTTTTTCCATCAATTTGGGTGGCACCGCAGAAGTTTAACGCTTTTGTCCCAAGGATTTATTTGCAGATCCTTTGGAGGAAAGCGTTTTTTCATTGTTTTTCCAACAAAAGGATCGCCTGACAGGAAAGGAGAACAATACTATGGTAACCGAAAAAATCCCCTACAAAATCTATTTATCTGAAGACGAGATGCCCAAAACCTGGTATAACGTCCGTGCCGACATGAAAAACAAGCCGGCCCCCCTGCTCAACCCCGCCACTTTGGAGCCAATGGGCTTCGAGGATCTGCGCCCCGTATTCTGCGACGAGCTGATCCGGCAGGAACTCGACAACAATACCCGCGAAATCCCCATCCCGAAAGAAATCCTGGATTTCTATAAAATGTACCGTCCCGCCCCGCTTGTCCGCGCCTACTGCCTGGAGGAAAAGCTCCAGACCCCGGCCAAGATCTATTATAAATTTGAAGGCAACAATACCTCCGGATCCCATAAGCTCAACTCCGCCATCGCCCAGGCCTACTACGCAAAAAAGCAGGGCCTGACCGGCGTCACAACCGAAACCGGTGCGGGGCAATGGGGCACCGCCCTTTCCATGGCCTGCGCTTACCTCGGCTTGGACTGCAAGGTTTATATGGTCAAGGTCAGCTACGAACAAAAGCCTTTCCGCCGCGAAGTCATGCGCACGTATGGCGCTTCCGTGACCCCCTCCCCCTCCACGGAGACAGCGGTCGGCCGCAAGATCCTTGCCGAGCACCCCGGGACTACCGGAAGCCTTGGCTGCGCAATCTCTGAAGCAGTCGAAGTCGCCACCTCCACCCCCGGATACCGGTATGTGCTGGGCAGCGTACTCAATCAGGTGCTGTTGCATCAATCGATCATCGGGTGCGAGACAAAAATCGCGCTGGATAAATACGGCGTCGTACCGGACATCATCATCGGATGCGCCGGCGGCGGCTCCAACCTCGGCGGCCTGATTTCTCCATTTATGGGAGAAAAGCTGCGCGGGGAACGCGATTACCGCTTTATCGCCGTTGAACCCGCTTCCTGCCCATCTTTTACCCGCGGCCGTTACGCTTATGACTTCTGCGATACCGGCATGGTTTGCCCCCTGGCAAAAATGTATACCCTCGGTTCCTCCTTTATCCCTTCCGCCAACCACGCCGGCGGCCTGCGTTATCACGGCATGAGCTCCATCCTCTCCCAGCTTTATCATGACGGATATATAGAAGCCGTCGCCGTCGAACAGACAAAGGTCTTTGAAGCCGCAGAATACTTTGCCCGCGTTGAGGGCATCCTCCCGGCGCCGGAATCCAGTCACGCCATCCGTGTCGCCATCGACGAAGCGCTCAAATGCAAGGAAACCGGCGAGGAAAAAACCATTGTTTTCGGCCTGACCGGTACTGGCTATTTCGACATGGTCGCTTATGAAAAATTCCACAATGGCGAAATGAGCGACTACCTGCCCACAGACGCCGACCTCGAAGCAAGCTTTGCAAAGCTTCCGAAAGTTCCAGGCTGCAACGCCTGAAATATCTTCTCCCGCAAAAAAAGCAGGAGAAGATAGATATTTACAGAACCATCATTTGAAGATTTAAAATCTTTGTGTACAATTGGGAAGATTTGCTTTGCAGGTAATCATAGCCTGTAACATCCAATTTCGCCAAATGCGTTTTATATCTTCGAAAAAATGCAAAAGCAGAAACCCGGCGCAATAGCGCCGGGTTTCTGCTTACCGGATTTTGCATCAATATGGGATCCGCTTAAAGTTTCCAATCACCTCTGTCGCCGTTTCCGCATAGGCAAAGGTATCCTCGTACTTAGCAATGATATTCCTAAAATCCACAATCTGATGCTTATTAATCAGGCAGATCAGGACATCCTTTTCCTTCCCGCTGAATGCGCCGGTCGCCGTCATACGTGTCGCGCTGTGCTTTAAATACCGGATAATCTCGTCAGAGATTTCATCGGCATGCGTTGTAATTACAACAAATTCATAAGCCGATTTGGTACCTTTAATAATTGCGTTGCCCACAAAGCTTGAAACAAAACAATAGATCATACACAAACAGACCGGCCGATAATGGTACACCATGCATCCCGCCTGCGGATCATATACGGCATAGACGAAAAAAGAAATCGCCGCCACGCAGGCATTCATCGCAAAGGTCACCCAGAAGAAATTCAACAGCGGCGCACGGCGGCTGATATACTTGGCAACTATATCCGTCCCGCCTGTGGAAGCGTTGCAGCGGAAACAAATGCCATAGCTGAGGCCGCTGAGCAGTCCAGCAATGATGCAGGGAAAAGCCACATCGCCGCCATCGGTAATATAGCTGATACCGGTAAGATCGAGTTTGCCCAGGGCAAGATAGGAAAACGAATAAACCAGGCAAAAAACCAACGACTTTACTGCAAAGCTGCGGTTTATCATAAAAAAAGCAGCGGCACACAGCGGAATATTAAGAATCAGCGAAAAATATCCGATGCTGAAGCCGAATTTGTACTGGATCATCGTCGCAATGCCATTGAGCCCGGCCGGTGCAAACTGGTTCCCGACGACAAAAAGGTGGTAGCTGCACGCAAAAGCGGCGGCAACGAAAACAATCAGCCCATATTCAAGCATAGTCTTCGCCTTTTGATTTAAAATCATAAACCGCACTCCTTATCCGATCTGTAATTCTCAGTATAACACCGCTTTTGACTTTGTAAAGTGAAAATTCCGACTGCCTGCCGGGCACAAAAACAGAGAAATCCCCGGACAATCCGGGGATTTCTCTGTGTACAGCACCTGGTGGGCTGTATATTGGAGGCGCCACCCGGAATCGGACCGGGGATAAAGGTTTTGCAGACCTCTGCCTTACCGCTTGGCTATGGCGCCATTTTTCGGAAGTGTTGTTATTATACTATGGATCCCCCGTCTTGTCAAGCCAAAAACATATCCCCGTCATTTAAAAAATTTATCTCTAAATTTGCAAATTTCTCTTGACAATTGAGCATTCGTTCAACTATACTATGACCAGAAACAGTTGAACATTTGCTCATCTGAATTATGGAGGTTCCGTATGAAAAAAACTTTCCTGCTCGCAGGGCTTGACTGCCCCAACTGTGCCGCGGAAATTGAGCGCAATGTCCGTGCGATTGACGGCGTTATAGACGCCAGCGTCAGTTTTATCACCACAAAAATGACCATCGAGGCTACCGAAACGCAAATGGAAGAAGTTGTAAAAAAGGCCAAGAAAATTGCACGGCGTGTTGAGCACGATGTAGATATCCGGGAAATTTAAGGGGGTTCCCTATGAAAAGCAAGTTATTTCGGATCCTGGCCAGCGCCGTACTTCTGGCCTGCGCGCTGCTTATACAGCCTGTACCGGAGTCTGTAACGCTGGCGCTGTATATCGCCGCTTATCTCGCCGCCGGTGCATCGGTACTGTATAAGGCGCTGCGCAATATCCTTCGCGGCCGCATTTTCGACGAGAATTTCCTTATGGCAATTGCCTCCCTGGGCGCGTTTTTTATTTCTGAATATCCGGAAGCGGTTGCCGTCATGATTTTTTACCAGATCGGCGAGATGTTTGAAAGCTATGCCGTCTCCCGCTCCCGCCGTTCCATTGCAAGCTTGATGGAAATCCGTCCGGATCACGCCAACGTCCGGCGCGCGGGCGAAGTACTAACCGTCCCGCCGGAGGAAGTTTCCATCGGAGAAGAAATCATCGTCCGGCCCGGTGAAAAAATCCCGCTCGACGGGTGTGTCCTGGAAGGGGTTTCGGCGCTTGACACTTCCGCGCTGACAGGAGAAAGCCTGCCGCGCGACGTTGGGCCGGGATCCGAGGTACTTTCCGGCTGCGTTAATCTCAGCGCAGTGCTGACCGTGCGCGTCAACCGGGCGTTCCATGATTCCACAGTAAGCCGTATCCTCGATCTTGTGGAAAATGCCGCCGGGAAAAAATCCGCTTCGGAAAATTTCATCTCCCGTTTTGCCGCAGTTTATACGCCGGCGGTCGTTGCAGCGGCAATTCTGCTGGCTCTTGTGCCTTCCCTAATTACCGGGCAATGGAGCGTATGGATCTACCGTGCGCTTAACTTCCTCGTCGTTTCCTGCCCCTGTGCCCTGGTGATTTCCGTTCCGCTTTCCTTTTTCGGCGGTATTGGCGGCGCATCCCGCGCCGGCGTGCTCGTAAAAGGCGGCAACTACCTCGAAGCGCTGGCCAATACGGAAATCGTCGTATTTGATAAAACCGGCACGCTGACCCAAGGGGTTTTTGAAGTCAGCGCGCTCGAACCGAAAGGGATCAGTCCTGAAGAACTTCTGCATCTGGCCGCCGCGGCCGAGCATTTTTCCAGCCATCCCATCTCCCAATCGATCCAAAAAGCCTATGGCGTTCCGGTCGACGAATCCATCCTGCGCGATGTACGCGAAATTCCCGGCCAGGGCGTGGAAGCGCATGTCGGCGGCGTGCAGGTATGCGCCGGAAACGATAAGCTGATGCAGGCGCTGGGCATTGGCATCCCCGCCGTCCAAAACGAAGGAACCGTCGTCCACATTGCCCGCGACGGCGCTTACTGCGGATACATTCTGATCTCCGACCGGGTCAAGCCAGATGCTGCAGATGCGATCCGCCAACTGCGTGCCTGCGGAATAAAAAAGCTTTACATGCTCTCCGGCGACCGGAGGGAACCCGCAGAAGCGGTCGGCAAAGCGCTGGGACTTGACGGCGTATACGCCGGCCTGCTCCCTGCCGGTAAAGTTGAAGCACTGGAAAAAATCGAGGCAGACAAATCCGCCCGCGGAAAACTTGCCTTTGTCGGCGATGGGATTAACGACGCGCCCGTGCTGGCGCGGGCCGACATCGGAGTGGCTATGGGGGCGCTCGGCTCCGATGCTGCGATCGAAAGCGCAGACGTTGTATTAATGAACGATCAGCCCTCCTGCCTGGCCACCGCAATCGGCATTGCACGGCGCACAGTGCGCATCGTCCGGGAAAACATCATCCTTGCGCTGACTGTCAAAGCTGCGGTGCTGATCTTATGCGCCATCGGCGTTGTCGGCATGTGGGCCGCTGTGTTTGCAGACGTCGGCGTTATGTTCCTGGCCGTTCTCAATGCTTTGCGTGCCCTGCGCAGAGTGGAAAAATAGAATCTTCTCCTTGTAAAACATAGATTGTTATTCTTACCCCCTTGAAACCAACGCTGTATCGGCGCCCAAAAGGAATTAAGGGGATAATCTAAAACTGATAAGGTGTTTTCCCATACAGAAGCTTCCCGGCAGGATTTGTGGCCTGCCGGGAAGCTTTTCGGTTTTTAATCAGATCCTATACGGAACGCGCATCCCCTCAAAGACCCTTTTTGTGTTTGACATGCATAATTGTCGTACGCAGCACGTCCACAACATGCTGATCGTCAAGGGAATAATAAATATTCTTACCGGACCGGCGGGCTTTGACCAGACCTTCACCTCGCAGAAAACGAAGTTGATGGGATACCGCCGACTTGGTCATGGCAAGCGAAGCCGCCAAATCGCCGACACATACCTCATGCTGCGCCAGCGCATAAAGGATGCGCATCCGGGTGGGATCGGAAACCGCCTTGCAAAACGCCACCGCACCCTCCAGCAATGCGGGCGTCAGCATATTGGCTTGAATTTCCGCCACCGCCTGTGCATCCACAAATGAATCCTTCTCCCTGTTTTCTGTCCGCACCGCCATCCTGTCTCCCTCCATTCCTTCCGCAGACCTGCAGCGCCTGCGTAAAAAGCACGGAAAATCCAAAATTCCCTGCCTTCCGCGCGTTCCTTTCCTGTAACCGAAATCCTATTTTCTTATTATCGCATATTCCGGAAAGTTTACAAGAGCATTTTCAGAGGAAAATGCGTTTTTTCTTTTCAACATTCCGAAATACCGCAAATCTTTCTTGTAAAAATAGCGATGCGTTGCTATAATAAATAGAATGAGGATGGTGAAAACGTATGGATGAACAACCCTTTTATGACATCAAAATACCGCGCCGTCCATCCGAGCAGCCCTGTCCGGAAGACCTTGCCATACATTTCGCCTTTTTAAAAGGCCGCGGCATGCTGCGTCTGGATCTTCACGGCAATTCGATGCCGCTTGCGTATAACGCAAAAGGGCGCATACTTTTAGAAAACGGCTTCTGCCGGGTTGCGCAGCTGTCTACGCTCGACCCATTTCTGACCGACCGGCGTTTTATCCCGTCAAGATTTTTCAAAATTTTCTTCCGGGTCCAATATCCAAAAATCGCCGCCTGCGGCTGGAACGTCACAAGCGATCTGGAGATGGTAAAAACGCCCGCCGTACAGCTGCGCGTCGATACCACCGACCCTGCACGTCCTTTATGCGAAGTACGCTGGAATGCGCGCAGGGAAGCGCTTTCCTTTCTCGATGGGTTTGACGAATATGTCATTTCCGATGGACGCTGTTTCCCCGGCCCACGCCAGATTCTCAACGCCGTCGCCCATCTGCCCGACGGGACGCACAAGCTGGACGAGCACATGCTCAGCACCCTGCGCAGCCATTACCAGGACGCACCTTACTTGTTCCAGCGTCAGGCAGACAATCCGCCGCAGCCTTTTCCTTCCCATCCCGCTGCGCCGGCGCATAAAAAAGCTCCCGAGGACATCATACAGCAAACCTTTGCCGCTTTTCGGGATTTTGCAAATTCTGTTCATCCCGTACCCTCGGCAGCAAAGGCAAGCAGTGCGCCAAAACGCAGCGTACCCCCTCCGCCGCCAAAGGAGTTCTCCATGGGCGGGCCGGCGCTTTTGTCCTTTTCCCATGCGGCCAATGTACGCGCAGAAAATGGAAAGTTTACTTTTTTTACTATAGAGGCCAAACGCTTTGCAGACTACCGTCCGGAAAAGGCAGAATTTGTACCCTTTACCTGTTACTGGCCGGTTTATTCAAAGATGTCGCGCGAACAGCGTGCCTGGTATTTCTACTGGCGAGACCAGTTTCGAAAAGGAAATGCGCTGAAAACCGACCTGTCCTATATCTTTATCTATATTTACGAACGGATCAATCGCGCATATGGAAGCGCGCAGGAAGGCCTTGACGCACTTTTCGGGCTTTGGCGTACCTACCGCGCACAGTTTGCACGCTTAGACTATTATATGCCGGCCTACTGCGCCGATTATATGATCTTAAATGGCCTGCACAATCAGCTCGGGGAAATCGGACGGCAGTTTTCCCTCGAACCGGGCTCTATGCATCCTTTTGCCGAGCTTTATCTCAACGATCAACTGCGCGAGGGGCTGCATGCGCTGCCTTTTGAAGTCCTGTGCGGCCTTTCTGAATACAAGCTTCGTCAAAGCCGTTTTTACCAGCAGCAGCCACAGCTTTGCCGTGACACGATCGTACAGGTGTTTTCCGAGCTTGATCACGCTATGCGTATATCCAAGAACCAGCCCCTGCTTTCCGCCTTTTCCCCCGCGCCGGTAACAGCAAGCTGGACGGCTTACTCCGGTGCCGTCTGCGGCCGCGGCGCCGCGCGGCAGATCCGGGCGGAATATATTCCCTATACCGCCGATCCCTCTGTACGTACCTTTATCACCAGCGTAATCAAACATACGGAAAACGGGCTGCGCAAACGTACAGGCTACGCCGGACGGCTGCGTGGCTATACGCTCAGCCAACCGGTAAGTGCGCTGATTGACCGTATTACCGGCGCGAACGCAAAAAAGCCAACGAAAACCGGGCAGCCCCAACCACAAGCGCCGCAGCCGGTCGAGATTGATCTGGAAGCCGCGAAACAGCTGGAACTTGCCTCCTGGGAGAACACAAGGAAACTGATCGACGCCGTTGAATCCGTGCAGGATACGCTCGATGATAAAACCCTGGATGCAGACAGCGCCGTCCTGTCAGCCTTCTCCTCCCAGCCGCCAGAGGATTCTTTCCCGGCCCCTCCTGCGGATCCCACTCAATACGCCGATGTTTACACAGCTTTTGTCTCGGCGCTTTCCAGCTTCCAGCGCAGCTTTCTTGCGGCGCTGCTCGACGGAGGGACCTACGACGCGCTCTGCGCGCTGGCCGCCGGGGAATTTACCTTTCCGGAAGCCGTTTTTGAAGAGCTTAACGAGCTTGCCCAGGCTTATATCGGCGATTTGATTCTGTCGTCCGATAGCGGCGAAATTTATGAAGAGCATAACAGCGCGCTGCAACGCGCGCTTGCAGAATAAACAGGAGGATGGAATGGCTGAAAACATCCAGAATATTCCAAAAAGAATATCCGGCGCAATTTTGAATTCACTTGCTTCAGGCGTTGTCCCACGCACAGGGCTTGAATACATCGCCATTGGACGCACACGCGAAATCGCAGCTATATTGGAGGACCTTGATACCGTTTCCGCTGGCGGCAGCGCTTTCCGGATAATTTCCGGACGCTACGGTTCCGGAAAGAGCTTTTTGATCCAGCTCATGCGTGCCCATGCCATGGAACGCGGTTTCGCCGTTGCCGACGCCGATCTTTCGCCGGAACGCCGGCTTGCCGGCTCTAACCGGCAGGGACTTGCCACCTACCGCGAGCTTCTGCGCAACTTATCTACCCGCGCGGCGCCGGACGGCGGTGCGCTTGCGGTAGTACTGACACGTTGGATTTCAAAAATCCAAATATCCATTGCCCGCGAAAGAAACCTTGCGCCGGGAAGCCAGGCGCTGGCTGACGCCGTTGAAATCGAAATCATGGCGCAGATCGCAAGCCTGGAAACACTGGTACATGGTTTCGACTTTGCCACGGCAGTGCGCTGCTTTTACCGCGGCGCAGTGGAAGGCAACGACGAGCTCCGTCAGGCTGCGCTGCGCTGGCTGCGCGGTGAATTTTCGACCAAGACAGAAGCCCGGGCCGTGCTGCCTGTTTCTGGTATCATTGAGGATGCAAGCTGGTACGATTATCTCAAACTGATCGGGGCGCTGATGAAACTTGCCGGCCATGCGGGATTTATCGTCTTTATCGACGAAGCGGTGAACCTGTATAAGATTACCCAGTCGGTTTCCCGTGAGGCCAACTATGAAAAGCTTCTAAATATCTTTAACGACGCAACCCAGGGCCGGCTTTCCGGTATGGCCTTTATCTTCGGTGCGACGCCGCAGTGTATTGAAGACCAGCGGCGCGGTTTCTACAGCTACGAGGCGCTGCGCTCCAGACTCTCCGGCTCTCGTTTTGCCCAGGCAGGCATTGTCGATTTTTCTGAGCCTGTTATTCGTCTCCAGCCCCTGACGCCGGAAGAAATCACCGCCCTTTTAAAACGTATCCTTTATATTCATTCCCGGCATTTCGACTGGGACCCCAAAGTTGGGGATGCGCAAATCGCCGCGCTGGTAAAAAACCTTGCCGGACGCATGGGGGCGGAAGCGCTGCTGACACCGCGTGAAATCGTCCGGGATTTTACCGGCCTGCTGAATATCCTGCGGCAAAACCCCGCAGAAAACTTTGATTCCCTTGCCGCCCGGCTGGATATCCGTCCCGCTGACGCCGCGCCGGCACAGGACGAGACAAACCCCTATGCGGAATTCACACTCTGAATATCCCCAAGAGCTTTCCATTTTTCGGCATGTATTGCGCGGCGTCCCTGCATAGAATGTACCGATTTTTAAAAAGGCGGTGCATGTTCTTTGTCCGAACTCTGGCTCTTTACCCTGCTTGGCACATTCACAGGCGTTATTGGTACCGGCGCAGGCGGCGCCCTTGCATTTGCATTTCCCGCACGGGAAGGAAAATTAGGACAGTTCCTGGATTTCTCCGGCGGGTTGATGCTCGCCATCGTCTGCTTCGACCTTCTGCCTGAAGCATTTTCCATTGCTGCGCTCCCGGTCGTCCTTGCCGGCGCCGCAATCGGCGCCGGCGCGGTAATGCTGGTCAGCCGTTTCGACAGGCATACGCATGGTGCGCATCACGGCGGCCTGCGCTTAAGCGCACTGAGCGTTGCGCTCGGCATTGCCGTCCACAACCTCCCTGAAGGCCTGGCCATCGGGTCGGCCCTGTGTGAAAACTTCCGGCTGGGCCTTGCACTGTGCCTGGCGATCTTCCTGCATGACCTTCCTGAAGGGATGAGCGTAGGGCTTACGCTGCGCGTCGGCGGCGCGCACTTTGCAGAAGCGACAGCAACGGCCGCCCTGGCGGGCCTCAGCACCGGGATCGGCGCAGGCATCGGTTGCGCTGCGGGGACGCTTTCTCCTATCGTCAGTGCGCTTTGCCTTGCTTGCGCGGCAGGGGCAATGCTCTATCTTGTGCTCGGGCAGATGCTGCCCGAAGCCGATCGGCTGCTCGGCACACAGGCCCCACGCCTGTTCGGCATCCTCGGTGTAATGGCTGGGATGGTGCTGCGGGTACTGCTGCACTGAAAACAAAATAAAGCTGGTTTACCTATGAAAACACAAATTTTTACGATTCATTCGCCTGACTGCGACCTTGAACAGCTGGAAAAGGCAGGCGCAATATTGCGCGGCGGAGGCCTCGTCGCCTTCCCCACGGAAACCGTCTACGGCTTGGGCGGTAACGCGCTTGACGCCGGCGCTTCTGCAAAAATCTTCGCCGCAAAAGGCCGTCCGCAGGATAATCCCCTCATTGTCCATATCGCAGATATGGCGCAGCTCGACATCTTGTGCCATGATATCCCCGACGCGGCGCGTGCCCTTGCCGGCGCTTACTGGCCGGGGCCGCTGACTATGATCCTGCCCAAAAACGACTGCATTCCGGACGCGACTACCGCCGGGCTCGATACCGCGGGCATACGCATGCCTTCCCACCCCGTTGCCCGTGCGCTGATCCGCTGCGCAGGCGTCCCTATTGCCGCACCGTCCGCCAACCGTTCCGGCAAGCCCAGCACGACAAGCTTCCCCCATGTCCTTCGCGACATGGACGGGAGAATTGACGCAATTATTGACGGCGGTGAATCAGAGGTGGGGCTGGAATCGACAGTCATCGAATTTGAAGGCGGCCGCGCGCGTATCCTGCGGCCGGGCTATATCACGCTTGAGGATATCGAAACCGTACTTGGCCCCGGTATGTGTCTTATTGCACCTGGTGTGCGCGAGCACGTTGCCGATGGGGAACGGGTACGCTCCCCCGGAATGAAATACCGCCATTACGCGCCCGCCGCACCGGTGCTGGCCATCTGCGGCGAAGCGCGCGATGTTGCACGGGAGATGCGCCGCCGCGCGCGCGGCCAAAGTGCCTGCGCGGCCATTATCTGTGATGAATATGCGCAGGCCCTCCCCTGCGAAACTATTGCCTGCGGCCCGCAGGGGGACTACGCTGCGCAGGCGCACCGGCTTTTTGCCGCGCTGCGTCAGCTCGACCGGCCGGACATTTCCTTTATCCTCGCGCAATGCCCGGATGAGCGCGGCGTCGGTATGGCTGTTGCCAATCGTCTCAAACGCGCCGCTGCTTTTCACGTCGTACAGGCCAGGCGATGCTGTGTCGTAGGGTTGACCGGCCCGACCGGCGCAGGGAAAAGTTCCGTGTGCGCCTGCTTTTGCGCCCATGGAGCACAAATCCTCGACTGCGACGCGCTTTATCATGAAATGCTTAAAACAGACAAGGCCCTTTTAGATACGCTGCGGACGGCTTTCCCCAGTGCATTTGGGAGCGGGAGTTTCGACCGGCGGGCCCTGGGAAAGCTTGTTTTTTCTGATCCCGATGCCCTGGCAAAACTTAATGCCGCCGTGCTCCCTCTTGTTTCCGCACGTATTGAAGCGGAAATTGCCCGTGCAGATGCAAAAGGCGTTGCGCTTTTGATACTTGACGCGCCAACACTTTTTGAAAGCGGGACAGACGCGCTGTGCGATTTTACCCTTGCCGTTCTCGCCCCGCCGCAGCTGCGCACTGCGCGCATCGCTGCGCGTGACGGGCTTGACGAAGCCTACGCCCATCTTCGCGTGAAAAGCGGGAAACCCGACGGCTATTATATCGACCGCTGCGATGCGGTTGTAACCAATGACACAGACTTTGAGGAAACATGCGCACAAGTGGAAAACATTCTGGATACAATCAATTTACGGAGGTAGAAAACCATGAGCGACAACATGCGTGAAAAACTGTTTTATTCCCCTAAAAACGCCTATACCCGCATCGATGAGCAAACCCGCCGTGCGGTAAACAATTTTGCCGAAGGCTATAAGTCCTTTCTGGACAAATCCAAAACCGAACGGGACACTGTCATGTCCGTCACGGAGCTTGCCGAAGCGCACGGCTTTGTCCCCTACGGCCGGGAAATGAAGCTCTCCGCCGGCGACCGTGTCTACACCATCAACCGCAACAAATCCATCCTTCTCGCCGTTATCGGCAAGAAACCGCTGTCCTGCGGCGTCAACATCCTCGCCGCGCACATTGACTCGCCGCGCCTGGACCTCAAACCAATGCCCGTTTCCGAAGACAAGAATGAACTCGTATACTTCAAAACCCACTACTACGGCGGGATCAAAAAATACCAGTGGACGGCAATCCCGCTCGAGCTGCGCGGCGTAGTCGCATTGGCCGGCGGCGGCGTTGTCAATGTCTCCATCGGCGCAGATGCAGGCGACCCTGTCTTTACAATCACCGACCTGCTCCCGCATCTGGCTTCCCAGCAGATGGGAAAAACGCTGGCAGAAGGTATCACCGGCGAAAACCTGCGCGTATTGATCGGATCCATCCCGGATACCCAGGAGGAAGGCGCCGATCCGGCAAAGTTCGCAATTCTGAAAATTCTCTATGAGAAATACGGCATTACCGAGCAGGATTTCCTTTCCGCAGAACTGTCTATTGTCCCAAACTTCCCAACCCGCGACGTCGGCCTTGACCGCAGCCTGATCGGCGGCTATGGCCATGATGACCGTTGCTGCGCCTATCCGGCCGTCCATGCTCTGCTGGATCTGCCCACACCGCAGAAAACCGCAGTCTGTATCCTTGCCGATAAGGAAGAAATCGGCTCCGTAGGCGCAACCGGCATGCAGTCAGAATATTTTGACAACTTCCTTGCCAGCCTCTGCGGCGGTTCCGACGCGCTGCGCGAGTGCTACGAGCATTCCGCATGCCTTTCCGCAGACGTTACCAATGCCTTTGACCCGCTTTACGGCGATGTCTGCGACCCGCAGAACGCGTCCTATGCAAACTATGGCGTCTGCTTTATGAAGTATACCGGCGCACGCGGAAAATCCGGCTCCAACGACGCCGAAGCGGAATTTGTCGGCCGCCTGCGGGGTATGCTCGACGAAGCCCGGGTCATCTGGCAGATGGCGGAGCTTGGCCGTGTCGACGCAGGCGGAGGCGGCACAGTCGCAGGCTTCATGTCGCGCCGCAACATCTCTACCATCGATATCGGCGTACCGGTGCTTTCGATGCACGCGCCGTTTGAGGTCATTTCCAAGCTCGACCTGTATATGGCGCTTCGCGCCATGCGCGCATTCTGCGCAATGGACGATTGAGCCTATGACCTTATCAGACTATCTTGCTTCCCTGGAAGGAAAAACGGTCGCCGTCATCGGCTGCGGCGTCAGCAACCGTCCGCTTCTGCGCCGTCTCGCCGCAAGCCGGGCGAAGGTCTGCGCCTATGACCGCAAAACACGTGCTGAACTCGGCGAGTTTGCCGACGAGCTCGACGCGCTTGGGATCGCGCTTTACGCAGGACCGGATTATCTGGATTTCCTCCACGGGGATGTGGTTTTCCGCACACCCGGCCTACGCCCTGATCTTCCGCAGATCGCACGGGCGGTCGAGGCGGGCGCTGTGCTGACAAGCGAGATGGAAGTTTTCTTTGACGTTTGCCCCTGCCCGATTTACGCTGTGACCGGTTCAGACGGCAAAACCACAACCTCGACCCTGATTGCTGAACTTCTGACCGCGTCCGGCTTTCGCTGCCATCTCGGCGGCAATATCGGACGGCCGCTCCTGTGCAGCGCAGATGAAATTGCCCCGGACGACCGCGTTGTCGTAGAGCTCTCCAGCTTTCAGCTTCTGACAATGAAAAAAGCGCCGCAGGTCGCGGTTGTCACCAACGTTGCCCCCAATCATCTTGATATCCACCGCAATATGGACGAATATATTGCCGCCAAGCGCAACGTATTTCTTTATCAACATGCATCTGCGCGCGTCGTACTCAATTATGAAAACAGCATTACGCGCAGCTTTGCGGCCGAAGCGCCGGGCAAGGTCTGCTTTTTCTCCAAAACGGGCATCCCCGGCGACGGGGCATACCTCGACAGCGGCGTAATCCATATGCGTGAAAATGGTCTGGATACGGCCGTCCTTCCCATATCCGACATCCGCATCCCCGGGATGCATAATGTCGAAAACTATATGGCCGCCATCGCCGCGGTATGGGGCAGCGTCCCGGTATCCGCAATTCGTTCGCTTGCACGCAGCTTCGGCGGCGTTGAGCACCGCATTGAATTTGTGCGGGAAGTGCGCGGCGTACGCTATTATAACGACTCCATCGCCTCCTCGCCCACGCGTACAATCGCCGGGTTACACGCATTTACACAGAAAATCATCCTCATCGCGGGCGGATATGATAAGAAAATCCCCTTCGAGCCCTTGGCCCCGGAAATCTGCGCGCATGTAAAAACACTGATCCTTTGCGGCGCGACAGCGGAAAAAATCCGTGCGGCAGTCGCCGCCTGTCCGGATTTCGATCCGGGCGCACTCTCCATTCTTGAAGCCGGCACACTGGAAAAGGCGGTTTCCCTCGCAGCAAGCGCCGCTGTACCCGGAGACATTGTTTCCCTCAGCCCCGCCTGCGCAGCTTTTGATCAGTTTGCCAACTTTGCTGTGCGCGGTCGTGCCTTCAAAGAATACGTCCATGCGCTTTTGGAGTAAAATGGAGGAGCTGCTTTGAATCTTAAAGCCACTTTACAGGCCTTGTGCGCAATTCCCGCCGTATCCGGTTTTGAGCCGGGCGCGGCAGACGCCATACGCCGCCTTTTCTCCCCCTTTTGCAGCGATTTTTTTTCCACGCTCGCCGGCTCTCATATCGGCCTGCGCCGCTGTGGAAAACCAGGCGCGCCGCTTTTGTTGATCGACGGTCATCTTGACCAGATCGGCGGCCATGTCACCAAAATTGAAGACGGATTTGTCTATTTTACTGGGAACTTCGACCGCCGTGCATTGACAGGGAAGGAACTGGTCATATATGGCCGTCAGCCTTTGCGCGGAATTACGGGAACAACACAAAAGGACACGGAGGAAACCGGAGAGATGGAAGATTTCTTTATCGATCCCGGTCTTGACCCGCACACCGTTAAAATGCTTGTCCGTCCCGGCGATCAGATCACCCATGCGCCCGAATTCACCGTGCTTTCCGGCGGCTACGTCTGTGCCCCGTCCATTGACGACCGTGCTGCTCTCGCAGCAGGGCTTTACGCATTGGACGCACTCCGGGATGAGCCGCTTGCCGTCGACGTCGCCCTGTGCGCAAGCGCAGGGGAAGAGGTCGGCGGGGCCGGCGCGCGCACCGCTGCGTTTTCCCTGCGTCCGGATTACGCTGTCGCGATTGACGTCACATTTGCATCCCAGCCTGGTGCGGACGGGGAAGAAATGCTGCGCGACGATGTGGGCGTCACCATTGCCCGCGGCCCGCATATGAACCGGGCGCTGACTGCACGCCTGTTTGCGCTGGCCAACCGGGAAAAAATCTCCCATGGCATTGAAGTTGAAGCCGGGAATACCGGCACGAACACTTCCTCCATCCGTCTTGCCGGAGACGGTGTGGCCTGTGCGCTGCTCGGACTCCCGATGCGCAGTATGCATACCTGTGCCGAATGTATCCGCCTTTCAAATATCGAGGCTGCCGGACAGCTGCTCGCTGCCCTGATCCGGGAATTGGGGGAAATTTTACCATGAGACAGTATTTATCCGATTTATGCGCGCTTCCCGGCGTTTCCGGCTTCGAGGACGCCGTTGCCGCTTATATCCGGGCACATGCTGCGCCCTATGCCGACGAGGCCCTTGAAGACCCGGCGGGGAACCTGATGTTTCTGCGCCGCGGAACCGGACACGGAAAGCGCCTTATGCTTTGCGCCCACATGGATGAAACCGGCCTGATCGTTACGCATATCTGTCCGGACGGGCTGCTGAAGTTTGCACCTGTAGGCGGCTTTCCTTCCCGCATAATTCCCGGCCTTCAGGTGCGGGTGGGAGATGCGCAGATCCCAGGTGTAGTGATTCTCAAACCAATCCACCTGACTTCCTCAAAAGAACGCGCGGCAGTCCCACCCCTGCAGCAACTGCGCATCGACCTCGGCGCACGCAGCCGGGAGGAAGCGGAAAAACTGACTTTCCCCGGAGATTTTGCCGTTTTCAACACAAAGATCCGAGACTTCGGCGAAAACTGTCTGGCAGCCAGAGCGCTTGACAGCCGCATCGGATGTGCTGTATTGCTGGAATTGATTAAAACGCAGCGGAAATTTGACGTTTGCTACGTCTTTTCTGTCCAGCGTCAGATAGGTTCTGGCATTCAATCTGCCGTCCATCGGCTCGCCCCTGATTTTGCGTTGGTCTTTGACGCAGCTGAAGCTGGCGGCCTGCCAGGCAGCATGCAATCAAACGGCGCGCGGCTCGGAAAGGGTGTTGCCCTTCCGGCCATGAACGGGAAATCCTGTGCTGCGCCTGCGCTTATGGAAACCGCACGGCGGGCTGCACGCAGCGGCGCAATACCGCTTCAAGCCATCGCGCAGGCAGACGGAGGGGATGCAGAAAAAATTGCAGCTGCCGTACAGGGCGTTCCCACACTTTCACTGCGCGTTGCGGTTCGCTATCCGCGCTGCGCGCACAGCATTGTCCATACAGATGACATGCAGAACCTGCTCCGGCTTGCAGAAAACCTGCTTGCGGAAGCTGGGGATACGGTATTTTGTTTATGATTTATTACGAAGATTCTATCCTTCGGATCCGCGACCTGTGCGCCTCGGATGCCGCCGTCTTCTGCCGTGAAGAACGTGCGCAAGGCTGGATCCACGCCGAAGAGGAAAAATACCGTGCCCGCTTTGCCGACGCGCAAACAGGCAAAGCAGTCGCCCTTGTTGCAGAATATGCAGGGCAGCCCGCAGGATATATAAACATCTATCCAAATTCCCACCGGGGTTCCCTCGCCAATCAAAACCTCCCTGAAATCGTTGATTTCGGTGTACTAAAAAAATTCCGCTGCCGCGGCATCGGTGCAAAACTGATGGATACCGCCGAAGAAATCGCAGCGCGTTTTGCCGATACCGTCTACCTTGGCGTCGGGCTGGACAGCAGTTACGGGAATGCTCAGCGTATGTATAGTAAGCGCGGTTACATTCCGGATGGAAACGGCGTCTGGTATGAAAATGCACCGGCTGCACCAGATCAGCGCTATCTGCTGGATGATCTTGCGCTGTATCTGCTGAAAAAACTTCGCTGAGTCCGTAAAGCATAAACAGCAAAATGCCGGCGGTGCATATCTGCAAATACAAAACCCCTGTCCGCATACGGCCGGCATACACAAAAGTCCCGATAGTAAAGTTTAAAGGTTTTGAATATGCCGGGTATAAAGACACCGGTTCCAACAAATATAAGCCACAGCGGGCTGGGGCAAGATGCGGCGAAACCCTGCCCTGCCAACGCCTATGCTTCCAAATTCCCATCCACAGAAAAGCAGGATTTGCATTGTCTGCGGAAGATTAACCGAAAGCTTAGCCTTCTATTTATACTTTTTGCCCGCCTTTTGGTATCAAACCCGATATCGTAATTTTACCTATAAAATATGAAACCTCAGATATCAGACTGATACCTGAGGTTTTTTCTTGGTGCCGATAAGCAATCCAAATCCGAACCGGAAGCCGCAGATTTAACAGTTTCCTGCACGTCGTTAAACATGATTGTCCCTGTATCCTCTTTGTAGTCGAAGGTAATCCGTATTTTGTCATCAAAAAGGTACATTGCGTTTACAAAGGTATCAATGAGCATTTTGCGATGGCTCTGCTTGGTAACATCCAGCTTGCGGAACCGGTCAAGCCAGAACTCCATAAACTCACGGCTCACCTTCGGAGGCTGCGCCAGTTTTTCATTGGAAATACGGTTCGCCAGTTCTTCCTTTTGTGCTTCCAGTTCCTCAAGACGCTCCTTTGTGGATTTTGTCAGAATACCCTGCTGAATGGCGTTGAGCAAATTTCTGATGCCGGCATTGGCCTCCTGTAGCTGCTGCTCGTACAGAGGAAGGTTTTCATTATCTCTGTCCTGTAAGTCCATAACCGTGGAGATAATGGCTTCTACGGCCTTGGCGTCATTCAGCATGTCCATTGTTTCATTGACCACCAGATCTTCGATCCGCTGCTTGCGCACCGGTTTCTTGTGGCACTCGGTGCGCTTCTTTTTTACAGATACGCATTTGTAGTAGTGATGGACAATTCCTGTTCTGCTCGTTCCACTTTCACCGCAGAGGTAGGCTCCGCAGTATCCGCAGAACAGCTTGGTGGTCAACAGATAGTCATCCTCTGCCTTGTGTCGGGCAGGGGCTTTCTTGTTTTTCTCCAACCGTTCCTGTACCCGGTCAAACATATCTTTGGGAACAATGGCCGGTATACCGTCAGGCACGATAACATCTCTGTACTTATATTCACCGATATAGCGGCGATTTTTCAAGAGATGCTGCACACTGTTGTAAGTCAGCGGATTGCCTCTGGTATTTTTCATACCTCTGGTATTCAACCGGTCACGGATCTCCGTCATAGTCGCACCCTCATCGTACTGCTTGAAGGCTTCAAGAATAAACGGCGCGCTAACAGGGTCAACCTGAAATCGCTGCTCTGCGTCGATCATATATCCCATGGGCAGCGTACCACCGTTGAACATACATTTCAGAGCGTTGTCCGTCATTCCGCGGACTACCTTTTCAGAGAGGTCAACGGAATAGTATTCCGCAAAGCCTTCCAGCATGGACTCAAGGATGATACCCTCTGCGCCATCGGAGATAACTTCCGTTGCAGATACAACCTTGACGCCGTTTTTCTTCAGCTGCGCTTTGTAACGTGCGCTGTCATAACGGTTTCTGGCAAATCGGTCCAGCTTCCACACAATGATGATATCGAACAGCTTCTTGCCGCTGCCCTTGATCATATTTTGAAACTCAGGTCGGTTATCTGTTTTGGCTGAAACAGCCCGGTCGATATAATGCCGCAGGACGGTAATGCCATTCTTCTCTGCGAAGGCCGTACACTCACGCAGCTGACCTTCAATGGATTCTTCTCGCTGGTTGTCCGAAGAATAGCGAGCGTAGATCACAGCTTTCATTCCTCGTCCACCTCCTCTGCCAGCATCTGCAGGAGTGCTTCCTTCAGACGCTCGTTCATTCGTGAGCCGGGATCAAAGCACATCTCCACAAACTTTGCCATCTCGGCATCGATCATCTTAAACTTTGGCTTGTACTCATAGTGCGTGCCGTGAGGATCGTCTGTTCTGCCATAGATATAATCCATGGAAACTTCAAAATGATCGGCATACCATCGAAAGGTCTATGCCGAGGGAGTAGACTATCCCTGCTCATAGCGATTGATACTGGACTGAGGCAGGCCAACGAGCTTGCCCATCTTGTTTTGCGAAATACCTGTGTTCTCACGCAGTGCCTTCAGTCTCTTACCTACAAGTTCCATTTTGCCACCTCCATTCTTACAGATACAGTATAGTATATTCTGCTATTGAGTTCAATTCCTAATTAACATAATTCATAATGTTTCTACAAAGAGAAATGCCGGAGAGAAACCTGTTCTCCCCGGCGGCGTCATCAGTTATCTTTGGTGTCTTTGTTGTCGTTGGGCTTTTCCTTCAACGCTTCCTTTTGGCGTTTCCATTCTGCAAACTCCCTCTGGCCTTCTTCGTTCTGGTAATATGCCAGAATATCCGGCCAGATGCAGCGGGCGATCTTCTCAATCTCGTGCTGTGAGATGTTGCTGTTATTGATAATTTTCTTGCGTCTACCCAAGAGAACCTCCTTCGATGGCTGTGGTTGAATTACGAAGGTGTCTCAGGTGTCTTTGTAATTATTCCGCTATCGCTTCCTTTCACTTCTGATAATGCAAGATGCAGATGCCCCTGTCAAGAGCATCTGCATCGGTGTCGTTATTATCTTGTGTCTTTATTATACTCAGAACGGGCAGTAGCAAAACTCCTGTGCGGTTGCGCCCTCCGGCAGCAGCTTTGCCATGACCACCAGCCGCTGATTGCCGCTGTTGGCCTTGTCATACTTCCGGCAGCAGGTGGAGAGGGTCAGAACAGTATCTTCCTCGGAGAAGGTCACACCGTCAAAATCCAGCCAGTTTTTCCGCGCAATCGTCTCAAAGAAGCTGGTCAG
>CAKTEH010000014.1 GCA_934546935.1 uncultured Eubacteriales bacterium
ATGGAGAGCATTGGTTTCATACGGATGAACAAATGAAATTTCTTGATGAATGGATAATAAAATCTTCCAAATAAATTGCGATTTATAAGGGCTTGAGATTGTCCCGGCCAGCGAAAATCATACAAAGCAGTTTTACGGAAAGGGTACCCATTTCCTATGCTTGCTGCGGAACTTCCACAATCCTTTTTGTCGGTAGAGGGTTTTTGGAATGGAAAGGGCATCTCAACAACCAATAGTAGTTTTATGTTGTGGGGAATGTTACGCAGTTAACGGCTGATTGTGTGGGGAAAGGTATAAACTCTTTACCACTTGAAAATCAAGCCTGCGAAACCCCTTGTTTTCAATGCTTACTCTGCCCCGATTCCGCAACACAAAAGAGGTAAAATTGAGACTGCAAGTCTTTGTATAAATGCCGTATGGGTGTTGCAGATACCATTTCTGCGGTGCCGGAATGGCGCCCAACCTCATAAAATCAACTTATGCAGAGATACATAGAGATAGATAACTTTATGCGGAAAACCTTTGTTTCAAGTTGTTTTTATAGAACTTTATAAACACCTATGGGGAGTGATAAAGGAATTTCCGCCCGTAAAATCAATAAAAAATCCGGCATAAGCCGGTTTTTGTTGCCTTTATGCCGACGCAGCATCTGCTGCCATATCCTCAAACAGGTCTGTGATTGCGTCGCCTTTGGACTGGAAGTATTTTGCGGAGAAGGGGACGCCGGCGGCGGAAGACGGGTAAATGCCGGTTGTATGGTCGACATAATACGGATCAAAACCAGCCGCCTTGATCTGTTCAGGCGTGAGGTTGCGGGTCAGTTGATAAACGATGGCGCTGACCATTTCAATGTGTCCAAGCTCTTCGCTGCCGATGTCAGTCAGCATGCCGATAATCCGGGGATCCGGCATTGTATAACGCTGGTTAAGGTAGCGCTGGGAAGCGGCAAGCTCGCCGTCGGGGCCGCCGATCTGGCTCATAATGGCCATTGCCAGTTTTGCGTTAGGCGTTTTGATATTAACGGGGTATTGCAGTTTCTTTTCATAAATCCACATAACGGCGCCTCCTTATCGGTTTGCTTCGGGGAACCAGGGATAAGGGTTGTCGATCCATTTCCAATGATCCCAGCCTTTGTACTGTTTTGCGGTCAGAGGCCCGTATTTCTCCACATATTCTTCTGTCAGGGAATCAAGCATTGCCTTATATTTGCCGTAATACGCAAGGGCATTGGCGTCGTTCGGATGGGAATCCAGGAAAAGGTTTGCTTCGATCAGTGCGAAATCCGCGATTTGGATAGAACGCAGAAGCTCGGCTCTGTTCATAGTTTGCAGCCCTCCTTACCACAGAAGGGTTTATCCAGCTCCATAAAGATGGTGCCGCGGCTGAACCCCACGTTTGGGTCATAAAGCTGCCGCCACTGCTGCATCGGCACGTAAGCCATGGCCAGCGGGCAGGCGCTGACGTCGCAGGCGGGCGTGGGTACGGTAGTGTCATAACGGATATATTCCATAAACATCTCCTCATACAGGTTCGATGAATTGGGCATGTGCATTCCCATAGTATTCCGGCGTACCGGAAATGTGCGTCACGCCGGGGCATGAGCGGCTGGGGTTATGCAGCCGTTCCGGCAGGGGAAAAGCTGGACGCGGCAGGAAACGTTTTGGAAGGAAATAATAAGGGCACGCAGCGCCGCTGCGTGCCCTTATATGATTTTTTCTATAACAAATCTGCACAGAATTGGCATATATGCCGGACTGCGGCGTTACTTCTTCGCCGGAGGCTCCCCAATGAGGATACCGCATTTGCAGGCGCGCAAAAGTTCCGTAAGTCCGACAGACAGTACGCCGGAGGAAACGGCGGACAATGGGAACAGCAGCCAGGGCGTCATACCCAGCGGCGCGAGATAGTAGAACAGGATATAGATCAGCATGGGATGGAACAGGTACAGCCCGAAGCTGTCGCGTTCCAGAGTCCGGAAAAAACGCAGTTTCCGAAGCTGCGCGCATGCGCAGCTTGTGACGGCGCCAAAAGCCATGAAGATCCCCAGGAGGTTGTATAACAGCAGTGTGGGCGTTGCGTAAGGGAGGAAAAAGCGTAGAAGCAGGGCCGGAAGCGCAAGGAAAGGCAGCCAGCGGCATTTCCGGATCAATGCGTAAAAGCGGTCGAAGAAGCGGTCCAGATAATAACCGGCCAGAAAGAAAAACTGATAGTAAAGCGCAGCCTGGATTTGGAAGACAGAGCGCGGCAGATACTGTGAGCCGTAAAGTATGGCAAGGGAAAGGGAAAGGCACACTGCCGGGTGGATTTTTTCAAGGAGCGGCCGGAAGCCTATGGAAAAAACAAATACCCAGAACAGCGCCAGGACATACCATAAATGCCGCGAATCCTCTGAAAGGAGGATGCCGTGCAGCACATAGCTTCCATAACTGCGCTGGGTAAACCCAAACCCGACGATGACCGGCGCAACAATAAAGATACCGAAGAAGAAATAGGGGATCAGGAGCCGCTGCGCCTTTGTGCACAGGAAACGTCCGGCTTCACGGTATTTTCCCCGCTGCACCTGATATCCCCATAGCGCGCCGGAAAGGGTAAAAAACAGCGGCATGTGGAAGCTGTAAATATAATAGGCGAGCGCAGATAAAAAGGTGCTTCCGGCCGCTGGTGAAACTGCGCCGTCCGGAGTATACATTACAGCTGCGTGGCCAAGGAGCACAAGGATAGGCAGGAACATGCGCAACACCGCGTATACTGTGCTTTTATCTTTTGTCATAGGTTTATCCCTTTCGTTGTGTTCCGGGCAATGCCCTGCGTCCTCTGGACGGCCGCATTTTACCTGCGTTGATTATAACACAGCGCCGAACGGTAGGCAAGCAGGGAACGCAACGGCGAACGGATGCGCTGTCCGGGATATGAAAAAAGCCTGCCGCGTATGGTACGCAGCAGGCCTTGCCAACACATAAATCGACCGGACTCTATTCTGCCGAGATTATGTAGGCATAAACCGGCTGTCCGCCATGGATAATGGAAATTTCGATATCGCTTAACTCACAGGAGAAAATTTTCCCCACTTCCTGCGCGTGCTTTTCATCGGTATCGGCGCCATAGATAATGGTAATATAGCTGATCCCTTCGAATTCATGTACAGAACGCGCCAAAGCCCGGACTGCATCGAGCTGCTGCGTCTGTACGTCAACGAGTTTTCCGTCAAGCAGGGCAAGGAAGTCACCCTCGTGGATTTCACGGTCTTCAAACACGCTGTTGCGCGCGGCATAGGTGATTTCGCCTGTGCGGACGCCCTGTGCGGCCCGTTCCATTTCCTGTACATTAACGTCGGGCTCTGCATCCGGGTCAAAAACCAGCATTGCAGAGATACCCTGAGCAACGGTACGGGTGGGGATTACGAAAACATGTTTTTTTGTCAGAGGCTGCACCTGCTGCGCCGCCATGATGATATTTTTGTTGTTAGGAAGGACATAGACTACATCGGCGCGGATGGATTCTACCGCTTTCAAAATTGCTTCGGTGGAGGGATTCATTGTCTGCCCGCCGTCTACAATGCGGTCTGCCCCCAGTTCGCCGAATACAGTATGCAAGCCTTCGCCTGCGGCAATGGCTACAACGCCGTAATCTTTCGGCTCTCCGTCCTCCGGTTGGACGGCATCTTCCGATTTCGCAGATGGTTTTGCCGCACCCTGGACAAGCTTTTGCGTATGCTGGATTTTCATGTTTTCAATTTTAACTTTGTCCAGCGCGCCCAGCTCCAGAGCTTTCTGGATTGCAAGGCCGGGATTGTTGGAGTGGACATGGACTTTTACGATCTCCTCGTCATCTACAACGACAACACAGTCCCCAATAGATTCCAGGTATTCCCGCAGCTGCGCCGGATTTCCCGCGCCGGAGCGCTCAATGATAAATTCTGTGCAGTAAGTGAAATGGATATCCTCGGTTTCGAAGGCGTCAAATGGAGATTCGCCGGATTCCGTTTCCTCAATTTTTTCGTGCACCGGGCTCTCACCCTTTAAATATGCGAGCATGGCGTTGAGAATAATCTCAAAACCCGCGCCGCCGGCATCAACCACACCCGCTTTTTTTAAGACGGGGTTCTGGTCCGTGGTTTCCAAAAGCGCCGTATGTGCACACAGGCAGGCAGACTCCAGCGTCGCTTCCAGCTGGCCGGTTGCTTCCGCCGCGTCGATCGCCGCCTCCGCCGCCCGGCGGGACACAGTCAGAATTGTGCCTTCGGTGGGACGCGCGACAGCCTTGTACGCCGCGTCAACGCCTTCCCGGAGTGCAAGGGCAAAAAGTGCTGCATCCGCCGTTTGCGCCCCGCGGACTTTTTTTGAGAAGCCACGGAACAGCAGGGACAAAATCACGCCTGAATTTCCGCGCGCGCCGCGCAGCATTGCCATGGCGACTGCGTCGGCGGTTTCGCCCAGGCTGCCGTATTCCCGCGCCTGCAGCTGGGTGGAAGCTGCGTTGATCGTCATGCTCATATTAACGCCGGTATCGCCGTCAGGGACCGGGAAAACATTTAAATCGTTGAGTTCCCGCTTGTGGGTATCGACTGCATATGCAGCTTCGATGACCATCTGACGGAATACGGCGCCGTCAATTAAATTTTCCAATTTCCTACACATCCTCTTGCCGTAATTTTTGTGTTCATCAGTCAGGCATGATGGAATCGACGAACACATCGACCCGGCCTACCTTTACGCCCGCCATTTGTTCTACGTCATATTTGACCCTATTGATGATGGAATCGCCGATGGCGGAAATATTGATTCCATGGCGGACGATAATTCTGAGCGTAATATTTACGATATCATCTTTGATTTCAATACTGATACCCTTGCGGCGTGCATCGGGCTTAAAAAGTTCAGCGATGCTTTCGCCTACATTTTTCCTTGCCATTCCATGGACGCCAAAGCAATAGTTGGCGGCAATGCTGACGATACTGGACAGAGCCTCGTTGGAAATGTCGATTGTACCATACTCATTTTCAATCAGCAAGAAAGTCACCTCCCGGAGTTTCCCTTATGTGTTTATGCTGATACGTTGTTTTCAGTATTCCCTTTTTATTCCGCTTAAGTCCCCAGTGCGATGGTGGAATAATCCCCTTCCGGTTACAAAATGGAATAATCATAATAATCTGTTTCAAATATGTTGACAATGTCCAACCCCTTGCGCCGGGCATAATCATACGTGTAGCGTGTGCCGCCCGGGCTGCCATCATAGGCTGCGATCAGAAGAGAGGCATGGTCAACCATGTAGCGGTTGCGTTGGTGCATAACGTCCGGCTGATAGGCAGGGGAAAGGACGACCACGCTGTCGCACCGGCTTCGGACCGTCTGGTACAGCTGCCGGTCCGCATAGTCCCAGGCGTCCGCCTGCCCTTCAAAAGGAATGGCGGCTTCCAGGATCAGATCCTGGTATGCTTTTCGAAACCGCAGGACAAGCTGCGCCGCCCACAGATCCATGCCACGGCTCATCCCCGTAATAAAATGGCGGTAACCCGAATGAATCGCATCCTGAATAGCGCGCTCAAGCGCCCTTTGGAATTGATGGAAAGCGAAGCTGTTGCCGTTTGCGGCAAACGGCATTTTCTCCGGTCTGTGGCCGGTAAAGCAGCAGGTTGTATGCCGGTACATCAGTTGTTCTTTTTTGCCAGGAGATCGCGGATTTCCGTCAGCAGGAGTTCCTCTTTTGTCGGTTCCGGGGCGGGCGCCGGGGCTTCTTCCTGCGCCTGCTGGTGTTTTTCTTTTCGTGCTCTAAAACGGTTTATGCCGCGTACAAAAAGGAAGATTACGAAAGCAATAATCAGGAAGTCGAGGATGGTGCTGATAAGGCTGCCGATGGCGAGGGTATTGGGGGTTTCGGGAACCGGCCCGCAGAGATGCGGCAGGGGAATGACCCAGTCAGCGAAATTGATGCCGCCGATAAACATGCCGACAAAGGGCATAATGATGTCGTTGACAATGCTGGTTGTGATTTTTCCGAAGGCGCCGCCGACAACTACGCCTACAGCCATATCGACAACGTTCCCGCGCATTGCAAATTCTTTAAACTCCGCGAAAAATTTACTCTTTCCTGCCATAGTTGGACATCCTTCCGTATTTATTTTTGAATAAGTTCCATGCCGCCTAAATATTTGCGAAGAACTTCGGGAATCACAATGGAGCCGTCCGCACGTTGGTTTTGTTCGACCAAAGCGGGGAGAATGCGGGAGGTTGCAAGGCCAGAGCCGTTAAGCGTGTGTACGTATTCGGTTTTGCCGGTGGCTTCCCGTTTAAAGCGGATAGAACCACGCCGTGCCTGATAATCCCGCGCATTGGAAACAGAACTGACTTCTTTATATCCATTCATGGAAGGGATATTGATCTCAATGTCATAGGTACGGGCCATGGAGGCCGAGCAGTCGGCCGCGGCGAGTTTAACTGTGCGGAAATGAAAGCCAAGTCCGCGTACGAGCGCTTCCGCCTTTGTGACCAGTTCCTCAAATGCTTCGTCGGAATGTTCCGGAAGCGTAAACTGGAACATTTCCACTTTATTGAACTGGTGCCCGCGCACCATACCGCGCTCGTCGCTGCGGTAGGAACCTGCTTCCCTGCGGAAGCATGGGGTATAGGCAAACATTTTTTTCGGCAGGTCGGCTTCTGCCAGAATCTCGTTGCGGTAATAGGATGCAAGCGCGGCTTCCGCCGTGGGAAGCATATAATGGATGCGGCCTTCGTCCGTGGGATTGGCTATTTTATACACTTCATCAGCGAATTTCGGGAATTGTCCGGCAGTCAGGCCGCATTCATACTCCAGCATATGCGGCGGCAGAATGAATTCATAGCCATCCGCAAGGTGTGTATCAATAAAATAGTTCAAAAGCGCCCATTCCAGCCGTGCACCTATTCCTTTATAAATCCAGAAACCGTTGCCGCCGAGTTTGACACCGCGCTCGTAGTCAATCAGGCCGAGACTGGTACACAGCTCAACATGGTTTTTCGGCGCAAAGTCAAATTTATGCGGTTCACCAAAATAGCGCAAAGGCTCGTTATTTTCCTTGCCGCCCGGTTTCAGATCGGGATCAGGAAGGTTGGGAAGAGAAAGCATAAGCGTATAGTATTGTTCTTCAACTTCTTTAACCTGTGTATCCGCCTGCTTAACCTGTTCGGACAGCTCCTTCATCTGGATAAAAATCGCGGAGACGTCCTGTCCTTGCTTTTTCAAAATGGGGATCTGTTTGGAAACACGGTTTTGCTCGGCCTTCAGCTTTTCCGCTTGGCCGATCCATTCGCGGCGCTGGGAATCCAGTGCCAGAATACGGTCTATTGCTTCGCTACAGTCTGCCCCTTTGTTAAGCAGACGCTGTTTTACCATTTCCGGGTTCTCTCGGAGGAGTCTGATATCAAGCATGGGAATTCCTGCCTTTCTTACTGCTGTACAAATCTCTCAAGCAAGGCGACCAGACTGTCCAGATCGTCGTTGCCATAATATTCAATTTCGATTTTTCCCTTTTTGGCGCCGGCGCGTACTGTGATTTTCCGTCCCAGGCTATGAGAGAGCCGGCGGGAAAGCTCGGCGGGGTAATCCACAGGGACACCTTCCTCTTTTTTCTCGGGCGGGGGCGCCTTCGCCAATTTTTTCACCAACGCCTCCAGCTCGCGGACGCTGAGTTCCTGTTCCACGCAGGTATCGGCTGCATGGCGGCGCAGCGCTTCGTCTTCAAGTGCCAGCAGGGCACGCGCGTGTCCGGCGCTGAGTTTATTTTCAGATAACAGGCCCTGGCAATACGCATCCAGCGACAGCAGGCGCAGCGTATTGGCAAGCGCGCTGCGGGAGCAACCGATACGCCGGGCAGCTTCTTCCTGGGTAAGCCCGAAATTGGAGATCAGCGCATCATAGCCATGCGCGGCTTCCAGCGGATTAAGATCTTCGCGCTGCAGGTTTTCGATCAGGGTCAGCTGTGCAGAACGCAGCGCATCGGCCTCCAGAATTACAGCCGGGGCTTCCTGCAGGCCCGCCATCCTGCAGGCCCGCCAGCGCCGTTCTCCGGCAATCAACATGTAGCGGCCGTCTTCAATCGGACGCACGACAAGCGGTTGGATCAGGCCGTTTTCACGGATAGAATCGGCCAGCTCCTGCAGGGGTTTTGATTCAAAATTTTTGCGGGGTTGGTCTGGATTGGGTTCTATATTGGAAAGGCGAAGCATTACGCCGGATTCCGTCTGGTCGGGCGTGTCGCCTAAAAGCGCGGAAAGGCCGCGTCCGAGTCCTTTGGGGCTCATGGTTTCACCTCTTAACTATTTGTGGATAATGCATTGCGCGAGCTTTTCATAGCATTTTGCACCTTTGGAAGAACGGTCATAGGCTAAAATCGGCAGGCCGTGGCTCGGCGCTTCGCTCAGGCGGACATTGCGGGGGATCACAACCGGGAAAACCTGCGAACCGAAATGCCGCTTGACTTCCTGCACAACCTGTTGGGAAAGGTTCGTCCGCCCGTCAAACATAGTCAACAGGATCCCTTCGATTGTGAGGGAAGTATTGTAAGCTTTTTTTACAGACCGGACCGTCTGCATCAACTGGGAAAGCCCCTCTAATGCATAATATTCGCATTGGATTGGTGCAAGCACGGAATCGGCCGCCACAAGGGCATTAAGCGTCAACAAACCCAATGAAGGCGGGCAGTCGATAAGGATGTAATCATAGGCCGAGCTGACTTCATTGAGGAGCCAGCGCAGTTTGAACTCCCGCCTGGTTGTGGAAACAAGCTCTACCTCCGCACCTGCAAGCTCGATAGCGGAGGGGATTAGGTCGCAGAATTTGGTATGCAGGATCAGCTCCTGCGCCCGCATGCCGTCGATAAGGCCGTTATAGACGCTTTTTCTCTCCGGATTTCGGAGTACGCCGAGTCCTGAGCTTGCATTTGCCTGGGGATCAAAATCGCACAAGAGTGTTTTCTTCCCCGCAGAAGCGAGCGCGGCGGCAGTATTGACGGAGGTAGTCGTTTTTCCAACACCGCCTTTTTGATTCGCAACTGCGATAATTCTGCCCATACTGCCCTCCGAAAAGAAAACTATCCCAGAAAGATATTATAACACAGATTTAAGTTTTTGCAACTTTTTACAGCAAAATATCAGACCTGTACAGTCATCCAACACGGGGAGACTATACAGGCCCTTAAAGGATTTTTCGCCGTGCTCCGGCAGAGCTTAACCGCAGCGGGAACAATATGGCCGGTTCGGCGCTTCGGAAGCGTCGCAGCTTAAGATTTCAGAGGCGTTTTTTAAGTAAGAACAACTTCGGCTCCGGTGAAGGACGCTGCCGGACTTCGTATAGTAAACCGTCGTACCGGTTTGCGGGGCGGGAGTATCATTGCCGCTATCGTCAGCGCTGCCCTGTGTGCCGGGGTCTTCCTGGGGGCCGTTGGATACATCTGGATCCTCCTTCGGCCCGTCTGCGGGGTCTTTGCTTTCTGCATCCGCATCGGGTTGAGGTATGTTTCCCAATGCAGAAGCAAGAATGCGGTCGATGTATTCGTCAATGGCGTCCGTATAGCCTTTTGTATAAGCTTCGCTATAGTTCCGAACCTCATCTGCTGTGCTGCTGTCAGCGGAAGGCTGTGCAGCTGCTTCTGCCAGGCCCTGCGTAAACGCCTGCGAACGGATCTGGGTAAGTGCGCTTGCTGCACCGAAAGCGGAAGCAGCAAAAAAGCAGAATGCGATACTCAGCGAGACGTACAGCGTGACGTTTGGCTTATAGGGGAAGAAGCGCCGCAGCAAAAGATGGGAGAGCGTGTAAAGCCCATAACATGCCAGTAGAATCAGCAGAGCAAATAAAAATATGATGCCGGACATGAAAATTCCCCCTTAGTCGAATTGACAAAACATTTGTTCGTATGATAGAATACATACACTAAACGTTTTTTCTTTCTAATTTTACGCAGTAGCCAATTAATGTCAGACCATGTCTGGTCAAATTTGCATCTGATACCGCTTCGCGGTCTGATATCTGCAGCAAAGTAGTATTTTCCATTTTTAGCGCCCGGAAAAAGCAGATTTTTTTATCGCTGTCCAACACAAGGTTTACTTTTTCTGGAACAAGGTGTTTGCATGGCTGAATCAGAAGATAGTCCTGACGGAGAATGCGAAGTCCTATGGAATCCTCTTCTACAACCATAACAAAATGGCCGGAGCCTGTGTTTTCTCCAGATTCCGACTTGTATTTTCTGATCATTTCAGCTTCGGAAAGGATCTCGTGTACCTGAGATTGCTTGAAAACTCTCTGGTATGGCAGCGCCGGCGACGCAAGTGTAGCAGTTGCCTGCCGTTTATCAGAAATGGGCGGATTTTGCGTTGTTTTCCCTGTATTCAAATAGTTGACATCGGTATCCAGATACCGGGCTATTGCTTCCAGCAACGGTTCCCGGATATGCTTTATGACTCCGGTTTCATAACGGCTGATCGTGCTGGTATTTGTATCCAAAACCTTGGCAAGCTGCTCGCCGGTTATTCCTTTTCTTTTGCGCATCTCACGGATTCGCTGTCCCCGTTCCTGGGACTCGGGATAGTGTTTGGCAGACATATACAAACCTCATGCACAGTATAAAAGATATTTTCATTATAGCGGTTTTGTTTTTTGCATGCAATTAATTTTGAGAAAAAAAGCAAAAAATCATAATATTTTCTTTTGGAAAATGCATGTTTTCTTGCAATATGCAATAAAATTCAAACAATATACGAAATGTATTGCAAAATGCAACTGATGGACGGAAAGCGGGGATGGGTATGAACTACAGCCAATGTGCGAAGCGGGAACTTCAAATGCTCCGTCAGCTGTATGTGGCACAGGTTAATCTGAATAAAGAGATGCTGGCAGCGCAGACAGATATAGCAGCCGGGATGTCAGAGGCGCAGAAGTGCGGATTGCCGCAGGATGGGCGCCTGAAAAAGCGGGTGGAGGATCTGGACCTGCGAATAGAACGTGTACTTAATGCGCTTTGCATATTGGATCCAGAAGAACAACGGATTATACTGCTTTGCTATACGGTCGAGGGCTTTACGCCGGAAGATATCATGGAGTTGTTGCATATGGAAAAATCGACATTCTACCGTAGAAAAAAATCGGCGCTTGAAAAATTTACCAGAGCCCTGTACGGCGTGATCTAAAAGGGATATAAAAAAGGCCTGGACAGAATTTCTGTCCAGGCCTTAGTTGCTTTGTTTATATGGTTTTTACTTTTTAAGGTTGCTCTCCAGCGTATCCAGCTCTGCCCAAAGCTCTGCCGGAACCTTGCCTTCGGAGAATTTCCCATAGAAATCCTTAATGCTGTCGAGATCCTCCAGCCACCAATCCTTTTCGACAGTGAGAATACTCTTAAGGTCATCAGCGGTAAACTTATGGCCCTTCTTGATCTCGTAGTCAAGATCGGTCAGGTCGATATCCTCTGCCTTCGGGACGAAGCCGATGGGGGTTTCCACGGCGTCGGCCTTACCTTCGCAGCGGGCGAGGATCCAGAGCAGGACGCGGAAGTTATCGCCGAAGCCCGGCCACATGAAGTTGCCCTCATCATCAAGACGGAACCAGTTAACATTAAAGATATGCGGCTTCTTTGTAATCTTTTTGCCCATGTCGAGCCAATGCTGCCAATAGTCGCCCATATTGTAGCCGCAGAACGGCAGCATAGCCATCGGGTCACGGCGGACTACGCCGACAGCGCCGGAAGCAGCTGCGGTCGTTTCGGAAGCCATGATGGAGCCGACAAATACGCCGTGGGTCCAGTCACGGGATTCATAAACCAGCGGGGCGGTTTTTGCGCGGCGGCCGCCGAAAATGATTGCGGAAATCGGCACACCCTGCGGGTTCTCAAATTCGGGGCTGATGCACGGGCAGTTAATAGCCGGTGCGGTGAAGCGGGAGTTCGGGTGTGCGCCCTTGGATCCATCGTCCGGGTTCCACGGTTCGCCCTTCCAGTTTTCAACACCGTGCGGCGGGTTTTTGTCAAGGCCTTCCCACCATACGCCGCCGTCCTTGGTCATGACGACATTGGTGAAGATGGTATTCTTGCGGGTAGAAGCAAGTGCGTTCGGGTTGGACTTTTCATTGGTACCAGGCGCGACGCCGAAGAAGCCGTACTCGGGGTTAATGGCATAAAGCTGTCCATCATCGCCTACACGCAGCCAAGCGATGTCGTCGCCAACGGTTTCGACCTCATAGCCCTGGTCACGGAAATACTTCGGCGGGATCAGCATAGCGAGGTTGGTCTTGCCGCAGGCGGACGGGAAAGCGCCGGTGACATACTTCTTGGTGCCGTCCGGATACTTGATGCCGAGGATGAGCATGTGCTCAGCCATCCAGCCTTCGTTGCGGCCGAGGTAAGAGGCGATACGAAGCGCGAAGCACTTCTTGCCGAGCAGGACGTTTCCGCCGTAACCGGAGTTGACAGAGCAGATATAGTTATCCTGCGGGAACTGCACGATGTAGCGCTTTTCCTCATCAAGATCGGCTTTGGCATGAATACCCTTAATGAAATCAGGATTATCGCCCAGTGCGTCCAATACCTTCTGGCCGATACGGGTCATGATATTCATATTCAGTACAACATAGATGGAGTCGGTGATCTCAATGCCGTATTTGGCAAACGGGGAACCGACAGGACCCATGGAATACGGCAGGACGTAGCAGGTGCGGCCCTTCATAGCGCCGTCATACAGGCCCCACAGAAGCTTGTACATTTCAGCCGGATCCATCCAGTTGTTAGTCGGGCCGGCTTCTTCCTTGGTCGGGGTGCAGATGAAAGTACGGCCTTCAACGCGTGCGACGTCGTTGACAGCGGTACGGTGATAATAGCAACCCGGGAGAAGATCCTGGTTCAGCTTTACCATTTCGCCGGTGGAGCAGGCTTCAGCGCGCAGGGCTTCGAGCTGTGCTTCGCTGCCGTCGATCCATACGACGCGGTCCGGCTTGGTCAGTGCGACCATTTCGTCGACCCAGGACAAAACAGCTTTGTTCGTAGTCATAATGTTACTCCTTTTCTTTTGACACATGAGTGTGGTTTCGCAAAGTATCTGGCTGCCGCAGGGAAATCCACGGCACAAGCCGGTCAAATACGCAGATTTCAGACCGTTCCCAAAACTGCGGGTTTTTGGAACGGTCTTGCACGTATTCAACGCCGGATATGCTCCGGCACATTTTGAATCGGGAAAACGATTTCCTTGTTATCCATCCTGATTATACCAGCAAATACGCAGTATGTCAACGATCAAAGTGAAAGAATAAGCAGAAGAAAATGTAGATTTCCTCAATAATATGCCCAAATAGGCAGAAACTACCCGTCGATTTTGAAATCGAGCTGGGATGGAACCTTCAATTTTGGGGAAGGAATGCGTTTGGTTGGGTCATATTTGAATTTTCGGCACTTATAATTTGCACCGACGACGCCGTACCGGCTGCACAGTAATTCCGACGAATCGATGCGGCTGGCGGACTGGCACAGGGCGCAGGCATGTGCGATATCCTTTCGGAATAACATCGAAATCCCTCCTTTCCCATACGATAGTATAAACGGTTCAAGGCAGAAATCAAAGGGGTTTTCGAAAAAATTTACAAATGTAGGGCAGTGCCAATACCGCGGCAACGGCGGCGCATCCCGAGGCGGCATAGGCGATTGCGCTGCCGGAGCGGATACCGGAAAGCAGCTCCGCTTGCACGTAAGCGGCGGCGGGAATACCGATACCGGAAGCTGCGAGGAAGAGGCGGACATAAACTGCGGAAATCGCCCCGTGCATAAGCTTGCCCAGGATATACGGTTTTAAGGAAAGCCCTCCGGAATCCAGAAAGCTGAGTACCTGGCAGTGTACGCTGATGCCGGCCCATCCCAGTATAAAGGCAGCCATGGACAGCTGTGTCCCCACATTCCCGGCGGCGCCGGACAGGCCGCTGAGACCGGAGGTCATTTCCAGAAAACCGATTGCAATGCGCTCAATACTGCTTTGTGTGATTTCAAGCGGAGACAGGAGCCATGCGATCCCGCGCACGGCTGCGGAAAGGATCCCGGAGGAAAAAAGAAGGTCGGTAGCGACGGCAAAAAAGATGACAAAAGCGCTGATGTTGCCGACCGACGCAAGCGCGCGGGTAACGGAGCTTGTGAATACGGAAGCAAAATGCGGCTGTTCGTAAAGTACCGGCTTATGTCCGGCAGCTGTCGTATTTTCCCCTTTCTTATAGGAGCGGAACAGGATCCCGACGGTGACGGAAGCCAGAACATGAGCGGCGTAAAGCAGGATCCCGGCTTTTGAACTGGAAAAAATTCCGCTTCCGACGACGCCAAGGATGAATGCGGGGCCGGAGTTATTGCAGAAGGAGAGCATCCGTTCGCATTCACTTTGGGTGCACTGCCCGCTTTCATAAAGGGCAACGGCGCTTTTTGCGCCGATGGGATATCCGCCGATAATGCCCATCAGGAAAGGCCCGGCGCATGCGCCGCTGAGGTTAAACAGCCGCCGCATCACAGGTGCGCAGGCTTTGCCCAGCGCGCGGGCGTACCCCATGCCGATGACGAGGTTGGAAAGCACAAGGAAGGGGAACAAGGAGGGCAGGATCAGCTCTATGCACATTGCCGCCGCTTTCCCTGCGGTTTCCTTGCAGGCGTCTGTGTAAACCAGCAGCCCGACAAGGCTGGCGCCGATGGCCAGCGCGAACAGGATTCTGTAAAATAAGCCTAATCTGTTTTTTCGCATCATATAGTTAAGTGTCGCTCCTTTTACAGGGGATGGTAAATATATGTGGCACACTTGGGTGCATATGCTTCTATGAGGTGTTGATATGGCGAAAGCGGGATGGATGAAAAAGATTACAAGGGCGATGGAACTTCCGCCGGATGCACTGCGGCCCACGCCGCGCATCATTCTTTCCGGGAACGAGGAGGTACTTATCGGCGGGCATGCGGTGCTTCTGGCGTATACGCCGGAATTTCTAAGCGTGTCCAGGGCGGGATTGCGTGTGTGCGTGCAGGGCAGCGGGCTGGTCATACTGGCGATGGATAAGCTGGGGATCTGTGTAGGAGGCGTTATCGATTCGATATCGTTTGAACGATGAAAAAACTGCATGGCCTTTATAATTACCTTTCGACAAGCGTGCGGGTGGAAATCCGCGGCACGAGCCCGGAGCGTTTTCTTAATCTGTGCTCCCTGCATGAAATTGACGTCTGGGGGATCGAATACCGCGAACCCAACTGCCTGCGCGTTTCGATGCATGCCCGTGCGTTCCTTTCCATTGCGCCGATTGTACGGCGCAGCGCCTGCCGGGTACGTATTGTGGGGCGGCGCGGCGCGCATTATGGCATAAAGCGCCTGTTAAGGAAGAAGCTGCTGCTTGGCATGCTGACGGTTTTTGCCGGCGTTTGTATATTGATGAACACCATGGTTCTGTCCTTTGAATTTACCGGATACGAAACGGTGCGGCCGCGGCAGATCCTGGAAGCCATGCAGAAAAACGGCCTGGATTTCGGCACCTTCAAAAAAGACGTCGACGCATCAGACCTGCGCAATTTTATTCTTGCGGAAATCCCGGAACTGATCTGGTTTACAGTCACCTTCCATGGCAGCCGCGCTACTGTCGATGTACGCGAGCGCGAACCGGTACCGGAGGTGGTCAATGAAACGCTTGCAGCGGATGTGGTTTCCGATTTCCATGGGATTATCCGCGACCTTTCTGTTTACAAGGGGCAGGCGCAGGTGGAAATCGGCGATATTGTAACGCCGGGGAGCCTGCTGGTTTCAGGGGCGGTAGAGCTGCGGCTCGACGGGAAAACGCTTGTGACGCATGCGCGCGCGGATATTTTAGCGGACGTCTGGTATAAAACCACGCTTGCGCTGCCGCTGACGGGGACGGCCAAGACGCCGACTGGGCGGGAGAAGACGCGGTGGGCGTTGGTTTTTGGAAAAAAACGGCTTAATTTTTATAAAAATGATGGAAAGGTATTTGACAATTATGATAAAATAATAAAAAGGCATACCTTGTCCCTTGGCGGCGGCTGGGAACTGCCGGTAACGCTCGTGGAAGAACGTTATATCGAATATGAGACATTCAATTCTGCGCTTGCAGCGGAGGATGTGGCGGCCGACCTGACCGCAACGGCGCGGCGTATTACGCTCGGGCTGGACGCGGGCGTTGAAGTGACCAGCGCATCGGCGCGGCAGAGCGGGGAAATACTGTATGCCTACGCCTATGGTAAGTGTGAGCGGAAAATTGGCCAGACGATCGTCCGCGAATAAAACCAAAATACAAAAGACAATTCCGAGGGTTTGCGATGGAACAAATTATAAATGTGGAAAGGCTGGAGTATCTGATCAGCGTTTTCGGTTCTTTTGATGAAAATATCCGCATCATAGAGCGGGAGTTCGACGTACAGGCGGTCTACCGCGGCACAGAGATCAAGCTTGTCGGGGAACCGGAGAATGTAATGCTGGCGGCAAAGGCGCTGGAGGGGCTTCTGGAGCTTTCGGCCAAAGGGGAAGATATCAATGCACAGACGGTATCCTATGTCGCCGCGCTGGCACGTGAAGGCAGGGTTGAGCGCGTTGGCGAGATGACGCGCGGCGTGGTGTGCATTACTTCGCGCGGCAAGCCTGTCAAGCCTAAGACGCTCGGGCAGAAAAATCTGATCGACGCCATTGGGAAAAACACGGTTACCATTTGTGTCGGTCCTGCCGGCACTGGAAAGACCTATCTAGCCGTCGCTGCGGCTGTGGCGGCGTTCCGCGAAAAGCAGGTAGACCGCATTATCATTACCCGTCCGGCAGTTGAGGCCGGCGAACGGCTGGGCTTCCTTCCTGGTGATCTGCAGTCGAAGGTCGATCCCTATCTGCGCCCACTTTACGATGCGCTGTTTGATCTGATGGGGCCGGATACCTACCATCATTGTGTGGAACGCGGGAATATTGAAGTCGCGCCGCTTGCCTATATGCGCGGGCGCACGCTGGACGACAGCTTTATTATCCTGGACGAAGCGCAGAACACAACGCCGGAGCAGATGAAAATGTTTTTGACGCGTATCGGCTTTGGTTCAAAAGCGGTTGTTAATGGCGACGATACCCAAATTGACCTGCCGTCGGGAAAGGCCAGCGGCTTAAAAAGCGCGTTGAAAATCCTTGGCGACGTAGAAGGAATCGGGATCGTAAAGCTTTCCGACCGCGACGTTGTGCGCCATGAATTGGTGCAGCGCATTATCCGCGCTTATGATGCGTACGAGCGCAAGCACATGGACAAAAATGCGCGCGAATACAAAAAACGCTATGTCGTGGAAAAGAAGGACTGACGGGCATGCTGCTGAAATTTCATAAAATCGAAATTCGCGGGGCGGACCGTACGTGCGCGCGGCTGATCCGCCGCTGCATCCGCGCTGTGTTGCTGTTGGAACAGGTCCCCTTCCGCTGTAAGGTCTGCGTTACCGTGACGGATGATGAAGGGATCCGGACGGTCAACCGGGAGCACCGGCAGGTCGACGCGGCGACGGATGTGCTTTCCTTCCCGCTTTTGGACTGGTACGACGGGAAAGGCGCGCTGCCTGCGCGCTGGGACTATGATCCGGCAAGCCATTGTGTGGAGCTGGGTGATGTAGTCCTTTCCTATGAACGCGCGGCTGCGCAGGCCCGGCAGTTCGGGCACAGCGTCGAGCGGGAATGCGGTTATCTTACCGTGCATTCGGTGCTCCATCTGCTTGGCTATGACCATGTGGACGACGCCTTGCGGCGCAGGAGAATGCGCAGGCGCGAGGAAGCGGTAATGACGGCGCTGTGCCTGCCTCGTGTAGCGCAGCCCGTGCAATAAACAAATGGGGTTTTCTGGATATGGAAATTAGAAAAACCGGGGTTTTTACGATGCTTGGACGTCCGAACGTCGGGAAATCCACTTTGACAAACGCGTTGGTCGGCGAAAAGGTGACGATTGTATCGGATAAGCCGCAAACGACACGCAACCGGGTTACCGGGATTGTGCCCTACCGCGATGCACAGTTTATTTTTATTGATACGCCCGGATTTCACAAACCGAAAAATAAGCTTGGCGATTACATGGTCGGCGTGGTCAACGACTCTGTCGGCGATGCCGATGCCGGGATCCTGGTTGTGGAACCGCGAGCACCGGGAAAACAGGAAAAAATACTGATCGGCCGCATGCAGGACGAAGGTATGCCTATGCTGCTGTTTATCAATAAAGCCGATGCGGTCGATAAACGCGAAATTCTGGGCGTAATTGAGCAGTATGCGGCGCTTGCTGAATTTGTTACGATTATCCCGGCCAGCGCAAAGACTGGAGACGGTGTGGAAATTCTGCAGGAAGAGCTTTATAAACTCTGCGAAGATGGTCCGGCACTGTATGAAGAAGGGATTTTCTCCGATCAAAGCGAGCGTGTTATGGCGGCGGAATTTATCCGGGAAAAGCTTCTTCGGCTGCTCGACCGCGAAGTCCCGCATGGGATTGCGGTGGAAATAGAAAAATTTGACGAATCCAACGCGGACTATACGGAGGTCGGCGCAGTGATTTACTGTGAAAAGGAATCCCATAAGGGCATTGTGATCGGCAAAAACGGCGCAATGTTGAAAAAGGTGGGGCAATATGCGCGCCAGGATATGGAAAAACTGCTCGGGAAAAAGGTGTTTTTGACCCTTTGGGTAAAAATCCGGGAAAATTGGCGTGACGACGGGTATTCTATCCGCGATTTTGGCTATGAATGAGAAGCTGGAAACCTCTGGCCTTGTGATCCGCGAGATTCCTGTAAAGGAAAATAATGCGCTGTTAACCGTACTGACAGCGACGCAGGGCGTAATCACCGCCACAGCCTATGGCGCGCGTAAACCCGGCGCTTCACTTTCCGCGGGTACAAAACTGTTCAATTATGCCGAATTTACTTTTGTCGAGAGCCGCGGCCGCTATAAAGTCGATGCGGCGCGCGGCATAGAATCGTTTTTTGGGCTTTCGCGTTCGGTAGAGGCGCTTTCCGCGGCGTCTTATTTTGCCGAGGTATTGTATGATGTATGTGTCGCAGGCCAGCCGGATACGCAGGTTTTGCGTCTTGCGCTGAACTGCCTGTATGCGCTGATGACAGAAAAAAAGCCGGTGGCGCTTGTGAAATCGGTGTTTGAGCTGCGCCTTCTTGCCGAGTCCGGATTTGCGCCGGAACTGGATGCATGCGCTGGCTGCGGCTGTGAGGAAACGGTTTTATTCAGCCCGGAGGAGGCTTGCGTCCTGTGTGCCGGATGCGGGCAGCGCAGCGGACTGCCTGTGCTTCCTGCGCCTGCAGGCGTGAGACAGGCAATGCGTTATATTGTTTCGGCTCCGATGGCGAAAATTTTTGCGTTCTCCATCGGAGAGGCATCCATACGGAACCTTGGAACGCTGTGTGAACGTTATGTGCGTGCGCAGACCGGGCGCAAATATGAAAGTTTGAATGTCTATCACGCGCTGATGGATCCCGTTGGCGACGGAGGAAAAAAATGAGCCAGACTCTTTATGAAAAATCAAGGCTGACGCTGGAATTGCCGCAGGTGCTGGAGAAAATTGCCGCTTATGCGGTGTCTGACGGCGCCAAAGCAATGATTCTGGCTACGCGCCCTTATACGTATCTGGAAGATATCCGCGCAAAAATGCGCGAGATTACCGACGCATTGGCGCTGATGCGTACCCGGAGCGCCCCGATGTTTTCAGGGCTTTCCGACGTGACTGTACAGCTGCGGCGCGTCGAAATCGGCGGTTCGCTTTCACCGGGCGAGCTTTTGAAAATTTGCGACCTGCTGCGCTGTGCGCGCGCGACGCAGGAATACGGCGATCCGGATATGCGCCGCGACGGCCTGCATACCTGTCTGGATACGCGTTTCCGTGCGCTGCATGTAAACCGTACGCTGGAAAACCTGATTTCCGGATCCGTCCTGAATGAGGACGAGCTGGCCGATTCCGCCTCGCCGGAACTTGCGTCTATCCGCCGCCATATCCGTCAGGCCAACGCCCGTGTGCGCGAGGTGCTCCAGCGTATTATTTCCTCCCCGGCGTATTCCCGCTCCCTGCAGGAAGCGCTGATTACCCAGCGGGGCGGGCGCTTTGTCGTACCGGTTAAGGCGGAATACCGCGCCGATATCCGTGGGCTTGTCCACGATGTCAGCGCATCGGGCGCAACGCTGTTTATCGAGCCGGAGCAGGTTGTGGAAGCCAATAACGAAATCCGCCTGCTTGGCGCGAAAGAGGAAAAGGAAGTGGAACGCATCCTTGCCATGCTCAGCGCTGAGGTCGCCAATTACGCCGGCGCTATTGAAGATAATGTTCATAATCTGTGTTATCTTGACGCTGTTTTCGCTAAGGCGCAGTATTCCCGGGCAACCGACGCTTTCGAGCCGCAGCTTTCAGAAGGCCTGGTAATCGACCTGCGCCGGGCGCGGCATCCGCTGCTTGATCCGCACAAGGCTGTGCCGGTTGACATCCGCGTCGGCGGCGATTTTGATACGCTGGTCATTACTGGCCCGAATACAGGCGGGAAAACGGTTGCGCTTAAAACCATCGGGCTTTTGACGCTGATGGCGCAGTGCGGCCTGCATATCCCTGCTTCGGAGGAGTCTACGGTGTCGCTGTTTACCCGGATTTTTGCGGATATCGGCGATGAGCAGAGCATTTCCCAGTCGCTTTCGACCTTTTCTTCCCATATGGTCAATATTGTCGGCGTGCTGGAGCAGCTTGACGACCGTTCGCTTGTGCTGTTCGATGAGCTGGGCGCAGGTACGGACCCGACAGAAGGCGCGGCGCTTGCAACGGCAATTATTGAGCATTGCCGGAGCCAGGGCGCCCGGTTGGTTGCGACGACGCATTATGCAGAGCTGAAAATGTATGCGCTTACCCAGCCGGGCGTGGAAAACGCGGCATGCGAGTTTGACCTGGAAACCCTGCGGCCGACATACCGGCTGCTTATCGGCGTGCCGGGTAAATCCAACGCCTTTGCCATTTCCAAGCGTCTTGGTCTGGATGAACGGATTATTGCCCAGGCGCGCGCGGCGCTTTCCGGCGAATCCATTAAGTTTGAAGATGTAATTTCCGATCTTGAAAGCAAGCGCCAGGCAATGGAAAAAGAGCTTGCCGTCGCAGCCTCGGCCCGCATGGAGTCGGAAAAACGCGCCAGGGAGGCCGAAAAAAAACAGCTTGAAACACAGCGGGAAAGCGTACGTGAACTGGAACGCGCCCGCCGGGAAGCGCAGAAGCTGATTTCTGATGCGAAGGCGGTGACGGAAGCGGCTTACAGGGAGCTGGCCGAACTGAAAAAGCGGGCGGCGGCGGAGAAATTTGCTACGGATATCGCCGCTTCCCGCGCGCAGATTGACCGGACGCTGAATGAAGCCTCGCGCCGCGCAAATCCGGAGATTCCGCAGACGAAGCTTGCACCGCAGCGCCCGCTGCAGCCGGGCGATATAGTTGCGCTCGGCATCACCGGGACCCGCGCAGAGGTACTGACCGCGCCGGATAAAAACGGGCAGGTTACCCTGCAGGCCGGGATTATGACCGTTACGGCGAAGGCGGACACGCTGCGGCTGCTCGAGGAGGAGACAAAGGCCGCAAAGGTGAAATTTACGCCTGCCAAGCCTGCTTCCAGCTATGCTATATCCTCGCACACGCGCGATGCGGTTACAACTCTGGACATCCGGGGGATGGCTTCGGATGAGGCGCTTATTGAGCTGCAGCGTTTTATTGACGCCGCGCAGCTTGCCCATCTGTCCCCGGTGACGATCATCCATGGAAAGGGTTCGGGCGTTCTAAGGCAGGCGGTCAGTGCATATCTTAAAAAAGACCGGCGCATTGCTTCCTTCCGTCCGGGTAAATATGGGGAAGGGGAAGCCGGTGTAACGGTCGCGGAGCTTAAAGGCGTGTAAACCGCGTAAGCCTCGGGGTTTAATTCCTGCAAAATTAGTATGCAATGCCGCATTTATTGGAGAAACAAGGGGTTTTGGCGAAAAAAATCCGACGCTTTACGGGAAGATTATCTAATTTGACGATTGCATAAATTCCACACAATAGTTATACTAAAACTGGTGTCGGGTTATTTGCATGTTCTGCCTGGCGCGCATACATTCTAAACGGGAGCGATTGTATATGTTTTCTAAGGAAGTTGAGGTTGCCAATCAGGTAGGACTGTACGCACGTCCCGCAACGCATTTTGTTCAAAAGGCCAATGAATTCAAAAGCGGTGTTTGGATTGAAAAAGAAGAGCGCCGCGTCAATGCAAAAAGTCTTCTGGGCATCCTCTCCCTTGGTATTGGCAAAGGTTGTGTGATCACGATTATGGCCGAAGGAAGTGACGCGCAGGAAGCGGTCATGGCGCTTACAGAGCTTGTAAGCTCGCAGGATTGAGAATTGCCTGGTATGAGATTCCCGCATGTGCAGAAAACATGCGGGAATTTTTTCATGGAAATCAGCCATATTTCCCCATCAGGGGATTCGCTATAAAAAATTTGACTTATGCGGCGTTTTGGGGTAAAATAAAACCTAAGTATGTATCTTTTCATCGATGGGCGTCCGCGGTTCCCGCTATGCGGCTGCGTGTGATTCCAGTTTTCCGTATGCCCGTCTTTTTTTTGGAACCTCCTGCCTGGGAAAGGGAACCGGATATAGAACCATGGAGTATTTGCAGCTTCGGAAAAAAGCATATTCCCTGCCTTTAAAGCCGGGCGTTTATCAGATGAAGGACGCCGCAGGCCGGATTATCTATGTGGGTAAGGCAAAAAAACTGCGCAACCGCGTTTCAAGTTATTTTATCAATGAAGGCGGGCATGGGCCTAAGACTGAAACCATGGTTTCCCATGTCTGTGACTTTGACGTCATCATTACTTCCACCGAATGGGAAGCGCTGGTTCTGGAAAATACACTGATTAAGCTGCATAAGCCAAAATACAACATTCTTTTGAAAGATGATAAAGGCTATCCGTTTATTCGTGTGGATACCCGCCAGAAGTATCTGGAGTTTTCTGTTGTGCCCCGTATCGAGGAAGACGGCGCGCGCTATTTCGGCCCCTATTCGGGCCGCCGGGTAGCCTTTTCGGTACTGGATACGATTAAGGAAACTTTCCGCCTGCCGTCATGCAGCCGCAGGTTCCCCCGCGATATTGGGAAAGGCCGTCCATGTCTGGACTATCAGCTTGGCAAATGCATCGGCGTGTGTGCCGGTGCGGATTATACGGAATACCGGGCGCTGGCAGATAATGCCGTATCATTGCTGTCAGGAAAGTATGAGGATGTTGCGCGGCAGATCAAGGAGGAAATGGAACAGGCTGCGGAGGCGCTGGAGTTTGAACGTGCGGCGCGTCTGCGCGACAGGCTTGCGGCGCTGAAAAAGATTGGCGACCGGCAGAAGGTCGTTGCCGCAAAGGCCCCGGATACGGATATTGTCGCGTTTTATCCAGGCGAGATCAAAAGCGCCGCCGCAGTGCTGCATTATGCAGATGGGACGCTGTTTTCCAAGGATGTGCAGATTACCGACGCAGCCGACCGCGAGGATGCGGCAGAGATTATGGATGTGTTCCTGCGCCAGTTTTATACAGAATCGGCGTTTATCCCCTCTGAAATTATCTGCTGGCCGCCGCTTGAGGACAGCGCATTGATGGAAAAGTGGCTCTCGGCAGTGGCCGGCCATGCTGTCAGGCTTCCCCGGCCCGGGCGTGAACGCCGGCGTTATATTGATATGGCAATGCTCAATGCGCGGGACGAAGCCGAACGGGCTGCACAGCGCTCGGCGAGGCAGTCTAAGCTTCCCCAGCAGCTGAAGGACATGCTGGGGCTTTCAAAAAAGCCGGTGCGCATTGAAGCTTATGATATTTCCAACACGGCCGGCGGGGAGACCGTCGGCGGGATGGTTGTGTTTATCGACGGGAAGCCGAAAAAAAACGAGTACCGTAAATTTAAAATCGAGGATATTGAAGGGCAGAACGACTATGCCGCGATGGCGCAGATGCTGACGCGGCGCTTTAAGCGCCTGCTTGATGGGGATGAGAAGTTTAAGGAAATGCCCGATCTGCTGCTGATCGACGGCGGCGAGGGGCATGTACATGCCTCCCGGGAAGCGCTTGATGCGTTGGGCGTCGACTGTGAGATCCGCGGTATGGTTAAGGATGATCACCACCGTACCCGCGCGATTGTCAATGAAGATGGCGCACAGGTATGGATCAAAACGAACCAGAATGTTTTTGCTTTTATCGGGACCGTGCAGGAGGAAGTCCACCGGTATGCCATTGGCTATCACCGCAAACTCCGTGCACAGACCGGGGCAGGCAGTGAGCTGGATAAAATCCCGGGTATCGGCCCGGTCCGGCGCAATGCTTTGCTGAAACAGTTTAAAAGCATGGATGCAATCCGTGCCGCGACATCCGCAGAACTTGAGCATTTTCTGACAAAGCCTGCGGCTGCCGCCGTATATGCGTATTTCCATGGAGAGGGAGAAAAATGAGAGTAATTACCGGCTCCGCCAGGGGCATGAAGCTTTTTTCTACTGAAGGTCTGGAAACCCGGCCGACTTCGGACTGGACAAAGGAAAGTATTTTTAATATTATACAATTTGATATCGAAGGCCGCCGTGTGCTCGACCTGTTTTCCGGTACCGGGCAGATGGGTGTTGAAGCGCTTAGCCGCGGCGCCCGAGAATGCGTGTTTATCGATAACCGCAGCGAGAGCGTAGCGGTTACAACAAAAAATGTGGAGAAAACCGGGTTTAAGGCACAGTCCGTTGTACAGCACAGCGACTACATGGCTTATTTAAAACGTTGTCAGCCGGAAAGCTTTGGGCTGATTTTCCTGGATCCGCCTTACGGCAACGGGATGCTTGCCCGCGCGCTGAATACGATTTTCAACCGCGATTTGCTGGCCGACGGCGGATTGATTGTGTGCGAAGGGGAAAAAACGGATGCCCTGCCCGAAGCGGCGGCACCGTATTTCAGGGGCCGCGAATATATTTACGGGAAGACGAAAGTTACTCTATACAGGAAAAGGCAGGAAGACGAGCATGAGAACAGCGGTGTACCCGGGCAGCTTTGACCCGATAACAAACGGCCATCTCGACGTAATTTTGCGCGCGGCGCATATGTTTGACCGGCTTGTGGTAGCGGTATTGAATAATTCCAGCAAGAAGCCCGTGTTTACAGCACAGGAACGGGTGGAACTGATCCGGCAGTCTCTGCCCCCGGTCGAGGGCTGCGAAATTATGGTCGATGCGTTCGACGGCCTGCTTGCCAATTATGCCGATATTGTCGGTGCGACGGCGATCGTCAAAGGACTGCGCGCAATGTCGGACTTTGAATATGAATTTCAGATGGCGCTTGCCAACCGGAAGATCAACGGAAGGCTGGATACGATTTTCCTGACCACCAGCGTTGAATATATGTATCTAAGTTCAAGCCTTGTCCGTGAAATTGGCCGCCATGGCGGGGATATTTCCGGGTTTGTCCCGGATGCGATCCGGCAGCGGGTATTTGAAAAACTGATTCAAGAGTAAAATGCCGATCCCTGTCCCGGAGGGAGCGGGATACAGATAGACACTGCGATATTAATTTTGAAAGGATTGAAAATTATGGCAGGCGGAATTGACGAACTGATTGACTTATTATATGGGATTGTGGAAGATGCCTGGAGCATGCCTCTTGGCAAGGACAAGTGCCTGATCGAACGGGAACGCGTCCTGGATATTCTGGACGAGCTACGCGTCAACCTCCCCGGCGAGGTAAAGGCTGCGCGTGGGATTGTGGAGAAACGGAACGAACTTTTGGAAGAAAGCCGGCGCGACGCCGATGCGCTGAAGGCACAGGCCAAGGAAGAAGCCAATAAGCTTGTTGATGCAAATGAAATTGTCAAGGCCGCGCGCGAAAAGGCAATGGATATCGTGGAAAATACCGAGGTCAAAACCCGGGAGATGAAGCTTGCGGCAGCAGACTACTGCGAGGATATTTTGAAGCAGACAGAGGATTCTATCACCAATGCGTTGACGGAGCTGCGGCAGATCCGCCAGCAGTTCCGCAGCGCTATGGAAAATTTAAAATAAATTCCTTTTTCATTCAACATTAGCCGATTGAATCCGACCAAGGGCCGGGTATAGAATAGAATCGGCGGAAAGAACGGCAAAATGGCAGAGTTTCACCATGTCAGCGTCCTGCATGACGAATGTATCGAGGCCCTTCGCATCCGACCCGATGGGGTGTATGCCGACGCGACGCTCGGCGGCGGCGGGCATTCGGTCTCCATTGTGCAAAAGCTTGGTCCTAAAGGCCGTCTTTATGGTATCGACCGCGATGCTGATGCAATTGCGGCGGCTGGTGCGCGGCTTGCGCCCTATGCAGACCGGGTCCAGTTGATCCAATCGGATTTCCGGTATCTTGGCGAACATATTCATGAAGGGCTGGATGGGATTTTATTTGATCTGGGCGTCTCTTCTTTCCAGCTTGACGAGGCAGGGCGTGGCTTTTCGTATATGGCTGACGCGCCTCTTGACATGCGTATGGACCGCAGCGCGGGGCTGACCGCCTATGATGTGGTCAACGGCTACGCAAAGGAAGATCTGGCGCGTATTATCGCACAGTATGGGGAGGAACGCTATGCCCATGCTGTCGCTTCGGCGATTGTGCGCCGGCGCGCACAGGCGCCGGTTGCTACTACGCTGGAATTGGCGCAAATTGTTGCTTCGGCGGTTCCGAACGCAAAAAAGGAGAAACAGCATCCGGCAAAGCGGACATTTCAGGCTATCCGTATAGAGGTAAACGACGAATTATCTGCGATTGGGCCGGCCATCGACGCAGCTGTTCGCCTGCTTAAGCCGGGCGGGAGGATTTTGGTAATCAGCTTCCACTCCCTGGAAGACCGTATTGTCAAACAGCGTTTTCGTGCGCTGGCTGACGGCTGTACCTGCCCGCCGGAGTTTCCGGTGTGCGTATGCGGCGGCAGGAGCCTTTTGAAGCTTTGCGGCAAACCTGTCACGGCATGTCCAAGGGAGCTTATGGAAAATCCGCGCGCGCGCAGTGCGAAGCTGCGCATCGCGGAAAAGCTGGAAGAATAAAGCACAGGGAAAGGAGCGGGCAGTATGGCGGAACACAGCCGTGCAGTTTTGGATGAATACGGAAAGTATGTGGATGTGGATAACGTTCGTCCACGTGAGAATGCAAAAATCGGAAGCGACCTGTCCCGCTTTGACAACCGGGAAGAAGTGCGGCGCGCGGTGGAAGCCGCACAGCAGCAGGAAGCGCAGGGCAAGATGGACAGAGAGGATCTGCCGTCCCGGTCGCGGATATCCTTTGGGACGGTCATGATTTTTGTCCTGTTTGCGGCGATCGCTTCGCTTTTAATCAACTGTTATGTGCGCCAGAATGAGCTTGCGGTGGAGTTGGCTGCGCTGAAAAACGAATATGCACAGGAACAGACGCGCAACAGCGACCTGCAGACCCGGTTTGACCAGCGTTATGTGCTTAGCGATATTGAAGAGTATGCGGTGAACACGCTGGGAATGGTCAAGTTTGAAGCCAATCAGATTGAATACATAGAAATCGATACGCCGGAAACGATTACCCGGGTAGATACAGACGGGGACGGCGGAGGTTTCAACCTGATTTCTTATTTGGCTGAAAAACTTGAAGGCTTATTGGAATTTCTGGCTTGAGCGGGATAATATAATAGTTTGGGCGACCGCCGCTTCTGCCGCCGTGCGGGGGAGGCTCGCTCTTATGGAAACAGATATGGAAAAGGAGCGAAAAGGTGGCGCGCGGCGCAGAAAGCATATTTTTCGCTCTTTTGGTTTTTTCAGCGTTTTTTGTCTGATGCACAACGTCAGACGCCGGTTTACCCAGGGAGGTATCTATGGAAGCAGGACGTGGGCTCAATTCCAGCTCGATTTTTAAACGTACCGTTTTTGTTGCGGTTATGCTGGGCGTTGTAACTTTTGCCGCCCTGATCGCCTGGCTTGCAAAAGTCCAGCTGGTGGAATATGAAGACTATCAGCGCCGGGCGGTTTCACAGCAGACCCGCAATGAGGTTATTACACCCGCGCGCGGTACGATATATGATGCGAATATGAATACGCTGGCGGTCAGCGTCTCGTCAGAAACAGTCTGCATATCCCCAGCGGATATTGAAACGGATGAAGAGCTTGACCTTGTCTGTGAGGGCCTGTCCGCGCTGCTTGGTCCGGAATACGGCGTCACATATGATACCGTTCGCCAAAAAGCATCGAATAAGAAAAGCTATTATGCCTATATTGCGAAAAAAGTGGATGAGGAAACCGCCGATGCCGTACGGACTTTTATCACCGAATACAAACTCGGCTCTGCGGTATTCCTGGTAGAAGATACTTCCCGTTATTACCCCTATGGCACGCTTGCTTCCCAGATCCTTGGGTTTACCGGGACGGATAATACAGGCTTATATGGGATTGAGTATTCTATGGAATCCACGCTGCAGGGTACGCCCGGACGCATTGTTTCCCAAAAGAATGCCCGCGGCACAGATCTGGAAATCGATTATGAGCAGTATTATGACGCTGTCGACGGCGACAGCATAGTACTATCGATTGATGCGGTGATCCAGGGCTACCTGGAAGGGGCGCTGGAAGCGGCGTTGGCAAATGCGGGCGCTTCCCATGCTTCGGGAATTGTCATGGACGTACGTAACGGCCAGATTAAAGCTATGGGGACTTATCCGAACTTTGATCCGAATGACCCGTTTACAATCCGGGATGCGGCAGTCAGCGAAGAGCTCAGCCTGATTACGGATGACGAGGAGCGCAAAACCGCGTATAACCAGGCGCTTTTGGAACTATGGACCAATGGCGTTATAACGACGACCTACGAGCCCGGTTCTGTTTTCAAGATCATCACCGCGGCAATGGCGCTGGAGGAGTCGGTTACAACTCTGTATGACAATTCCTTTGTTTGCAACGGTACAAAATCCATCGTGATTTATGACCGGAGGATCGGCTGTTGGTCCGACCGGCCACACGGGCAGGAAACTTTCCTTGACGGGATTAAGAATTCCTGTAACCCGGTTTTTATCAATGTTGCGCAGCGGCTGGGCGGTTCGACGTTTTATAAATATTTTGAAGCGTTTGGTTTTACGGAGAAAACCGGGATTGAGCTGACCGGCGAAGGCGGCGGCTCTGAAAGCTTGTATCACTCGGAAACGTATTTGAATACTGTGCCGATCTCCCTTGCAACCGCATCCTTCGGCCAGACCTTCAATGTTACCCCGCTTCAGCTGATCACGGCGATTAGTGCTGCTGTCAACGGCGGGACGTTATATGAACCGCTGCTGATTCGGCAGGTGATTGGGGAAGACAGGACAATAAAGGAAAATAACGAATCTATCCGCGTCCGTCAGGTTGTAACGGAACAGACATCAAAAGATCTGTGTTATGCGCTGGAGAAGGTTGTTTCCGAGGGGACCGGCTCAAATGCCTATGTCAAAGGCTATGCAGTCGGCGGCAAGACGGGTACAACGGTCAAGACAGTTGAGTCCACGGATGACCAGAAGCTTTACATATCTTCTTTCCTGGGTATTGCGCCAACGGATGCACCGCAGCTTGCGGTGTTGATCCTGGTTGATGAGCCTACTTCTTATACCCATTCCGGCAATATGCTCGCCGCGCCATATGTGGCGGAGGTGTTGGAAAAATCGCTGCATTACCTCGGCGTCGACCCGGTTTATTCCGATGACGAGTATCAGACCCTGGACGTTACGATCCCGGACTTCACTGGGATGAGCCTGAAGGAAGTTGAAGAATATATGAAGCTTTACGACCTCAATTACCGGATTGAGGGAGACGAAGAGTTTGTAACAAGCCAGATGCCGGTAGCGGGCGCGGTTGTGCCCAGAAGCGCGGAAATCGTGGTCTATATGGGCGGAAGTAAGCCGACCTATTCCGTTGGCGTACCGAATATTACGGGTATGACGCTGGCCGGGATCCAGAAGCTTTTGAAGGATTCAACTCTTTATATCCGAGCAGTCGGCAATACATCCGTCAATAACCTGACCCTTTCGGTAAACCAGGAACCGGCGTATGGCGAATTTGTAGAAGCCGGCAGTGTGATTACCGTTTACTTTGTCAACGATACCTCCGACGAAAATATTGAGTAAGGAGTGTTTGGATGCGGGTAGAAAAGCTTTTGCAGGGTGTAGAGGCACTCGCGCTGCATTGTGATCTGGACATGGAAATCAGCGGCGTCTGCTGTGACTCGCGCAAGGCTGCGCCAGGTATGGCTTTTGTCGCGGCGCGCCGTGTAAATACGGATGGGCATGACTATATCCATGCAGCGGCCGCTGCAGGCGCAAGTCTGGTCATTGCCGAGTATCCGGTCGAGGGCTGCCCATGCGTGGTCATCAGGGATGGGAACTTCGCCCTGGCAAAAATTTCTGCGAATTTCTACGGCAATCCCGCCGATCGGATGAAAATCATCGGCATCACCGGGACAAAGGGAAAATCCACGACTGCGTTGAACCTGAAGCATATTCTTACGCAGGCTTTGGGCGTAAAGGTCGGTTTGATCGGAACACTCTGGTATATGGCGGGAGAAGAAATTTTGTGCGAGTCCAAAAATTCGACGCCAGAGGCGCCCCTGCTGCATCAGACACTTGCCGAAATGGCTGCCCGCGGCTGTACACATGTGGTGATGGAAGTCAGCTCGCATGCGCTGGACGTAGGCCGTGTCGCCGGTATAGAGTTTGCCGCTGCGGTTTTTACAAACCTTTCTCAGGATCATCTGGATTACCATATCACGATGGAAAACTATCTCGCCGCCAAAGCGAAGCTTTTTTCCATGACGCCGCTTGGACTGCTTAATGCCGACGACCCGGCTTCGGCTTACCTTGCCGCCCATACTCCGTGTGCCAAGCGAAGCTTTGCAATTGAGTGTCCTGAAGCGCAATACCGCGCAGAGGAACTTGATTTTTTCGGCGATGCGGGGCAGGCGTTTGATGCCGTATATGGAGCGCAGCGCTGCAGGGTACGTCTGTCAAGCGCAGGGAAATTTATGATTTACAATGCGCTGGCGGCAATTGCCTGCGCGCACAGCCTGGGCACGGATTTCGCCGCGGCGTGCAAAGCCATGTGCAGTGCGCCGGCGGTGCCCGGGCGGCTGGAGCATGTTGACGAGGGGCAGGATTTCCGTGTGATTGTCGACTATGCCCACAGCCCGGAGAGTGTGCGGCAGATTTGCCGCACTGCGCGGGAGTTTACCCGTGGCCGGCTGATTTGCGTATTTGGCTGCGGTGGGAACCGCGACAGGACGAAGCGGCCGGTTATGGGCGCTGCTGCTGCGCAGTTTTGCGATCTTATTGTGATTACGACGGATAATCCGCGTTTCGAAGATCCGGCCGCGATCATTGATGAAATTTTACCTGGCCTCTCCGGCTGTGGGCGCGAATATACCAGTATTGTCAACCGCCATGAAGCGATTGCGCAGGCGATTGCTGCCGCTGAAACAGGTGATACGGTGCTGATTCTTGGGAAAGGCAACGAAACTTATCAGGAAGTATGCGGCGTACGCAATTATTTCAACGATGTGGATGAGGCAAGAAAAGCTTTGAAAGGCAGGAAACCGTGGAAAAACTAACGCTTGCGCAGATTGCAGCCTTTGCCGGCGCAGTATGCCCGGAAGGCTCTGAAAATCTGGAAATTGACACTTTGTGCCGTGACAGCCGTATGGCGGGCCCAGGCAGCTTGTTTGTCCCGCTGCCTGGGCCGCGTTTCGATGGTCATGACTTCATTCAAAGCGCGCTGCAAAACGGCGCCTCGGCAACGCTGACTGCGCGGCCGGGCGAATACGGCGCTGCGGCGCTTTATGTGCCGGATGTGCTGCTTGCCTGCCAGGCGATTGCTGCGGGGTATAAGGCCCAGTTTTCAGGACTGAGAACGATTGGGATTACCGGAAGCGCTGGGAAAACCACAACGACGAGAATGACCGCCTGTGTACTGGGCGGCAAGCACCGCATTGTGACTACGGGAGAGGACGGGAATGGACAGCAGGGGCTGACGTTCACACTTTTCGGCCTTGACCGCGATACGGAACTGGCAGTTTTGGAAATGGGGATGTCCATGCCCGGCGAAATGGGACGGCTTTCGCGCATGGCGCGGCCCGATATTGCCGTAATCAACGGAATTGGCCGCGCACATATTGAATTTTTCGGTACACGAGAGAATATATTGAAAGCAAAGCTGGAAATTCTGGAGGGGATGCGTCCCGCCGGCCAGCTTGTACTCAATGGAGATGACGACCTGCTTTGGTCGCTGCGCGGAAAGCTTACGCATAATATACTCTACTATGGCCTGCGCAATTCGGAATGCGATATTACCGCGCAGATAGTTTCTTCCAATGCGGAGTCTTCGGCCTTTTCCGTTTGCTTTGGCGGCAGGCGTGTGCAGGCGGAACTCCCTGCCGCAGGCGTGCATAATGTGCTGGATGCGCTGGCAGCGGTCGGCGTGGGTTTGATGTTTGGCGTTGGGCTGGAGGAGGCCTGTGCTGCACTGGCGGGCTTCATCCCGGCAAAAGGCCGGGAAAATATATACCGGAAAAACGGCTTTACGATTTTGGATGACTGCTATAATGCAAGCCCTGAGGCTCTGGCCGCCTCCCTTGGTGTGATGGCCGGACTAGAAGGCGGGCGCCATATTGCCTGCCTGGGCGATATGTTTGAGCTCGGTGCACAAAGCGCCGCCGCACATGCCGAGTGTGGGCGGAAAGCGGCGGAAAAATGTGATTTTCTGGTTGCATGCGGCGATATGGCGCGGTATTATATTGAAGGTGCACGCAGCGCAGGGATGCCTGCGGCGCACACAGCGCTGTTTTTGGACCGTACATCCGCTGCAGCGTTTCTGCGCCGCCTCGCTGAACCGGGGGATGTAATCCTTTTTAAAGGCAGCCATGGCGCCCATATCGAACAGGTTCTTTCAGCGTTCCTTGCGCAATAACGGTACAAATACAGTATTGAAACGAAGGGAATTTTGCTTATGTATGCTCCGATTGTTTCTTTTGCGGTGGCGTTTATCGTCGCAGCCGCCTTTGGGCCGGCTCTGATCCGGCTGCTGCGCCGGCTTAAATTCGGCCAGAAAATTCTGGAGGACGGCCCAACCTGGCATTTGAAAAAGCAGAATATTCCCACAATGGGCGGTATTTTGTTTATTATGGCGATTTCCGTAGCTATGTTGGTCTGCTTGATCCTGTTTGGAGGGGCCGACAGCGGACGCTGGATTTTCGTGTTGTGTATGGCCCTTGCCTTTGGTGCGATCGGCAGTATTGATGATTTCTGTAAAATAAAGAACCGCCGCAATAAAGGGCTCAGTGCCAAAGCAAAATTTCTTTTGCAGCTTGCGGTTTCGATTTTGTTTATCAGCATCATGCGCGTATGTGGGCTGGTGGAGCCGGTCCTGGAAATCCCGTTTTTTGAGACGACGCTCCGGCTTCCGTGGATTGTGTATTTTATCTTTGCCGGATTTGTAATCGTTGGGACAGACAATGCGGTCAACCTCACCGACGGCCTTGACGGCCTGTGTTCCTGTGTTACCTTTATTGTCATGGCGTTTTTCTGTTTCGCCTGCCTGCGTCTTTCGCAGACGGCTGACGAAGGTTTTTTAAAGCTCGCGCTGCTGCCGGCAGCAGCAGCCGGTGGGCTGGGCGGCTTCCTGATTTATAATTTTTATCCTGCAAAAGTGTTTATGGGGGATACCGGTTCGCTTTTCCTTGGCGGGCTGGTGGCCGGGATGGCGTTTGCACTTGAGATGCCGCTGATTCTGATTCTGGTCGGGATTATTTACATAATTGAAGTGCTTTCCGATATCCTGCAAGTCGGTTATTTTAAGCTCAGCCATGGGAAGCGCCTGTTTAAAATGGCCCCGATCCACCATCATTTTGAAATGTGCGGTTTCAGCGAACGGCAGATCGTATTTGCTGCATCGGCGATTACCCTGCTTATGTGCGCAGTCAGCACGCTGGCGATCCGCTGATTTCTCTGCAGTCTGTATCCTGAAAAGGAGGTCCACATGGATCCCAATACCTATAGCAAAATGTATACCGCTGCAGAGGATGCTGCGGCAGTCCTGCCCGCTGAAGCGCCGCACCAGCGGCCGCGCCGCCGGCGCAGGAAGGGCTTAATCGGCCGTTTTGGTATACGCGGCTTTGATGTGCCGTACTTCATGTTGACCGTCATGCTGATGTCAGTCGGCCTTGTGATGCTGTTTTCTGCCAGCTATTCGGCAGCTTATTATAAGTACGCAAATGCTACATATTTTTTCACCAGACAGGTTCTGTTTGCTTTGGCGGGTTTTGTTGTGATGTTTATTGTCATGGTATTCCCGTATCAGATTTATCATAAATTTGCTGTTCCTGCGCTTTTGGTGTCTTTTCTGCTGCTGATCCTGGTACTGTTTATCGGTGAAAACTATAACAACGCGACGCGCTGGATCTCCATCGGGCAATTGTTTACCATCCAGCCGTCTGAAATTGCAAAAGCGGCGGTGATTATCAGCTTCTCAAGCTTCGCTGTGCGGATGGGGAAGCGGATGCGCTCGCTGATGTATGGTATTGTGCCGTTTCTGGTGATCATTGGCATGATGGCAGTGCTTTTAATGAAAGAGCCGCACTTGTCGGCGACGGTTATCATCGCGGTGACCGGCATTGTAATTATTTTCATTGCCGGTGCGAAAATCTCCCATCTGGCGATTATCGGCGTGGTTGCGGTTGCCCTGTTTGCCTGGGTTGTATTTGGGCTTGGCTACAGTATCGATCGAATCAATATCTGGCTTGACCCGTATCTCGACCCGAAGGGCGACGGCTACCAGATCTTGCAGTCATTGTACGCAATTGGCTCGGGGGGCCTTTTCGGCCTTGGGCTTGGGCAGAGCCGGCAAAAAAACCTGTATCTTCCGGAACCGTACAACGATTTTATTTTTGCAATTATCTGTGAAGAACTTGGCTATGTAGGCGCGGTGCTGATTATCCTGCTGTTTGCCGCATTTGTTTTAAGGGGCTACTATATTGCGCTTAAGGCGCGCGATAATTTTGGGACGCTGATCGCCGTTGGCGTTACGACACAGATTGCCGTACAGGTGTTTTTTAATATTGGCGTTGTTTCCGGGATGCTGCCGGTAACTGGGATTTCCCTTCCGTTTTTCTCTTCCGGCGGTACATCGCTTTTGATATTGTTTGCGGAGCTTGGGATGGTGCTCGCGGTATCCAGACAGATTCCGGCTTCCAGAAAGGGCTGAGTTTATGAAGGTATTGATTGGCTGCGGCGGTACGGGTGGGCATATCAATCCCGCGTTGGCCATTGCGAAATATATTGCAAGGCGAAATCCCGGCAGCGAAATCGTTTTCTGCGGCTCCAAGGGCGGTATGGAGGAAAAACTGGTGCCGCGTGAAGGCTTCCGGCTGGAAACTTTTGAAATTCGGGGCTTCCGACGCAGCTTCAAGCCGGCGGGAGTTGTCTATAATCTGAAGAATTTGAGGAATGTAGCGCATACTTCCAAAAGCGCCCGTGCCTTGGTCCGGGGCTTCGAGCCGGATATTGTTATCGGTTGCGGCGGTTATGCCAGCTATCCGGTCGTCCATGCGGCGCAGAAGCTCGGTATTGCCAACGTAATCCTCGAGGTGAACGCTCTGGCTGGTATGACAACCAGGGTGCTCTCCAAAAAAGCCGACTGCACAATGATCTGTTTTGAACAAACGCGTACCCAGGTTTCCGGAAGGGAAATTGTGCTGACCGGAAGCCCGGTGCGGGAGGATATCCTGTTTGCCGATTATGATGCGGCACGGCGGGAATTGGGCCTTGACGCCCGTCCGCTGATTGTATCGGTCTGGGGTTCGCTTGGCGCGCAGCGCATGAACGAGCTGATGTGCGACTTTATTGCAATAGAGGCAAAAGAAAATCATCATCAGCTGATCCATGCGATTGGTAATTATGGGTATACCTGGGTGCCCGAACGCATTCGCGAAAAGGGTGTTGAGCTTTCCGCACATCCGAATATAGATGTACGCGACTATATCTATGATGCAGCGCGCGTTTATGCCGCGGCGGACTTGATCCTCTGCCGGGCTGGGGCCAGTACGCTTGGAGAAATGGCGGTGATGGGTAAGCCGGTGATTTTGGTGCCTTCGCCCAATGTTGCGGAAAACCATCAGGAAAAAAATGCCCGGGCACTGGAAGCAGCGGGAGCTGCGGTTGTGCTGCTTGAAAAAGATTTGACGGCGCAGACGCTGTATAAAACCGCATCCGGGCTTCTGGAGGATCCGGAAAAGTGCCGCGCGCTGTCGCGCAATATCCGTAAATTTGCCAAGCCTGACGCATTGGAAAATATCTACGCATGCATCGAGAAGACGCTTTCTGGACGGCGGTAGCTCTGCGCTGCCGCTTATCTTGCTGGACCTCATGTAAAGCGGCCGGCATTCCCTGCTGAGATCCGGTACGTTTCCGGCTGCTCTCTTTTCCCAAGCCGCCGGAGGGCCTTTGCACGGTGCGCTGTCCGTGCAAATGGGGAAGCGTTAAGAACCGAATCGGGAATTTCGGCATAGTATGGGCTGAACATGCCGCGCGCAAGCGCGGGTTAAGGGAGGCGTATTATGTCGGAATTTGTTATACGGGGCGCAAACCCGCTTCGCGGGGAAATTCAGGTGCAGGGTTCGAAAAACGGAATCCTTCCAATTCTTGCAGCGTCCATACTGGTTGGCGGTGAAACGCTTTTACATAATTGCCCGGATATCAGCGATGTCTCCTGTGCATTGGAGATTCTGCATGCGCTGGGCTGCAAAGCTGAGCGCAGGGGCGGGGATATTTATATTGACAGCCGGGCGCTTAACGGCTATGAGATTCCTGACCGGTTGATGAAACGGATGCGTTCATCTGTGATCTTTGCCGGGGCTATGTTGGGCAGGACGGGAAATGTGCGCATTTCCAGCCCGGGGGGCTGTTTCCTTGGAGAACGGCCGATCGATTATCATATCCACGCCCTGCGTGCGCTTGGCGTGGATATGGAGTATGACGGGGAACATTATCTGTGCCGTGCGCTGAAGCTGCGCGGCGCGCAGATTTCTTTGCCTTTCCCTTCGGTAGGCGCGACGGAAAATGCAATCCTGGCCGCCTGTACGGCAGAAGGCAGCAGTATCATTTATAATGCCGCCAGGGAACCGGAAATCGCGGATCTCGCGGATTTCCTTCACCGCGCAGGTTTTGAGGTAAACGGCGCAGGGGGACCGACGGTAATCGTCTCCGGAGGACGCAGCTGCGGCTTTGTCGAATATACGGTGCGCGGGGACCGGATCGCCGCTGGTACCCTGCTGTGCGCCGCTGCCGCCAGCGGCGGGGAAACTACGGTGCGCGGGATTGATTCCGTGCGCGTTTCCCAGCTTTCCCACTGTCTTGCCGAGGCAGGATATGCTGTACGTTCCTGGGCGGATGCGGTGCGTGTATCTGCGAACGGACGTCCGGAGGCGATAGCACCGGTGGAAACGAATCCGTATCCGGGTTTTTCCACGGATTTGCAGCCGCCGCTGATGGCGCTGATGTGTTTTGCAAAAGGGGAAAGTATTTTTATTGAAAATATCTTTGAATCAAGGTATAATCATATAGAAAGCCTTCTTCGCATGGGCGCGCGGATCCAGGCCTTTGACCGGATCGCCCATGTGCATGGGGTGCCTGTGCTGCACGGCGCACATGTGGATGCCGGCGACCTGCGTGCAGGCGCCGCGCTGATTACTGCCGCGTTGGGGGCACAGGGCGAGACCTGGATTTCTGACCGGGGCTATATCGACCGGGGTTATGAACACATTGAGCAGACGCTCAGTTGTCTTGGCGCAGATATTATCCGGGTAAATGAAAATGATTGTGGAGCATAAGATGGCCTCAGAAAAACGCAAAACCAGATACAGCTGCGGCGGGCGCACTTCCCAGCGCCCGCCGGCGCCGCAGGAATTGCCGCGTACGGGGGCCGGGCGGCGCAGCGAAGATGCGCTGTCCAATTCGGATGCGGCAGTGCGCCAGACGCCGAAACGTGCTCCGGTGAAGCAGAAAACAGGTGGAAAAAAGAAAAAACAGCCGCCTGTTGCGGCTGGGATGGACAAGCCGGCGGATGCCGGGCAATTGCGCCGCCAAGCCGCCGCACGTGCCCGCAAGGCGCGCGCGCAGCAGGCGGCACAGGAGCGCGCCCGCCGTGCCCGCCGGCGCGCCAGACGCCGTGAAGCAAAAGAGGTTGAGCCGTTCCGCTTCCGGGAGGTGCGGCATCGTCCGGTCCTTTACCGCCGTAGTGACGGCAAAACGGCAGAATTGCTTTACAAAACTGCCTTGGGGATTGCGATTACCGCTATAGTACTGTTTGTCCTGTTTGCGTTTTTCGAGGTGCGTACGATCCGCTGCAACAGTACGCAGCGTTATTCCGGAGAGGAGATTATCCATTACTCTGGTATTGAGACCGGGGATAAAATGCTGTTTTTAAGCCGGGGGAAAGCTGCGGACCGTATTTTAGATGCGCTGCCCTATATCGAATCGGTATCAATCCGGCAGAAATACCCGACAACGGTGGATATCGAGGTTACAGAACGTATACCGACGGCGAAAATTGTCGACGGAGGGATCTCCTATATTATCGACGATCGGGGTTATCTTCTGGAATACACGGTGGCAGGTGCGCTTTATGACCTTCCGGAAATTGTCTGTACGGCGCCTGTGGAACTGGAAACGGGGAAGCAGCTTGTATTTTCTGATCCGCTAATGCTGGAAACACTGCAGAATGTTCTTGCTTATATTGTCGGTTCGGACTGGATTCAAAATATCGACAGTATCAATCTCGAACGTATTTATTCCATTTCCTTCCTTTATCAGAACCGTATTACTGTCCAGCTCGGCGACACCTCCGATCTTGAAATGAAGCTGGCGCTTCTGGCCGAGGTAATCGAACGTAACAGCGAGGAAGCTGCTGGAACGATTGATGTGTCGAATATTGAACGTGTCAGTTTCCAACCGCTTCGGTAGAGTTTCGGAAAATTTCAATGGAATTGTCACTTTTTGTCACAAATCCTAAAAATTTCTGTTGACTACTCGGAAATATGAGGTTAAAATAGTTTTAAGCATAGAATATCGATTTATAATATGCATCTCTACTTGGGGGTAAGAAAATGGGCTTTGAATTTGAAAACGGCACGGATAATGTTGTTACTATAAAAGTTATTGGCGTTGGCGGCGGCGGGAACAATGCGGTCAACCGTATGATCGAAAGCGGGATCCGCGGCGTCGAGTTTGTTTCGCTCAACACGGACAAGCAGGCGCTGATGCATTCGGCTGCGCCCCGTAAGCTCCAGATTGGAGATAAGCTGACCAAGGGATTTGGCGCCGGTTCAAACCCTGAAGTAGGCAAAAAAGCTGCTGAGGAAACCAGAAGTGAGATTTCCAAGCTTTTGGAAGATACCGATATGGTATTCATTACCGCCGGTATGGGCGGTGGTACGGGCACCGGTGCCGCGCCGGTTGTTGCGGAGGTTGCCCGTGAGCGCGAGATTCTTACCATCGGGGTTGTAACCCGTCCGTTTGATTTTGAAGGCTCCAAGCGCCGCCTGCAGGCGGAAGCAGGTATCGAGGAGATGCGCGGTAAGGTTGATGCGCTGATCGTGATTCCAAATGAACGCCTGAAGCTGGTCAGCGAGCAGAAGATCACTTTTAAAAATGCATTTGAAATTGCCGACAGTGTTTTAAAGCAGGCAATTCAGAGTATTTCCGAGCTGATCACAATGGAAGGCATTGTCAACCTTGACTTTGCCGATGTGACTGCAATCATGAAAAACGCCGGTTATGCACATATGGGTACCGGCGCGGCTTCCGGGCGCGAAAAGGCGGAAGAAGCTGCCCGTATTGCAATCCAGAGCCCGCTGTTGGAAACTTCGATCAAGGGCGCGCGCGGCGTGATCCTGAATATTACCGGTTCGCCGGATATGACCCTCGAAGAAGTCGAAACGGCCGCTTCGATGGTAAAGGAAGCCGCGCATGAAAGCGCACATATTATTTTCGGCGCCTCGATTGATGAGAATCTGGAGGATGAATTCCGCATTACGGTTATTGCCACGCAGTTTGACCATAAGCCGACACTGGATGTCGAAGCGGCGGGTTCCGATAAGGAAGAGTACGCAGCGGAAACTGCGCCGAAAGCAGATGCGGAAACGGCTTCGCCGGTCGCGGACTTCGACAGTAAGGACGATCTGTTTGATGATATCGACAAGATCTTTAAGCGTGGTTCCAGCCGCCGCGATAACTTTAACTTTTAAGAGCTGTGATGGCAGAGTCGGATCAGCTTGAGAACCTTCGTATAGCCTGCCTTACCTGTACGCGCTGTGGCCTGCGTCAGGGCTGCAAGAATGTGGTTTTCGGTGTCGGGCCGGCTCCGGCAGATGTCTTGTTTATTGGCGAAGGGCCTGGCGAGCAGGAAGATTTGAGCGGCGAACCTTTTGTCGGACCTGCCGGACGGCTGCTGAATGATTATCTATGTGCCGTTGGGATTGAACGGGAAAGCGTATACATTGCTAATATTGTAAAATGCCGTCCGCCCCGTAACCGGGATCCGCTCCCTGAGGAGCAGGAAGCATGCATTCCCTGGCTCCGGGCGCAGACAAAACTGCTTCATCCCAAAATCATTGTATGTTTGGGCCGTATTGCTGCAATGCGTATCATCAAGCCGGATTTCCGGATTACATGTGAACATGGGCAATGGTTTGAAAAAGGCGCGTTTGCGATGACTGCGACCTTCCATCCGTCTGCACTTCTGCGCGACCCGCGTAATCGGAGTGCGGCATATGAAGATTTTATTGCCATAGCTGAACGCCGCGCGGCATTATATGGCCGCCAGCGGGACTGAAAAAAGCCTGTGAATTTCACAGGCTTTTTTCAGCATTGTACATTGTACAATGACACAAATGAGACCGGACTTTTAGGGAAAATGGATTAGAAACAGAAATTCTATGATTTGGCATTTGGAATGCGGGAAGTATCAAAAATAAATAGCCCCTTGTCCATCTTTCAGAACAAGGGGCTATTGTACGCTTTTCGGTTCAATCACCCGTAATCCGTCTCCTTTCTTTTTCACGTGTTATCCCCACACAAATTTACCAAACTCTCTTCGACCGCTTATCCGCATGCTGAAATCGCATCAGATCTATTTCATTCAATGGCCAGGGAATAAATTTGCTGGGAAAACAAGAGCTTTTTTGTAAATAGCCGGCCAAATCTTCCTCTGCCGGCACTGCTCAGAACATTGGACCCACCTCTTTCGTTCGGCATAGTACCAATTTATCTAAACAATCCCTAGGGGAGTTGTTTCACTATTTACAGTTATAGTATACAAATCTGTTTTAGATTTGTCAAGAGGATTTGTGAAAAATATTTGCATTTTTTTCTGCCTTTCTTGACAGGAGAAATCTCTGGGCGTACAATGGGAACAAGGACAAAATGGATCAAGCATACAGAGGGAGGCAGAAAAAATGATTTATTATGTTGACTCAGGCGCGTGCCGGGATGGAAACGGGACGAAGCAGCGCCCGTTCCGCCATATTCAGGATGCGGCTGATATTGCAGTGGCAGGCGACGAAATCCTTGTTGCTCCGGGTATTTACCGCGAGTATGTAAACCCAAAGAACGCAGGCCGCGCAGACGCACGCATTACATACCGCTCAGAGGTTCCGCTCGGCGCGGTGATTACGGGCGCAGAGCAGGTTAAGAATTGGGAAAAATATAGCGGCGATACTTATGTTGCCCGTATCGGAAACGGAATTTTCGGCGAATACAATCCCTACACCACGCGCATTTGGGGAGACTGGTACACAAGCGCACTTCCGGTTCATACAGGAGAAGTATATGTCAATGGACATTCCTTCTATGAAACCCAATCGCTTGAACAGGTTCTGGCGGCTGAACCCCATGAATCATCCTGGGAAGATCACGAGTGGACGAAACACCGCTGGTATGCCTGCCAGGAGGGTGATGAGACCGTAATTTATGCCAATTTCTTTGGAATAGATCCGAATCAGGAAGACATAGAAATCAATGTCCGCCGCAATTGCTTCTATCCCGATCGCGAGGGCGTGGACTATATTACGCTTTCCGGCTTTGCTGTACGCCAGGCTGCGACCACCTGGGCTCCGCCGACGGCTTATCAGGAAGGCATGGTTGGCCCGCACTGGTCTAAGGGATGGATTATCGAGGACTGCGACATTTCCAATTCAAAATGCTGTGGGATTTCATTGGGGAAATATCTCCAGCCCAATAATGAAAACAAGTGGACGCTGAAGCTTGTCAAGGATGGTACGCAGACCGAACGCGATGCAATCTGCCAGGCACAGCGCGAAGGCTGGGTTAAAGAGAAGATTGGGGGACATATTGTCCGCCGCTGCAATATCCATCATTGTGAGCAGACCGGTATCGTTGGGCATTTGGGCTGTGTATTTTCTATTATCGAAGATAACCATATCCATCATATCAATAATAAACAGCAGCTCGGTGGCGCGGAGATCGGCGGGATCAAGCTGCACGCGGCGATCGACGTTATCATCCGCCGCAATCATTTCCATCATTGCACTCGCGGTCTGTGGCTGGACTGGCAGGCGCAGGGTACGCGGGTAACGCAAAACCTGTTCCACGACAATATGCCGCCGGCGCATGCCAAGGGTATGCAGGGCCTGAGCATTGGGGAGGATGTCTTTGTTGAGGTCAGCCATGGCCCTACGCTGCTGGATAATAACATTTTCCTTTCTGTTTTTGCCGGACGTCTGTCTACGCAAGGTCTTGCCTATGTGCACAATCTGGTTGCCGGTTCCTTTACCTTTGTCGGTGCAGGTACGCAGAACCCCAAGACGGGGCAGCCTCGTTATACGCCGTACCATGTTCCGCACAGGACGGAAATCAACGGCTTCATGTCCATCCTTCATGGAGACGACCGTTTTTACAATAATATTTTTATTCAGGGAGAAGTTCCGGAGGTGTATTTAAAAGCGCCAGAACCGGCCGGCAAACTGCCGGCGCCGTCTCCGCTCAACTGCGAAGTCGGGCTTTCCTGTTTTGATGAATATCCGACTGAAGAGGACTGGCGCGCGCTGTTTGCGCCGCTTGCAGGAGAAACGCCGTCTGAGGCCCGTGCACGCCGCCGCGATGCCTATTTCCATAAGCTTCCGGTCTGGACGGGTGGGAATGTCTATTTCAATGGCGCAAGACCGCAGTGCAATGAAAAAGACGCGCTTGCCGCCCAGGGTAGGGCCGAGGTAAAACTCGTCGAAAAAGACGGCGGCGTTTATCTGGAAACCAATCTCTATTCATTGATGCCGCAGACCCGGGCCGGCGTGATCTCCACAGAGACGTTGGGCGAGGCCTTTGAGCCGGAACAGAAATATGAAAATCCGGACGGCACGCCGATTATCTTTGACCGCGACTATTTTGGCGGCCATCGCGGCGCCGCTCCGCTTCCGGGTCCCTTTGCATGCCCGGCGTGTGCGGGAAAGCGCCTGTTCTGAACATAAGCGTCGCTGCGGCAAGCGTTACAGAAAAGAGGGCGGAATATGCTGTTGGATAACCATGATTCCCGTATCCGGTATTATGAGCTTGTGCTTGAACGGAAAAACCTGGAGGAAATTCCTGTGTATACGCTCCCGCCTGGCTGCCGGTTTTGCTTTTATCAGCCCGGAGACCGGGATGCCTGGATATCTATTGAGCAATCAGCAAAGGAATTTTCTAACTATGCACAGGGGCTTGAAGCCTGGCGCCGTTATTATGAAGGCAAGGATGAAGAACTTTGCCGGCGCATGATTTTTATTGAAGATGCGCAGGGTGAAAAAATTGCAACGGCGACCGCGTTTTATGATATCTATGGACGGGACAGCTCAGGTGCGGGCTGGCTTCACTGGGTTGCTGTCCGCCGGGATATGCAGGGCAGGGGCTTGTCAAAGCCCCTGATCGCCCGTACGCTTACCCGTATGCGCGAGCTGGGCTATACGCACGCAAAGGTACCGACCCAGACGAATACCTGGCTTGCATGCCGGATTTATCTGGATTTCGGCTTCCGTCCGATCCCGGAAAATGCCGCCCACAGCCGTGAGGGATGGCGGATTATACGTGCGCTGACCGGCCATCCGGCGCTTGCGGATTTTGACGCGGCGCCGTTGGAGGAAATCCTAACCCCTGAATAGCAAAATGCCCGGCTGTACGGTTTTGCGTACGGCCGGGCGCGTTTTTATAGTTTTGGAAGCTGTGTGGACAATGTGAATTTTTCTATTGTAAGTGCAGCAGAAAACAGACGGCTTTCATCCGCGCCGTAAAGGATTATGCCGCGAGGAGTACCGTCATCCGCCATACCCAGGCGCAGCGTACAGGAGGGCAGGCCCAGAAAGTGCATAAACTGTGTCGGGCCGGTCATGACAAAAGCGTCGAAATCCGAGGCTTCCTCAAAAAATTCTTGGCGCAGTTTTTCCCGTAGCCGCAGTGCCTCTGAATAAGCTGCGTTTCCGTTATTTTCTGCCGCGCTGAGAAGCGCATCCTGAAGGTAGCTGATGCCATAAGGCATACGGGAAGGGCAGGCTTCATACACAGCGGCGATCTGTGCAAGCGACCGGTTTTTTGCCTTCGTACCGGCAAGATAAACGTTAAGATCATGCGCAAACTCGCAGCGCATAATATCCTTTAATTGAGGGATGTATGGGTGGGAAACCTCTTCTATTGTAGCGCCGGCAGTTCTAAGTGCAGCGAATAAAGCGGTATAACGCGCCTGCTGGGGCTGGTCTACGTCATCAAAACGAAAAATGTTGACACCGATGCGCAGCGTCTCCGGAGTGGTTGCTGCGGTCAGATTCGGCGCGGCGCCGCGCATTGCGCTGTATAAAAGCAGGGCGTCGTTCATATCGCGCGTCATGGCTCCAGCGCTGTCAAGTGTATGGGAAATTGGAAGTATGCCCTGATTGGAAAGGGAAGCAAAGGCAGGCTTTAACCCTGTGATTCCGTTTTGCGCCGCGCAGCCGATCACCGAAAAAGCAGTGTCCGTGCCTACAGCAGCTGCGCATAATCCTGCTGACATCGCGACGCCTGAGCCGGAACTTGAGCCGCCGGGGTCATAATCGCGGCGGTAAGCATTGAAAACCTGCCCGCCCCGGGAACTAAAGCCGTTTGGCATACCTTGCGTTGTATAGTTGGCAAATTCAGTCATATTGGTCTTGCCGAGGATGACTGCGCCGTTTTTTCGCAGGTTGGCAGTTACGCATGCATCCTGCGCGGCGATGTTATCTGCAAGGGCAAAGCTGCCCGCAGTTGTATGCAGTCCTGCAGCATCAATATTGTCTTTTAAAAGTACAGGAACTCCGAAAAGCGGGAGCTCCGGTCCCCTTCGGCATCCAAGATCCGCGCTTGCTCAACAGCTGTCGGATCGAGCTCGGCAATGGCGTTGAGCCCTGCCGCCTGGTCATATTTTTTGATTCGTGCAAGATAATACCGGACAAGAGTTTCACTTTTCAGCGTACCGGCGCGCATCGCGTCGGACAGTTCGGCGGCGGTCATTTCAAAAAATTCTGACATAAATCTTCCTTTCAAAATGGGATACCGGCCAATAGGCTGGCATTTTTGTGATGAATCTCTTTACTATCCATGAAAGCCGATATTTATAATGCTGTTTATGGGCAGTGCCTCCGATTGCGTGAACCTGGATCCGTTTTTTATTTTCCGATGATTTCGATTTGGCAGGCGCGCATGGCTTCAAGGGCTGTTGCATGCCCCTGCGGCGTAACGCCGGCACAGCAGGCCGCGTCGACACGAATCGGGACTTCCGGAAGATAGGCTTTCAGCAGCATGGCGTTGGAGATGACGCAGATATCTGTGCACAGTCCGCACAGGGTAACCGAATCGATGGTCTGTTCATGTTCGTGATAAGCCTTCAATACCTGCGCCAGACCGAGCGAAGCAAATCCGGGCTTGTCTATCGGCATTTCCTGTCGCAGCGCTTCCAGACAAGGGCAGATTTCCCAACCGGGCGTGCCTTGGATACAGTGGGGGATAGGGAGCTTTTTTCCCTCCTGTGTTTGCAGATAATTTGCACTATGGGTATCGCGCGTAAACAGGACGCGCCCATTGAAACTGCGGATTTTTTCTGCAACGTGTGCAACGATTTCAAGCGCTTCGGGCGTGCCGAGCGGCCCGGTGATAAAATCATTTTGCATGTCTACAACAACAAGAATGTGCATAAAGGTTCCCTTTCAGTTCAGAAGTTTGGAAAGAAGCGTTGTTTTTACGGAGATTGCTTCCTTTGGGCATAGTTCCTGGCAGCAGAAGCATCGGATGCAGGCCTGTACATCAAATCGGGGAAGCTTATGCTTCATTTCAATTACACCGCGCGGACAGTTTTTGGCGCACATACCGCAGCCGACGCATTTTTCCCGGTCAACCTGCGGACGCCGGGCAATCAGGTTGCGGATTGCCCGCATCAGGGCGCTGTTTTCACTTCCGCCGAAGGAAACGCCGCCGATATTCAGGTTTTCGAAGTCTGTGACCCGGAAATCATCAATATTTCCAACCAGGTCAAGCTGTGCAGAGCTTTTTGGCGCAAGGCCGCGCTCCACCGCCGCCGCCAGAAGCGGAAGCTGAGTCCAATTGCGGCCGATTATCTCTGCCGCGGCAACATCGGCGTGATAAACACTGTCTGATGCGATCAGGCAGCCCAGTTTGCGTGGCTTTCCGGCGGCCGGGCCGTTACCCTCCATCGCTACAACCCCGTCGATAAGGGCGAGCGAGGGTTTGATAAATTCGTTTAAATCGATCAGCATATCGCAGAAATCCGGCACCCTTGGATAAAGCGAGTGAAATTCCGATTTCATCACGCCGGGAACAATACCGAATTGGTTTTTGACCGCGCCAGTATAACCGAGCATCGCATGTGTTTTCAGTTTGGCGAAGCTAATCACGGCGTCGCAGGAAGCAAGCCAGTCGGTATAGGTGACTTTTTTCAGGATCTTGCCTTCAGGAAAATCCGCATCCCGGCTTTTGATATTGTAATTTAAAATCCCGCCGGCTTTTTCCACCATAGCCATTCCAGCGGCGTGATAAGTCGTTTTCAGATAAGTCAGAAGGAACGGGCCGCCGGGGCTGTCCCCGACAATGGGCTGCGCTCCATGCTCGCGGATCAGCCGGCATAATTCGGCAAGCAGAACCGGATGTGTGGTTGCGGCTGCGTCGTAATGCTTGGTGGTAATCAGGTTGGCTTTGACGGCAATGCGCATTCCGGGTTTGACGAAGTCCAGCTCTCCCAGGGGCGCAAGCACATCAATCAGCGCCTGCCGCGCATGTGCAGGCGTATAATCTTCACAACGGGTTAAAGAGACCTTCGGCATGATCGGTACCTCTTCTTTTAAAAATCGTATCCAGTGTATAACAATCTGTCAGTTTTTTCAAGAGGCGATGATTTGGCTTCCGGAAATTCTTCATTTTTCCGTATTGACAGCCTATTTCCGGCGTATTATAATAAAAACAGATCTATATGGAAAAAGGCGTTGAAAAGGAGGAGTACTGTCCTTGCAAAGCATAGAGAGGGGCCGGTTCGGTGCAAGGCTCCGTGCGCAGGGATGGGAAGGTAGCCTTGGAGCTGCGGACTGAACGTGAAAGGCAAGTAGGCCCCGCCGGAGACCCACCGTTAGCCGGGTACGGATATGGAAATGTATCCGGTTTAAGGGACACCGCTTTTGTGTCTGAATCAGGTTGGTACCGCGAGGCATGCCTTCGCCCTGGAATCCGGGGCGAAGGCTTTTTTTGTTTTGGAAGGGAGGGGTAATTTGGAGTTTACAGAAGAAACGATTCCGCTGCATAAGGGATGCAGCCTTACGCTGCGCCCCTTATCCTGCCGATGCGGAGACAATGCTTGATTATCTGCGTGTTATGGCGGAAGAAACGCCGTTTGTTCTACGTTCACCTGGAGAAGATGTCCCCGGTCTTGAAACGGAGCAGGAGTTCATCAAAATGGTTTTGTCTTTGCCAAATGATCTGATACTGGTTGCTGAAGTTGACGGCGAGTTTGCCGGGAATTGTCATATTGAATTCTATACAAAATAAAAAATCGCCCATTGTGCCTCGGTTTCTATTGCACTGTATCGCAGATCCTGGGGTCTGGGTACCGCAATGCTTTCTACACTTATCGATACGGCGCGGCAGCGCAGTATATTGCACGCCGGGCTTTCCTATATCGATGGCAATGATCGTGCACGCATGCTGTATGAAAAGCTTGGTTTTTCGGAGTGCGCGCGCTTCTGGCGCGCCTATCGTTTCGGCGACGGCAGTTTTCACGATGAGGTCATCATGATAAAATCCTTATAAGTCAATATCTTGTATTATGGATAAAGGAGAAAACTATGAAACGCGAACTTGAAAAGGTCTACGATCCGCAGCAGGTCGAAAAGCGCCTTTATGCGGACTGGGAGGCCAACGGGTACTTTAACGCGGAAGTGGATAAATCGAAAAGGCCCTTCTGTATTGTGATCCCGCCCCCCAATGTTACCGGCCAGCTCCATATGGGGCACGCCCTTGATGAGACGCTTCAGGATATCCTAATCCGCACGAAGCGTATGCAGGGTTACAGCGCCCTGTGGATGCCTGGCACCGACCATGCAGGCATCGCGACGCAGATCAAGGTGGAGGAAGAGCTGCGCACCAAAGAAGGAAAAACGCGTTATGATCTCGGCCGCGAGGCGTTTTTGGATAAGGTCTGGGATTGGAAACGCCATTATGGCGACCGGATCATTACCCAGCTCAAGACCCTCGGTGCATCCTGCGACTGGCGCCGCGAACGTTTTACAATGGACGAAGGGCTGTCCCGTGCTGTGCGCGAGGTGTTTGTGAATCTTTATGAGAAAAAGCTGATCTACAAAGGCAGCCGGATCATTAATTGGTGCCCTAACTGCACGACCGCCCTGTCGGACGCAGAGGTGGAGTATGAAGAGAAAGACGGTTCTTTCTGGCATATCAAATATCCGATCAAAGATCAGCCCGGCGAATATGTTACCATTGCGACCACCCGTCCGGAAACCATGCTCGGGGATACTGCCGTCGCGGTCAACCCGGAAGACGAGCGGTATACCCATCTGGTCGGCAAAACGCTCCTGCTGCCGCTGACCGGCCGGGAGATCCCGGTGATTGCCGACGACTATGTAGAAAAGGATTTCGGTACCGGCTGCGTTAAGATTACGCCCTGTCATGATCCCAACGATTTTGAAGTCGGGAAGCGGCATGGCCTGCCGGAAATCCTGATCCTTGATAACGATGCGAGGATCATCAATGGCGGGAAGTTTAACGGTATGGACCGCTATGCCGCGCGCAAGGCTATTGTCAAAGAACTCGACGGGCTGGGCTTGCTTGACCATATTGAGCCGACAAAGCATAATGTCGGCGTATGCTACCGCTGCGGTACGACGGTTGAGCCGATTACTTCTGACCAGTGGTTTGTGAAAATGGGTCCGCTGACAGGTCCGGCAATTGATGTTGTCGCCTCGGGCGAGCTGAAATTTGTACCGGACCGGTTTTCAAAAAACTATATCCGCTGGATGGAAAATCTGCATGACTGGTGTATCTCCCGGCAGTTGTGGTGGGGGCACCGGATCCCGGCATTTTATTGTGATGACTGCGGGGAAATGACGGTTTCACGTGAGGATATTGCGGTCTGCCCCAAATGCGGCAGTACGCATGTCCATCAGGATCCGGACGTGCTGGACACCTGGTTTTCGTCTGCGCTGTGGCCGTTTTCGACGCTGGGCTGGCCAGATAAAACGGAAGAGCTTGACTATTTTTACCCGACCAGCGTTTTGGTGACTGGCTATGATATCATTACGTTCTGGGTTTCCCGTATGATTTTCTCGGGTATGGAACAGATGCATAAACGTCCGTTTGACCGCGTGCTGATCCATGGCCTTGTGCGCGACGCACAGGGACGGAAAATGTCCAAGTCCCTTGGCAACGGTATTGATCCGCTGGAAATTATCAGTCAGTATGGCGCCGATGCGCTTCGCTTTACCCTTGTCACCGGCAACAGCCCCGGAAACGATATGCGTTTTTCAACTGAACGTGTCGAAGCCAGCCGCAATTTCTGCAATAAAATCTGGAATGCCGCGCGCTTTGTGCTGATGAACCTCGATGAAGATATGCCGCTTGCGCTTCCGGAAAAGCTGGAACTGGAAGACCGCTGGATTCTTTCCAAATACAATACCCTTGTACGTGAGGTAAGCGCCAATATCGAGGCTTTTGAATTGGGCGTCGCGTCAGCCAACCTCTATGACTTTATCTGGGACAGCTTCTGCGACTGGTATATTGAGCTGACCAAATCCCGTCTGAATGATGAAGCGCATCCCCAAGCGCGCCGTGCCGCCGGACAAGTGCTGTGCTATGTGCTGTCGAACACGCTGAAGCTTCTGCACCCGTTTATGCCCTTTATCACAGAGGAAATCTGGCAGGCGCTGCCGCATGAAGGCGAAAGTATCATGGTTGCGCCGTGGCCAGGGCCGGACGCCGCGCTAGACTTTGCAGCGGATGAAGCGGAGATGGAAGCGATTATGGACGCCATCCGCGCAATCCGGAATCGCCGCGCAGAGATGAATGTGCCGCCGTCCCGCCGTGCGAAACTGCTAATCCTGGCGAAAAACCCGGATATTTTCCGCGATGGGGAGGCGTTTGTCAAGCGGCTTGCCTATGCTTCTGAGCTTGAAATCCTTTCTTCTGCACCGGAAAATACCGAAGGGATGGTTATTGTTGTTACCAATGCGGCAACGCTTTACCTGCCGATGAGCGATCTTGTCGATGTCGCGGCCGAGCTTGCCCGCCTTGGCAGGGAAAAAGCAGAGGCCGAAGCCGGCCTCGCCCGCACCCGTGCCAAACTTGCAAATGAGGGCTTTACTGCTAAGGCCCCGCAGAAGGTTGTCGACATGGAACGTGCGCGCGCGGAGAAGTTTGAAAGCCTGCTTGCACAGATCGCGGAAAGCGTAGCGGCGCTGGAAAAGCTGAAATAAGATGACCTACGAACAAGCGGTATCTTATATCGAATCTATCCGTACTTTTGGCACAAAGCCTGGCCTGCGGCGTGTGCGCGCCCTTTGCGCGCGCATGGGGGAACCGCAGGACCGGCTGCGCGCCATCCATATCACCGGCACCAACGGGAAAGGGAGTACGGCTTCCTTCATCCGGGCTGTTTTGCAGGAGGCGGGGTATACGACGGGGCTGTTTATGTCGCCGTATGTCGACGACTTCCGGGAGAGAATCCAGTATAATGGGGAACTGATCCCGCAGGAGGATTTGATTGAGGAAGTTGAACGGGCAGACGCTTGTGTGCGTACCCTGAAAAACCTTGGGTATATGCAGCCCGGCCAGTTTGAACTGGAGACGGCAATGGCTTTTGATTACTTTGCAAGAAAAAACTGTGATTTTGCAGTGATTGAAGTCGGCGTCGGCGGGAAAAACGATTGTACCAATATCCTGAAAACCACCATGGCTGCGGTATTGACCTCGATATCCCTCGACCATACCGCGGCGCTTGGGCCGTCCGTGCGCGATATTGCCCGTGAAAAAGCGGGGATTATTAAGCCGGGCGGGGCTACAGTATGCATTGCCGGGCAGCATCCGGATGCGGTGGAGGAAATCCAGCGTGCCGCTGTGGCTGTGAATTCCCCGCTTACCCTGTGTTCGCTCGACGGGGTAGATCTTATACGCCGGGACCTTGACGGCACGGATTTTACCTATTGTGGTCTGAACCTGCGTCTGCGGATGCCGGGTATGCATCAGGTGAAAAACGCTGTATGTGCGGTTGAAACAATGTTTGCCCTGCGGGCGCAGGGCGTACAAATCCCGGATGCTGCAATAGAGGCAGGCATTGCTTCGGTAAAAGCGCCGGGCCGGCAGGAGGCACTGGGGAGTGCGCCGCTGTGTCTGCTTGACGGCGGGCATAATCCCGGTGCGATTGGGGCGTTGACTGCATTGCTGAACGAGACGCTGGGCGCGCGCAGGCTCATTACCGTAATGGGCATGTTTGCGGATAAAGACTATGCCGCCTGTGTACGGGAAATTGCTTCGCGCAGTACAGTGTTTATTGCTTCTTCTTCCGGCCAGCCCCGTTCGCAGGAAGCACAGGTGCTGGCAGCCCTCGCACAGCGGGATTGCATGCAGGTGTATGCGCGTGTGCGGATTGAGGATGCTGTGGATCTGGCGTTGAAGCTTGCTTTACCGGGGGATGTGGTGCTGGTTTGCGGCTCTATTTATAATATTGCGCCGGCGCGCGCAGTAATTGCGGCACAGTGCCGATAGAACACCGATTCAGGCGGGAATGCCCGGGCGCGGCATTCCCGCCTGGGTGTTGGGGAAGGATTTAAGATGACGGAAAGAGAGAATTATGTTTTTCAGACAATTTATGCCCGGAGAAGTACCCGCCGTTTTCTGGAAAAAACGGTGGAGGCAGAAAAAATCACAAAACTGTTAGAAGCGGCGATGGCGGCCCCTTCAGCATGCAATATCCAGCCCTGGGAATTTATTGTTGTAGAAAACAGCGCGGATATAACGCGCATCAAGGCCAGCATCCCGCGCTATGCGGATTATAATACACCCTTGCTGCTGGTTGTCTGCGGCAATCCACGTTTTATCCCCTGGGAGAACGACGTTGGGACGCTGGACTGTGCCGCCGCGATTGAAAATATCCTTCTGGCTGCCACGGCAATGGATCTTGGAAGCGTGTGGATCGGCGGTTTCGATGCGGATGCGCTTCGCCGCATCCTGAATATTCCGGAAGATGTTTTCCCTATAGGGGTTGTATACATCGGGTATCCGGCTTTTACACCGCCGCCGCGGACGCAATATAAGCCGGAACTTGTCCATTATGGCTGTTATGATTCAGCCCGGGAATACCGTAAAAAACCGGAGGCAATTGTATAAGCCGCGGTCCGTGCCGGCCTGTTTTGCTCTGGGATTCAGGGAAAGAAACGGCAGGATAAGGCTGAATTTGCGGCAAAGGCTTTACTTTCGACAAAAAACAAGTATAATAATAGGCGTAAAGTATAACGGATGCGGTATTCGTCGGCGGCTGCCGGAGCAGTTTGATAGGAAAGAGGCGGAATATATGGACGAAAACAGGGAATTTTCGCAGCAGGAGACAGATGGTGAGTTTGGCCGTCTGTTCCGCACAGCCTTTCATGGCTTTAACCGGCAGGATGTAGTGGAATATATCGCGCGTCTGACGCGGGACCGGGACCGGGATCAGGAAAATGCCCAGATCCGGATACGCGAGCTGGAAGACGCCCGTGACATGCTGAATCTGGATCTTGCCGCCGCCCGCAAAAACAGCGCCGGCCTTACTGCCCAGCTGTACCAGGCGCAGGAACGAATGGAAGCTGCGCAGGCGGAACTTCTCCAGATGAAGACTGATGTCCAGACGCGTATTGAGGAGAAAACCCGGGCGCTGGCTGCGCAGTGTGTGGAAAAGGATTCGCGTATAGAAGCATTGGAGCGGAAAGCTGCGCTTCAGCAACAGCTTTTGCTGGCTGTCCGTGCTGAGAATGCGCTTCTTGCCCAGCAGGCGCAGGTCAATGCGCATGCGGCTGCACAGTATGCGGCGCAGCTGGACGCCGCTTTGCAGGCGCGGAAGCGTTTGGAGCGGTCTTCCGGCGCACGGGCAAAAAAGCTTGCGCCGTTTTTGCAGCGTGTGGAGCATAAGCCGCAGCCCGCCCCGTCCGTACAGCCGCTGCAGGGGGAGGGCCCCCGGCAGCCGGAGCAGGAGGCAGTTCAAAGGCCGTCGCAGCTTATGGAAACAGGGAAAGCTGCAGCCGCCGTTCCCGGCGCTGTGCAGCCGTCTAAGGCCAACATGCCCAAACGGATGCTTGTGGAAAAAAATTGGGTAAACACCTTGCTTTCCAGGCTTTTAAACGATTGAATTTAAATGGGATCGGACAATGGACCGTTTTGGATTGATACGGGAAAAAAAAGAGATCAAGTATCTGATCTTGTATACGATGTCGCTGCTCGAGCAGGCGCTGCCGCAGGATGATATTGCCGAATGTGCCATGTGCGACGGCGGGTTCGGGTATTTTGAGTTCTGTGATGCATTTGCCGAGCTTGAGCGCGATGGCAATATTACGTCGACCCGCAGCCTTCCGCCGCTTTACCTGCTTTCACCTGACGGACGGCGCGCTGCGCAGATTTTTTCAAAATCGCTGCCTGCTCCTGTGTTGGCGCAGGCACGGCTGGCTGCGGCAAAGATGGGTGCGCGGCTTCGCCGGGAGGCTGTGGTACGCACCTGCCATGAGACGACGGCGGATGGCACGGTGCGTGTGAAGCTGGGTTTTATGGATGGTGACGACCCGGTTTTTGCATTTGAGCTGATGGTGGCCAACACCGCACAGGCGACGGCCTATGAGGAAAATTTCCGCCGCAATGCCGAGAAAATTTACGATGGCATCCTTTGTGTGCTGACAAACGACTATAAAGATGAGGACGAAGAATAGGAAAAAGGTATTGGCGTCCCGCAGTTTTAAACTGCGGGACGCTTTTTATGTTTTATGAAATAAGAAATGCGGCGGCCCGCCGCATGGCATATCCGCAGGGCCTGCTGCATAGGATGGGACATGCAAAGGAGGAAACGGCAATGGATGAAGAACTCAAACGCGCGGCATTATTTCTCGTGCCGGAGTATTATAAGGCGGTGATGGCGCTTGACATGCCTGTTGAAGATATCCGGCTGCGCCTGGGCCGCCCGGTATCCTGCTGCGCCGCCGGGCGGGAGTATTTCCTGCGGCAGCTGCCGGTGCTGACGGAGAAAAATCTGCTTTGGACTCTGGAACGGGCGACCTGTTCTTCTATTTACTCTGTACAGGAGAGCCTGCGGCAGGGATATATCAACGCATCATCCGGCATTCGTATCGGCGTTTGCGGGACAGGTGTAATCAAGGCCGGGGAACTTTCGACGATCAAGGACATTTCCTCCCTCTCCATCCGTGTGGCGCGGCAGTGCCGGGGTATTGCCGGCGCGTTTCTGCCTTACGGCGCGGATGGGAAAGTGGAAAACCTGCTGCTGATATCCCCTCCTGGTTACGGGAAGACAAGTCTGCTGCGCGATATGGTGCGTCAGCTTTCAGACCGCGGGGCGCGTGTCGCCGTAGCGGATGAGCGTGGGGAAATTGCTGCGATGAACCGCGGGTTCCCCGGGTTTGATATCGGGTTGTGTACAGATGTGCTGGAAGGGGTGGAAAAGCAGGAGGCTGTGATGATGCTGCTGCGGACGATGGCGCCGCAGGTTGTCGCCCTTGATGAAATCAGCGCGCCGCGCGATGCCTATGCGGTAGAACTTGCGGCCAATAACGGCGCTGCGATACTTGCAACGGTACACGGGCGCAATGTGGAAGATATACAGGCCAGGCCGGCTCTGCGGGAGATATTGCGCCGCGGTATATTCCGCAGGGCGCTGGTGATTGCGATGGATGCACGGGGACGCCACTACCGGCAGGCTGAGCTTTGCGTGGAGGGAAGTCATGCTGCTTAAACTATCCGGCGCGCTGCTGCTGATTGCCGCAGGCATATTTACTGGCGCTTCCTATGCTGCGCAACGGCGGCGGATAATTGCACAGATCGAGGATTTATGCGCGGCGCTTGGCTATATGCGCGCCCGGATTGAAATGCTGCGCACGCCGCTTCCGGATATCCTTGCCGCGCTTGCCCGGCGTGAAGGCCCCAGCGCGCCGTTATTCCAGGATACACAGCGCCTGCTCGGGGACGGATTGGAAGCGGCGATGCGGCAGGCCTGCATCCAGATCGAGGACGGGCAGGCCAGACAAAGTATGTATGGCCTGAGTACGGCATTGGGCCGGTACGAGGCGGATGAAGAGCTGCGGCAGCTGGATGCCACGGTTTGTGAGCTGGAAGCGCGGGCGGCACAGCTTTGCCTGGAATATCAGGGGAAAGCGCCGCTTGTGCGCCGCTTAACGGCGGCTATTGGGATCTGCCTGGCCATATTGCTCATATAAGCGGCACAGAAGTTATGTTTTGAATTGCGGTACGGCGAATACGGAGGATTTGTATGGACGTTGATTTGATTTTCAAGATAGCGGCAGTCGGGATTGTGGTTGCAGTACTCAACCAGGTGCTGGTGCGTTCAGGCCGGGAGGAACAGGCGATGCTGACCACGCTGGCTGGCGTGATCGTGGTGCTGATGGTGTTGATCCAGCAGATCAGCTCCCTGTTTTCCGCGGTCAAGCAGACCTTTGGCTTTTAGATGGACGTCCTGTTTAAAATCCTGGTCTTGGCAGCGTTTGCTGCATTTGGTGCGCTTGGGCTGAAGAAACAGGCGCCGGAATTTGCATTTCTGCTTGTATTGGGCGCAGGCGTGTGTATTCTGTATATGATGGCCTCCGCGCTGCCTTCCGTACAGGCGGTATATGCGTTTTCTGCGCGTTACATACCGGGCGCTGATGAAATTGTCGCGCCGATGCTTAAATCCGCAGGGATCTGCATCCTGACGAAAATTACAGCTGAAACCTGCCGGGACTGCGAGCAGAAAGCGCTGGCTGCAAAAGTGGAGCTTGCTGGAGCGGCTGCATGCTTTGCCGCGGCGATGCCGCTGTTTTCCCAGGTATTTGCACAGATTGAGAGTATGTTATGAATATTTTCCGTCTTTTCCTTTCCGTTTTTTTCTGCGGCTGGCTCGCCGCCTGCCCGGTTTTTGCCGCGCAGCCGGTGCAGGACGCGCTGTATGACGATTCCCTGGAAAAACTTGACGGCGCGCTTTCGGAATCGGCGCATGACGCCGCAGGGGATCTTGGCCTTGCGGCTTCCGGGGATTTTGCCGGCGCAATGGGACAAGTGTTGCATAATATTTTCGAACCGGCAAAAGCCTATTTTGCACAGACAATGCGCAGCGCCGCCGTTGTGCTGGTGGTTTGCGCGTTGTGTGCAGGGGCGCGGGTTTTTGCCGAGGGCAGCTCCCGGATCCTCATTTTCGCAGGGACAGCGGCAATTGCTGCGGCTTGCCTGGGAAGGCTTACGAGTGTGATGACGCTCGGACAGCAGGTCATGGAGGAGCTTTCTGTGTTCAGTAAAGCGTTGCTCCCCGCACTGTGTGCCGCACAGGTAATGAGCGGTTCGCTCAGCGGTGCAGGTACGGTATATACAGCCGTGCTTTTTGTTTGCGATCTGCTTATTACTGTGCTTACCCAGGTTATGGTGCCGCTTGTCTATGCATACTGCGCGCTGGTGACGGCGCACTGTATATGTGGGAACGAAGGGATTTTAAAACTTTCCCGTCTATTAAAGAGCGGTATCACCTGGTCGCTGAAGCTGTTGCTCGGTATTTTTACGGGATATCTGGCTGTCAGCGGGGTGTTGTCCGGTACGGCCAATGCAGTGGCGGTTAAAACACTGAAGCTGGCTTCCGGCGCCGTACCGTTGGTAGGCGGAGTGATTTCCGATGCGGCGGAAACGGTGATCGCCGGAGCGGCGGCAGTCAAAGGGGTTGTCGGCGTTGTCGGGATTGTAGGGATCGCCTCCATCATACTGCTTCCGTTTGTTAAGGTGGCGCTTTCTTATGCGCTTTATAAGCTTGCGGCAGTTCTGTCTTCGATGACCGGAGCCGGGGAGCTCGCCGCCTATGCGGAAAATCTGAGCGATGGGTTTATCCTGATTCTGGCTATGTGCGCGGCATGTACACTGATGGTATTGGTCGGCGTTTTTGCGGCGATTTTGGGGGCGGCAGGTATATGAGCGGGATTATCAGCGCCTGGGTGCTGGGCGTTTGCGCCGTATCCCTGATTACATCTGCGGCAGGCGCGGCTGTGGGAGAAGGACGGCAGGCCGGCATACTGCGCCTCATTGGTGCGGCGGCGACCGTATTGGTGCTGCTTACGCCGTTACAATCGGGAGATGCAGACCTGAAAGAAGAATTCCAGATATTCCGGGATGCGTTTTCCGAATCGGCGGAACTTGAAGAAATTGCAATGCAGGCGGGTAGGATGGCGGCGCAGCATATTCAGGCCTATATTATGCAGCAGGCTGAGGCACAGGGGATTGCCTGCAGCGTACGGGCGCAGTGCAGTTATACCGATGGCGCTTTTTATTTGGAATCATGCCGCATTGTCTACCAAACACAGCTGCCGGCGGAGGAGCAAACGGCATTTGAGGAAAATATGGCGCAGGCGCTTGGAATCGATAAAAAATACATTACGGGGAGGTGAGGCCGGTGCCGGGCAAAAAGGCATATCCGGAACTTGTGCGGAATATTTTGAATAGGTACAAATACGTACTTCTGGTTGCCGCGCTGGGGGTCGTGCTTCTTACATGGCCTTGCGCAGATCAAAGCCAGACGCAGGTACAGGCACAGGCGCAGGCGCAGGAAGAAATGCCGGATACGGATATAGAGGGGGTTGAGAAAAAACTTGAAAGCCTGCTTTCCATGATAGAGGGTGTTGGGGACGTCAAGGTAATGCTTACGCTGTATTCCAGCCCCGAATGGGTCTATGCGGATGAAAAAAAGCTGTCGTCAGATACCGGCAGCGCCGGGACGGGCGGGAAAACCGACTCGGAAAATCATTATGTCGTCATTGAAGACAGCAGCGGAAATGAGCGGTTGGTGCCTGTGCGGCAGAAATATGCACAGTATAAAGGTGCGCTGGTGGTGTGCCGCGGCGCGGATAACGCATCGGTCCGGCTCGCAGTTGTCAACGCAGTGAAATCGGTGACCGGTTTGACTGCCGATTGCATTACAGTGGAAAAAATGGGTTAAAGGGAGGAAATTATGCATTTAAACTTCAAGAAAAATGGGGCGCTGATTTCAGTCATCGTGCTGCTTTTATGTGTGGCGGTATATCTGAACTGGAGCTATGAACGAAATAACACCGCCGAGGAGGCGTCGTCCCAGAACCTGGTCTCAGATACCGCAGGGATGAACGAGGACGCGATTACAACGCTGGCCTCGGACGAGGAACGTTTTGAAAAAAACCGCTGGGAGATCGAAACGGCCAACGCCGGGGAAAATACGGCGACAGACGACGAACGTCTGACGCGGTTGTGTGCGGACATGGATGAAATGCGCCTGTCGCTGGAAACCTCGCGCTCAAGCGAACTTTCCTTGCTGCGCCAGACAGTGGAGAATACGGAAAGTACAGCCGAGGCAAAGGCTTCAGCCGAGGAGCAGATCGCCTCTATCGCTGCAAATTCTGTAATCGAAGCAAAAATCGAAAGCCTGATCGTTGCCAAGGGTTTTGTCGACTGCATTGCACTGGTCAGCGCTGATGGGATCAGCGTAGTGATCGTGCCGCAGGAAGCTGGCCTCCAGGCTTCGGATGTAGCAAAGATTTCTGATATTATCCTGAGTGAAACGGATTTTGATACGACGCAGATCCGTGTCATTGAATCGCAGTGAAACAAGGTGGAAAAACGCGGGGAAGCGCGGCAGTTTTAAACTGCCGCGCTTTTTTTATGCATGGCTCTTTATCCTCCTGCGGTCAGCAACCGTATTAAAAAGAAAGCACGGGTGAAAAAAGTGTTCACAAGCGCTTCCTTTTGTGGTATTATAATATCGTGATATATTGGGCTAGTTGGATTTGTTGAATATAAAAAGAGGTAGGCAGATGGCTCAGATCTTTGCTTCAATTGCGCACTATATAAAAACTGCGTCGTTTCTGGATGTAATTGATATCCTGGTGGTTGCTTTTCTTGTGTACCACCTTCTGCGCTTTATTCACGGCACGAATGTCCGCAATATTGTCAAGGGTATTTTGATGCTGATGGTTTTTTTCTATATTTCGGATTTTATGGGCCTGAATGTGATCAACTATGTCCTGAAAAACACCATGCAGATCGGTTTGATTGCTCTGATTATCGTATTTCAGCCTGAACTTCGCAAAGCACTGGAAAATCTGGGTTCAAACAAGATTTCCACATTCCTGAAGCGTGAAGAGGATGAAAGCGAGCTTAAGAAAATGATCCGCGAAGTTGTGGAGGCGACGAGTTCCATGTCCTGGTCCCATACGGGCGCGCTGATTATTTTCGAACGGAAAACGCCTTTAAACGATATTGTGACAGCCGCGACGGAGCTGGATGCTATGGCTACCAGCGAGCTGGTAAAAAATATCTTTTTTGTAAAAGCGCCGCTGCATGACGGCGCCATGATTATCCGTGGGGAGCGGATTCTGGCGGCCGGGTGTGTGTTGCCGCTTTCCGACAATGAATCGCTTCCCAAGGAACTTGGGACGCGCCATAGGGCGGGTATTGGCATTACAGAGGTAACCGATGCGATCTCCCTTATTGTTTCCGAGGAAACTGGCGCAATTTCGGTTGCAATGGGCGGCGAGATTAAGCGTAATATGGCGCCTTCCACGGTGGAAAACCTGCTGACGCACGAGCTGATTGTCCGGCCAGCGGAGCAGGACGTGAAGGATAAGACCCACAAATGGTTTGACGCATGGAGGGCAAAGGAAAAATGATGGAGTGGTTTAAGGCGCGTCATATCTGGACGAAGCTTTTAGCGCTGGCGCTGGCGATCGCACTTTGGGCAATTGTCATCAGCTCAGAAAACCCGGAACGCACAATGGACGTCGATGATGCCGCAGTCCAGCTTATCGGGGAAAGCACGATCCGCGCCAATTACGGCCTGGTTGTAACAGATATTTCCCATCCGGAAGTCTCTATTC
>CAKTEH010000015.1 GCA_934546935.1 uncultured Eubacteriales bacterium
TCCATACCGGTCAGGGACAGGTACTGGTTGTCGATATCGCCCTTCTTATAGCCCTCATGCTGGGTGAAGTTATCGACGGTTACGCCGTCCTCTTCAAACTCCCAGGCCTCGCCTTCAATACCGAAGTAATAGAGGAGGTAGAGTTCATAAGAGTATGCGAAATCGATCAGCTTTGCTGCATCGGTTGCATTGATGGTATCCGCATTGAAGCTGACTGCAAATTCCGCAGCGGCAGCTTCCTGCGCCATGACACGCGGGGCAACGCCGTCAACAGCGGCAATAATCGGCATCGGCTGATAGTTGCACTCTGCATCACCGGAGTTGTCGCGGCCGTTCTTCCAGAGGTTGTTCGGGGTCAGGGTCCAGGAAATCACGTTGTTCTCTGCAATGAAGGTAGCGGTGTTGGTCCACGGATGGCCACCTTCGTTGTTGTAGATCAGGCTGTCGGCATAGAAGCGTCCAAGATAGGTTGCCCAGTCGGCAAAGCCTTCCTTCAGGATACCGACTTCCACTTCACCGCTGGACGGATCCTCGATGAAATCGATGTACGGCAGGCCGAACCACTGGCCGACGCCCTGATACTGATACTCGGTGCCAAGGCCCATGATGATACGTTCATCATTCTGGCCGTTGCCGTTGACGTCATTCTGGTTCATCTTCAGGCAGGCTTCGTAGTACTCCTCGGTGGTCGCCGGCATTGCAAGGCCGAGGTCATCCAGCCAGTCCTGACGGGTCATGACTGCATAAGTACCATGGATCTGTACAACCGCGCGCAGCGGGCCGTCGGACTCAGTGATCTGTACGGAACGGGCGGTATCGTTGGTCATGAAGACGAAATACCAATCCCCGTCGGTGTATGTAGCGGCAGCCTTGGCGAAACGGAGCTGGCCGTCATCAGCGAAGAACTTTGACATGTTGCCGGTCGAAGCTTCCATAATATCCGTGCAGGACAGGAAGCGCCCAGCCTCGATCCAGGAAACGATCGTGCTGTTGTCGATCATGCCGTAGCTGATGTAGGAGTCCGGCAGCTGGCCGGCTGCGGCCAGGGAATTGATGGTGTTGACGTAAACGGAAACGTCCGCCTGGGTAGAATCGATTTCGAAGCCGTACTGGGCTGCGATCTCGTGGATCTTATTCAGGTTGGCATAGTTGCCTTCCTGCGCAAGGCGGAGATTGTCGGTCGTGCCGCGGCCCATCCAGGAGATGGTAACGAGGTCGCCATTTTCGTCGGGCGTATCGTCTCCGTCGTCCGGGGTATTCGCGTCGTCCCCCGTATTGTTGTTCTGATCTCCCGTATTATCGTCTTGCGTCTCGTTGTTCGAGCAGGCGCTGAACAGGGCGACGATCATCAGGAGAGCGGCGAGCAAAGCGATTAAACGCTTAGTGTTCATGTTTTTCTCCTTTCACTCGCACATATTTGGCCTGACCTGGTTTCACTGATTTTTGTATATATTCAGCAGGTCAACGTTTTAATATTAAGCATTTGTTACAAAAAAGTCAAGTCCATAAATATTCATGAGTATTAATCCCCGATTTTTCCCTTATATTCAAAAAAATATGCAAATCTTATGTATGGCGAAAAAATCCCGATGTTTGTTTGGTGTATAATTATAAATCCAGTTTGTTCGGAGCGGATTTTTTTCAAAGAAAAAAGGCCATGCCTTTTCGGCATGGCCTTTAAAAAACCAAATTGTGCAGTTATGATCCTGTTTTGCTTCGGTAATTTTTTAATAAATCCTTTAGCTTACAGACCCATCGCATCCATGAAGCGGTCAACACGGCCCTGCTGCGCTTCAACATACTCCGTCAGACCGAGGTTTTCCGTTGCATAGTCGATGTAAGTCTGCAGGTCGGCAACATTGTACTCACCGGTAACCAGCTTTGTAGCCGTTTCGATCAGGTAGGTCTTCAGATCGTTGGCATACTCAGCCTGGACAGCGGATTCTTCCGTCGTCGGCAGGGTTACGAAGGTGTAGTACGCGGCCCAGTTAATGTTCTCTTCACCGTAGTCGGCGATATAGCCCATGAATTTATGGTACGGGCTTTCCTCGTCCCAAGCGTTAAGATCCATCCAGCGGGCTTCATCATAGCCGTTCTGGTCGTACGGTTCGCCGGCTTCAAGAGCCTCAGCAAAAGTGTTGTAAACGTGTGCGTTCGTAGCCCACAGATCCTGATCCTTCGGGTTCGGCGTGTAGGAAACCATGCCCGCATAGCCGTTTTCCATACCGGTCAGGGACAGGTACTGGTTGTCGATATCGCCCTTCTTATAGCCCTCATGCTGGGTGAAGTTATCGACAGTTACGCCGTCCTCTTCAAACTCCCAGGCCTCGCCTTCAATTCCGAAGTAGTACAGCAGATAGAGTTCATAAGAATATGCGAAATCGATCAGCTTAACAGCATCCGCAGCAGAGATAGAGTCGGCATTAAAGCCAACCGCGAATTCTGCAGCTGCGCCTTCCTGCGCAATCAGACGCGGGGCGACGCCGTCAACAGCGGCGATAATCGGCATCGGCTGATAGTTGCAGTCCGCGTCGCCGGAGTTGTCGCGGCCGTTCTTCCAGATGTTATCGACCATAAGGGTCCAGGAAATGACATTGTTCTCTGCAATGAAGGTAGCGGTGTTGGTCCACGGATGGCCGCCTTCGTTGTTGTAGATGAGAGAATCCTTATAGAAACGGTTGAGGTAGGTTGCCCAGTCGGCAAAGCCTTCCTTCAGGATACCGACTTCCACTTCACCGCTGGACGGATCCTCGATGAAATCGATGTACGGCAGGCCGAACCACTGGCCGACGCCCTGATACTGATACTCGGTGCCAAGGCCCATGATGATACGTTCATCATTCTGGCCGTTGCCGTTGACGTCATTCTGGTTCATCTTCAGGCAGGCTTCGTAGTACTCCTCGGTGGTCGCCGGCATTGCAAGGCCGAGGTCATCCAGCCAGTCCTGACGGGTCATAACCGCATACGGGCCATGAACCTGGATAACCGCACGCAGCGGGCCGTCGGACTCGGTAATCTGGATGGAACGGGCGGTATCGTTGGTCATGAAGACGTAATACCAATCCCCGTCGGTGTATGTAGCGGCAGCCTTAGCGAACTTCAGCTGGCCGTCATCGGCAAAGAATTTCGCCATATTGCCAGAAGAAGCCTCCATCATGTCGGAGCAGGAAACAAACCGTCCCGCTTCGATCCAGGAAACGATCGTATCATTGTCGATCATGCCGTAGCTGATGTAGGAATCCGGCAGCTGGCCGGCTGCGGCCAGGGAATTGATGGTGTTGACGTAAACGGAAGTATCCGCCTGGGTCGAGTCAATTACAAAACCATACTGGGCCATAATCTCGTCGAGTTTCTTCAGGTTGGCGTAGTCACCGTCACGGGCAAGCTTCAGGTTATCCTGGTTGCCGCGGCCCATCCAGGAGATGGTAATGAGTTCGCCATTTTCGTCGGGCGTATCGTTCCCGTCATCCGGGGTCTTGCCGTCGTCGGTGGTCTGGCTATTGCCCGGCGTCTTGCCTTCGTCACCCGTATTGTCCTTGCCGGTATCATTGGAACAGGCACTGAACAGGGCAACAATCATAAGAACAGCCGCCAGCAAAGCGATCAGGCGCTTTGTATTCATGTGTTTTTCTCCTTTCATCTGCACATAACTTTGGTCTTGCGTCTGCAATTCCTTTATCTCTCTCTTTTCCTCGCAGACTTTAGCGTGTTTCATACTAAATCTTTTTACTCAAAAAGTCAATACTTTCTTAATGTTTTTGGTTATGTTTTTTTCTTATAGCTTAATAAACCCCGAATCTTCCGGCAAATCTATCCGTTATATTTAGAAATCATGAATCTGCTTCTTCTTGCGTTCCCGCTGCACCCTCCGGGCGCCGGAAATTAAAATGAATCTCAATCTGCCCGTTTTCCTCCACCAGCACCTCCCGGAGCAGCGCGGCAGCAAGGCCGCGATCGAGCCTGTCCGGCAAAGCCAAGGTACGTAACCGGGTAAAGCCTTCGGCAGCCTGCTCCGGCGCGGGCAGGGCACGCAGCCGGGCGCGCAGCTGTTCCTCCTGCGCGTCATACCCGGACTTGAAAGAGAGGTATTCCTCCCGCGTCAGTTCCCCCGATTTCCAGTCCCCGTAAATCCCGCGTTTAAGTTCCATCACCCGGGAAAGCTTCTCCTGCAGCGCAGTTTCATCCTGTGTCCGCCGGCTTTTCATCCCCGCGAGGCTGCGGGAAACCCGGGCGAAGTCCACAGAGGCACGGATTTCATCCCGAATCGCCTCTAAAACGGCCTGTTCCACCGCTTCGACGCGGATGGAGTGTTTGGTGCAGGCGGTTTTACATTGGCGGTAGGTCGGACAGATATAGTATTCATAGGTTTTATAAGCATGCACAACGCGCCGCCGCGCCAGGGCCCGTCCGCACTGTGCGCAGCGCACCAGCCCCGCAAGCGGATGCAGCGTACCGCTGTGCCCCGCCCGCGCCGGTACGCCCATAAGCCGCTGCGCCTGGTGGAAATCCTCCCGGGAAACCAGCGCTTCGTGGGCGTTTTCCTTTACAAACCATAATGCTTCGGGGCGGCGGCGTGTTTTCTGCACCTTGTAACTGATATTGCCGTTCTGCCCCTGCACTAGATCGCCGGTATAGACACGATTGCGCAGGATACGGTCAACCGAGGAATAGCTCCAAAGGCCGTGCCCCGCGCCGGCATAAACCGCCGGGGACGGGATGCCTTCGGCATTGAGCATACGCACAATTGCGTTTTTGCTCATCCCATTTATATAGGATGCAAATATCCGCCGCACTACAGCGGCAGCTTCAGGATCCGGTTCAATCGTACCGTTCTTTTCCAATGAACGCCGGTAGCCATAGGATGCTTTAGAACCGATAAAAATCCCGCCCGCCCGTTTGGTATCCAGCGCGGTCCGGATTTTTTTAGAGATATCCCGGCTGTACTCATCGTTTAACAGGTTCTTGAAGGGCAGCAGGATGCTGTCTGTGCTTTCGGGACGAAGATAGCTGTCGATCCCATCGCTCAGGGCGATGAAGCGCACGCCGAGCGTGGGGAACTCTTCTTCCAGATAGCGTCCCGCGCCGATGTAATTGCGTCCGAAACGCGAGAGGTCTTTGACGATGACACAGTCGCGCTCCCGCCGCCGCAGCGCCGCCAGCATCCGGGAAAACGCGGGGCGTTCAAAATCCGTCCCGCTGTAGCCGTCGTCAATAAAGCATTCCCAGTCGGAGATGCTGGGATCGGACGCCGCATATGCGGTTAAAAGCGCACGTTGATTGCCCACGCTCAGGCTTTCCCCGCCGTCGCCGTCTTCCCGGGAAAGGCGGATATAAAGCGCGGCGCGGAACTGCCGTTCCCCGCCGCTGGTTTTCCCACGCGCATCCACGCGCATTACTGCATGCCCAGGCGCGAAGCAAGATAACGCACCAGAACCTTTTCAATCGGTGCGCCCTCCCGCGCATAGACCCTGCGCACCCGCGCAGCATCTTCTTTTTTGGTCATATTCCTCACACTCCTGCTTTCTATTGTCTGCAAAAATTCCCGGCTTTATACCCGGCTTTTTCCCTTGCATACATAAGATTTCGTCTTGACAGCATCCCTGGTTTAGAGTATACTGGCTATTAGGTACAATAGGCTGGTTGTACTCTTTGATGTCCTTGTTGAAATTTTACACTCTTTTCCATTCGCATTTATCCCTATTTCTATGCATTCCTCTCGCATTTATACCAGGAGGACATGCAAATCCATAGATAAAAGGAGGAATTTACATTAACCTTCCCATATACGTATTTATTCTTATTATCGTATTCGCTTTACTTTTCGCGGCGGCCGCCGCGTTTGTAGCGTTTAAAGCCGGAATAAATCACAGAAAGAAAATCGCAGAACAGAAAATTGGCGGCGCTGAGGAAGAAGCGCGCCAGATCGTTTCCGCCGCTGTAAAACAGGCCGAGGCCAAAAAGCGCGAAACCATTATTGAAGCGCGCGAGGAAATTCACAAATCCAGAAATGAGCTCGAGCGCGAAATCAAGGACCGCCGCAGCGAAATGTCCAAACAGGAACGCCGGCTGCAGCAAAGAGAAGAGAGTTTAGAAAGAAAACATGACGCAGCAGAAAAAAAGGAAGAGCAGCTAACCAAAAAACTGAAGGAAGCGGAAACCCGCTATGCGGAGATCCAGAACCTGCATAAAATTGAACTGGAGACGCTGGAGCGCATCTCCGGACTTACCGTTGAAGAAGCCAAAGAGTACCTGATCAAAACTATCGAAGACGAAGCGCGCCACGCAGCGGCAGTCAAGCTGCGCGAAATTGACCAGGAGCTGCGTGAAAGCGCCCAGAAAAAAGCGCGTGAATACATTTCCCTTGCCATTCAAAAGTGTGCCGCCGACCAGGTTTCGGAGGTGGCCATCAGCGTTGTCCCGCTGCCAAACGACGAGATGAAGGGCCGTATTATTGGCCGTGAAGGCCGCAATATCCGTACGCTGGAGAGCATGACGGGTGTCGACCTGATCATAGACGATACGCCGGAGGCCATTACACTGTCGTGCTTTGATCCGGTGCGCCGCGAGATCGCCCGCCTGACGCTGGAAAAGCTTATTGTTGATGGGCGTATCCATCCGGCGCGCATTGAGGAAATGATTGAAAAATCCCGCCGCGAAGTCGATGAGGTTATTAAATCCGAAGGCGAGCGCGTAATTTTCGAAACCGGTGTGCAGGGCATCCATAACGAGCTGATTAAGCTGCTCGGCCGTATGCATTACCGGACAAGCTACGGCCAGAACGTGCTTCAGCATTCGATCGAGGTTTCCCATATTTCCGGGCTCCTGGCCGCGGAGCTGGGGCTCGATGTTACCCTTGCCAAACGCGCCGGCCTGCTGCATGATATCGGCAAGGCAGTCGACCACGAAATCGAAGGGTCCCACGTCCAGATCGGCGTAGAGCTTGCACGCAAGTACAAGGAGAGCCGCGAGGTTATTCACGCTATCGAAGCACATCACGGGGATGTGGAGCCGCAGACGGCAATTGCGTGTATCGTACAGGCTGCGGACGCCATTTCCGCAGCGCGTCCCGGAGCCCGCCGCGAAAATCTTGAAGCTTACATTAAGCGCCTGGAAAAGCTTGAGGAGCTTGCCAATTCCTTCCCCGGCGTTGAAAAATCTTACGCGATTCAGGCCGGCCGCGAAATCCGCATCATTGTCAATCCCGAGGCCGTCAGCGACGACAGCATCACCCTGCTTGCACACGATCTTGCCAAAAAGATTGAAGACGAGCTGGAATACCCCGGCCAGATTAAGGTCAGTGTCGTACGTGAATCGCGTGCTGTTGATTATGCGAAATAAAAAAGAAACTGAAAAGGACGTAAAACTTTTGTTTTGCGTCCTTTTTTATCTCCAGCCCAGGCGGGCTGGAAAAACCGCATCCAAAAGGATTTTGCGAAATCTTAACTCAGATTTGATCGAATTCGCGGCAAAAAAGTGATAGAATAGAATATGGGTTTTAGCTGGAATTTTTACGGCCTTTTCATACGGTAACGAGGTGAATCTAATGAGAAAAACAAAAATTATCTGTACCATAGGCCCTGCCTGTGAACAGGATGACACGATCCGCCAGATGTGTCTGGCGGGTATGAACGTCGCCCGTCTGAATTTTTCGCATGGGGATCATGCCTATCATAAAAAGAATATGGATACAATCAAACGGGTGCGCGCAGAGCTGGGCTTACCAATCGCCATTATGCTGGATACAAAAGGACCGGAATACCGGATCGGCCGGTTTTCCGGCGGAAAAGCCTCGCTGCACGAAGGCGACAGCTTCAGTTTTTCTACCCAGAAGGAGATAGAGGGGGACAATACACGTGTCGGTGTTTCCTATCCGGGGCTTGCACAGGAGCTTGTACCGGGTGATATCATCCTGGCAGGCAATGGGTTGATTGGGTTTGAAGTGCTTGCAATAGAAGGCACTGAAATCCACTGCCGGGTACAAAATGACGGCATCCTCTCGGACCGAAAAAGTCTGAGCTTCCCAGGAAAAGTACTTTCCCAGCCTTACCTCGGCCCGCAGGACCGCGAAGATATCCTTTTCGGCATTGAAAACGAAGTGGACTTTATTGCCTGTTCCTTTGTTTCCCGTGCGCAGGATCTTGCCGACGTACAGGATTTCCTCAAAGCCCATGGTGGCGAAGGCATTGAATTGATCGCCAAAATCGAAAACCGGGCGGGGATCGAAAATATCGTCTCCATCTGTAGCCATTGCAGCGGCATTATGATCGGCCGGGGCGATTTGGGCGTTGAGATCCCCCTTGAGGAGCTTCCGACCGTACAGAAACAACTGATTACCGAATGCAGGCTTCTGGGCAAGCGCGTCATCACCGCTACGGAAATGCTTGAGTCCATGATTACCAACCCGCGCCCCACCCGAGCGGAGGCCTCCGACGTTGCAAACGCCGTTTTCGACGGAACCAGCGCCATCATGCTTTCCGGGGAAACTGCTGCCGGCGCTTATCCGGTGCTTGCCGTCTCGACAATGGCGAAAATCGCCGAATATACAGAGAAAAACATTGATTATGTGCAGCGCTTCCGCAGTACGGAGTTTTCGATTAAAAGCACGGTCGACGCCATCTCCCATGCCACCTGCGGCATGGCGATCGACGTCGGCGCAAAGGCCATCGCCGTGTGCTCCCTTTCCGGGATGACAGCACGTATGGTTTCGCGCTTCCGTCCGCCGACAGATATTATTGCCGTCACTATTGATGAAGCGCGCTGGCGTAAACTCGCTTTGTCCTGGGGTGTGCAGCCGCTGCTGTGCGAACGCTGCGATTCTTCGGACGTGCTGTTTTACCACGCCAAAAACCTGACGCGCAAAGCGCTGGGCCTTGTCCCCGGCGATACGCTGATTATTACCGGCGGCCGTACGATCGGCCTTTCCGGAAATACCAACACGATCAAAGTAGAAACCATCTGAATGAAGAAAGGCCAGCCGGGCTGCTAATGCAGCCCGGCTGGCCTTTCTTCATTTGCCCAATGCCGGTAACCGCAAAGGATGCATACGCAAAGCGCGGCCGTATATCATCCACAGAAGCGCTTATTTCACTTTGACCGGAATCCAGATTTCCCCAAATCCATTTTCATGCCTGGCCAGCCCATAATACATTTCAAACTGTGAGCCGTCTTCAATCTCATACTCTGAAGATGGAAAAAATTCCGTCCAGATACGCGCCCAAAACGCTTGCATCTCGCAGCCCGGCATATCAAATATCAACCAGGTTCTTGCGGGAACCGAAAGCGTTTCATACTTTTCCGGCAGCACAAGTCCTTTAGGCAGGTAATTACACAGCATATACGTCGTTTCATCCTCTGTATGGCCGTATAACGCGGAAATTGTATAATTGTCATCAAAACGTCCCAGCAATGCGTTTATCCCGTCTGTTGTCCCATCTTCATCACATTTACGGAAAAACGCCGGCATCTGTTCAAAGGCCCGTTTCTGATCTGAGCTGATCTGCGTACTGACGCCAAAAACTGTAAACGCATCCCGCTTTTCAAGCCGGTACCGCATTTCACTATCCCCCCGAATCATTATTTGGAAGCGCATTCTGGGAAAGGCATTTACCGCACTGCCCGCCCTGCGTACTGCCGCAGGCATCACGCCATGCTGGCTTTTAAACGCCCTGGAAAACGCCTCCGGAGAATCATAGCCATAGCGCAGGGCAAGGTCTACAATCCGCAGCTGCGTTGTCTGCAATTCATACGCTGCCTGGGTCAGCCTGCGCCGCCGGATATATTCAGAAAGGGAAACGCCAGTAATAAAAGGAAACATCCGTTGAAAGTGATACTTTGAACAGCAAGCCAGATGGGCAATATGGTCAAAAGAAATCTCACCCGCCAAATCCTGTTCAATGTAGTCAAGCGCGCAGTTCATCCTATCCAGCCATTCCACAGCTTTCGCCTCCTTTCAAAAATAAGCATATCACTTATGCCCTAAATTTTCCTTGCATAACATGACCAAAAAATATCATGAAGCCCCGTCTCTGCAAAACTTTCCGGAAGATATGTAAAACTCCCGTCCGGCAGACTTTTTCTGCCGGACGGGAGTTTTCTTATTCGTCCATTGCGTAATTATCGAAATATCCCTGGATTAGTACCACCGGCGTACCCTTATCCCCGCTCCCGGAAGTCAGGTCGCACAACGAACCGATCAGATCGGTCAGCCGGCGCGGCGTCGTACCCTCGGAAGCCATTTTTCCTTTCAAATCGGCGTCCTTCTCACGGATGGACTCCTTTATCGCGCTGCGCAGCGCTTCGCCGGAAAGGCCGGAAAAGTCGTTGTCCGCAAGGTATTTCAGCTTCAGCTCATTCGGCGTCCCGGCAAGCCCATCCGTATGGGCCGGGGAAACGACCGGATCCGCCAATTCCCAGATCTTCCCAACCGGATCCTTAAAAGCGCCGTCGCCATAGATCATCGCCTCAATATGGCGTCCGGTCCGACTGCAAAGACAAGCCGAAAGCGCATCGACAAACCGCTGGCAGTCCCGCGGGAAGAGCTTGACACGGTCTTCCGTGGCCTTATTGGAACCATACAGACCGTAATCCTCATTATATCCGCTCCCACTGACGCTTGCATTGAGGATATCCGCAAGGGTCAAAACCTTTTCCGCACCCGCTTTGCGCAGCTGGCGGCAGGTACGCGCACGGGTATGGATATCGCAGACCAGGATATTCTTGGTATAGTCCAAAATTGCCGAAGCATGGTTGGCAAAAATGACTTCAACTTCACAGCCGCATTCGCGGATCAGCTTTGTATAGTAATCTACATAATCGACCCCGGTAAAGGGATGGAGCTGATAGCCAAACACTTCCCGATAGCGCTTCTCATCCAGCACATCCGTCCAGGGGTTAATCCCTTTTTCTTCCATCAGATCCTCATCAAAAAGATGGTTTCCAACCTCATCGGCAGGATAACTCATCAGCAGGTAAATCTTCTTTACGCCGCGGGCAATACCCTTCAGACAGATGGCAAAACGATTGCGCGAAAGAATAGGGAAAACGACGCCGATCGTATCGGTTCCAAATTTTGCATGCACATCCGCAGCAATGTCGGTGACCGATGCATAGTTGCCATATGCGCGCGCAACAACCGCTTCCGTCACTGCGACAATGTCCCGGTCATGAAAAGTAAATCCCTCTGCCTCCGCCGCGGCCAAAACACTGTCCGCCACCATGGCGACAAGGTTGTCGCCCTCACGAATCACCGGCGTACGGATCCCCCGCACCACTGTGCCCACTGTTCTCATATATTGTCCTCCCCTTGCCCTTATTTTCTAGCTGGTACAATTTCAATCCAGTATCCATCCGGATCCTCAATAAAATAAATGCCCATCTTTTCATTTTTATAGCAGATGCAGCCCATTTCTTCATGCCTTTTCATCATATCCTCAAACTCATCCACCAAAAACGCCAAATGGAATTCACACTCTCCCAAATCATAGGCCTGCGGATGGCCGGCAAGCCAAGTAAGTTCCAGCCGGAATTCGGTAATACCATCGCCTAAAAACACGATCCTATAGGAACCGTCGGCTGCACAGGTTTCCCGGACGGGCCTGAGTCCCAGCGCTTGCTCATAAAACGCAATGCTTTCCTCCAGATTTTTAACGTTGAAATTAAAATGGTTAAAAGTAATCATACTGTCCTCCTGTTTTTCCTCGCTTACCATACCATCCGGCGGCATAGAAGTCAAGCCGCAGGCCGGCCCTGGCGCCATAAAAAATCCCCCGGCGCTTGCCGGGGGATTCGCCGCTTTCATCAGCCAAGCATAACCGAACCGACGTCTTCTTTGAAACTGACGGTAAGACCGGCTACAATACTGTCGTACCAGGCTTGGTAGTCTTCTTCCCGCATCGCTTCGGAGACCGTCGTGGTCTTATAATTATTCTCCGTTTCTCCACAGAACAGCACAAGATGGAAGCCATAAGAAGACTGTACAATGGTATAGTCCCCCTCCTTGCGTTGCGCATCAAAGAGCCAGTCATTGACCACACGGGTCATCTGTCCCTTATAGATATCCTCATACAGGCCGCCCGTAGTGTTGGAGCCTTCGTCGGCAGAATAGGTGTTGGCCATTTCCGCGAATGTTTCCTCAGTCCTGTCAGACGCTTCCCACTCTTCGAGGTAACCGTTGATGGTTTCCAGCGCGGCTTCAACTGATTCTTCAGTATAAACGCCATCTTCATCCTTTTCCGCAGGCTGAACAAGGATATGACGCATATTTACGGTGTTATAATCGATATCATGGCGTCCGATAAAGAACCCGACATAATACGCGTTTTCATCATGGAATATCCCCATATCGCCATACTGCCGTGTCTCATCAAAGAACCAGTCGGCCATGCCTTCCGGCGTCAGCTGCTCTTCGGGCACATAGGTATACAGGGTGTTGTCCGGCTCTTTAATGGCATCCTCTTCATCCAGATCCACGCCAAACTGGGCAAGTTCTTCCTCTGTTTTATAGGTAGCCAGCGCTTCCTCTGCAGTAGCCTTGGCTTCCGTCAGGTCAACCGTACCATCCTCATTGGCCGTGCCGCTGATAGAAATCATACGCAGATCCACAGTATCAAACGCCTGTTTATGGGCGTCGTAGTATGCATCAATCTGCTCATCAGTATAGGTATACGCCGACAGGACAGCGTTGGAATAGGCATCGGCAAGGACAATTTTCTCAATATAGCTGCGGTAGCTCTTCAGGTTCATACCATGGCCATAAACCGCGCGCAGGTAAAGGCTGGTTGAATATCCGGCATTTTCTGCGGATGTTTCCAGACTTGAGACTGCCTGGTCCACCAGCTGGGCCTGTGCGTCCGACAGGGCATATCCGGCCTCAGCCGCAGCCTTGCACAAAGCATGGACCTCTTCAATGCTTGCACAGGCAGTATCGGTAATATATTGATGCCAGGTATAGCCTTCCTGGTAATACTGCTCGTTTAACGATTTGCTGGTATCCAAAATATATGCCGTGTATTCGCCATAGGTCTGATAAACACTATTATAGATGTCCTGGAAAGAGGTCTGGTAAAAATAGGCAAACTCCGCTTCGGAAATCCTGTCGTCGCCGACCGTACCGGCGGTTTTTGTACGCAGGAAAGCCGGGGAAGTGAAATAAGACACCAGAACAATAGCAGCCAGGGCAACGATGCCCACCGCAATGAGAACGGCCTTTTTCGTCGAACGCCTGGACGGCGCCGTATTTTTCTTACTCATTTGGTTTGTTCATCCTTTTCTTTCTGTCTTGGTATAATTGGGAGCAATACCTACTTATTATAAACGATAAAGGCCGGCCATGCAAGAGTTAAAATGTAACTTTTACATGAAAAACCGGCCTCCTATAGAATTCCGGGAAAACTCAGTTCACCTGAGACATTTCCTCCACAGGCAGGGACAGCACCAGCGCCTGCGCATCCGTGCGCACGCCGAAATTCTCATTGACGGCACGGCAAATTGCCGTCCTTGTTTCCGCAGAGGCCAGGATCGCCACAATCTCTTTTTCCGACAGCAGCGTAATACCAAGGAAATGCTCTGCATCCCCATGCCCCACGCCGCGGGCATGCAGGATCGTGCCCCCGGTGGCGCCGGCAGCACGGGCGATCTGCATAATGCGTTCGGTATGGCCTTTCTCTGACACGACCAGGATCAGGCTGTAAGGGTAGCATGTGTTGGACATAAATTCCTCCTTCCCGTCAGCAGACCGGGCAGTTTTATTCTGTATGTACACTGGTGCGGCTGGCTGTGGATCCCTTCCGACCAGCGCTGCCTGCAGAAGGCTTCCGATCGCGTTGATCGGGAGGGAAAATGCAATACCCTTGGTGGAAAACCGCATGAATTTGCGGCCGGACAACTCATTCATCAGGTCAGGCAGCGCCGCAGCATCCACAAAAGACACCAGCACATCTTTGTCCGAGCTGTCGATCCCAAGCATGTCAAGAATATCGGAGCTGGCAGTCCCCTGGCCCATGGTTACAAAGCTGACCTGGGCATATTTCTTATTTAGAAACGCGCTCAGCCCCGGGCCGCGGCCGCGGTCGACAATCGTCACCAGCACTTTGACCGGGCTGCGGTTCATATGGCCACCTCCTCATAATCCGCATAATCGATAATATCATCCTCAATGGAATCCGCAATACGCTGCACCGCACGGATGCGTTCGCTGCGGCGCTTGTAAACCAAGCCGAAAACCTGGATAGTAAGTAGCGGGGTCATGGCAACCATTGCAACCAGACCAAAAGCATCGGTCAGGATATTGCCGCCCAGCGCAAGGCATGCGCCCTCTGCAAGGGGCAGCATAAATGTCGTGGCCATCGGGCCGGAAGCAACGCCGCCGGAGTCAAACGCAATACCGGTAAACAGTTTCGGCACAAAGAAAGTCAAAACAAGCGAAAGGGTATAACCGGGAATCAAAAACCAGTAAATGCTGATCCCTGTCAGGACCCTCACCATTGAGAGCCCCGCGGAAACGGCAATGCCGATCGACAGCGCCGCCTGCATGGTCCGGCGGGATACGGCCCCATTGGTAATCTCCTCTACCTGCCGGTTGAGCACTTGTACCGAAGGCTCCGCCCGGACAACAAAGAATCCGATGACCATGGCAACCAGTACAATAATCCACCGGGGTTCAACAGCTGCAAGCTGTTGGCCAAGGTAAAGCCCAGCAGGCATAAATCCAATATTGACGCCGGTCAAAAACAGGGAAAGCCCCACAAACGCATAAACATAACCCGCGCAGGCACGCACAAGGTGGCGGTTTTTGAAGCTGCGCGTCAGAAGATTGAACAGCACAAACACGGCAACAATCGGCAGCAGGGTGGCGGCAACCTCCCCGGTATATTTGGGAATGTTAAGAATAAATTCCCGTGCTGCCTGCGCACTGTCGGCGACATCATAGGAATAAAACGCGCCGTAATCCGCGCCGGAGGTATTGTAAAACATCCCAAGCAGCAGCACCGTCAGGATCGGCCCGATACTGCATATGGAAACAAGGCCAAAAGTATCTTCCGTGCCCGTGCGGTCGCCGCGGATAGACGAAATGCCGACGCCAAGGGCAAGGATAAAGGGAACCGTAATCGGGCCGGTGGTTACGCCTCCGGAATCAAAGGCCAGAGGGACAAAATCTTTTGGCACAAACAGAGAAAGGATAAAAACCAGCGCATAAAACCCGATTAATATATAAGGAAGCGGAACATTCAGCAGGATACGCAGTACGGCTATGACCAGGAATATACCCACACCCACGGAAATTGTCAAAAGCAGCACCGCGTTGGGGATCGTGGAAACCTGATTCGCCAGTACCTGCAAATCCGGTTCAGCAATTGTGATAATAAACCCGATAAAAAAGCTGACCGCCAAAATCAAGCCGATATGGCGGCGGCGCGTCATCTCCGAGCCCATGGATTCACCCAGCGGACTCATGGACATATCAACGCCGGCATTGAATAGGCTCATCCCTACAACTAGGAGCAGCGCCCCGACCAAAAACATTACCAGGGTATCCAGCGGCATCGGCGTAAGCGTCACGCTCAGGATCAGAACAATCGCCGTTACCGGCAGAACAGACTGAAGTGATTCGCGAAATTTATTTCGAAATCCAGAAAACAAAAGCAGCCTCCTTACTACATCACTTTCTCTTTATACGATCTTAATTTCATTATAGCGGTATTTTTAAGTCCGTGCAAGGCAAAGAAAGAATCTTCACATGTTAAGATTTCTTAGCGGGTCAAGATAAAAAGGGACACACAGGCAAATAAACAGGCATGCCGGCAAGGGTATGTCTGTTTTTCAGGCCTTCACAATACGCAGCAGCAAAAATTTCATCATTTACAAGAAAAAATATCTTGACAAGCCTGTTTCCGTATAGTATACTTAAAACCGCCGCTTGTAGGCGGCAATTTATGGCGGAATAGCTCAGTTGGCTAGAGCATACGGTTCATACCCGTACGGTCGGCGGTTCAAGTCCACCTTCCGCTACCATATCGGAAACGGGCAAAAACCCGTTTCCGAACTATAAAAAATGTGGCCCGGTGGTCAAGCGGTTAAGACACCGCCCTTTCACGGCGGTAACACGAGTTCGATTCTCGTCCGGGTCACCATTTTTATATCTTTCCCCTCTCCGGAGGCATAGCTCAGCCGGCTAGAGCGCTTGCTTCACACGCAAGAGGTCACAGGTTCGAGCCCTGTTGTCTCCACCAAAGCAATATAATCCGAACCTTGTGCCGATTGGTCATGGGTTCGGATTTATTGTTTCTATGGAAGAAGTTGAAGACTGGTAATGAAAAAGCGGGGAGGAATACCGATCATGGTAATCCTCCCCGCTTTTTTATGTAGACGCGGAGTCCGAATTCTCTTTCTTTGCTTTCCATTCGGCAAATGCCTTTTTGCCGTCTTCGCTTTCGTAGTATTTCTGAATTACCAGAAGCAGACTCCGTGCCAGTGATTCGAAGACGTATGTGTAAATTTCCATATCCCGCACAAAAAGCCACCCAAAAGCCTATATGCCGATATTCTGGATACCTGCCGGCCAATATACCCGTTGTGCGGCAGTGTAATTCCCGGGAGCTCTTGACAAAACGCTGTCGTATGTGCTATCTTAAAATGAATTTGAGACGCATTTTCATTTTAGACAGGGGTTTTTCTATGGCATCATCCGGTTATAAGACACGGCAAAAGGAAATCGTACTTGATTATTTTCGAAAAAATGCCGCCGTCCATACTACAGCCGCCCAAGCGGTGGCGCAGCTGCGTGCCGACGGGTACAAAATCGCGCCCTCTACGGTCTACCGCTGTATGGAACGGCTGGAAAACGAGGGCGTCCTGCGCAAGTATGTCATCGACGAGCAAAGCGCGGCCTGCTGGCAGTACATTCAGGAAGCAGGCCAGTGCCGCAACCATTTCCACCTGAAATGCACTAGCTGCGGGACGCTGATCCATGCCGACTGCGATTATCTTGATACATTATCCGGTCATATCCTTGCGCATCACGGTTTCGAAGTCGACCATCTGAAAACCGTACTATATGGTACCTGCGCCGCCTGCCGGGAAAAACATATGCGGGAGGCGAAGTAAGATGGCCCTTCTTCATTGTGAAAAGCTCTGCCTGCGCTATGAAAGCACGTTGGTTTTGGAAAACCTCAGTTTTGATGTCTCACGTGGGGATTATCTCTGTATTGTAGGAGAAAACGGTTCCGGAAAAAGCACGCTTATTAAAGCGCTCCTGGGGCTGAAAGCGCCGGCGTCCGGGCGCATTGCGTACGGAGACGGATTGCAGCGTAGGGAAATTGGCTACCTGCCGCAGCAAACCGGTATCCAGCGCGATTTCCCCGCCTGTGTACAGGAAATCGTGTTGTCCGGCTGCCTCAACCGCCCGGGCCTGCCTTTTTATTCACGTGCAGACCGCCGGCGCGCCGCCGAAGCGATGGAAAAAATGGCGCTTTCAGAACTGGCGCGCAAGTCTTACCGCACGCTTTCCGGGGGGCAGCAGCAGAGGGTGCTGCTTGCACGTGCATTATGCGCCACACATACGCTGCTGCTGCTTGACGAGCCGGTAACCGGGCTTGACCCGCTTGCCCAGGAGCAGATGTATGCTATCCTGGAAACATTAAACCAAACCGAAGGCGTAACCATTATCATGGTATCGCACGACGTACGCTGCGCCGCGCGGCACGCAAGCCATATTCTGCACCTGCATGGAAGCAGCGCATTTTTTGCAACTGCACAGGCCTATCGCGAAAGCGAGACAGGCCGCCGGTTTCTGGGGGAAAACAGCCATGATTGAACAGCTTTTCCACGCGGTGCTGAACTATCCGTTTTTGACCCGCGCTTTTATCGTCGGCATCCTTGTAGCGCTGTGTGCGGCGCTTTTGGGCGTCAACCTTGTACTGAAGAATTATTCGCTCATCGGCGATGGGCTCTCGCACGTTGGCTTCGGTGCCATTGCCATAGCCTCGGCCGCCAATCTTGCGCCGCTGGCCGTAGCTATACCTGTGGTTGTTGCGGCAGCCTTTGTGCTGCTGCGGCTGCGCGAAAGCGCCGGCGTACGTGGAGACAGCGCCATTGCTTTGATTTCAACGGCGTCGCTTGCCCTTGGCTGTGTCGTTTCCTCCCGTGCCGGCGCCAATACCGACCTGTCGGGCTACCTGTTCGGCAGCATCCTCTCGCTTTCCCGTACCGACCTGTGGCTATCGGTCGCCCTGTGCGGTATTGTGCTTGTGCTATTTGTCTTTTTTTACAATAAACTCTTTGCCGTTACCTTTGACGAAACTTTTGCCCGTGCCACCGGCACCCATACCGGGCTTTACAATACCCTTCTCGCCGTGCTGACGGCCGTAACGGTCGTGCTGGGCATGCGCCTGATGGGAACGCTGCTGATTTCAAGCCTGATTATCTTTCCTTCGCTTTCTGCCATGCGCGTCTGCCATAATTTCCGCAGCGTCGTGCTTACCTCCGCGGCAGTCAGCATCCTTTGTGTGCTTATGGGGCTTTCCGCATCCTACCTTTTCGACCTCCCCGCCGGTGCCAGCGTCGTAATCGTTAATATTGCAGTCTTTGCGCTTGCCTGCGCCGCCGCATTTTTCACAAAACATCTTGCAGGCATGAAAAAAGCTTGATTCTCTGCAGGAAAATGCATATAATTGCAGATAGAATCAGATAAAGGAGCATAAAGGATGAATTTGGATACACTGTGCATGCACGCAGGCTATACGCCGGAAAATGGCGAACCCCATGTTCTGCCCATTTACCAGTCTACTACTTATGACTATCATTCCACCGACCATATCGGCAAACTCTTCGACCTGACAGCCGATGGCCATATGTATTCGCGGATCTCCAACCCGACCGTCGCCTGTGTCGAGGATAAAATCGCACAGCTTGAAGGCGGCGTCGGCGCGCTGTGTACTGTTTCTGGCCAAAGTGCAACCTTTGTTGCACTTTGCAACATTCTTTCGGCGGGCGATCATTTCATCGCCTGCTCCCAGATCTACGGCGGTACTACTAACCTTCTTTCGGTGACGATGAAACGCTTTGGCATTGAGGTCAGCTTTGTTGACTGCATGGCCTCGGAAGAAGAACTTTCGAATGCTTTCCGTCCCAATACCAAGGCGGTTTTCGGCGAAACGATTTCCAATCCGTCGATCGACCTGCTGGATATTGAAAAATTCGCCCGCGTCGCCCACGCCCACGGCGTCCCGCTCATTGTGGACAACACTTTTGCAACCCCTATCCTGTGCCGGCCGATCGGCTTTGGTGCGGACATCGTCATCCACTCCACAACCAAATATATGGACGGCCATGCAAGCGTTGTCGGCGGCGTAATCGTCGACAGCGGGAATTTTGACTGGCGTGCATCCGGAAAATTCCCCGGCCTGACCGAGCCGGACGAAAGCTACCATGGCCTGGTTTACTGCGATGCCTTTGGCCGCGCCGCTTATATCACCAAGGCGCGTGTACAGCTCATCCGCGATCTTGGAACCTACCCGCCCGCCCTTGCCGCCTGGGTGCTGAACATGAATCTGGAAACGCTGGCGCTGCGCATGGAACGCCATTGCCGCAATGCCGAACGTGTAGCGGAATATATGGAGGCTTCGCCAAAATTCGAATCTGTCAAGTACCCGACGCTTGCTTCCCATCCGCAGCATGCGCTTGCCGCCAAATACCTGCCGAAAGGCTGCTCGGGCGTCATTTCCGCCGTTGTCTCTGGTGGGTGCCCCGCCGCAGCCCGTTTTCTGGACAATCTGCAGCTTGCATCCCAGGTTGTCCATGTTGCAGACATCCGCACCTGCGTACTCCATCCGGCAAGTTCCACACACCGCCAACTCTCCGATGAAATGCTTACGGCTGCCGGAATTACGCCGGGCCTGATCCGTTTTTCGGTTGGGTGCGAAAATATTGACGACATCCTAGCCGATATCGAGCAGGCGCTTGTAAAAGTATAAAAAGATAGCCGATCACCCCCGCCAGGAGGGCCTGGCGGGGGTTTTATCTGAACAGCCGCAGCGCCGGCTGTGCGGCTGGGATTTTCCACCGGCTCGAACCCTCAATCTCAACATATGCCAGCGCCGCGATTTCGTTCCTTTCTGTAAACTGGGTATCCAGGCCCGCAGACCCCCGTCTTGATGGGCTTCCTGCAAAAAAACGGGCTTCCCATCCGCAAAAACATCCCCATCCGCCCGGAAATAAAATCTTTGCACCCTTTTTCCGCAAAGGCTGCGCACACGGCAGCCATATCAGGCAAAAGGCTTCTTCACCCCCTTCCCGCAAAAATACCGCCGTTTTTCCAAGCCAAAGCCTGAAAAAACGCTAAAAAAACCGGGACAGGCGGCATAAAGCAACCTGCCCCGGAAAACAACACTTATATTTATAGGATCACATTAATCTGCTTCCCGGCAAAGAAGCTGTCAAGCGAGTGGAACACGATTTCCGCACGGGCTTCCATCGACTCATCGGAAGCAAACGCAATATGCGGCGTAACGATCGTATTGCGGCTGTGCAGCAATGGATGTGTAAGCGGCAGCGGCGGCTCTACCTCATAAACATCGACGCCGGCGCCCTCGATCGCGCCTGCATTCAGCGCGTCTGCCAGCGCCTGCGCATCGACAATCGGGCCGCGCGCACAGTTGATCAGCAACGCACGCTTTTTCATCAGCGCAATGCGCTCCCGGCTAATCAAGCCGCGGGTGGAATCCATCAGCGGGCAATGCACCGTGACGATATCGGCCTGTGCCATCAGCTCGTCAAGCTCCATATATTCAATATATTCCACTGTATGCGCGGCAGAGTTTGGCTCATAACCAATGATTTTGCAGCCAAACGCATGGCATAGCCCGGCGACCTGCTTGCCGATCGCACCAACACCGACGATACCGACGGTTTTGCCGCGCAGCTCACGCCCGACCAGCCCGTCCTTCGTCTTCCCCTCGCGGCAGCGAGCTTCCACCTGCGGCACATTGCGCAGAAGCGCCAGCATCATACACAGCGCCACTTCGGCCACAGCTTCATTGGAATACCCAGCGGCATTGGAAACCTTGACGCCGCATTCCTTTGCCGCTTCAAGGTCAACATGATCCACACCTGTAAAAGCGACGTCGATGAATTTCAGGTTCTTACAGGCGCGGATAACCTCGCCCGGCAGCGGCATATTGGCAATCATAATAACATCGGCGTCCTGGGCACGCTCAATCATAACGGCGGGATCGGTATTTTTTTCATAAGCTGCAAACTTATGGCCGGCAGCTTCCAACCGGGCAGCATAGCTTGCAAGCAGCTCGTTAGAGATCGCGAGCGATTCAAGCAGGACAATATTCATAAAAAAACCTCCATTTCATTTTGCAGATTTTCTGCACGCGGGCGCATTGCATTTGCAGATACGGCAGCGCCGGAAGCTCCAGGAGAAGAAAAAACCGGCTTTCCCGCGACAAAGTCATCCAAAAACGTTATAATTCTATTATAGCAGGTCTTAAAGAGATTGCAAGAAAATTCGCGAAAACAAAATAAGATTTTATAAATCAAAATCTTGCGTATTTTATCATCCTGTGTTAGAATATACAGCATAATCCGAATTTGAATTCATACGCGGTCGGGCGCCCGCGTTTTTTACAGGAGGTGGGGAAATGCCCGATACAAAAAAAACAACCAAGCCCAATCAATCGGGGGAAAAGCTTCTGAAAATTATGGAATTCATCGCAGACCAGGGCGCGCCAGTACGCGTGCTGGACATCGCCAAAGGGATGAATACCAGTTCAAGCACAATCCTGCGTTTTCTCCGGACGCTGGAAGACTGCGGCTATGTTGGACAGGATCCTGCAACGCTGCGGTATTATCTGACCTTTAAAATCTGCGGCATTTCCAACAAAGTCATTTCTTCAACGGACATCCGCGATATCTGCCATCCGTTCCTGCGCGATCTTGCCCGGATGATGGGTGAGTCCGTATGCCTCGCCACAGAAGATAACCTTTCTGTTGCGTATGTCGACGTCGTTGAAGGGCGCCACTCGATTATCCGCAATATGCAGCGCATCGGTTCGGCCGCACCCATGCATTGCACCGGCATCGGCAAAATCCTGCTGACGGAAGCGGATGAAGAAAAGCTCGACCGCCTGATCAGAGAACGCGGGCTGGAGCAGTTTACAGAAAATACGATTACCACGCGGGAAGACCTGCTGCAGGAGCTTTCCCAGGTACGCGCGCGCGGATGGGCCTATGATAACGAAGAATGCGAAATCGGCGCGCGCTGTATTGCCTTCCCGATCCGCAATTTCTCCGGAAAAATTGTCGCAGGCTTCAGCGTGACCGGCCTGACGGCGCGCATGTCGGATTCTTTTTTGAACCCGCGGCTGGAGATGCTCCAGCACACAGCCGATGCAATTTCCAAGGAGCTGGGCTACGAGGCCGTACCGCAGGAAGGATAATCCCGATATGGAAAAGATTGTATGAAATATATCTATCAGTTCGGCATAATCCTTGCCGTATCCTTCGTTGGGGAGATCCTGAACGCACTGATCCCGCTGCCGGTCCCCGCAAGCATCTACGGGCTCGTGCTGATGTTCCTGTTGCTAGAATCCCGGCTTGTCCATTTTGAAAAAGTCAGGGAATGCAGCCTGTTTTTGAAGAACAGCCTTGTCGTAACCCTGATTCCTTCCGCCGTTGGCGTAATGGCGGCCTGGGATGTGCTTGGGCCGATCCTGTTGCCTGCACTCTTAATCATCGTGTCTACCAACATCCTCGTCTTTGCCGCAGCCGGGCATACAGCGCAGGCCATCGTCCGGCTCCGCCGGCGCAGGGAAGGCTGCGCCGCAAAAGGAAAAGGAGGCCCATGCGCATGACCGCTTTCCTGGAATTTTCCACCTATTTCGGCTTTTTTCTCAGCATTGCCGCGTTTCTGTTCGGAGACTGGCTCAGCCGGAAAATACGCCATCCGCTTTGCAATTCCATGCTTATTGCGGTAGTTCTGATTATTGCGCTGCTCAAGATTTTCCGCATTGATTACCAAACCTATAATGCCGGAGCACAATATTTAAGCTTCTTCATCACGCCTGCGGTCGTCTGCCTGGCGATCCCAGTTTACCAGCAGTTTTCCATCCTGCGCAAAAACGCCGCCGCGATCCTGGCCGGCGTCTGCGCAGGGATGCTTGCCTGCTTTACAACCGTACTTGCGCTTGCAGCGCTGTTCCGTCTTGGACATGCGGAATACGTGACATTCCTGCCCAAATCCGTTACCACCGCCATCGGCATCGCAATTTCCGAGGAAATGGGCGGATATGCCTCCATCACCGCTGCGGTAATTGCGATTACCGGGCTTTTGGGGAACCTGCTTGCCGTTCCACTGTGCCGGCTACTGCGCATCCGGGAGCCTCTGGCAAAAGGGTTGGCCATTGGGACCTCTGCTCACGCCATTGGCGCAGCTAAAGCGCTGGAGCTGGGGGAAGTGGAAAGTGCTGTCTGTAACGTTGCCATCGTTGTGGCAGGGCTTGCCGCCGTCATCGGCGTACCATTGTTCGCGGCATTGTATTAATCAAAATAAAAACGCTGTCCGCCGTACTCAGACCTGTACGCCGGATTTTTCATAGGATTCGTGCATGTGCATGCGGCATTACGCGCGACCCAAATGAAAAAGTGCCCCGCAGACAGTGTCTGCGGGGCACTTTTATTTATCCCCAATCTCCGGTTTGTGCTCCGCCATACGGTAACCAACACCAATCTCCGTAAAAATATAGCGCGGCTCGTTGGGTACCGGCTCAATCTTCCGGCGAATATTGGCCATGTTGACGCGCAGGATCTTATTGTCACTGCCCAGCGCAGGGCCCCACAGCTCCTGCATAATAAATTTATACGTCAGCACCCGTCCGGCATGCTTGCCTAACAGCGCGACAATGCGGAACTCGTTGGGCGTGAGCATCACATCGCGCCCGGACTCAAATACACGGTGCTTTTTGTAATCAATAACAAGGTTTCCAGTACGGTATTCCCCGCTCAGCGCTAAAGCGCTGTCGGCAGACGTGCGTGCATGGCGCAGCGCTGTACGGATGCGTGCCATCAGCTCAATGGTGCCGAAAGGCTTGGTAATATAGTCGTCCGCACCCAGATCCAGAACCCGGGCCTTTTCCGTCTCCTGCTCCCGTGCGGAAATGACAATAATCGGCATGCCCGACCAGGCGCGTACAGCGCTGATCACTTTGGCACCATCCATGTCCGGAAGCCCAAGATCCAACAGGATCAGATCCGGGCAATGCGAGCTTGCCAACGCAAGCGCCGCCGCGCCCGTTTTCGCCGCAAGCACATCGTAATTGTTCGCACTGAGCGTAGCTTTGATAAACTTGACGATCCCCGGATCGTCCTCAATCAGCAGTACCTTTTCTTTGACATCCATATTATTTATTGCTCCATATCCAACGGCAGGCCGAATTCCACAGCCGCACCGCAATTCTCCAGATTATACGCCTTGATATATCCGCCATGCGTGGAAACAATGGCCTTGCATACCGTCAGCCCCGTACCGGTATTGCGCGCGCCGGCCTGGTCGGGCCTGCACAGATGGGTATCATAGGCGCCGAACGGATCCGGGAGCATCGCTTCCGGAAAACCAACGCCGTCGTCGCAGACATGAAAAACGATCTGTCCGCCCTCGGCGCCATAGCGCACAAAAATGTTCTTCGTATGCTCCCCATGCCGGACTGAATTTTCAAACAGGTTAAGAAACACTTGTTCAAGAAGCGTCGCGTCGGTGGGAACCAACAGGATCTCCTCCGGCGGCTCAATATGTACGTTGATTTCCGGATACAGGTTTTTAAATTTGACGACTGCGCTGCCAAGCACCTCTTCAGCCACCTCGTCTACCTTGCGGATCCCGGCAGCCGCATCGTTGAAGCGGGTAATGGAGAGGATGTTTTCCGTCATGCGGATCAGCCACTGTGCATCCGATTGAATCTCGGCAAGCAGTTCGGCCCGCGCTTCATCCCCAAGCCTGCCGTCTGCAAGTGCCGAGCTTGCTCCAAGGATCGAAGTCAGCGGCGTGCGGATATCATGGGAAACAGACTTAAGCAGGTCCGCGCGTAGCCGGTGCTTTTCCGCCTGCGCACGCAGCGCCTCCTGATTTTTTATCTGCGTGGTCAGCGTACTGATCAGCACGGAAACAGCCAACATGATTATAAAGGTAAGCGGATAACCGGAAATCGTGAAATTAAACGTATGGAACGGATAAGTGAAAAAATAATTCACGCACAGCACGCCTGCAAGCGCGGATACAACGCCATATGCGTATCCCTGCGTAAAACGCGAAATCAAAGCGACGGCAAGCGTAAAGGCAACGGAAGCAAAAGGGTTATTGTCGTCGACAATGCGGGCAAGCAGGGCGCACAAAAGCGTCATCCCCAGCAATATGCCGGCGCTGATCAGGACGTTTTTCAGAATACTGCGCACATTTTTCATACCTCGCCTGCCCGTTCCGCCTGCCGGAAGGCAGGCAATTTTTACATTCTTTTTTATTATACCATGTCCTTTGCCAAGATTGCGCTAAAACTTGGCGGAAAAGGCAAAAGACACGCCGGACTTTCTTTCGTCCTTCCCCATTTCCTCCTTCTCCCTGGATAAGTTTATGGAAGCCCTTCCAGGAAATGGCTTTTAATATATACATAGTAATCCATATGTGCTATAATCCCACACGTATCAGGATGGAACATCAAGTTTTTGCGGATGTATCCCCCTCCCCGTAAAAAATTGGATGTTTGGAGGGATATGCATCCAAAAAAGTGAAAGGAGATATGATATGAAAAAACAATACAGAGTATTGAGCCTGCTGCTGGCCGCAGCAATAGCAGTCAGTATGTTTACCATTTCTGCAAATGCTGCGGTTTCGCTTTCTTACGAGTTCTACAATGCCGACGGCAGAATGCTTCCCGCCGAGGTAACAGCGCAGCTTCCGAATCCGGAAGCCGTGAATACAAATTCAATAAAATCCCCGCTTCCCATCCATATTACCTCAGTTGATACCATAAAAAATGGTATCGTCACTGGAACCTGGGATTTCATCGGCTGGCACGCAGAAAAAAATGATAGTATGGTAATTTCTTCTGTCGACATTGGAGCTTCCAATGTTACGGTTTACGGCGAATGGGCCTACTCCGAAGCAGATACCTATACCGTTTCTTACCACCTTATTGGCAGCGTCAAGCCGGATAAAAACTGGTCTGTACCCATCGATGGTAATCCCTACTATGCCGGACAACTTGTCGGGACAATTAACCAAAGCAACGTAAACGGGGAATATGGTTATTACACCTTCGATGGATGGTACACAGACGAAGCCATGACCACAGCAGCAGGTGCCAGCTTAGCAATGCCCGCCGGGGGCCTGCATTTGTATGGAAGCTGGCGCTGGGTACAGACAAGCGTCGCAACAACGTCTTTTCGCTTCTCCAAGGTTAACAATTTCGGACTGGCGCTCAATGGCGCCCGTTTCGGACTGTACACCGACAGCGCCTGTAAGAACCTGATCTCTACCGCGGTCAGTACGACACAGGGAACCGGGATACAGGCAGAAAAAGGCATCGTAAGCTTTGACAATATCCCAGTTGAGGATGCTACTTACTATCTCAGGGAAATCTCCGCACCGCGTGGCTACGTAACTTCCGACAATGTATACGAAGTCCGTGTCCGCGCCGCAGATGATGAATCGGTCGACGTACGTGTACGGCAGGTTGGTTCTGGCATCTGGACTACACTGTCCCGGCTGCGTATTGTGAATATGCCGGTCGAACCCGAAATCGGGTCTGTGCGCATTTCCAAGGAAATCAGCGGGAAGATTTATTCCGTCGGCAACAAGCAGTTTGTTTTCAATATCTATGACGCTTGGGGCGAACTGGCCGACGCGACGCAGATGACAGCCGGCCAGACCAAAGTTGTTGATCTGGAACCAGGTGTGTATACCATCACCGAAGCCAACCCCGGGCTTTCCGGATACAGTGTAAAAACATACATTAACGGTTCAAAGCAACCCGGCGTCAGCATAAGTCTCCGCGTGGAGGAAGGAAAGATTATAGATATCGATTATGAAAATGTCTACGAACTGGACATCGACCTCAACACCGAGGACCATTATGCCTACATTGTTGGCTATCCGGACGGCACTGTCGGACCGGACAAAGCAATTACCCGTGCAGAAGCCGCAACTATTTTCTTCCGCATGCTGACCGACGATGCCCGCGAATATTACTATAGCGTTTCCAACACCTTCACCGATACCGACAGCAGCGACTGGTTTCACGTTGCGGTTTCCACGCTTGCAAAAGCCGGCGTCCTGACCGGCTATGAAGACGGCTCTTTCCAACCCAACCGCTCAATCACCCGTGCGGAGCTGGTCACCATTGCGATGAGCTTCTTTGATTTCGCCCAGGAAAACAGCGAAGAACTGTTTACCGACGTAGCAGGCCATTGGGCTGACGCCTCCATCAACTTTGCCGCGCAGCTTGGCATCGTCACCGGTTACGGCGACGGCACCTTTGCACCGGATAAAACGATCACCCGCGCAGAAACCATCACAATCATCAACCGCGTGCTTTACCGGGCCCCGCATGACAACCATCTGCTGCCGCAGATGACTGCCTGGAGCGATAACCGCCCGGGGACCTGGTATTACGCACAGATACAGGAAGCCACCAATTCCCACGCCTACAGCTGGACAATTGTAAACGGCGCACGCTATGAAGCCTGGGAGGAAATCCTTCCCGTGCGTGACTGGGCTGCAATCGAACGGGCCTGGACACGGGTCTATTTGGCCGACAAATACGGCGAAGTTATGGATCGCTAAAAATACTGCCGCAAAACTTTCAACAACAAGAAAAGCCGGTGCATCCTTTATTGGGTGCACCGGCTTTTTATTCTTCATTCATATTTGCCGTACCCGCAGATTTACTGTGCGGCTATGGTTTCCCCCTCGGTGATCCCGCTTCCATTAAAGCTGTCAACGCGGATAAAATACGCAATGCCGTCGTTTAAGCAGTGCATCGTAAGCTCTTCCTTGCCGTAAACCAGCGTGGAGTGATAAAGCTTGTCCGGCGCAATTCCCCACTTTACGTTGTAGCCATCGGCGCCTTCTGCCTTGTCCCAAGACATCGCGGCCGTGCAGCCGTCGTCCGCCGAGCGGCAGATCTTGACGTTTTCTGCTCTGGCAGGCTTCGGCACGCTTGCGCAGCGGTGGCCGAAGACACGCAGGCCGATCATCGCAAAGTTATTGTAGAAGGGCATCTCGACGCTCGTCACACGGATATAGCGGATACGCTTGCCTTCTTCGAAAACGATGAAGTCGTTTTGCATATTCGTGTTGGCTTCGCGCTTATCGCACAGAATTTCCCAATTTTCGCCGTCGGCGGAGCCCTCCAGCAGCCAGCGGTGACGAATCTTCTGTTCCTCTTTTGGAAGCATGCTGAAATGCTGATAAGGGATACCCAGCAGGCCAGGCAGATCATGGTCGCAGAAGTTGAGCTGGATGGCGCGGACATCGTCGATGGTTTCAAGATCCATCTCAAGCCACTGGCCTTCGCGGCGGACGGATGCAACGAAGTTCGTGCGGGAATTTTCGTCGCAGACGTATTTTGCTTCGTGGCCGACGATCTCGGAGGAAGCGCGTACGGGCTTATTCAGCGACAGGAGCATCCAGCCGGTGAAAAGCTTTGTCGGGTCTGCTTCGCCTTCCGGGATATAATGCGGATAGTCGGCAAAATTCTGGTCGCAGTACATGATACCGTCTTTATCGAAGCCGACGGGGAACAGTCCCATCTTGCGGGCGGCAAACGGTGCGCAGCCGATGGTAGAGGCGGCGTGCCAATAGTTGCCGTATTCGTCGGCGAAGGTAGAGCCGTGGCCTGCGCCCTGATAGAAGCCGCCGCGAATAACGGAGAACGGGGAGTTCGGGCAGTAGGTGTACGGGCCGAGCGGCTTATCGGAAACATAGCAGCCGTCGGAATAAACCTGCAGTTCAGTTGCCGGCGCGGCATACTGGAGATAATATTTTCCGTCGTGTTTAGTCATGAACGGACCTTCGATCCACGGTGCGTCATAGTCGAGGCCGGGTGCGTCGGTTTCGCCGATGCGCAGGAAGCCAACTTTGGGGTCATTATCCCAGCCGTTGCGCTCGAAGCCGTGATGCGCGCGGTCTTCTTCGATCAGCACAACGCGCTCGCCGATGGGCATCAGCGTCTCGGCGTCCAACTCGATGCCCCAGATCGGGTCGACATTGTGACAGCCCCAGTAGAGGTAAACGCGGCCGTCATCATCCTTATACAGGGCGGGATCCCAGAATCCGAAGCCGGGATCGACATAAAATTCAAACTTTTCGTTCAGCGGGTCTTTGGAGCGGGTAAACCAGCTCTTATCGCGGGAAGAAGCGGAATGGTAGAGGTAATCTCCGATTACACAGGCGTCTCCGGCAGCGCCCGGCATTACGCCGATGTCCTCGTCGCAATGCGGATGCCAGGTAGCAAGGTCTTCACTCCACCAGAAACCCTTCATAGAGCCGAAGACGAAATATTTGCCGTTAAAGCGGACAACCGCAGGGTCGCCGAAGCCCTGGTGCGAAAGACGCATCCTTCCCGATGCAAATCCAAAGCCCGGCGTCGCACCGGCGCCTGCAAACTCGATGGAACCGGGGGTGTTCAGCGGATTGCAGATAATTTTACTCATGCTTAGATCGTCCTTTCTTTCTTTATTGGATCTATTCAATTTATTATAGCGTAGAAAAGAGAGGTTTTCAACAGACAATACAAAAAATCGTTACATTCCGTTTTGTTTTTGGTGAAAAATCGAATATGTATAAAGCATGTTCCTCCGGAAGGCGTTTTTGTATACAAACTGAACAATCTGCGTTTCTCAAATTCCATATAGGAAAAAAATCGCATCCCCACAGGCGATTGCTGCGGGGATACATCCGTAAACAGAGTTAATTTTGTTTTAGGCAAATGTAAATCCGATCCGCTCTGTCAGCCGGTTTGCCAGCCCGACGGTCTGCGCCGGAAAGCAGAAGCGTTCTCCGTCTTCCGCCAGAATCAGCAGCTTTGCAAAATCTTCCTGCATATACAGGTTTCCGAAAACACACATCCGGTTTTCCTGAACGCTGTAGTATCCCATAGAGCCCCAAAAAATGTCCTTTTCCCACCGCAGCCGCAGTTTGACGTCAGAGGTATAGGCCTGCGTTTCCCCGCTTCCAATTTGTGTGGTACCGGTAAAACAGCCGCCGCGCAGGAAATATTTCTTAAAAACGCTCCGGACGGAAATTGTCTCCGTCTCAAACCCTTGCGAAGTTTCCGAGCACACGACCCCCTGCATATCCGGTTCTACGCGCATGCGCGCCGGAACCAGGTACAAAAGCGCCAGGCAAAGGAAAACGGGGGGGCAGCGGAAGAGCAAAACAGCCAGGTATGCTTGAAATTTTTTATCATCATACATTCTTCCTCAAAATCCAAAAAACAGGCAGCCGTATGAATATCTTCATCTTTATTATAGACATTTTATAGGCAAAATCAACAGATTTATTTTGTTTTACATCTCTGTTTTCGTCATTATATCAAAATATATACATATAAAAATGCAGCCGCCGGTGAAAATGCCGGCGGCCGCAGGGAAAGAGAGAAAAACAGAAAATCCAGTTTTTATTTCGCCGCAGGGCGGTTCTTGGCTTTATCCGCCTCGGCGGCATTGGCGCGTGCAGCCGCTTTGTCCTTCGCCATTTCTTCAACGGTCTTGGTGTGCAGACGCGCGGCGCCGCGGGTAATGATCGGCGGGATCAGGGTACCATCCCGTTCCGCCTTGGCCCAGCGCGCCTTTGCGCGCTCAATTTCCTCGGCGTACTGCGGCAGCCATTCGGCCTCCGCAATAAGCATTTCGTCCACCATCTGCCAGATCGCGTCGGGTTCGCACACCGCGCCAACCAGCGGATCCATCATCATCGCCTGACGCAGAAGCTGGATATCGCCGCGCACAGCAGCCTCGACAGCAAGCCGTTGGACCGTGATATTGGACATGCAACAGGCGGCTGGCCCCAGCGGAAGATCCCCGATGCGCGGGATATTGATGCCATGCGTATCAACATAACCCGGGACCTCGACAACTGCATCGTCAGGAAGGTTGGTAATGCAGCCGTTATTGACTACATTAAAGTGGCCGCGATAAATCCGGCCGGTTTCAAGCGACTCAATAATCCAGCTCCCATGTTCCTGGGAACGGTTTTCCGGCGTATAAGCAAACGGCGGTTCTTTAAGCCAGTTGGGGAAATCCGTTTCAAACCAGTTGCGCCCTTCGGTGCATACACGCAGGTAACCTCCGGTCTCGCCATTGATCCAGGTACCCAGATCGATATATTTATGGATGTTTTCCGTATGCTTGCGGTACCACGGCACATACTCCGAAAGGTGGCCGTTGGACTCCGTAGAAAAATAGCCGAAGCGCTTCATCATATCAATGCGCACTTTTTCCGTCCTGGCAACCTCCTCGTCGGCCTCCAGCGCAGCAAGAAGCTTGTCATTGAGCTCTACGCCCTTATGTTTGACGGAAATATACCAGGTCATGTGGTTAATACCGGCGCAGACAATGTCTATATCCTTCTGCTCATAGCCCAAGACGCGGGCAATAAGCTTATGTCCGCCCTGTACGCCATGGCAAAGCCCCACTGTCGGCACGCCTCCATATTGGTTACAGTACCAGGTGACCATAGCATTGGGATTGGAGTAGGAGAGCATCCGGCAGCCGGGCGCGGCGACTTCGCGAATATCGCGGCAGAAACCGGAAAGCGCGGCAATATCCCGCTGCGCATACAGAATGCCTCCAGCGCACAGCGTATCGCCTACACACTGGTCGACGCCGTATTTCAAAGGGATTTCCACATCATGGGCAAACGCTTCAAGCATGCCGATGCGCACACAGTTGACGACATAGTTGGCGTTGCGGAACGCTTCACGCCGGTCAAGCGTAGCATGGATTTTAATCTTCAGGCCGTTTGCTTCAATATCGCGCTGGCAAAGCTGCGTAACCATATCCAGATTATGCTGGTTGATATCCGTGAAAGAAACCTCAATATCATGGAATTCGGGGACTGTCAGGATGTCCGCAAGCAGGCGGCGGGTAAACCCGATGGAACCTGCGCCGATAAAAGCAACTTTCATGGTGAAAAAGCGCCTCCCTTTTTCATTTTCTATTTTTATTCTACTCAACAGGTCTTGACTTTCCAGAGCAAAATCCGTTAAAATAGAGTGAATTTTATAAAAAACCGATTTTTTCTGCAGAAGGGAGCCTGCTGTATGGAGGGACTGTACGAGGCCTGTGCCCGCAGCGCGGCGCTATGGCCGCGGGTTGAGGCATACTATTCCAAAACCTTTCTTGGATATCGGATGCAGCCGCATGCGCATCCGGCCTGTGAGTTAATGTACGTGTTTTCCGGCGCCTGCCGGGTGGAGACGCAAACGCTTTCGGCAGATATGCGTACCGGAGACTATATCTACCTTGACGCCGGCATCTGCCACAACCTTCTCACGCCGGATGCAGGCTGTACCATGCTCAACGTCGAATTTACCTTCGCACCCGCCGCCGATTTTTATACAATGAATGGCTTGTGCGTCTCATCCCCCTATTTCAGACGGATGATCTCTCGCGGCGAACCGGTCTTCACCGGCGACGACGCAGACGGAGAACTTTTTCGCGCCCTTGACACGCTCGTACTCGGTCTTTCCTCCAAAAAAGCCCGCGACAGCTGCCTTGGCCGCGGGGAAATGGCGGCATTCCTGCTGGCATTGGGACAAAGTGTTTGGGAAAACCAGACGCGTATGCGCGGAGACCGCTACGTGCGCGGTACACAGCTATATATCCGGCACCACTTCCAGGAACCGATCACGCTCCCTGAAATTGCAGCGCACTGCGGGATAAGCCCCGACCATCTCGGCCGGGTTTTTCGTGCGGGGACAGGCCAAACGGTACATACATTCCTGACACGGGTACGCTGCGAGCACGCCGCGACCCTGCTCCTGCGCGAATCCGATACCCTGGAGGAAATCGCCCGGCAGTGCGGCTTTTCCTCCAGGCAGCAGTTTGACCGTGATTTTGCCAGGCTGTATACGATTACCCCCGCTCGCTATCGCCGGCAGAAACAGCGTATTGCCGCCCGTCAACTGCAAAAATTCCCGGAATATCCATAAAAAAGGCCGTCTGCACACAAGTTTTGTGTACAGACGGCCTTTTTGCGGTGCAATTTTTTATATGTAATACGGGTTCGGTTTTGTCAGAATCACGATCAGATCCACAATTACGCCGATTCCAAAAAGCCCGGCAGTAAGCAGATAAAAGATCCCCATGCCCGCTTTACCCTCGTAAAATTTGTGTGCGCCGAAAATACCCAGAAACATGCACAGCAAAAACGCCGTCCACTTATTCCGGGCGCGCATATGTGCAAATGCACCGTTTATATTTGTGTTTGCATTGGTATTGGTATTGGTATTTTGAATGACAATGTTCGGTACAGCACCCGACGCATTCTGGAGCTGTTCTATCTGCCGCCCGCATTTGGGACAGATAATCGCTTCGGATGCAATCTGCTGTCCGCAGAATTTACAGAATTTCATTACCGCGGTTGCATTGTTTTCTGTATCCATCTTAAAATTCTCCTGTTCCTTTATTTTCCCCGTTCCTTCGTAAACAGGCTTGCTCCAAAAACTGGACCTCCTAATTAAGCGTCCCCGACAGCTTCTCCTGAATCCGCAGCATGACCTGCATATAATACACCAGTTCCACTTCTGACAGTTCTTCCTGCCCTACCGCCTCCATCTCCTCCATCGTTTCCACATACCGATCCAGATAATCGGCGTAATCAGCCAGCATTCCGATAGCATCATCAGCGCTTTGGTATTTTTCCATGAACTCAGCATATTCGTCAAAAAAAGCCTCACAGCGATCCATTGCTTCCCGAAATTCCGGACGAATTCCTCCAATATCCCCAGCCTGCGCCGTGTCGGATGGCCGGAGCTGCAATATCTGCCCCCCTGCCGCCTCTTCCTGCAGCGTCTCGGGATCCACATCCGCATCCGGAACCGCCAATGTGCTTTGTTTGCCTGCGACGCCATCTCCATCCTGCCGTACCTGTGGTACAGCGCATGCCGTTAACATTACCGAAATCAACGCCGCAGTAAACAAGACAATCCACGTTTTCATATCCTTTTCCTCCTTCAGTTGTGTCCTGTACAGTATATATATCACAATTTGAGATAAAATGCAATATCTCGTTTTGCGATATATTATAATTTGCCCATTGTTGGAAGGAGAAGGGGCGCATGCGTTTAAAAGAACTTCGGGAAGATGCGGATATCCGGCAGAAAGAACTTGCGCAATATCTGCACATCCGGCAAAATACTTATTCCCAATATGAAAACGCACAGCGTCAGCTCCCAATTGAGGTACTTTTGCGCCTTGCCGATTTTTATGACGTCTCTACCGACTATATACTGGGCCGTACCGACATAAAAACACCGTATCCAAAAAAATAGGCTGCGTCTTTTCCGCACAAAAAATGCCCGAAACAGGGTTTCTCCTGTTTCGGGCATTTCCTTTCTGTCATTTTTTCATTTTACCGCGCACCGGCCGTTGTAAGGATATCCGCTATAATCAAGCAGACGCCGGGAATCCGCGTGCCTTCTGCTGCGCCCTCAGCGCAGCCCCAACAGTTTCTCCGCGTTCTTATAGCAGACCTTTTCATAAACCTCGTCGGAGAGCATCCCTTTCGCATGGCAGCCGTCAAGCAAAGCGGCCAGGCGGCGGGGCGGTTCAAGGGAATAATCCGCGCCGGTCATATCCGTGGCAAAAAATACGCGGTCAGCAAATTCCGTCATAAACCGGCATGCAAACGCCTCATCGCGCGCCATAGCGATCATACCGCTCCCAGCGGACAGATCAGCCAGGAGGTTTGGATACCGGCGCATCAGCTCGACAACGCGGCCCCCGGGCACAACAGGCGTCTGAGAACGCTGCGTGCGCGTCTGTTCGGTTACATCCCCGGAAATTTCTGCCCAAAAAGCTACCGCATGCCCCAAAACCCGCATGCCTGGAAAGGTTTTAAGCACATTTTCCAGATGTGGAAGGCCGAGGTCGTCAATCAGGCCATAGCTTTCTGAAGGCGATGCAAGATGAATGGTCATGGGAAGGCCCGTTTTTTCAATATACTCATAAACCGGCAGCATGCGGTCATCATCCATATAGATATGCGGCGTCATTTCGCCAAAACCCGACGCGCCGTTTTCCACACAGCTTGCCATGTACTCCAGTATCTCACTGGCCGGTGCGCCGGAAGAAATCAGATGCGCCGGGCTGGCAAACGCCCAGCCGATACTATCAGGATACAGACGTCGGGTCGGGACGCCCTGGCCGTCGGCCCCGAATGAAAACTGTGCACTCTGGCACACGCCAAAGCTGACGTCCAATTCATCATACATTGCCCGCAGCTGCTCCGGCGCAAAGCGTTCCGGACGAGCGTGGACATGAAGGTCAATTCGTTTCATAAACAGACAGTTCCTTTCTCTTTTGCTTTCTTCTTCATTTTCATTTTAACACGCCGGGACGCCGTCCGCAACATTAACATTAAGGCAAAAGGGCTGAAATAAAAAATACGAAGATCAAAAAATACATTTTCCGGCAAAATCCATTTTGAATTTAACACAATTTTATCTCCATTGAGGAAAAATATTCAGTTTTGTTAAATGTAGATAAATCAGAAGGGAATCTCTGCACGGATTCAACAAAAATGTCCGTTGCTTTTTTTGTCGAATCCATGCTATATTTTGAATATATTTCCCAAATCCGGCGGTTCCCCCGGATAAATGTGAAGGAGTGGACAGGCTGTTATGGTTCTTTTGGAAGAACGGATCCGAAAAGATGGCAGAATTTTAGAAGGCGGCATTTTAAAAGTAGACAGCTTTCTGAACCATCAGATGGACGTCGGGCTTTTTCAGGAAATGGGCAGGGAACTGTGCCGCCTGTATGCTGGAACCGGCGTAAATAAGATCCTGACAGTCGAAGCTTCCGGGATCGGCATTGCCTGCATTGCTGCGCTCGAGTTTGGCTGCCCGGCGGTGTTTGCAAAAAAATATAAAACCTCCAATATTGCAGACGATGTCTATACCACCCGCGTCATGTCCTTTACCCACGGGCGCGAATACGACATTGTCGTAAACAAAAATTATCTGAATCAAAATGACCGTATCCTGATTATCGACGATTTCCTGGCAAACGGCGAAGCGTTGGCAGGCCTGATCCGTCTGACGCGCGCAGCAGGCGCCACAGTAGTCGGCGCAGGGATTGCTATAGAAAAGGCATTCCAGCCCGGCGGGGAAAAAATCCGTTCGATGGGAGTACGCGTCGAAAGCCTGGCGCGGATTAAAGCGATGAGTGCGGCCGAAGGGGTCGAGTTCTGCTGATATCAGGCGTTTTTTTATTTTGTTACACTTGGCCCGCGGGCCGTGTAAAATATTAATTATGTATGCGGGATTTTCCCGCGCGGTTTCATCTAAGGAGGAACAAACGCATGAAGAAAGCTCTTGCTGTGCTGCTTTCGCTCATCATGGTCTTTGCCCTTGCTGCATGCTCCAATGACACGGGCAATGATACGGGCGATAATTCCAGCGATAACAGCGGCGAACAGACTGTTGCCCAGAAAGTAGAAGCATCCCTGGAAAATCCGGTCAATACGGCGAAGGTTAAAGAAGCTGTTGACAACGGCACTTTCAAAGTTGGCTTCATCCTTCTCGGCGACGAGAACGAAGGTTATACCTACGCGCATATCGAAGGCATTGAAGCGGCCATCTCTGCGCTCGGCCTGACGGATGACCAGGTTATCATGAAGTACAATATTCCGGAAGACGAGACCTGCTATGATACCGCGATCGACCTCGTCGAGCAGGGCTGCCAGATGATTTTCTCCAACTCCTTCTCCCATGAATCCTATATGGTGCAGGCAGCAGCGGAAAATCCTGATGTCATCTTCCTCCCGGCAACCGGAAATATGGCTGCAACCTGTGGCCTGTCCAATGTTGTCAACTATTTCACCTCTATTTACCAGTCCCGTTATGTCTCCGGCGTCGTTGCAGGCCTGAAGCTGGCGGAAATGATCGAAAACGGCGAACTCGCCGACGCCAACTACGACGAAAACGGCAATGCCAAGATCGGATATGTCGGCGCTTATCCGTATGCGGAAGTGGTTTCCGGCTATACCGCATTCTTCCTTGGCGTACGTTCTATTGTAGAAAATGTGGTAATGGATGTCACTTATACCAACTCCTGGTTCGATATTACCGCGGAAGCGGAAGCCGCCAACTCCCTGATTTCCCGCGGCTGCTGCATCATCAGCCAGCATGCTGACTCCACCGGCGCACCGTCTGCCGTACAGGCTGCCCAGGATGCCGGAACCGCTGTCTACTGCGTCGGTTACAACGTGGATATGCTTTCCGTTGCCCCGACTGCAGCGCTGACCTCTGCCCAGAATAACTGGGGCGTACTTTACACCGATATGATCGAAACCGCAATGGCCGGCGAGGATCTCCCGGTTAATAATACCGTCACTTATCACGAGGATGGCGTAAAAATCTCCGCTCTTGGCTCCGCCTGTGCGGAAGGCACGGCAGAAAAGGTTGCCGAAGTGGAAACTGCGATCAAGTCCGGTGAACTTAAGGTATTTGATACCGCCAGCTTTACTGTCGGCGGCGAAACCGTTTCCAGCTACACCAACTGCTTCGGGTTTGAAGGTATTGAAACCATTTGGGACGGTTATTTCCACGAGTCTGAGATTATTTCCGCCCCGCTGTTTGAACTGCGTATCGACGGCATTACCGAATTAAGCTAAACTGCCCCAGAAGGGGCCTAGGGAGATTTTCCTCCCCCTGTTTATCAAAGCTGTGCACCTTTACAGGCGCGCAGCTTTGATACTCCCGCATCCCGGCTTCCCGTAACAAAGGACGCCATTATTTTTCCGGAACATGACTCCCGGGAAACAGATACAGACAAAAGGGAAGCTATGGGAAATGGCTTCCCTAAGCTTGTTTTTTATCGTGCCTTTATCCTCACCAGACAGTATAAAAGTATCTGTTTGTGCTGTGCGGTAAAGATAAAGAACGTTTTCCATGGAAAGGGTGAACTGAATCGTGTCCACTCCCTGCGCAATCGAAATGAGGAATATCACCAAACGCTTCGGACCTGTAAATGCCAACGCGCATGTCAGCCTTACGGTCAGGCGCGGTGAGATCCTTGCGCTGCTGGGTGAAAACGGCAGCGGAAAAACCACGCTGATGAACATGCTCTCGGGAATTTATTACCCCGATGAGGGGCAGATTTTCGTCGATGGGCATGAGGTTTCCATCCGCAGCCCGAAAGACGCTTTCGATCTGGGCATCGGCATGATCCACCAGCACTTCAAGCTTGTCGACGTCCTCAGCGCAGCAGAAAATATTGTGCTCGGCCTGCAGGAAAAGGGCCGGTTTGACATGCGCGCAATTTCGGAAAAAATCCGTTCAATCTGCACACGCTACGGATTTGAAATCGATCCGGCGCAGAAGGTTTACGATATGTCCGTTTCCCAGAAACAGACGTTGGAAATTGTCAAAGTGCTCTACCGCGGCGCAGATATCCTCATCCTGGACGAACCGACCGCTGTTTTGACGCCGCAGGAAACGCGCCGTCTGTTTGACATACTGCGCAGCATGCGTGCTGAGGGCAAGGCTATTATAATCATTACCCATAAGCTGCACGAAGTTATGGAAATTTCCGACCGCGTTGCCGTACTGCGCCGCGGCGCTTATATTGGCGATGTGGCGACAGCACAGACCAACCCGCAGAAGCTGACCGACATGATGGTTGGTCATACGGTCTCGCTGAACATCGACCGTCCGAAACCGAAGGATACAAGGCTCCGGCTTGCCGTACGCAACTTAAGCGTTAAAAACCTGGAGGGCGTTATCATGCTCGACGATATAAACTTTGATGTTTACAGCGGCGAGATTCTTGGTATTGCAGGCATTTCCGGCTGTGGGCAAAAAGAGCTTTTGGAATCAATCGCCGGGCTGCAGCCTACACAACCAGGTTCAAGCGTCCGGTATTATGCGCAGGAAGAAGCCGAGGAGCTGATTGGCAAAGATCCTCTCCAGATCCGCAACCTTGGCGTTTCCCTTTCCTTTGTCCCGGAGGACCGGCTGGGTATGGGGCTCGTCGGAAGCATGGGAATGGTGGACAATATGATGCTGCGCGACTACGCAAAGGGACATTCCATATTCGCCAACCGCCGTCCGCCGCGCCGGCTCGCTGAAACAATAAAAAAAGAGCTTGACGTCGCAGCCCCGGATGTGATGACGCCGGTTTCCCGGATGTCCGGTGGAAATGTGCAGAAAGTCTTGGTCGGACGGGAGATTGCCGCCCAACCGACCGTCCTGATGACTGCCTACGCGGTACGCGGGCTCGATATCCATACCTCCTACACGATTTACCACCTGCTCAACGAACAGAAGGAAAAAGGCGTCGCCGTGATCTACGTCGGCGAAGACCTGGATGTGCTGCTTGAGCTGTGCGACCGGATCCTGGTGCTCTGCGCCGGGCGCGTCAACGGTGTCGTTGATGGGCGCCATACCTCTAAAGAGGAAGTCGGCCTGATGATGACCAATCTGAAACAGAAGGAGGAAGTCTGATGCATAAGGAAACAAGAATCCGGGAGCCTTTTGTCCGGATCGTCAAACGCACAGAATTCTCCCGCGTCCGCGCCTGGGGCGTGCGTGCCGCCGCCGTGCTGGCTTCTTTGGTCATCTGCGCGGTATTAATCTACAGTATTGTCGGGCTGAATCCGCTTGCTGTCTATGTGTCCATGTTTAAAGGCGCATTTGGGACTGGAAACCGCGTCTGGTTTACCGTCCGCGACACGATGATGCTTTTGTGCGTCGGCGTTGGGCTTGCCCCCGCATTCAAGATGAAATTCTGGAATCTCGGTGCGGAGGGTCAGATCCTGGCCGGCGGTATTGCAACCGCAGCCTGTATGATTTATCTTGACACCGTCCTTCCCACGCCGCTGCTGTTTTTGGTTATGGTAATTGCCAGTATGGCGGCCGGAGCGCTTTGGGGCCTGATCCCTACTGTATTCAAGGCAAAGTGGAACACAAACGAAGTCCTGTTTACGCTGATGATGAACTATGTCGCAATACAGCTTACTTCGTTTTTTGTGGCCAGATGGGAAAACCCCTTTGGCTCCAACTCTGTCGGCATTATTAATCAGACCACCCGTGTCGGATGGTTCCCCTCCCTGTTCGGCCAGGCATATGCGCTCAATGTACTGATCGTCATGCTCCTGACCGTTGGCATGTTCTTATATCTGAAATATTCTAAACAGGGATACGAAATCGCCGTTGTCGGCGAAAGCGAACGCACCGCTCGCTATGCCGGTATCCGCGTCGAACGTGTCTATATCCGTACCATGCTCATCTCCGCCGCCATCTGCGGCCTTGCCGGCTTTATTGCGGTTTCCGGCGCCAGCCATACGATCTCCACCTCTACCGCCGACGGGCGTGGATTTACCGCCATCATTGTGGCCTGGATGTCCAAATTCAACACCCTGTTTATGATCGCCATATCCTTCCTGCTGGTTTTCTTTGACAAAGGCGCCATTCAAATTGCTTCCGACTTCGGGCTGAATGATTACGCCTCGGAAATGATCACCGGTATTATCCTCTTCTTCCTGATCGGATGTGAATTTTTTATCAATTACCGGCTCGTTTTCCGCGGGAAAAGCGCAAAGGAGGCGGCATAAATGACACAGTTTATTTCCCTTTTCCAGGCGGCGGTTGCCTTTGGCACCGTAATCCTGTTCGGCGCGGCTGGCGAGATTTTAACGGAAAAGTCCGGGAACCTGAACCTTGGCGTGCCAGGCATCATGTATCTCGGCGGTATTGCTGGGCTGGCGGGCGCCTTTTTCTATGAAAGCGCGGTTGCCGAGCCGAACAAGCTTCTCTGCCTGCTTATTGCGCTGATATGTGCGCTGGCGGCATCGGCACTGGGCGGGTTGATTTACAGTGTGCTGACCATCACCCTGCGTGCAAATCAGAATGTCACCGGGTTGACACTGACGATTTTCGCTTCCGGCGTCGCCAATTTCTTCGGAGGCTCGCTCAATAAGCTGGCAGGAGGCGTCGGACAGATTTCCGTTGCAGCAACAAGCGCTGTTTTCCGCAGCTCAATTCCCGGGCTTTCCGGGCTCGGAGTTATTGGAAAACTGCTTTTTTCCTATGGCTTCTTAGTGTATGTCGCTATTGCAGTCGCCATCGCCGTCTCCTATTACCTCAATCATACCCGTTCCGGCCTGAACCTGCGTGCCGTAGGGGAAAATCCCGCAACTGCGGATGCTGCCGGGATCCATGTTATCCGTTATAAATATCTTGCCACCTGTATGGGCGCGGCAATCTCCGGGCTTGGCGGCCTGTATTATGTTATGGACTATATCAAAGGCACCTGGGCCAACGACGGGAGTATTGAAAAATTGGGCTGGCTTGCCGTTGCACTGGTGATTTTTGCCGTATGGAAAGCCTATAATGCGATTTGGGGCGCATACCTGTTCGGGATTTTGTTCTGGCTTTATTATTACATCCCAAACCTGACGCGTTCTTCACAGGAATTATTCAAAATGATCCCTTATATAGCAACGATCCTTGTACTGATTATTGTCAGCCTGCGCAAAAAGCGGGAAAATCAGGGCCCGGCAAGTCTGGGGCTGCCTTATTTCCGCGAAGACCGCTGAGATTCCGTTTTACAAAACTGCTGCGCCTGCCTATACTTCTGCAGTATGGACAGGCGCGGTATTTTTTCAATACAATTTTTGTGCCGGGAGACGGTTTATACTTCCAAAATATACACAGGATATGATATAATACCTTCATCCCAAGGCGTCGTTTCCCAGAAACGGGGCTCTGAGGAAGATATTTTTGACATAAACAGGCGTGCAGGCACGTCTGTTTGATAGACCACAGATATTTTGGAGGTGAGCAATATGTGTGGAATCGTAGGCTTTACCGGCGCCCGAAACGCCGCGCCGATTTTGCTGGAGGGCTTGAAAAAGCTGGAATACCGGGGCTATGACTCCGCGGGCGTTGCCGTACTTGGAGCCGCCGGGATCCAGATGGCAAAAACGCAGGGGATGATTAAAAATCTCTGCGCAAAAACCCATGACGGCGCAGACCTTCAGGGAACGGCTGGGATCGGGCATACCCGTTGGGCCACGCACGGCGCACCCAGCGATATTAACGCCCATCCGCATATGAGCAATGACGGCAGGTTCGCCGTTGTACATAATGGGATCATCGAAAATTATGCCGTACTTCGGGAGGAACTAAAAAACGCAGGCTTTGTTTTCAAAAGCCAGACGGATACGGAAGTCATTGTGCATCTGCTTGACTGGTATTACGAAGGAGATCTCAAAGCTGCTGTTATGAAAACGATCGCGCGGCTGGAAGGTTCTTATTCGCTGGGAATTGTATGCGCCCAGCATCCCGGTGAATTGTATGCGGTGCGCGAAGCAAGTCCGCTGGTTCTGGGCATCGGTGTTGGAGAAAACTATTTTGCCTCCGATGTTACCGCACTGGTTGCCCATACCAAAAATGTAATCTACCTGAACGAAGGGGAATTTGCACATCTCGACGCGCGGGGGATCCAGGTTTTTGACGCGACCGGAAAACCGGTGGAAAAAAAGGCGGCGCGCATCGTCTGGGATATTGAAGCGGCAGAAAAAGGCGGCTATGAGCATTTCATGCTTAAAGAAATCATGGAGCAGCCGCGCGCACTGAAGGCCACCATTGAACCGCGGATCCGCGGCGGTGAAATTGTGCTTGACGACTTCGCATTAACGCTGGAAGAACTGCGCAAAATTGATAAGATTATCATCACGGCCTGCGGATCGGCTTATTATGCCGGCTGTGTAGGCCGCTATATCATCGAGCAAATGTGCCGTATTCCTGTGGAAGTGGAGTTGGCCAGCGAACTGCGCTACCGCGACCCGCTGATCGACGAGCGGACGCTTGTTATTGTGCTGTCGCAGTCGGGCGAAACCGCCGATTCCATTGCCGCACTGAAAGAATGCCGTGCCCGCGGGGCACAGTCGCTGTCAGTCGTCAACGTTGTCGGCTCAACCATCGCCAAGCTTTCCGACCATGTTATCTACACCTGGGCCGGTCCGGAAATTGCAGTTGCGACGACGAAAGGGTATACAACCCAGGTTGCCGTTTTGCAGCTTCTGGCCGTATCCATGGCCTATACCCTCGGGCACATTGATAATGCCCGGTATACTGCGCTGATCAACGCTATACGCGACCTTCCGGGACTCGTACAGCGGGCAATTGATTTAAACCCGCATATCTCCTATCTCGCCAAACGCTACCACACCAACGATTCTCTTTTCTTCATCGGCCGCAACATCGACTATGCCGTCTGCCTGGAGGGCTCGCTCAAACTTAAGGAAATCTCCTACCTGCATTCCGAGGCCTATCCAGCTGGAGAACTCAAGCACGGTACAATTGCGCTGATCGACCAAGATAAGCTTGTCATCTCTCTTGCCTGCCAGGAAGCGCTGTTTGAAAAAATGATGAGCAATATAGAGGAAGTCAAAGCACGCGGCGCATGCGTACTTGCAGTCGCGCTGGAAGGCGACAGAAAAATCTTCGCCGAAGCCGACGATGTTATCTATGTCCCGCGTACGGACCCGATATTGCTCGCCGTCCCGGAAATCGTCCCGCTGCAGCTGTTCGCCTATTACGTTGCACGGGAAAACGGCTGCGATATCGATAAACCGAAAAACCTGGCAAAATCCGTAACCGTAGAATAATACGTCCCTTTGTCAGGAAAACAGGGAAATATTGCCCTTGTGCTCCGGCGCAAGTCCTCCTGCGAAATGCAATATTGGACAGCGGAAGTTTTTAAAACTTTCTGCGCCGTTTTTTCTTGGGAATGTCTGCCGCTTATTCCATTCAGGCAGCTGCGGCAGAATAATAACCGTCAGGAAAACAGAATATAAAAAGCCGTCCTACAGCGTATACGCTGTAGGACGGCTGCCTTTTTCTTTAGAAGTCCACATCCGTGTCGTAGTAGCAGCATTTGAGAAGCTTTTCCATTTCCTCCTGGTTGGGCTGACGCGGGTTGGAACCGGTGCAGGCGTCGCCGATCGCATTTTTAGCAATCTCAGGCAGGCGGGAAAGGAAGACTTCCTCCGGGACAAAGCCCTGTTCGGCCGGATAACTGTCTGCACCATAAGCTTTAATGCAATGAGGGATATTCAGGTCATCGTTCATTTTGCGCAGATAGGCAATCAGCAGGCTGATCTTTTCTGCAATACTCTCGCCGCCGAGCTTCATGAAATCGGCAATTTCAGCATAGCGCTTCGCCGCAATCTCATTCTTGGCATTATAGGCAATGACCTTGGGCAGGTACATGGCGTTGGCTGCGCCATGGATGATATGCGCACCGTAGTCTGCAAAAGCGGCGCCGGTCTTATGTGCCATGGAGTGGACGATCCCCAGCAGTGCGTTGGAAAACGCCATTCCGGCGAGGCACTGGGCATTATGCATTGCGTCGCGCTTCGCCATATCACCGTTATACGAATCAACCAGATCGCTCTGGATCATAGCGATGGCATGCAGGGCAAGCGGATCTGTGTAATCGCAGTGCGCAGTAGACACATATGCCTCGATTGCATGCGTCATCGCATCCATACCGGTATGCGCGACCAGCTTTTTCGGCATCGTTTCCGCCAGATCCGGGTCGACAATCGCTACGTCCGGGGTAATTTCAAAATCAGCGATCGGATATTTTATGCCCTTATTGTAATCGGTAATGATAGAGAACGCCGTAACCTCAGTTGCGGTGCCAGAGGTGGAGGAAATTGCGCAGAAATGCGCCTTTTTGCGCAGCTTCGGCAGCCCGAAGACCTTGCACATATCCTCAAAAGTCACTTCCGGATATTCATACTTGATCCACATGGCCTTGGCCGCATCAATCGGCGAACCGCCGCCCATTGCAATAATCCAGTCCGGCTGGAATTTTGCCATAGCCTCTGCACCACGCATGACGGTTTCTACAGACGGGTCCGGTTCAATCCCTTCAAACAGTTCGACCTCCATGCCGGCTTCCTTAAGATAAGCAACAGCCTTGTCCAGGAAACCAAAACGCTTCATTGAGCCGCCGCCGACACAGATCATCGCACGCTTACCTTCAAAGGTTTTCAGCGCTTCCAACGCGCCGGAGCCATGGTACAAATCACGGGGAAGAGTAAAACGATTCATAAAGTACCTCCTTATCCTGCGTGGGCAGGCCCTGTATGCGGGCCCACTGGTTTTTTCGCTTTTATCTTAACACATTTTCTGCAAAAGCGGTAATATATTATTTGTATATCGATATGCATTTATCGATATAACGCAGGGAAAGTTCGCTCTCCAGCCGGCGCAGTACCTCGGAAGAGAAAAAAATGCGGCGGTTTTCACGTTTTCAGCGAAAAACCGCCGCAGGCAGTGCCGGACAGCATACGTATGCGGTGATGATTATCCTTTCATTTCAATCCGGTAAGAGGCCTCATATACGCCGCACTCGACACGGTTTTCCCTTGTCAGGACCGTGCTCCATCCCATATCGCTTCCAATTCCAGCATGAGCTGCGTCAATATGCAGATAGGCTTCCTTCCGGCGCGGGATCTGATAATCATAGTCCGCGTCCTTATAATCATCAATCGTTGCATGGTGCACATCGAAATGCATCGGCGCCGCAGCGCACACACGCAGGGCCTGTCCTTGTGCGTTGCGCAGCTCCAGCCAGCGCACATCGCTGTGGCCGCCATTTTCAGACGGCGGGATAAAAGCGAAATGCTGCGCATCCACTGTGGATTCATACAGGCCGACCGGCGCGCATAAGGTGCGGTCGCGGTAATTTTCCATCTCCCCGCGTCCATAATAGTCCAGATGCTCAAAGCCCTCCGGGAGTACAAATTCCAGCCCGGCGCGCGGCACATCGGATGCGCCGGTATCAACGTCAAGGGTAGCCTTTATTTCAATCTGCCCGTCTCCGGAAATGGTATAAACGGTTTTGGCAAAGGATACGCCGCCAAGCGCGCTGGTCTGTGAGCGCACAACTGTGACAAGAGCGCGGGGACCGGCCTGAACTGCGTCAATCGAAACCAGGGCGTCAGTCAAATCTTCGGCATGCCGCCAGATTTCATGACGGCCCCAACCAGCGCGGCAGTAAACGCCGTCGCGGGGTCGGGTAAAAACCTCCAGACCCGATCCCTTTGTCAGATATTCGACGCCATTTTTTCTTGCCGAGAGGATCAGCCCACAGGTTTTGCAGAATTCGACTTCCACACTTCCTCCGCGCACTGTGATCTTTCCATCAGCATCCCAGACCGCCACCGGCGCTGCATCAGGCATCGCCGTATATGTACGCACACCGTGCCCAAGCGGAAACTGGAATACGCCAATTTCTTCATTGGCAAGGCCGTACTGCGTCGCATCCCGGCGAACGACCTTGAGCAAAAGGAAATATTCACAGTCCGGCTTTTTTTCAAATTCCGGTTTATAGTCCCATAAAACCTTTGCGCCCGCAGCAAGCCCGGGGAGTTCCAGCTTTTCTTCCAAAATCACGCGGCCATTCTCCTGTACCCAGGCGACGAGATAGTAGGCCGAAGCGCCGGTAAACATGTTGCTGTTGTAAATCCGGAAACCCGGGTATTCCGGAGTCCCCCGGTCAACCGGATCCCGTTCGATTTGGATTGGGCAGTATACCTGCCGCACCTCCCATCCAGCGGGTTTAACTGTCAGATCCGGAAGGACAATACCGTTGTTGGTCATAAAGCCCGGACGCAGCCAGTCCACAATATCCTCATCAAACGCGCCGCCGTATGCGAAAAAATCCCGTCCGTCCGGCGTCTTTGCAACCAGGCATTTATCCTGCCAGTCCCAGATATAACCACCCTGGAAACGGGCATAGGTTTTCACATATTCCCAGAATTTTTTCATCCCGCCGCCGGAATTGGAAATCTGGTACAGATACTCTACCAGAATAACCGGCCGGGTATCGGTTTCATCCGTCAGCATACCGAGAATTCCCTCTTCGGTTGCATACATCCTGCCTCGGATATCGGAAATGTTCGGGCCGGGGTTCCCGGATTCATACTGACACAGACGGGACGGATCGTATTCCTTGATCCAGCCGTACATGGCGGCATGGTTGGCGCCAGAGCCGGATTCGTTGCCCAGCGACCAAGAGTAGATCGACGGATGGTTTTTATGGGTCAACACCATGCGTATTGCGCGTTCAAGCATTGCCATGCCCCAGGCCGGATCGAAGGTAATCTCCCCGCGCACACCATGGGTCTCCACATTGCATTCACAGATAAGCAGGATCCCCATTTCGTCGCAAAGGTCAAGCCAAATCGGGCTGTCCGGATAATGACAGGTACGCACGGAGTTGATGCCGAGCTGCTTCATACGCAGAATTTCCTTCATCATAAACTCGCGGGAAACGCTGCGGCCATGGTAAGCTTCATGTTCGTGCCGGTTGACACCCTTGACGATAAGACGCACGCCGTTGAGCAGGACAATGCCATTGCGGATTTCCACGCGCTTGAAACCAATCCGGCAGGCCTCAAAATCCACCTGCACGCCATATTCATCAATAAAAGTAGCTACCGCCGTATAAAGCGCCGGGGATTCCGGGCTCCATGGGCACACTTTTCCCATATCAATGTGCAGACGGGCCATACCTGCGCTGGGGAGGACATCATTGCGGAAATCGGCGCTGGGATTGGGCGCCGCCAATGCCGATGCGACACAATTCCCGTCCCCGTCAAAGATCTCCAGCTTGACACTGTAATTCACATAGCCGTCAAAGCGCGTGACGCGCACATCAGCGTCCAGCGCACCCACACCGTAGACCGGATCAAAATCCGCAGTGACTTTCATATCCTCAATGCGGCGCACCGGTTTGGAAACCAGCTCAACCGAACGATAAATACCGTCGAGATACCAGTAATCCTGATCTTCGAGATAAGAACTATCGGCAAAGCGCATGACCTGTACTGACAGGGTATTTTCACCCCCGGTAAGATATGGCGTGATATGGAACATACTGGGGAGCTTGCTGTCCTCGGCATAACCGACAGGCTGGCCATTAACCCAGACATAGTAGGCGGTTTCCACGCCGTTGAAATTCAGAAATACTTCCCGTCCCTCCCAGTCGGAGGGGACGGTAAAGCTTGTGCGGTAACAACCGGTTGGGTTGTCCTGCGGAATATACGGCGGTTTCGGGACGCCCGCACCACGGCCTGTCCCATAGGGATGGACGATATGCTCCCCGGTTGAATTATGATCCCACGGATAAACAAAATTTGTATAAACCGGCTTTCCGAATCCCTGGACCTCCCAGTTTCCCGGAACCACAATGTCCGCCCAGGCAGACACATCAAAGTCTTTTTCCCAGAAATCTTCGGCCAGCTCCGGACGGTCGCAATAGGCAAATTTCCAAATACCGTCCAAACTCTTCCGGTATTTGGAAATGCCGCTGTACCGCGAGGCATCCCCGGCGCTTGCATATGCACCCCAGGGCGAATGCGCCGGGACCCGGTTAATAGAAGTAATCTCAACCGTTTCCCAGTCTCGGGACTGATGGAAGCTGCAATATCGGTTCATATCCATATCCTCACAAATTTTTATAATTTTCCTGTTTCCCATCGCCGGAAAAAATTCCCCGGTTATAGCAATTATAACATAAGCCAGTCAGGATTGTACAGGCTTTCCCGTGCTAAAGAGAAAAATTCACTTTTGGCCCGCATCCCCTTCCCGGGCCGCCGCAGAGCATGATTTCCAACAGCAGATACTTTACGAAGTGATTTTTCCATTCTTCAATAAACAGATAGAAGTAGTTCAGGCTTTTTATAAAAAATGCTGTGGTAAACGCTTTTACCTATTGCCTACTGTTTCGCAGCGTTTTCAACCCTTCTCCGGTTGGGAACACGGAATAAAAAATTCTGAAAGGACATTTTACAATTTCACCGAATAACACAAAACGCTGTACTGTAGGGTCCCATCCCATTTAGCTGCATGTCTCCAACAGATATGCTGCAAAGAATGTTTTTACGATTTCAAATCATAGGAATTTTATAGGAAATCCTAAAGAGACAAACGCATATCCATTTCCCTGGATGCCTCGGTTCACATACGGCAAGTACAACCGCCTCGTCCTTTAATTACGACCTGTTCGGAGCGGCAACGGATTATCTCATGTCACGTAGCACCTTACCAATATCAGCATCAAACAGAATGGACCGTTTTTCAAGACCGCTCACGGTGACAGCCTCGCCCAAGTTGACGCAGGCGTAGGTGGCTCTGGGATTCTGCGCCGTCATGCGCAGGAACGGCACTTTGATGATGCCGGGGGTGTTGCCGCCCACGCCAAGCTCCAGGAACAGGATGCGGCCATCTCCGTATCGGCGCAGAAAATCTTCGTACCGGTGAGCTGCGGCGTACCAGCCCGCATCCTGCACGAAAGTATCGTCACAGCGCAGATTCATGGTCATCGGCTTGCCGCACCGGGGGCAGTACGGGATCAGGTCGGAGGGGATACGCATATCCGCCTGCTCCGCGACCATGCGCCGGACGGCAGCCTCGTTATCATAAGTTACCTGATGGCACGGCCCGCTGCACTGCCAGAGACCGTAATCGCCCTGGGTGTAAAACAGCCGCGCCTGATCAAAACCGGCCAACTGAAACTGGTGGTCCACATTGGTGGTCAGGACAAAGTAATTCCTGCCCCTGACCAGCTCCAGCAAGTCGCTATAGGGCTTGCCGGGCGTCACATCATAGCGGTTGTAATAAATGTGCCGGCTCCACCATGCCCAGTATTCCTCCGGAGAGGGGAACGGATAGAACCCGCCGGAGTACAGATCGGTGATGCCGTACTTCTCGTGAAAATCGGAGAAGTATCTCAAAAAGCGTTCGCCGCTGTAGGTCAGGCCAGCCGAGGCGGAGAGGCCGGAGCCAGCGCCAATGAGGATGGTATCCGCGTCTTGGAGCTCAGCCTTCAGCCGTGCGATGCTCTGTGAGTAATCGCCGGTAGATCTCGAGGTCCAGGTCCTTGAAAACATTGAAAATCACCTTCATTTTGCTGCCGGTCTCAGCTTGATACCGGCGCACAGTCTCCACGGCGATCCCGGCGGCCCGCTGGTTGGGGAAATGGAACACGCCGGTGGAGATGCAGCAGAACGCGATGCTTTCCACACCGTTCCGCTCCGCCAGCTCCAGGCAGGAACGGTAGCAGGAGGCCAGCAGGCGCTCATCCTCGGGGGTCACACGGCCCTCAATCATGGGGCCGGCGGTGTGCAGCACATAGTCGCATGGCAGATTGTAGGCCCTGGTGATCTTGGCCTGTCCGGTTGGCTCCTCATGGCCCTGACGCGCCATGAGCCCGGCGCAGTCCAGCCGGAGCTGGATGCCCGCGAAGGTATGGATGCAGTTGTCGATACAGGCGTGGCAGGGCACATAACAGCCCGTCATGCCGCTGTTTGCGGCGTTGACGATGGCGCCGCACCGCAGCCGGGTGATGTCCCCCTGCCAGAGGTAGAGCTCGCCGCAGACCGGCTCCAACTCCTCCAGACAGGTAATGCCTGCTTCTTCGATCTCCCGGCGCAGATATGCGTCCTGTATCTCCAGGAAGTCCGCGCCGATGGCCCTGGGCGCACGGACGTTCATCAGAGAACGGAGCAGTCGGCGCTGCCCGTTTGCGTCCTGTGGAATGCGCAGGTCATGGTACTCCGTTTTTTCACGCAATAGCGACCGGATCAAAAACAGCCGCCGTTCCGTCTGTGTCATGGTGCGCTCCTCTCTGGGCTCTCCTCACTTACTGGGGAAGAAAAAGCCAACCGTCATATCCAAATAGTTCAGCCCGCTGTAATTGGGGTACTTCGCCTGCACCTTCGCCTTCATTTCACCGGCATTTTCACAGGTCAAGGCGATCTCCTTCAGCTCCGCCAGGTAAGCCACCTTGGTCTGGGCGTCCTTCAGATCCTCCGGAGTGTAGTGGGAGGTCAGCACCAGGTCAACCCCCTTGCGGATGTAGTAATTCAGCTGGGAGATGATGCCGTCGGCGTGGGGGCATCCAGCCACGATAGAGTGGCAGTCGTGGCCCATCATGTGGGTGTACACGCAGTTCAGCTCCGGGATCTCCAGGTCATAGGCCTCGGCGTTGGGCTTCACCACGAGGCGGATACCGGCGATGGAGGTTTCTCCCTCCTCCAGAATACGGTCCGCAGCGCACAGGCTCGCGTCAAAGCTGTCGCCGAACACGTTCTTGAAATTGGCCACCAGTCCGGCGCCGCCGCCTGCGGTATTGTAGGACACGGAGGAAGCCGTGCCATAAGCGGGGACCTGCGGCAGGAAGGAGCCGCCTGCGGCGTGATAGGCCACCAGCTTCCCTTCCACGGTGACGCCCTCTCGGTTTAGAAAGCCGGTCAGTTCCCGGATGTTGTCGTAAAAGCAGGGTAGTTCGATCACAACGCCCTGGCCCTCCTTGGCCAGAATGAACACCTCGTCATCTATGGCGTCCCGGGTCTGATAAGCGTAGAGGGTGATGCCGTTCTTCGTATAAATGTCCACCCGGCCCTTGTCCAGCTCTGCGGTGCGGTCAGCGGTCTTGTTCATGATAAGTACCTCCAAAATAATTTTTCTGCGGAAAGGTTGCATTTTTCTTCCGTTGGCCTTATCATAGCGCTGTAGGGAACAATTGTAAAGTAAGCACAATATTGTGCTGTAGTTACCAAAAAGAAACTATTGGAGGATTATCATATGGAACTGCCCGCCTGTCCGGTGGAGACCACCCTCATGTTGATCGGGGATAAATGGAAGGTGCTGATCCTGCGGGATCTGATGGACGGCACCAAGCGCTTCGGCGAACTGAAAAAGTCCATCGGTACGGTGTCCCAGAAGGTGCTGACCGCCCAGCTCCGGGATATGGAGGAGAAGGGCCTGCTTACCCGCAAGGTCTACGCCGAGGTGCCGCCAAGGGTGGAATACACCCTGACCGAGACCGGCTACAGCCTGAAGCCAATTTTGGATTCCATGGTAGCCTGGGGCACGGACTACCAGCGGAAAAATAGATGAGCCCATCCGGTCGGCGTTTGACCGCCTAATATGGGCAGCTGTAAACCCAAAAATCGAGCCTTATCCCGCACACAATCTCTATGCAGATGCATTTTATGATCCTATTGATCCCGCGTCAATAGAAAGAAGCCCGTTTTCATATATAGAAAATCCGACGAGAGCATATCGATCGAATCGTTCCGGCTTTTCGGCATTAAAGGAGCCCGACAGCTCCGGAAATAACGACGAGGTTGTTATTTTTCATAGCGACAGAGGTTCTCAATATACATCTCATCGTTTCCGGCAATTTCTCCATGAACACTCTGTAGTACAATCCTTTTCCAATTCCGGCAAACCTCATGACAATGCTGTGGCTGAATCTTTTTTCGCTACATTCAAAAAAGAGGAAGTCTATCGTAAGAACTACACATCTGAAGCGGACTTCAAGCGGGGAGTTGACTCCTATATTGAGTTCTATAATACTCAGCGGCCACATCGCACATTGAAGAATTTGACCCCATGTCAAGTAGAAGATGTTTTCATGAAAGGCAACGCATGAGGGAAGTACAAGTGACATCAGAGGGGTTCGAAACCCGCCGATTACAAGTTTTGCACTTCAGTTTTATGCTGTTTGTGTTTTGCAAGTAACACCAAGTAGAAACAAGCAAAAAGCCTGAAGCCCTTGATACAACAAGGATTCCAGGCAAAAATAGACCCTGCCTGATCCGAACAATGACAACAATTTGTTCGCATCAGGTAGGGTCATTCATTATGGTGGAGGCGAGGGGAGTTGAACCCCTGTCCGAAAACGCTTCCCCGCAGGTGTCTCCGGGCGCAGACGGTCTATAGAAATTCCCTTCCCTGTGCGCCGGCCGTCAGGCTCACAGGCTCAGTAGCTTCATTATTCATGGTGCGCGCAAAGCTTAGCGCACGCACGGGCATCACTAAGTCACGCCCACATCCCGGGCCGTGATCCTCCCGGGCGGGACGGCTGCGTTAAGTTACGCAGCAGCTAATTCTAAATCGTTGTTATTTGATTTATAATTTGCGGCTTTATAGAGATCCGCGCCTCTGCCCGCTGCCCGCGTCTCAACATCCCCGTCGAAACCGGTACGCCCCCCTATATCCGGCCCAATATGGCCAGGCCAACTTTGGGAGGATAGGTAAACGCCCTCCCATCTGCATGTTTTTTAGTTTATCATAGTTTCTCCTGTTTTTAAAGAGAAAATACTTTACGGTTTGATTACATCTTGATTATATCCGAACAACATATTCAGCCATTGGACAGATAATGGCATCCAGCTTTGGATATGTGGGACGATCTGATGTTCTTTCCCCTTTTTGCAGCTGTACCGGTCACCCAGCGCGAGCCCATGCGGCCCATGCGGGTAGATATGCATTTCAAAGGGTACGCCGGCTTTCTTCATACATTTTCCCATGGTCAGCGCATCTTCCACATCGACAATGGTATCTTCGAACGTTGACCAGAAAAAGGCCGGGCTGGTTTGCGCGTCGATTTTTTTGTCGATAGGCGGCAGTAATCCAGGGTTGGCCCCACTGGTAAGATGAAGGGATAGCCCCTCAAGGTTCAGACACGAGGCGGCATAACACAGGATCATCCCATCCGGCCGGAAATCATAGGGCGTATCGCCAAGCACCCGTGCAATCCCGGGATCTTTCCACATCGTGCCGCTCGCAGCGGCAAGGTGTCCCCCAGCGGAGAACCCGCAGACAGCAATTTTTGCGGGCGCGACATAATACAGCGCGGGATTTTTCCGTATATGCGCCAAAAGCGCGAACACCTCATAAAGCGGCTGTGGAAACAGATCGGGCCTAACGCTATAGCGCAGAATAAAGGTTGAATAGCCCGCCGCAAAATACTTCATGGCAATGGGTTCCGCTTCCCGGTCAGAACAGTATTCATAAGCGCCTCCCGGCAGGACAACCACTGCAGGGAAAGTCTGTTCCAGCCCATTTCCAAATTCCACAGACGGCTCATGCAGCAACGCAGTTACACGCGAACCGGAGCTGGACTTTGGGACTTTTGCATCTATGTCCTGAATGCAAAACTCTACAAGCTTCATTGGCCCCTCCTTATCATGCATACGCAATAGGCATGCCGGAAAAAAGCATATCGGAAATGGTTCTGCCTCTGGCCAGGAAGTCACGTATTCCCGGGTGTGTTATGCGTGCGAATAGACCGAATCAAAATCCCGGCCGGAGCAAATATAGGTCACCTTCTCTTCCTTTGGCTTACGATCGCGCAGGGAAGGTGTTCCATCCGGCCGGCCGATTGCCAAAATTGCAACCGGGCGGCGTTTGCGCGGGATACCGACCTTACGGCGGCAGGCTTCCGGATCAAACGCACCGATCCAGCAGGAACCGAAACCGGCGTCAGCTGCGGCCAGAGCCATGTTTTCCATTGCCGCGCCAATATCCTGGATGGCGAAGCTCATTCCCCGCTCGTCACCAAAGCGGTCGCGCAAGGCGGTGTCGTCCACCGTTGCGACCACGGCCATGCCGATTTTTTCAAACCAGGCGGCAGAATAAACCTCCGGGTACAAAAGCTCGGCAGCGTCGGCGCCGATCAGCGCATAAAAGTGCCAGGACTGGAAGTTACAGGCATTGGGTGCACGCAAACCTGCATCCAGGATGGGTTCAGCCTGCGCACGGGTAAGCAGCTCGCCGGTATAGGCGCGTACACTGCGGCGGGAAAGCAAAAGTTCAGAAAATTCCATTAAGGTTCCGCTCCTTTCTAGGCGCGCGCACTCTTCATTGCCCGGTCAAGCTCGCGCGCGGCGTCACGCTTGGCCTGGGATTGACGTTTGTCATAAAGCTTTTTGCCTTTGGCGAGGCCAAGCTCAAGCTTGACACGCGGTCCTTTGAAATAAACCGAAAGCGGTACGATCGTAAGCCCTTCCTGTTTTACCTTCGCCCAAAGGCGCAGGATTTCGCGGCGATGCATAAGCAGGCGCCGGTCACGGTCGGGATCTCGGTTGAAAATATTGCCCTTGTCATAGGGACTGATATGCATGCCATAGACAAAGATTTCCCCGTCTTTGACATTACAGAATGCATCTTTAAGATTAAGATTGCCCAGCCGGATGCTTTTGACTTCCGTCCCGGAAAGGGAGATCCCGGCTTCAAAGCGCTCAAGGATGAAGTAATCATGAAAGGCCTTCCGGTTTGAGGCCACCGTTTTTATACTGTCATTTGCCATCGTCCGGCCTCCAAAACAAGGGTGTCTGCAAAGCCATACAAAATCAAATATGTATACAGCTGTACATAACCGCAGATTTATACGATAAAATTATACCATTGCGTTGCATATATGGTCAAGCGGAATTTTGACGGAGAAAAAAGCTTGACAAGTCTGTAAAATGTGGTATAATGAATTTGCTTTTGCGATATGGACAGTTAGCTCAGTTGGCTAGAGCACCTGCTTGACGTGCAGGGGGTCAGGGGTTCAAGTCCCTTACTGTCCACCATATCAGGGAACACACAACAAGCTAGGATTGTTGTGTGTTTTTCTTTATCTTTATCAGAAATTATAACATTTTTATGCAATATTATTTTTGATTTTTCCCATTTTTATTTTCAAATCTGATGCAGTTTTTTGAAATTTTCACCCAAAAAGGCTGGTTTGCAAACGAAAAGCCGGGCTTTCGCCCGGCTTTTCCTCATTCCTTTTCATGCCGCACAACACAATCGTAGTACCCGAAACTTTATCTTTCGCGGCGTTCTTGTCGTTGATCCATGTCTTCGCCATATCGACATAAAACTCAATCATGTCGCACTTGTGCTTCTTCGCGACCTTACCGTAATCGGAACACACCGTGTTGAGAACCGCGTAAAACTCTGCCGGTTCGGCATCGATGCCGGCCTGCTGCATCAGCTGCTTGGCCTGTTCCATTGACCACTTTTCGCGGGTGGACCCGTCGGAGTTCTTCATACTGCGCACCCACTTCTCGGCGCGATGCTTGTCCATAGGCATAAACATCATCTTCCCGTCGCCGTATCCGCGTTTCATCTCTCCGCGTTCCTCTTCTCCGCCGCAATGGTTTTCAGCCCGCCAGTACGGCGGCCAGTACACCCCGGCGTCTTCGTCGCTGCCGCGCATACGTCGGGTATCTCGGCTGCGGTTGATATTGCGGATATGCCATCGCTTCGCCCTCGTTGTCTTTGTAATGTGATTATAACGCATCTGCGATTTTTCGCAAAGCCGATCCGTGTATGCGTTTTACGGTCCTCGGCGATACATGCAGGCAGTCGGCAACGATATCCATCGGCTTGTCCTCGATATCATGCCAGAGGATACAGTTGCGCTCCTGTTCCGGCAAGCCTATGCTTTGCAAAATTTCGCGTGCGATTACAGAGGATCGCGCAGATGGCCTTCGTTTGATCGTCCGTAGGCAGTCCTCCTTCCCGCTCTACTCCAGAGCAACGCGGGCAGCAGTGCAGCCGCTGCCCATGCAAGATTTGATACCACCAGCGCGATGCGCTACGGCCGGACCATTTCAACCGCATCCACTCGGCAAATTTCTTTACGCGCAGGCGTTCCCGCTCCCGGCTATCCTTTTTCTCACACCCCAAATACACCGGCGCGGTCAAGCCACACAAGCATACGCGCCATGTCCAGGCTTATATCAATCTCCCCTCCGCCGGTGCCGGCGATCACGCCGCGCCCGACAAGCTTCTCAAGCGTCGGGCGCGCCCACTCCGGCAGCGCGGATACCGTCTTATATCGCTCCATCTCGTCCTCATCCTTCAATGCCCATGATTTCATGAAAAGCTCAGGTGTGCCATAGGTGCGAATCAACCATGCAATGCTCCCGCCCGGCACAAACTCCGCAAGCTCCAGATGCGGTTTGTCTACAAAGTGTTTCCAGTCCCCGCCCCAGCTTAGCCCATACGGCTTCGCAATGGCCGCCACTTTTCCAAAAAAACCGTCCCCGTCGTCGTATTCCCGCCCGCGCACGTTGCGGCAGAAGTCAAACGCCACGCCCCAGCAGTGCGCCGAATTCGGATACCAGGCGTTGGTGACAATGCCGCCGGGCGCCGTGCGTCCCTGCGCATACAGCGCGTCCTGCTCCGCCTTTGTCCGCAGCGTCTGCGTCACAAGGACGGGCAAGCCCGCCGCCGCGCATTCGGCGATGACTTGCGGAATGATTTCGCGTAAGCGCGGGTGCAGCAGGCGTATGTCCCGGCTCATTCGTCACCCACTTCCGGCAGCCCCGCAACGCTGGTCAGCAGGCTCAGAATCCCCGCAAGCAGCGCCGCGCTTCCGACCATGACCCAGT
>CAKTEH010000016.1 GCA_934546935.1 uncultured Eubacteriales bacterium
GAACACGGTAGTTAAGCTCTTCAGTGCCTACGATACTTGGACGGAGACGTCCCGGGAAAATTGGTCGGCGCCGACACTCCTCCTTAGCTCAGTCGGTAGAGCATGCGGCTGTTAACCGCAGGGTCGTTGGTTCGAGCCCAACAGGGGGAGCCAAATTGGGCGCTTAGTTTATCTAAGCGCCCAATCTAATATCTGGATCTTTAGCTCAGTTGGTTAGAGCAACCGGCTCATAACCGGTCGGTCCGGGGTTCGAGTCCCTGAAGATCCACCATTTGAATAACGTATTATTTTATATAGGGGTATAGCTCAGCTGGTAGAGCGACGGTCTCCAAAACCGTAGGCCGTGGGTTCGAAGCCTACTGCCCCTGCCATAGCCAGATATCTTTTTTGATATCTGGCTATTTTTTACTGATTTGATAGACGAGAATTGTCTTGCAAGCCCCATAAATGTTTATGATGCCATGAGAAAATGGCTTAAAATCAAAGAATGCATTCGCTCTTTTTTCATAATGAAAACGAAAATTACGCTGCAGAGGATTATAGCTCTTTGAATGAAGCGGCTTTTAGAACGCGAAAGAGTTGAAGTAATGCTTTATTGTTACCAGTTCATTTGGGTGCGCAACATGTTGGACTAGAAAAGCTGGCATTCATGGCGCGATATTTCCGAATCACTTTATATTCCTCATACCTTCCTATTTATCCGTACGAAATATGGGTGCCATTTGGATACCGCAGCATTTCAAATCATTGCTGTTTTGGTATTTTAATATTTTAAAAACTCAGTAAAAATTTTACCTTGAAAACAATAACCGGCGAAAAATTAATTTTTCGCCGGTTATTTGCTTTTTGACCTATTCAAAGCGATATAGAATAAACTTCCCCAGCTTTTATGGAGATAGAATAAACTTTATTTTTATAGAATATTTTATTTTCCCAGCTTTCTTTGGCGGAAATTTCGGCTTTTATCAGCTCGTTTCTTTGCCATTCAAGTGAAATTATTGCTGCGCCGGGTAAGGCGATTCCCTGTGCTTTGCCGTTTTTCCAGGCGGATGGAAGTGCGGGCATCAGTCTGATAAAGTCTGCTCCACTTTGCACTAAAAATTCCGTAATTGCTGCTGTAGCGCCTAGATTTCCATCAATTTGGAAAACATAACCGTTTTTGAGTGGATGGTTATCCATTAAATTGGGAAATGTCGATCGCTCAAGCAAGGCACGAAGGTTTTCATGGGCGGTATTGCCTTCCTGCAGTCTTGCCCATAGAAGCGAGATCCAGGCACGGCTCCATCCGGTATGTCCGCCGCCATGCTTGAGCCGGTATTCCAAAGTGCGTCTTGCTGCAAGTGCTTTTTCAGGAGTGCTGTCCGGGTGGATCTCATTACCTGGCGCGAGCGCATAGAGATGAGAAATATGACGGTGTCCGGGCTCAGCTTCGCCGTACTCGGCTTCCCATTCTAAGAGTCGCCCATCAGAGCCGATTTGTGTAGGACGAAGCAGCGGAAGAATTGCTTTTGCTTTTCTAGAAATTTCATTGTTTATGGAAAGAATTTGCGCAGCTTTAAGATAGTTGGAAAAGAGCTCTCTCAGTATCTGTTCATCCATCGTTGATCCTATGCATATACATCCGCTTGCACCATTTGGCAGTATATATGTATTTTCCGGAGAAACGGAGGGACAGGTTACGAAGTATCCTTGCGGATCTTTTTCCAGAAAGTCTTCAAAGAAAAGAATACACTGCTCTAGCGTATCAAATTGCGCACTGAGGAATTCGCGGTCAAGCGTATATCGGTAATGCTGCCAGATGTGCGTGCATAGCCATGCCGCACCCATTGGCCAGTAGCTTGCAGGGATATACTGATCCTGAGGCGCCGTATCTGCCCAAATGTCCGTATTATGATGCGCCGTAAAACCACGGCATCCATACATCCGCTCTGCAGTCTCTTTTCCAGAATGCTTCATGCGCTCCAGAAGTGCAAACAAGGGCAGGTGGCATTCGCTCAATCCGCATATTTCAGCAGGCCAATAGTTCATTTCCGTATTGATATTAATTGTATATTTGGAATCCCAAGGCGGATAGTATTCTTGGTTCCAGATTCCCTGAAGATTTGCAGGAAGACTTCCAGGACGGCTGGAGGAAAGCAGAAGGTAGCGGCCGTATTGAAAATAGAGCGCTTCGAGCCCAGGATCGCTTTCTCCATTTTTATATGCATCCAGCCGGCGATCTGTAGGGATCCCGTCTTTATCTGCGTTGTCAAGCTCCAGACGTACTGTCTCCATATGTGTGTTAAAATCCATCAAATGCCGGGAGAGAAGGTTTTCATATCCCTGTTTTTTGGCTTCCGCAAGGCGCGTTATACACAACGCAAGCGGATCGTCGGTACGGAAACTTGTTGCTGCTGATAGGCACAGCGTTGCCTGCGTTGCATTTTCAATCAGGAGAAAATCCCCGACTGCCTGCACGTTCCCATCTGTTTCAATACAGCGCAGCATGCAGGAAAATGCAATGCCGTCTTCGCCGTTATGTCCGCTGAAATGAATGCAGTCTTTTCCTGAATGCCCGCTGCTGTCCAAAGCGCGGTTTCTGTCCATACGGCTGCGGAAACGAAGTTTGTCGCTGCCTCGTGTGGATAGGCGGATAGTCAGAACCTGATCCGGATAGGAAATAAAGGCGTTGCGCGTGTACTGTGTGTTCCCAATTGTAAAGCGCACATCCAGCAATCCGCGCTGCAAATCAAGGCTGCGGCGATAATTTTCTACCTGCGCTGTCTCCAATTCCGGGAAGTCGAGATAAAGATCCCCCAATGTCTGGTAAGTACGCTGGGAATAGGGTGTGGCGGACAATGCACAAAGAGCGAGCTCTTCAGCCTCCGGAATTTTTCCTGCACGCAGAAGCCTTCGGATTTGCGGAAGCATTTTTGCGCTGTCGGGATTGATCCGGTCACGCGGTCCGCCACTCCATACGCTGTCTTCATTTAGTTGCAGATGCTCGTGTGCGGCGCCGCCAAAAAGCATACAGCCAAGCGTTCCATTTCCAGCGGGAAGCGCTTCCTCCCATACCGCGGCGGGCTGTTGGTAAAAGAGTTCCATAAAGCCATCCTTTCTGTAAAAGTATATATGCATTGTGTAGTACTGTAAAAATCATTATCCGATCTTCTGTGTTGCGGGGGCCTGCAAAAAAGCGTCTACCCGTGCATTGAAAGCGTCGGGTTGACGCTTTGCAATGAAATGGTCTCCCGGGATCCATGCAAGCTGTGCATTGGGAAGACTGTCAAAGATTAATTTTGTGTGCGCTTCCCGAATCATATCCTTTGTTCCGGCGATAACCAGCGTCGGTGTTTCAAGCTTGGCAAGCTGCTCAGGTTGAATATTCGGCTGCAATACCATTAAACCCAGCAGCTGTGTATGATATTTGGCTGCCGGAGAGATTCTGGAAAAAAGATGGGCAATCCAGTACCCGATTTCGATTGGTAATTGCACGTGCATTTTAACACCGCAGGGCGAGAGGTTTGCCCCGTTCAAGATCAGTTTTTCGACCCGGCTGGGGTATTTTAGTGCAAACGTCAGCGCAACGTTGCCGCCATCTGAAAAACCAAGTATATGCGCTTTCTGCAGGCCGAGCGTATCCATGAATGTCAAGAGGTCTTCTGCAAACTGTTGAATTGTAAACGGCGCCTCTCCCCGAGGGGATCTGCCGTGACCGCGGGTATCTACCGCAATAACCCGAAAGGATTTGGAAAAATAACGAATCTGATGCTCAAAATAATGCAGATTCTCTCCATTTCCATGAAGAAGAAGGAGAGGGAATCCCGTGCCTTTTTCTACATAATTCAATTGTATGTCCATTTTTGCAAACGTCCCGTTCGTTTTTGTTTCTTACATTTGTTTATAGTATACTGGGGAATCCTATTTTCTGCAAGCAGAGAATTACCCTTCTGATTTGAAAAATTGAGATGAGCAAGATAGATAGCTGAATTTGCCTATGCCCAGTATGGACAAGGAAAGCAGGTTGTCAAAGGCGTGTGAATCCTGGGGAACTTGGGCGGATGAGGCGGTATTGGGATATGCAAAACGTGCCCGGCTGTTCCAGACGGACACGTTTTTAGGACAAATATTTTATTTGGTTACAGGCCGGAAGCGAAGAAAAGCCGGGAAAAGCAGGTTCACGTTGGAAAGTAGAAAATATAAAATCGCATAGAAAGTTCAAATAGCAAAAAAAATCGCCGCGGATTATCATTGTCCGCGGCGACATGGCACGCCTGAAGGGACTCGAACCCCCAACCCTCAGAACCGGAATCTGATGCTCTATCCATTGAGCCACAGGCGCATCTTACCAACGTCCTTAAGTATACCATCTTTTTGTGAAAAAGTAAAGTGGAAAATTGACGGTTTTTTCCCTGCCTGGAACAAACTTCCCAGAGGTCTTGTTTTTTCTTTTTTTTGGCTTTATAATAGATACAGAAAACAGAATAATCATCTTGAAAGGAAAGAAAAACATGATTCTGGACAAGTTCAGTTTGAAAAATAAGGTCGCAATTGTTACAGGCGCCAATACTGGCCTGGGGCAGGGGATCTGCTGGGCATTTGCTGAAGCGGGTGCCAAAATTGCCGGTGTTGGACGCAGCGATATGGCCCAGACACGCGAGTATATTGAAAAAATCGGCGGGGAGTTTTTTGAGATCAAAGCTGACCTGATGTCCGCCGGCTGTGTGCTTCCCATTGTGGATGGAACGGTTTCGCATTATGGACGGGTGGATATCCTGGTCAATAACGCGGGGATTATCCGTCGGGAGGATTTGGAAAATTACTCCATGCAGGATTGGGATGACGTTATGAATACCAACATCCGTACGCTTTTCTTCCTCTCACAGGAGACGGGCCGCCGCATGATTGCCCAGGGCGAAGGCGGAAAGATCATCAATATTGCCTCTATGCTCTCCTATCAGGGGGGGATCCGTGTTCCGGCATATACCGCATCTAAAAGCGCAGTACTCGGCCTGACCCGCGAGATGGCTAACGAATGGGCAAAGTACGGCATTAATATCAATGGGATTGCCCCCGGTTATATGGTAACCAACAATACTTCCGCTCTGCGTGCCGATGACCGCCGCAGTGCGGAAATTCTCGGCCGGATCCCGGCAGGGAAGTGGGGGATGCCTGAGGATATCGGCGGCGCCGCCGTATTCCTTGCCTCCGAAGCTGCAAATTATATCCATGGCTTTACCATTGCCGTCGATGGCGGCTGGTTGGCAAGATAAGCGTTTTCCGGACAATACGCACAGTTTTGTTTTTCGCGCGCAGGGATATTTTCCTGCGCGTTGATATTTTTCTTTTTTAAGGGAAACTTTTCGGGGTAAGACAGCGTCTATTTATTGTCTGAAAAGGAAAAAGCAGGGATTCTGGCGCAGGCCGAACCGGCGGGGAAATAAAAAATTACATAATATTACAAAATTATGTCAAAACTTGACTTTTTTTCTTGACTTCTTTTCTGTGATGGTGTACAGTAGGGAGTATGGACAGGCTTAAATTGGGTTTTGTGTCAAAATAAGCCTTTAACAGAAGCTAAATAATTCCGAAAAGGAAAGGAGAACAAATTATGACGAACACAGGACTTAAAAAAGCAGTCTCTTTGTTCCTTGCCCTTGCGCTCATTGTCTCAATTTTCCCGATGAGCATGGCGGCAACAGGGGATATGACGGCTGCTTTGACCGTAACAAAGGATTCGTTGACCTGGCCTTCTTTGGCTGGTGTGAATCCGGGATGGGCTGCTATTTTTTCAAACGATCTTGGCGAAATATCGCTTGAGACCGATGATACCGGGATTACTATTCTGGATCAGTCCGGAAAAACGGTAGAATCCGGTACGAGAATAGCGGTTGCAGATATCGGGAGCTATTGTGTATCTGTTGACGGTTCTGTAGACGCAGGTGAAGTGTCGGTTAAGGTAACGGGTTATTTAAAGAGCGGTTCTGCGTATTCAAACGTAAGGACATTGAAAATCACGGTGAAAGAGCTTGCGCCGTTGACCGCTTCTTTGTCCGTTGAGCAGATGTCTTCCGCTTCTTTGGCGATTATAAAGACAAAATTCGGCAGCGAGTTGGATCATGTTGAGTTTGATTTTTCGCAGGGTGGCGGTTATAGCCTTGTTATCGGGACTTATAATGTCACGGGGCCAATAATCGAAGCAGCTGATTTGTCCATAGTCGAGTTAAAAGCAGGCTCCGAGGCCAAGACCGGCGCGAAGATCACGGTTGCTGGCTATACCAGCGACGGTAAAAAGATTAACGACTTGATTTTAACGGTAAATGTCAGCACCCCTTCCGTCGGAGAATTTGAAGTTGGGTATATTGGGACAGAAGCAGCTTCTATCAATATCTCGGATTTTAACAAGGTCCTGGACGCGGCCTATCCGGGCTGGACGATTTCCGGGATTAACGGTATCTCCTTCTCCGGCAATGGAACTTTCTATACTAAAGACGGTCAGGCGATTCTCTCCAATACGACACTGCTTGTTTCCAATGTGTCATCAATTTTCTTCAAAGCAAACGGCACTTTGTCAACAACCACTGCAAGCTATGAGGCAACGGCAAGCAAAGGTAAGGAAACTTTTGTTTATACCGGGACTATCCGCCTGACTTCGTCCGTCGGGACTGCAAAGGATATCGATATTACGCTTGGCAAAGAGGATACGGTTGTAAAGATTCCTGCCGTCAATTTCCTGACTGCATGCGGCCTTGTTACAGCGAATAAGATGAGCCTTTCCCTTTCGACCCGGGCGTCTCAGATCAGCCAGGCCTATGTTGTCAAGACTGCACAGAACGGCTCGATTACAAAGATGCCGGTTCTGGATGTGGATAACCCTATTACGCTTGCGCTTAATGATTATGTAGAAATCACTTTTGTAGCAGACAAGCTGACTGCAGACGCCACGCTTTCCTATACCCTGACTATAGATGGCAAATTTTATCAGGGCGGTATCAACCTGACCGCCTACAAAGCCCAGGCGGATACAAATGTTGACGAGTTCAGCATTTCCCTCACCGGCACGACCCAGTCCGCCAACTTCTCGATTTCCGATATCAGCGCCAAATGCGGCAAGGATGTTAAGATTACCGGCATTACCTTTACCTTCTCGTCCAGTGATCTGACGATGAAGCTTGGCAACGAGACGGTTGTCAGCGGTACGGCCTATGAAGTGATCAATTCTTCGAGCGTTACCGTTACTTCGAAGAATTATACCTCCGATGTGCGTGTTTATTATGTCGCCACAACCGACGACGGCGCGCGTTATCTGGGTTCTATTGTATTTAAGAAACTGAAAAGCGGTTCGGTCGCAGACCTCAGCGCATATTCAATCTATGTTCCGGGCGGCTCCTACTACGGCCAGATTGACGCTGCGGACATCAGCGCACAGATTAAAAACGATTATATCACCAACTTTAAGCTCGTCAATGCCGAGATTACTTATGTGACGGGCAAGGACAGCAAGGGTAAGGATATTACTGCGACTGCGACGATCTTTAACGGCAGTAAATGGACCAGCAGCAGCACGTACGGCTATCTTTCTACTTCCAATACCAAACCTTCGGCGGCCACGGAATTTACGATTTCCGACAGTCTGTATTATATCCCGGGTACGGTTTCCGGTACGGTTAAGATCACCTATTATGCCTATGGCCGCGAAACCATTTATACCGGTACGCTGGTTTATACGGTTTATAATGGCTCCGGCCTGGATGTTGAGCTCAACCTCCGTTCCCGCGACCCGTTTGCCCTGACCAGTGCAGATAAGGAAAAGGTTATTTTCGCCGACCAGATCAAATCGGTTGTCGAGCTGGCTTTTGGTAAAACCGCTACAGCAGACTATATTATTTTTGACAAGCCTGCAACCGGCATGGCGAATTACGGCACCCTGTATTCGAATTCCGCCCTCTCGGCGCTTTCAACGGTAAACGGCTACTATTTCACCAATCCGGTCGCTGAAAAGGCAACAAATCCGATTTCCGGGCTTTATTATGTCCCGACCATGACCTCCGGAACCTATAAGGTTGATTATACCCTCTTTGTCACCTTTGACAAGACTGTTTATGAGCTTAACGGAAGCCTGACGATCAAAACGCCGAGCGATACGAAAATTGATGCGGACGTCCTGTATCAGACCACAACGAATAATCGTGTCAGCTTTGCGGCTTCCGATTTCAGCGATTATCTGAAGTCGATCCGCAGCAGTTATGTTTTCGAATCGGTCAAGTTTGGCGCAATCCCAGATACCGGTACGCTGTACTATTCCAATACGGCGATTACCAAGGATACGGTTGGGAATTATAACTTCTACGAGAATATTACAAACAACCGCGCCAGCATTGCGTATGTATCCTATGTCCCGGCTGGAACCAATTACTATGTTGCCATCCCGTTTACCATCTACTATAAGCAGTCTTCCACCAGCTCGATCACGACTTCCCGGGAGGGTACGCTTGTAATCACCGTTACCTCTGGTGAGGTAAAGGATATCAAATATACGGTTAAATCTGGCGATCTGATTTCAATGGATGTATCTGATTTCCGCAAGGTTTGCGAAGATGCTACTGGCCTTGACTTGAGCCATGTTTATTTTGACGTTGGCAGTGTTTCCGGTGGTAAGCTGTATCATAAGACGACCAGCAGTTCCGTAGGCTCTTCGACCCCGTTCTATGTTGCAACGAATAAGACTACGCAGATTTCCAATGTGAAGTTCCGGCCCAGCATCAGCAAGGGTGAAGCGTCTTTCACTTATACGGCTTACTCCAGCGGCGGTACCTATCTTTATACCGGCAAGGTTGTTGTCAGCTTGTATACGGAAACCAAAACCCCGACGCATAAGTCCTGTGTGTTGTCTGCGCAGAAAATGGTCTGTAACGGCGAAAGCGTATCGCTCCAGGCTTATAATATCGATGGATATAACTACCTGAAGCTTCGTGATATTGCGGCGCTGATGGCAAGCACTGGTTCCAAATTCTCGATCCAGGTGATTGACAATGCTACGAAGAAGGAAGTCTACTGTGTCCTCGGCGGCAGTTATACAAAGGTTGCCGATGACTTGAAGACTGGAACGGATCAGTCCAAGACCTGTGTAGCCAGCAGCTGGGCATTCTACGTCGATGGTGAATATAAGTCGGTTTATGTTTATAACATCGGTGGGTATAACTACTTCAAGCTCCGCGATTTGGGCGATGCCCTTGAGTTTGATGTGGACTACAGCGCTACGACCAATACCGCAATCATCAGTTCCAGCGACTACAGAGGCTAAAGTTTATAAACGAACCGCTCCCATAGGGGGCGGTTCGTTTTTTCGTTTGCCCGCGCGTTGACATTCCAGTTATTTTTCGCTAAAATACATGTATATAATTTTTACCTGTGAGGGAGGAACCTATGTTAAGAATCACCAATACGGAATTTGGAAAGGTCAAAGGCGCGCCTGCGGCAGACCCGCGGATTACAGCATTTTTGGGTATACCCTATGCGGCGCCAGCCAGCGGCCCTCTGCGCTGGCGTGCACCGCAGCCGCGTGCACCCTGGGATGGCGTCCGTGAATGTTATGTTTATGGCGACTCGCCTATGCAGCGCAGGCCGGGCGTTGGCGCGAATGTCAACGCGCAGGAATGGCATGTGGATCCGGATCTCCCTATGAGCGAGGACTGCCTGAATCTGAATGTCTGGACGCCCGCTATGACCGGGGAGGAAAAGTTGCCCGTAATGGTTTATCTTTATGGCGGCGCCTCTCTTTGGGGGTATACAGCCCAGATGGAGCTCGACGGCGAGCGTTTGGCACGCCGTGGGATTGTGGTGGTTACGGTGAATTACAGGGTGAATATTTTCGGCTATTTTGCGCATCCGGAACTTACCGCGGAGTGCGGAGAGGATTACTGCACCAATTTCGGCTATCTTGACCAGCAGGCAGCACTTGCTTGGGTACGACGCAACATCGCCAATTTCGGCGGCAACCCGGATAATGTAACGCTGTTTGGCCAATCGGCAGGAGCTGGAAGCACCATTGCGCAGCTTGTCAGCCCCACGACGGATCCCAATACGATCCACCGTGCGATCATTCAGTCGGGCGGCGGAATGAGCTACGGCGTAAAATCCCGCTTCAGTTACACGCTGAAGGAGGCGGAAGCGGAAGGCGTCCGTTTCCTTGAGCATATTGGCTGCAAAAGCCTGGCTGAAGCAAGGGCGCTGGATGCGGAGACGCTGCGTGACCTGGTTTTTGCCAATCTCAATGATTTCCGTTTTGCGCCCTGCGTTGACGGGAAGTTTTTGGTCGAGGACGCTACGGTTTCTTTTGCAGAGAACCGTTGGCTGCGTGTGCCGGTCATGATCGGGAATACCGCGAAGGATACGGATTTTGGGAGCGGCTATATCGGCGGACGGACGCCGGATGAGTTTAAAGCTTCGGTCCAAGCAAATTATCCGGAAATAGCGGATAAGATCCTGGAGCTTGCAGATTATGAAAGCTATGATATCGATGAAATCCGGAAAAACTGCAAAGCGCAGGCAGCTTTCTTTGCCCCGCAGCTTCTTGCACTGCGTGCGGCGGATGACGGCCTTTCCAGCTATGTTTATCTGTTTGACGGCGACATGCCGGGGGACAACCAGGGTGCATTCCATTCCTCTGAACTTTGGTTTATGTTTGAAACGCTTGCTAAATGCTGGCGTCCTTTTACAGGGAAGCATTATGACCTGGCCCGGAAGATGTGCAATTATTGGGCAAACTTTGCAAAAACAGGGGATCCGAATGGGTTGGATATCGACGGCACGCCAATGCCGGTTTGGGAAAAGTATACGGATGCCAACCGCCGTGCAATTGAATTCCGATTCGATATAGAAATGACGCATAAGGATGAAACACCGGCGTTTACCGCAATGTTTAACTATGCGGCAGATAAGCTTTGGAGGAAAAAAGATGAACAGAACGGTTAAAATTGAAAATGGCCTTGTCCGTGGCGCCGCATCCAGCCATCCATTGGTTACAGCTTTCAAGGGCATTCCTTTTGCTGCGCCGCCTGTCGGCAGAAACCGTTGGCGTGTTCCGCAGCCGGCAGAAGACTGGGATGGTGTGCGCGACTGTTATACGTTTGCTCCCGCAGCGATGCAGCAGCGTCCGCATGCGGATTTTGAGAATATGTATATCCGTGAATTCTATGTAGACCCGGATTTTGAGCAGAGCGAAGACTGCCTCTATCTGAACGTCTGGACGCCTTCCGTCCATTTTGATGATAAGCTCCCGGTTATTGTCTGGTATCATGGTGGTGGTATGCAGGGCGGCTATACTTCAGAAATGGAGTTTACAGGCGAACATATGGCGAGGCGGGGCGTCGTTTTTGTCAGTATCGCTTACCGCTTGGGTGTCTTCGGGTATCTTGCCCATTCAGAGATCACGGCTGAGGGGAAGGCAAACGGGGAAGGGTATGCAAATTTTGGCCTGCATGACCAGCGTGCCGGCTTGATGTGGGTAAAGCGGAATATTGCCGCTTTCGGTGGAGATCCGGATCAGATCACGATTTCCGGCCAATCGGCAGGTGGGCGCAGCGTCTTGTTCCACTCTATGACGCCCTATACAAAGCCTGGCGATTTTCAGCGCATAATCAGCCAGTCCGGCGTAGGGATACCTTATTTTGGCTATGATTATCCCCAACTTGAAAGGGCCGAGTTGGAGGGTGAAAAGCTTTTTGCCGCGCTGGGCGTTAAAACCCTTGCTGAGGCGCGGCAGGTTGATGCAGAAACGCTGCGTATTGCCGGCGTAAAACATACCGGTGCGCGCTGGGGCGTTTGCGTGGACGGGGATTTTATCCCGCAGCATCCGTGCATGCTGTTGGCACAGGGCATGTTTGTGAAGGTGCCGACGCTGTGCGGCTGCACGCAGAAGGATGCGAATTGGCTGGATGGTTGCGAAAATACCGACGCGCTTGCTGAAAAAATGAAAAAACTGTTTCCCAATCGTTCGGAAAAAATCCTTGGGTTGTGTGCTGCCGCCGGAGAGGGGATGCAAGCGCAGCTTGCGCAGTGCAACGTCAATGTGCATCGCTTTGGTTATGAGCTTTTGGCGCGCCGCCTTGCAGATTTTGGCGTGGATGCTTACCTGTATTTCTTTGATTCAGATATGCCGGGCGATGATCATGGTGCTTTCCATTCCAGTGAGCTTTGGTTTGTATTTGAAACTTTGCAGCTATGTTGGCGTCCGTTTGAGGGCCGGCATTATGAGCTGGCAAGGAAGGTTTGCAATTATTGGAGCAATTTTGTGAAAAACGGCAATCCTAACGGTTTAGATCAGGACGGTACAGCGATGCCTGTATGGAAGCATTATACAGAAGCAGAGCCTTATGTGATGCATTTGTCTGGTATTCCGCATATGGAGACCGAAAAACAGCCAGAAGCGGTCTACGAGATGCTCGATGAAGCAAGCGATTCCCTTTGGAGAAATAAATAAGTATAAAAGTAGGCCCATTCCCCTGCAAGAAGGGAATGGGCCTTTCTCATTTTGAACCTATGCCTTAATTAATTCTGCGGTTTGTCCAGATAGTTTTTCAAAAGCTCCGCTAAGATTTCATCCCGGTCAATTTTTGCGATGATCTTGCGCGCATTGTTATGCGCGGTGATATAAGTGGGATCTTCGGAAAGTATGTAACCGACAAGCTGCATAACAGGGTTATATCCCTTTTCCTTTAAGGCGGAATAAACAAGGTCAAGCGACGCATGTAATTCCTGTGCGCGGTTCAATTCGAAGTTGATTGTATTGGCCTGATCCATCTGTATTCCTCCTTTACTGTCAGTGTGGTTGTTGGCCTTTCCTTTTACATACATATCATAACATATTCCGCTGAAAATGTCTGTTTCAGGAGCATTACGGTTTTATTTCAGTTTTATTACAGTTCCTGGAAGAATTTTCTCTGGATTTGTCCCGTTGGTTTTCCTGCCCTGTGCCGGCTGCATTAAAGCGGCGAAAGAAATGAAGCGGCTTGGAAAGATAGAAGGTACTTTATCCTATGCCGGAAAAGATTCCTGTATTCCACTTTCTTCAGATTGTATGCGGTCCGGCCTTAGGATGCTGATTGGTTGAATATGCAAAAATTTGGATAATGCCTGTGGTAAAATCACAGCGGCGCCCGGGAAGAAATCAGCCTCTTTATTACGGCTGGTTGCCGCAATAAAGAGGCCGAAGTTTATTCTTCTGCAAGCCGGCGCAGCGCGCTTTGCAGGATCGTATTGGCCAGCGCCCCGGCATTTGCAGAACCGGAGCCGCCATTTTCGATTAAGACGACAAATGCCAGCGGAGCCTCTTCATTTTGAAGGAACCCGACAAACCAGGCGTGCGGTACGGCATCGCCGCCAACCTCTGCCGTACCGGATTTGGCACGTATAGACAGCCCTGGATAATTGCCGCTGCCATAGTTGGCGCTTACATTATAGGCCATCATCTGCCGGAGGGTATCTGCGGTTTCCGCAGAAATCATACGGTTGCTTCCAGAGCTTTCAGAGGACAATAAGCGCGGCGATATGGCATTGCCGCCGTTTGCAATGGCGCCCATTGCCTGCAACACGGCCATAGGATTAACCAGGTCCGTAGACTGTCCAATGCCGGACCAGGCCAGCTCAAATGCATCGTCCGTTTCGTCGAAACTGCCTGCGGCCGTTGTAATCTCCCCGAGCTGGAGTGTTTGTGTTAAACCAAACCGCTGTGCATAGCTGGCAATTGCTTCGCTGCCGAGCAGCTGGGAAAGCTGGGCAAAAGCACAGTTGCATGATTTTGCCAACGCATCCCCAATTTTAATTGTTCCATGGATTCCTTGGCAGTTTACGGCTTTTCCGTCGATGATATAGCTGCCTTCACAGAGAAATTCCCGGTCAAATAGATCATTCAGTGTATCGATCGCACACGCGGTTGTGATCAATTTGAAAATGGAACCAGGTGTGAATGTGGAAGAAATACAACGGTTGACGTAGGCGCCGGTATACTGCGGATTTGTATCCAGATCCTGCGGCATATTCTCAGGATCAAAAGATGGGGCGCTGACCATGCACAGAATTTCACCGGTTTTGTAATTGTAAACAAGCACACATCCGCGGCGTCCGGCAAGGGCTGTGTAAGCGTCGGCACATAGCTGTGCATCCAGCGTAAGGGCAAGGGTCGTACCTGCACGGGAAAGCGTATAGACCCCATTGATAAAATCGAACCCGGAAAGTATGGAAGCATATTTTCGTGCAACACTTGTCCCGATATTGCCATTGCGGTCGCCGGTAACATGCAGCGTCGCTGTGCGTATTAACGCATCGGAATGATATACTTTCCCATCTTCCGTATTTTGCAGGAGTAAAATGCCGTTACGGTCCACAATCTGTCCGCGCGTGAGTTTCCCGCCTGCGTAGACAGAACGGTTCGCGCTGAAAGATACCCAGGCCGCGCCGTCGCGTACATAGGCGCTGATGTAAAAGATAATACCGGCTGTCAGTGCGAGAACCAGCACAAGTGCAATCAGCGTACGGTTTTTAACTTTATTCACGAGACCCTGCCTCCTTTGACCGGTCGAGCTTTACAACGAAACTGGCGTTTGGGCGGGTGTCATTTGCTTTAATAAATGCCAGAAGCCCCCAGCAGGCAATCATACTCGACCCGCCCGTGGAAACGAAGGGAAAGGTCACGCCGGTCAGGGGCAGGATGTCCACAGATCCGAAAACATTGAGCATCATTTGGAACACCAGCATGGACGCCGCTGCACAGGCTACAATAACATAATAGGACGAACGGCCGATCGATGAGCTTTTTACTGCAAATATTGCCAGAATTGCCACTGCAGCTACTGCGCATAGGGCAACAATTAACCCAAGCTCCTCGCACAAGATGCCGAAAACGAGGTCAGTACTAGATGCCCCGATATTTTGCAGCCAGCCTTCTCCTGCGCCAAGGCCAAACAGGCCGCCGCTTGCCGCGGCAGACATTGTACGGGTTTGTTGGTAACCGGAGCTCTGTGCATATTCCCAAACGTGCCGCCACGCAGCAAAGCGGTTGGCAATATAAGGTTTTGCCTTGATTACCAGGAATGCGCCGAGCGCAGCTCCGGAGCAGATCAATACCACAGAAGCCAGATCTCCGGAACGAAGGAAGGCGATGACGATAAATGTTACAAAGAAGATCAGCGCAGTTCCATAGTCGCCCTGCAACGCCAACGCAATGACGCAGGCTCCGGCGAGCGCAACAAAGCCGATCAGGTTACGCCGGGTATACAGGCGTTCCAAGGATGCTGCTCCGGAAAAAACAAACAAAACCTTTGCAAATTCCGAAAGCTGCAGTGTAATCCCCCCGAGATTAATCCAGTTTTTTGCGCCGTAGCGCTCCTCGCCCAGCACAAGCGTCAGCGTCAGCATTGCCAGCGTGCCGATAGCGGCGGGCCAACGCAGCTTTTTAATCCATTCGGAATTGCGGAGAATCCACCCAAGGGTCAGAAATATCGCGGCACCCATTGCCAGGGCAATAAACTGCTTCAGCAGTCCGGACGGGTAAGCCGAAGCGCATACAGTCAACCCGAGTGTTGACAGGAAGAATCCGATCAGGTCGATTTCAAAGCCGTGGCGGCGCATTGCCCGGAAGGTGAAGTACCAGACCCACATCATGACCATCAGGACAATAAAAACAAACGGCAGGGCCCAGGTAAAGCTTTCATGCGTGGAAATAATCAGCTGTATCAGCGAGAAAATCTGAAATTCGCTGAGCCACACCAAAATCAGTACAGGGCTTACCCAGATACTCTGGCGGGTACGCTTAAGCTTATTTTCCGTTTTTTCTTTGTCGCCTGCCGGCAACAGTACCAATTCTTGCCCGCCGACGGAAATCAGATCGCCATATTGCACCGGAGTCGGGCCTATAATCTTTTTTCCATTGACAAAAGTACCTGTTTTGGAATTCAGGTCGCTTATATGCCAATTCCCGTCGCCATCACGCGCCAGTACGGCATGATTGCGGGAAACTGTGGGAAGGTTAACAACAATATCGCTTTGTCTGGCGCGGCCGATCGTATTTTCCCAATGGCCGATATCCATTCGCGCGCTCCCGACACACAGATATGCCCAAAGTTCGCGGTCAACCTTCCCTTTAAGCAGGGAGACGGCACAGCTGACTACGATAAAAAGGGCGAGGACGCATAGGGCATAGCGGATAAAACAAGTGATGATTCCAAAAATTTCGGGATATGCAGTTACCGCATCCGCAATATTGGCACGGATAAGGTCAACGGATGGCAGGAAATCAAACATGAAAAATGCCGCCTCCTTTCATAATTTGGCTTATTTCGCAGCTGCCGGCTTTGATGTGGAGTCAAGCGCGGCAAATTGTGCGATCAGATTTTTTGCAGCTTCAAGCGGATTTTCCCCTGTCCGCAGCTTCAGGGACAAATAGGGGACTGCGCCGGCGTTAAGGCTCAGACAGTTGCGGTAACTTCGGTTAGAACAGATTTTTGCCAGCTTTTCCACGTCCGGATCGTTGAATTTGAAAATGAGTTCGCTTTTTTTCTGGCTGATTTCAAAGATCTGCTGCATTTGTGCTGCAGCGCGCAGCAGTGCAATGGAGATCAGGTTGGAAACCGGCTTTGGAGGTTCGCCAAAGCGGTCAATCAGTTCATCGAGCATATCGGATGCATCTTCATCATCCTGGATCATGGCGATGCGGCGGTAAATGTCCATACGTTCGCCCGGATCGTGAATATAACGTTCGTCAATACCTGCCGAAATGGAAAGATCTGCGGAAGTCTCGCATTTCCTGCGCGGTTTTTCCCCGCGTTCTTCGAGCACGGCTTCCTCCAAAAGCTGCAGATACATATCATAACCAACGCTCATCATATGGCCGGACTGCTCTGCACCAAGGATATTGCCTGCGCCGCGGATCTCCAGATCCCGCATGGCAATTTTAAAACCTGCGCCGAACCCGGCAAATTCCCGGAGCGCGGAAAGCCGCTTTGTACTGATTTCAGAAAGCACTTTCCCACGTTTATAGGTCATATAAGCATAAGCATGGCGCGTTGAACGGCCTACGCGGCCGCGGATCTGATGAAGCTGTGCAAGGCCGAGCCGGTCGGCGTCTTCAATAATAATAGTATTGACGTTTGGGATATCAATACCGGACTCAATAATGGTTGTACATACCAATACATCGATTTCCCCTTCGCTCATTGCCCGCATCAGTTCTCCGAGCATATCCTCATTCATCTGTCCGTGCGCAACCTCGATGCGCAGTTCTGGAAGCGTCAGACGAAGCCGTGCGGCAGTGAGATCGATGGTTTCCACGCGGTTATGCATATAATATACCTGACCGCCGCGCCCAACTTCACGCAGGATCGCATCGCGTATAACCCCCGGATCCTGTTCAAGGACATAGGTCTGGACGGGCTGCCGGTCAAGCGGCGCTTCTTCCAGCGTACTCATATCACGCACGCCCGATAACGCCATATTCAGTGTGCGTGGAATCGGCGTAGCGGTCATTGTCAGGGTATCGACCCCTTTGGCCAGTTCGCGCAGCCGCTCTTTTTGCGCAACGCCGAAACGCTGCTCCTCATCAATAATCAGCAGTCCCAGATCCTTAAACGCCATATCCTTTGACAGCAATTTGTGCGTGCCGACAATCATATCGACTGTGCCGGCGCGCAGCCGGGCGATAATTTCGCGCGTCTGATTCGCATTTTGGAAGCGTGAAAGCATTGCTGCCTTTACGGGAAAATCAGAGAAACGGCGAAGAATTGTCAGAAAATGCTGGCGTGCCAATACCGTTGTCGGAACAAGCATCGCTACCTGCCGTCCTGCAAGGATGCATTTCATCGCTGCGCGGAGGGCGACTTCTGTCTTTCCAAACCCAACATCGCCGCACAGCAGCCGGTCCATTGGATACGGTTTTTCCATATCACGCTTGATTTCCTGTACACAGCGCAGCTGATCCTCGGTTTCTTCATATTCAAAAGCGTTTTCAAACTGATGCTGCCATTCGTCATCCGGAGGGAACTGGTATCCAGGAAGGCGGGTACGTTCGGCATACAATGCGATAAGCCGTTTGGCCATGTCCTTTGCCGCGGCCTTTGCCCGGGATTTAGACTTTTGCCATTCCGTACCGGAAAGCTTGTTCAAACGAACCGGAGCGTCTTCGCCGGAGGTACCGATATATTTGCTGACCATATCCAGCTGCGTCGCCGGTACATAGAGCACATCCGTCCCGGAATAGGCAATTTTGATATAATCTCGGGTGACCTGGTCAACTTTGATCTTTTCGATTCCTGCAAAACGCCCAATTCCATGCAGGTCGTGGACGACAAGATCACCGGGGCGCAGGTCAGAATAGGACTGCACTTTTGCGCGCGGGTCTTTTTTCTTCGATACCTTTTGACGTCTGCGCCGGGCAATCAGTTGATTTTCGCTGATTAAGACAAGTTTAAGGGGTGGATATTCAAACCCGGAAGACAAACGGCCGCAGGAAATTGTTACCACCCCTGGTACCGGCGGGACAAGGAGGTTATAATCAACTGCGGTTTTCAATTCCTGGCGGGTAAGGATTGCCTGGACCGTCTGTGCCCGCTGTTGGTCAGCGGTAAGGAAAATAATTTGATAATTTTGTGCCAGATAGTGGCGCAGATCGGAAACCGCCGTATCCAAGTTGCCGTTGTAGGCAGGAAGTTGCTTCGCAGTCAGAGACAAGATATCAGAGGGCGGGGGATTGAGTGCGGAACTGATGAAATTTTCCAGAAGGATGCATGGATGCAGCTGTGTAAAGCGTCTGAAGTCTTCATAGCTTGCACAGTATTGCGTTTGTGCAGGAGAAAGTATCCCATCCTCCATCAGTGTTGTTATATCTTCGTCCATTTTCCAGACGTAGTTCTTGTAATGCTCCTGTATACGTCCGGATTCGATACAGAAAACAGCGGTTTCAGGGGGAAAATACGCCGTCGCAGTTGCCATCGGGTAAATCAATGGAATATAACGGTCGCACCCCGGAAAAACACCTTCTTCATGCAGCCGCGCGGCATCCCGCGAAAGCGTTTCCATCAGTGCGCGGGCGTTTTTCCGGCGGGAATTTCCCTGTGCCAAGGCATCAAGCTGCTTTGCCAATCCTTTGATCCCCTCAGGTGCAGCGGCAGGGATGGTTTCGCAGGCAGGAAGAATCCGTGCCGCCGCGATATCGTCAATTCGGCGTTGGCTGGCAACATCAAAAAAGCCCATGGAATCGACTTCATCGTCAAAAAAATCGATTCGTACCGGCATATTATAAGCGGGGGAAAAGACATCCAGGATTTCGCCGCGTACGGCAAACTGGCCGTAGCCCTCTACCCGCTGCGTCCGGCTGTAGCCTGCGCTCAGCATGCGCTGGATCAGAGTATCCCGGTCATAGCTTTTCCCGGTTTCGATGGAAAAACAGTTTTCAGCCAGGAACTCCGGCGGCATTGTGCGCTGCAAAAGCGCATCGATGGAGCATACACAGATGCCTGCACCGCGCATAATTTCATCAAAAGCCCGCAGCCGTGCAGTTTCCCATTCCCGCGAGGCGGTATCCATACTGCGGAAATTAAATTCACGGGCTGGTAAGAAGACGGCCTGTTCACCGGAAAATCCTTCCAGATCCTGCACAAAACGCCGGGCTTCTACCTCGTCGGCGCAGATAATAAGTGCCCGGCGCTGTGAGGAATGCCGCAGCGCAGCGATCAGATGCGCCATATGTACGCCAGAAAGCCCGCCGAGCGCAATGCACTCGCCGAGCTTTAAAGCAGATAAAATTCTTGGATATTGGGAAAGCCTGGTAAAAGCTTCAAGTAGTGCGTAGATGGCAACCACTCTCCTTTAACCGGGAATTACACCCGGCGCCATTGAACGCCTTGCGGCGTATCGGTTAAAACAATGCCCCGCGCTTTCAATTCGTCGCGGATACGGTCGGCTTCTGAAAAGTTTTTCGCTTTTTTCGCCTGTGTGCGCGCTTCAATCAACGCTAGGATTTCCGAGTCTCCTTTTTGCGTTTCCTCGGAAGGCTGCCTTTGGGTGATTCTGCGCTTCTTTGCTGATTCTATCAGGTCGAGGGATAAAACCGTGTCGAATTCCTCCAGGAGCTGGATCTTTGTCCGGTCGTTTACCGGAGCCTTGATCACATCATATAGGGCGGTGATTGCCAGGGATGTATTCAGGTCGTTGTCCAGTGCGGCTGCAAATCCTGCACGAAGCGCCTGTGCGCCCTGCTCGTCAAATGGGGAATCATCCTCAAAGTCCAACCCCGCGATACGCGAAAGCAGGCGCGTATAAGCCGCTGCTGCGTTATCGAGCGCGTCATAGGAAAAGACAAGCGTACGGCGGTAATGGGACTGCAGGCAGAAGAAACGGTAGGCGAGCGGGTTGTAACCCTTGCTTTCCAGCAGGGAAACGGTTAGAAATTCCCCCGAGGATTTGCTCATTTTACCAGAATTGGTATTCAAATGCATAACATGGAACCAGTAATTGCACCATTTATGCCCGAGATAAGCTTCACTCTGCGCAATTTCGTTCGTGTGGTGTGGAAAAGCATTATCAATGCCGCCGCAATGGAGGTCGAGCTTTTCGCCCAGATGCTTGATGCTGATGCCGGTGCATTCAATATGCCAGCCCGGGTAACCGATTCCCCAGGGGCTGTCCCATTTCAGCTCCTGGTCTTCGAATTTCGACTTGGTGAACCAGAGGACAAAATCCGTTTTGTTGCGTTTGTTTTCATCTGCTTCGACGCCCTCCCGAACGCCGACCTCCAGATCTTCAGCATTATGTTTGTTGAAAACGTAATATTCCTCCAACTTTGAGGTGTCGAAGTAGACGTTTCCACCCGCCAGATAGGCATATCCCTTTTCAAGCAGGGAAGAGACGATCCGGATATATTCGCTGATGCAGTTGGTAGCCGGTTCCACAACATCCGGACGCTTGATATTCAGCTTCCGGCAGTCGTCGAAAAATGCGTCTGTGTAGAACGCGGCAATCTGCATCACGGTCTTATGCTCCCGCTGCGCACCCTTGAGCATCTTATCTTCGCCTGTATCGCCGTCGCTGGTCAAGTGCCCAACATCGGTAATATTCATAACCCGGCGTACATGTAAGCCGCAATATCGCAGATATTTTTCCAGTACATCCTCCATGATATAACTGCGTAGGTTGCCGATATGAGCATAATGATAAACCGTCGGGCCGCAAGTATACATGCTTACTTTTCCAGGCTCGTTTGGGACAAATTCCTCTTTTCTGTGATGAAGGCTGTTATAAAGCTGCATGTGATGGCACTCCTTCAAGCTCCTTATTTATCCGCAGTCAGGCGGATCATGGAGCGGTTTTTATAAAAATAATCAATTCCGCTATACAGCGTGATGGCCACGACCAGCCAGACCAGGATGGTTTTGATCAATTCCGGCTGCGGAATAAAAGAGAAGTTTTCAATATGCAGGAGCATGATAATGCAATAGATGCATTGTGAAAATGTCTTAACTTTCCCGGACATATCTGCTGCGAGCACTTTTCCTTCGCCCATTGCAACTACGCGCAGCGAAGTTACAGCAAGTTCGCGGGAGATGATAATCATCAGCGCCACAAAAGGGACGTCGCCTTGTTGCGTAAAGAGCATCAGCGCGGCAATAATCAGCAGCTTATCGGCAAGCGGATCCATAATTTTCCCGAAGGAAGTTATCAGTTTTTTGCGGCGGGCAATCTGACCGTCAAAAAAATCAGTTACAGCGGCAAGGATGAACACAAAAAGTGCCGCCCAATGTGCGCCCGGAGCGCTTTGCGTTTCCAGGATCCAGAATACAGGGATCAGGGCAATTCTGAACAGCGTCAGAGCATTTGGCAATGTCATACAAAAAAGCACCTCTTATTCTATCCGTTCACCGATGGGATCGCCGTCGATTTCATCATTGATACGCACCTTTACAAACTCGCCAGCCTGTGCGCCAAGTTGCGGAGACAGGAAGAAAATTTTCCCATCCACATCGAGGCTTTCGGCGTAGGAGCGCCCGTAATAACATCCGGCAGTGCGGTCATAACCTTCAACCAAAACAGTCAGCTCATGGCCAATCAGGCTCTGGTTATATTTTGTGAGGATACGATCCTGAATATCCATCAGCGTATTCTGACGCTTTATCTTGACGTCTTCATCGATCTGATCCGGCATTTGCGCTGCAAGCGTTCCTTCCTCCTGGGAATAGGTAAAGACGCCGGCTTTTTGGAACTTTACGCGCTGCATAAAAGAGCAGAGCTCTGCAAATTCCTCGTCTGTTTCGCCCGGAAGGCCCACAATCAGGCTGGTACGCAGCACAAGACCGGGAAGTTTTCTGCGCAGCCTGCGGATGAGTGTTTCCAACTGCGTCCGGGTATAGCGGCGGTTCATCGCCTTTAAGATACGGTCTGAAACATGTTGGATCGGGATATCGAGGTAATGGAGGATTTTGGGCTCAGAAGCAAGGCAATCGATCAGCTCATCGTCAATTTCATCGGGGTAAAGATAATGCAGACGGATCCAGATAAGGCCTTCGATGCCGGCAAGTTGATGCAACAGCTCGGCAAGCCGGGGCTTGCCGTACAGATCTATGCCATATGCACTGATGTCTTGTGCGATTACGATGAGCTCCTTCACACCCTGCGACGCCAGCGTATGCGCCTCTGCGAGAATCGCTTCGATCGTCCGGCTGCGGAACTTCCCGCGGAGCTGGGGGATAATACAGTAGCTGCAATGGTTGTCGCAGCCATCGGCAATTTTTATGTATGCAGTGTATTCCGGCGTGGTTACAAGGCGTGGCAGTTCGCATAATGGGCCGTTGATATCGCCCAGGTGGACGGATTTTTCCATCTTTCCCGCGTCTGCATCCGAAAGCAGGCTATCACACACGGCAACGATTTCCTCAAAACTTCCGGTTCCGACTACGGCATCTACCTCGGGCAGCTCGTTGAGAAGCTCTGCGCCGTAGCGCTGTGCAAGACAGCCGGTGACAACCAGACCGATTAAAGCGCCGGTATTTTTATAATCCGCCATTTCCAGAATGTTTTCAATGGCCTCGCTTTTTGCCTGTTCAATAAATGCGCAGGTATTGATAATAATGATATCCGCTTCTTCGGGTTCCTCACAGTATTCATATCCGGCCTCCAACAGCGCCGCCAGCATCTGCTCGGTATTGATCAGGTTTTTGGCGCAGCCAAGGGATACCATATGCAGTTTCTTATCCATATTATTCCTCTTTTATTCCGGAAGGTCGAAATCATCGGCACTGATGTCGATGTTGAGATCAAGCTTTGGTGCTTCTGCGGGTGCAGGCGCTGCATCACGTTCCGGGGTTTGCATCAGTTTTTCACGGATAACTGCCGTAAGCGAATCCGCTTTTTCAGGATTGTCCCGTAAAAACTGGATGGCTTTCTCCCGGCCCTGTCCCATATGTCCGCCGTCCATTGAAAACCAGGAACCGCTTTTTTCTACGACGCCGACTTTGATGCCGAGATCGACGAGCTCACCGAAATAGTTAATACCCTGGCCATACATGATATCAAATTCAGCGGTCTTAAATGGCGGTGCAATTTTGTTTTTCACAATCTTTGCACGCACGCGGTTGCCGACGTTTTCTCCGCCGTTTTTTATGTATTCAATCCGGCGCACATCAATGCGTACACTGGAATAAAATTTCAGCGCGCGTCCGCCGGTCGTCGTTTCGCTGGGGCCGTATCCCATCATACCGATTTTTTCCCGAAGCTGATTAATAAAAATAACGACACAATTGGTTTTCGATACAATACCAGCCAACTTGCGCAGGGCCTGTGACATCAGGCGCGCTTGCATTCCGACAAAACTTTCGCCCATCTCGCCTTCAATTTCCGCACGCGGAACCAATGCAGCGACTGAATCGACAACAATAACGTCGACTGCGGTAGAACGCACCAACGCCTCTGTGATTTCCAGCGCCTGCTCGCCGTTATCCGGCTGGGAAACCAACAGGTTATCTGTGTTAACTCCCAGTGCCTTGGCATATACCGGGTCAAGTGCGTGCTCGGCATCGATAAAGGCCGCTTCTCCGCCGCCGCGCTGTGCGGCGGCTACGATATGCAGGGCAAGTGTCGTTTTACCGGAAGATTCCGGCCCATATATTTCAATAATGCGTCCGCGTGGGACGCCGCCGATCCCTAATGCAATATCCAGAGAAATGGAACCCGTGGGAATCGCAGATATATTCATATTCGGACGGTTCCCCAGACGCATAATCGCACCCTTGCCATACGCCTTTTCAATGTGCGCGAGCGTGGTATCAATCGCCTTTTGTTTATCTTCCGGAGAAACCGCCATTTCAAAACCCTGGTTTTTCTTTCGTTCAGCCATACTTTCACCTCATAATATCCGTGCGCTGACGGCGCGGGGATATTTATTTAAATCTTCGTATTTCCGGATATCGCAGTAGCCGTTGCTGTGCAGGATCCGGCATACCTCAAAATCCTGATATGCGCCGTGTTCAAATAGTACATGCCCATCCGCTTGCAAGACGGAGCGGTAATGGACTGCGATTGCCCTGTAGAAATTCAGGCCGTCAAATCCGCCATACAGCGCGCTGTTTGGCTCGAAACCGGCTACATCAACAGGCAGCGCATTCATTTCATCGGAACTGATATAAGGCGGGTTGCTGACGAGCAGATCAAATTTCCCAAGCGTATCGGGCGGCGCTTCCAGTGCATCCAGGCAAACCGTCTGCGCGCGCGCAAGCAAATCGTATTTCTGCAGGTTCCGTTTGCATACGCGAAGCGCTGCTTCGGAAATATCTGCGAATACACAGTTGGCGGCGGGGTTTTGCAACAGGATCGCAATGCCGATTGCACCTGACCCACAGCAAAGGTCCAACACACGGGGAGAAGGGCATCCGGCGATGAAATCCAACGCTGGCGGAATCAGCGTCTCTGTATCGGCACGGGGGATCAGGACATCGGGATTGATTTCCAACGTTATACCGTAAAAATCCCATTCCCCTATAATATACGCCAAAGGCTCACCCCGCAGGCGGCGCTCAAGCAACGTGTCCAGCTCGTCTTTGATTCCCGCAGGCGCTTCCAGCCCACGCAGCATCGGGATATCTCCTGCTTTGACAAGCATGCCGGCAGCCTCAGACGCGGAGGAAACCAGCTCGCGCCCTTCTAAATCGGGCATTGTCAAATTCATAGGCTTCAGTTTTTCCAACGCATATTGCAGCGCCTGTGCATACGTCACCAGCGATCCTCTCCTTCTTTTTCCGGAATAACACGTTCGAGTGCGGCAATTGCCACCTCAATCATGCCTGCATCCGGTTCAAAGGTTGTAAATTTCTGCATAAGCAGCCCGGGCGCCCGCAGGATCTTTGTCAGCGCATTATCGTGCCGTCCGACAAAAAGATTGGCTTCATAACTCAAAGAGATTACTACAGGAAGTAATAGAAGCCGCAAAAGCATCCGCAGGAAAGGATTCGACCAGCTCACAAAGGAAAAAACCAGGATGGAGATAATCATTACAACGAACAGAAAGCTCGTCCCGCAGCGCGGATGCTCTTTGGGAAATTGACGCACATTTTCTACTGTGAGAGGAAGGCTGTGCTCGTAGCAATGGATGGTCTTGTGCTCGGCACCATGGTACATAAAGGTGCGTTTAATGTCTTTCATGCGCGATACGCAGAATAAAAAGCCAAGGAAAATTAAAATGCGGAAAAGCCCCTCTAACAGGTTGTGTACAAGCCCGGAACCCGTTACGCCGTCAAGAAGCCCGGCAAGAAGCGTCGGCAGCAGGATAAACAGGGCAATGGGAATTGCGCAGCCGAAAAACAGTGCAATTCCGGTAGCAATTTCGTTTGCACGTTTTTTGCCCAGTTTCCTTGTCAGCCAGTCGTCCTCTTCCTCTATGCCGTCGAAAGCAATTTCGCTGGAGTAGGTCAGAGCCCGGATCCCGCCGGAAAGCGAATCATATAGCCGGACAACTCCCCGGATAAACGGCCAGGCACACACGCCGGAGCGGGTGGAGTAATGCTCCTCTTTATAGACGAGCTCACCGTCCGGACGGCGGACGACTGTACAGGTTTTCTGCGGCCCGCGCATCAGGATCCCTTCGATCAGCGCCTGTCCGCCGATGGATGTCCGAAAAATATTATGGTCTTTCATAGCTTGCCTTTCCAACTTGGGAACAGCACTTTGTTCCTTGATATTCGAAAATATTATATCATATTGCACATTTTTTCACAAGAGCATATTAGCGTGAAAATCAAATTTTTCGAATAAATGTTCGGAAAAATCCACCAAGGAGCCATTTGCATTAGCTCCCTGGTGGATAAAGGAAAGTGGTTTTTTTATTTGAGTATATTTTCTTTAATAGCTTCATGTTCTTTTTGGATATCCTCGAATGCAGAAAGCATGGGCTTGATATCCCGTTTTCCTCGGATTTCGCGATCTATGTAGTTATTGGTAATCCGGAATACCAGGCCGGACAAGGAAACGACGCCGATCAGGTTGGGGATCATCATCAATGCGTTAAAAGTATCGGAAATATCCCAGGCAAGAGAGGAGGACATTAAGGATCCGAGCGTGATAACGGTGAGAAAAACAAGCTTGTAGACAAAAGTGGATTTAGTGCCGAACAGGTATTCCCAGGCTTTCGTGCCGTAATGGGACCAGCCGAGAATTGTGGTAAAAGCAAAGAGGAAAACCGCAATGGCTATGAACATGCTGCCGAAATGGATGCCGCCGAGAGAAAAAACCGTATCAAATGCTTTGGCAACCAGCGTTGCATCGCCGGAGGTGCCGTTTGCAAGAATGCCGGTTTCCAGGTCGATCACCCCGGAGGTAAGAATTACCAGTGCAGTCATGGTACACACGACCATCGTGTCTGCAAAAACTTCAAAAATACCCCACATTCCCTGGCGGACAGGCTCCTTGATATTGGCGTTGGAATGCACCATGACAGAAGAACCAAGTCCGGCTTCGTTGGAAAAGATGCCCCGTTTGAATCCCCAGGTGATGACGCTTTTTAAAGCCAGTCCGGCCGCACCGCCCCAAGCGGCTTTGGGAGTAAACGCAGTAATAAAGATGGCACGGAACGCGGCGCCGATTTGCCCGATATTTGTGAAAATAATAACAAGCGAGCCCAATACAAACAGGCAGACCATAAAGGGTACAATTTTTTCTGTTACATTAGCGATCCGCTTTAGGCCGCCGAGAATAATCAATCCAACACAGATCATTACAAATATCCCGATCAGCAGTGCATACAGGGATACGCCTCCGATGCGGATTTCAGAAAGTGCGGGGATAGGAAATGCCGACTCCATATTGGCCACGATCTTGTTGACTTGTCCCATGTTGCCGATACCAAATGACGCCAGGATACAAAACGCGGAAAACAGGACTGCCAGGACACGCCCGGGAATCCGGCAGTGTTTATAAGAGCCCAGCCCGTCGGCAAGATAATACATTGCGCCGCCGGACCATTCGCCGCTTTTGTTTTTGCGGCGGTAATAGATTCCCAGAACGTTTTCAGAATAATTGGTCATCATACCGAAAAAAGCGGCGACCCACATCCAGAATACCGCGCCTGGGCCACCGGAAACGATAGCCGCCGAAACGCCGGCAATATTGCCAACGCCAATTGTTGCCGCCAAAGCGGTGCACAGTGCCTGGAACTGGGATATGGAGGCGCGGTCTTTAGAATGATTAGAAACTTCTTTTTTGAACAGGCTTCCAACCGTGTGCTTCATCCAGTGTCCGATATGCCCGATCTGGAAAAATTTCGTCAGTATGCTCATAAGGATGCCTGTGCCAAGAAGCATAACCAGCCCAAGCTTTACCCAGACAAAATCGTTGATGATATTATTGATGCTGGCAATGGATTCCATAAAATTTTCCATGTGTTTAAACTCCTGTTCCATATGGAATAAAAAAAGCATTGTCCTTTTCCAAAAAGGACAATGCCAAAAATCACAAAAACGATATGAAATATCGAAAACGAATTTTGCTTTCTGTCCTCTTTGCCTGAGAGATTGATGCACGCGTTTGCGTGCATTTTACACCTTCGGCACCTAATTTAATAGGATTCTCCAGAAATCTATCCATTTGCAGTCCCGTTCCCAGATGGGGAACACCTGATCGTATTACGTCTTCGGCCAATGCAGTTTTACCACATCGTTTTCCTGCAAACTTCATCTAGACAATATACAATTTTTATTTATGATACAGGATTTTTTCTGTTTGTGCAAGTGTTTCCGTTCAAAAAATAAACTTTATAAGTTTTGTACAAAAAAGCAGATTGGTTGCTGTGGAAAATAACTGAGTTTCTTATTCTTTCGGCGCATAAAAAACTTGCGCATAGTACACAAGGCCATCTGAATCTGCATTATAGGCCACAGCACAACCGGAAGCGTTGAAATTTGCAGCGGCCAGCGCCTGGTATTCCACGTCTTTTATCAGCTCGGCGAAGGCATCAAAACTGTTTCGGTAGGCCTGTGCTATGGCTTCTGCGCAATAGCATTCCCCATAGCCTGCAGCTGTAAAACGTTCCTCGTTGGACATGCCCCGCAAGTCAAGATGGCCGAAATAATTGTGCTGCGCCATATCGGCTACATGCTGGCCAGCAAGGCTGGCCAGCATGGAATCCTGTGGCAGCGCCTGATAACCAAGACCGGTGCGGAACGCATTCAACAAATCGTGCAGTTGCAGGGCAAAAGATGCGGTAACCCGGTCGTTGATCTCGAATTGATCCTTCCAGGCAATATCTTCATATAAGACTGCGGCGATGCTTTCTCCTTCCGGATCAAGATAGGCGACAATATATTCCTCATCATTTGCATAAGCAATGGAACAGTTTCCGACGCTGATGGCATATTCCTGAATGCGCATCAGGGAATTTGCGTTATCGACAGGCATGCCGCAGTAGATTCCGCAGGGGAGCTCCCAGGAGCCTTGATACAGATAATACGCAGTAACCACTGCGTTGGAAATACCGATCATGGAAAGCTGCCCGGGGATTTCGTTGTAAATATACCAGTCAAATCCCTGCTCGCTCCGATCGCTGCGCTGGGGTATCCCGTAGTTCAGCCTGACCAGGTCGGCGCCGACGCCAAGCGTGTACGTTTTAGATGCTGACAGCTGTGCGGTTAAAGTGTCCACATCCCAGCTGTAATCGATATTCATTGCCCCTGTAATGGCGTCGAGCGGGACAAAAGACGTGCCGTCTGCAATGACAGGCACTGCGGGCAGGGCGATGCGGCGGACGTTGTTTACCACAGCTTCCTGGCTGCTTATATTGAACCGGATTCCTGTATTGAAGATCTGTACAAGGATATCCCCGCTTTCCGTATCGAACTCCACCTGTGCGCCGATGCTTTCAGAAAAAGCGCGCACAGGCACCATCACGCATTCCGCCTGTGCATCATAATAAGGGCCGGCAGCGGGGAAGGCGAGCTGCTCGCCATTATAATATATTGCAACATTTTCGTATGCAGCGAAGGCAAAAGGGGAAACTGCAAGCAGCAGCGTGAGCAGCAGGATAAGGGGGGTTTTTAAATGTCGCATATGTCCTCCGGTTATTCAGATTCAATAGACGCGCGGACCAGTGCGTGTGTTTCCAGAAGCCCGGCATAATATTCGCGGTAATGAAGCATGCGGTTGTATTCTTTGGCTGAAATCAGGTTGTCCGTACCGGATTCGTAACCTGCAATGGCATCGTAAACAGAAATGACACGGTAGCGTTTCCCGCTTGCTTTGGGATTCGGGTCGATAAAGGTCGGGGTATAGGTGACGCTGTTTACCTTTGCCTGCGCCGGCTGGCCAGGTGTGATCGTAAGACCGATGCGCGCAATGATGCCGCTGTCACGATACTCCTTAAGCTGTTCGCCTGTGAAATTGCCCAAAGCATAGAGCACAACGCCCTGCTTTGGCTGCTGCTGATAGCTTACATCAAACACCTCAATTGGCTGCACGACATGGGCATGGTTGCCGATGATGAGGCTGACCGCTGTATTTTCAAACAGCCACTGGGCCAGTTCCCGCTGCTGCTGGGAAGCATAAGGCTGATATTCGTTGCCCCAATGCAAAAGTGCTACAACACAGTCAGCTCCTGCGTCCACCGCCGCCTGTGCACAGGCAGACAGTTCCTCGCGGGAGGTAATGCGCACCGCATAGGGGTGGTCGCGGGGAACGGCGCCGTTAACGCCGTAAGTCGAGGAAATAAATGCAACCTTTATGCCCTGGATATCGGCAAGGAAAGGCGTGTCATAAGCCTCCTGACTTGTATAGGCGCCGGTGTAGGCGATGCCGTATTCATCCAGGAAACCCATTGTCGTCTGCATGCCTGAATAACCGCGGTCAAAGACATGGTTATTGGCCATGCTCAGCAAATCCAGGCCGAGCACCTTGCCGAGGGATTGCCCCATCTGTTCTGGAGTATTGAAATTCGGATAATTGGAAAAGACCCGGTCGGCGCCTGCAAATACGGTTTCCAGATTTCCAACACAGTAATCCGCACCGGCAATATGCCGGGCAATATCCGCAAACATATAGTCAAAATCATAACTTCCGTTGCTGTAAGCTGCCTCATAGGTGCCATTATGCGCCATAATGTCACCTAAAGCGCACAAATCAATGTGTACGCGTTCCGGCGGCAGCATAGTATAGACAACATCGGTTTCTCCCTGCGCCTGCCAAGCGGGAACGGGGAGCTCCTGCCTTGCGGCGGGCAGGAAGGCCGCGCCCTGCGCTTTATCCCCATCTGTGGAAAGCTTGCTTTCTGCACAAGCACATAAAAGGGACAAGATGCAGGCATACAGGCAGGGGAGTAAAAAAACCAGATGGGATTTTTTGTCTTTTGTCTGCATTTTAACGCTCCATTTTCTGCAGGAAATGCCGCTGTTCAGCGTCTGAAAATACTCCACCAGCTGTTATCGCTGTCCAGATCCTCTTCGCCGTTGTCAATCCCCGTGCCATCGTCGTCCGGTTCATCGGGGAATACCTGTTCATGGGTATGGGTTGTGCAGTAGGTATTGTATTTGCTCTGCGAGCTGGCGCCGCTGAAATCAGCATAAACCGCTTCTTTATAAAGATATTCGTCGTCGCTCATACGTACGTTTCCGCTGCGCTCCACATTCAACAACGCAATTTCACGGGTATCGGTACAGTACTGTGTTGCGCGCATGCCGGTTTCCGAACAGATTCGGACGACGATATGACAGTCGCACTGCTTTGTAGGGATATCTTTTGTCAAAAGCTGTACACTATATACACGCCCGCCGCGCGGGTCAAGCGAGCATCCTTCTCCCGCCAGAAGGCCGCTGTCATGACAGACGCGCACGCTTGCCGTTTCCATTTCAAAGAAGGATGCAGATTCTTTGCCTTCATGTAATATGTCCATAATCTGCTTCCATACGGCCAGTGCAGGGTTTATTGAGCTGGAAAGTTTGATTTCCGCCTGCTGATCATATCCGACCCAGACTGCGGCGCAGTAATACGGCGTATAGCCGACAAACCAGCGGTCATGGTCGTTGGTTGTTGTACCGGTTTTGCCTGCGGTGGTAATACCGCTGATTTTCGCACGCGAACCGGTTCCGTAGTTAACGGCATAGGTCAGGACCTGGTTGACATAAAATGCCGTTTCTTTTTTCATGGCAACCTGTGAATCCGCTTCGTTTTCAAGAATTACCTGCCCGCTGGAATCAAGCACTTTGGAGTACGTACGTGGTTCGGTATAAATCCCTTCGTTTACAAAAGCAGAATATGCCGCCGTCATTTCCAATACCGTTACGCCGTTTGTCAAACCGCCCAGTGCAAGCGGCGCGTAGTCGATGTCGGAATACACTTTGCCGTTGCGTTCCATGGAGCTGACAAGATCCATTCCGAGATTGAGTGTGGCAAATGAATAGGCGCGCTCTGGGGTCAGCATATCCAGGACCTTGACGGCAATGGTATTGAGCGAGCGGCCGACCGCATTGAGGATATTGGAACGTCCGGAATAGTAATTATTTTGGTTTTTGGGCCACATGGTGCTTTCGTCGTATGGGGAGTCGTCAAGCACGCTGACCGGCGTGATCAGATTGTATTCAAATGCAGGCGCATAAACAGTCAACGGCTTAATGGAAGATCCCGGAGCCCGCTGGGTCATGGTTGCACGGTTCCAGGCGCGGTTGACGGTCTTTTCGCCCACGCCGCCGGACATGGCCAATACCTCGCCGGTATAAGGGTCCATAATGGTAATGGCGGACTGCAGTTCCTGACTGCTCTGGGTATCCGGAAAATTTTCCGGATTCTCATAAACTGCGTCCACAACAGCCTGGATCTCCAGGTTTACGCAGGCATAAATCGAATAACCGCCGGAATAGACCAGCGTTGTCGCGGTTTTTTCCGTATATCCATAAGTGTCCATCAGATCCTGGATTACATCGTTAATCACCTGATCAACATAATAGCTCTGTTTGGCAGCTGGGGAAACCGAGCCGGCGTCTTTTCCTCCCCAATATTCAAGCTTGGTGTTGCAGGCGGTTATATAATCCTGCTCGTCTTCAAACATCCCCTGTTCGTACATTTGCCTTAAAACAAGCAAGCGCCGCGGCTCGTTGTTTTCCGGGTAATAACGCGGGTTGTAATAGGTGGGGGAGCTGATCATAGCCGCCAGACAGGCAGCCTGCGCCGCACTCAGATCCGAGGCGGAAATGCCGAAGTAAGTCTGCGCAGCGGTTTCTACACCATAAGCACCAGATCCGAAATAGATGGTATTGAGATAATATTCAAGGATTTCTTCCTTGGAGTAGGTTTTTTCGAACTCCAGCGCGCGCAGGATTTCTGTGATTTTACGGCGTACGGTTACATCATCGTCGCCGGTTACATTTTTGATCAGCTGCTGGGTAATGGTTGAACCGCCTCCGTAATTGTCACGCAGGGGGATGACCATGTTAATCATGGCGCCAATGGTACGTGTCCAGTCGACGCCTTTATGGGAATAAAAACGCTCGTCCTCGATTGCAATAAGGGCGTTGAACATATTTTCGGAAATATGATCATAATCTACCCAAATCCGGTTTTCCGTGCTGTAGAGCCGCTCAAGCAGGACTTCGTTCCCATCGCTGTCGTAAGCATAAACGAAGGAAGTTTCATTCAAAACCAGATCCTCCAGCGAGACGTTGTCGATGTTGGGCTGGATATAATTGGAAATGTAGAGGGCAAACGCCGCCGCGCAGATCGCCGCCGTGACAATACCAATACAGAAAATGGTCAGGAAAATCTTTACAATCCAGCCGAGCGTCCCGGTGAAGAACCAGGCAGCTTTTTTGATAACACGAGCTTTCAATGGATGAACTCCTTTCACAGAGAAAAGTCAGGCTTCTTGTTTTTAAATAGCTGCGGATCATCGGATTTCAGATGTATCTGTGATGCCGCATCTGAGATTTTTTACCGAAGGGAAACAAAATACTAGATTATATTATACCACGCGGATGCAAAAAATCCAGCTTTTTATGTTTTGCCTGTATATTTCCCGGAATAAGGGAAATACTTCCAAAAGTAAGGAGGAAGGAAATATGCATACAACATATAGACGCAAGATATGCGTAAGTGTTTTCATGGTTTTACTGAGTTTTTCTCTGGTATTATGTGCAGTACTCAAAACAGCCGCTTCGGAACCGGTTCAGGATGCCGGAAGCTTTAGCTTTGACACACTCCAAGCTTCCAAACCGCAGCGCCAGGCGGAACCTTCGGTTAAGACGGACAAACAGGAGATACACACAGCCGTGCACACTGGAGACAAACCGATGTTTATTATCCGCCTGGTGGGCAACGAACTGCGTGTGTTTACCTATGGGCAGGAACAGGAGTATACGGTTATCCCCAGTGCGGATCCACGTACTTTCCGGGAAAGCGACCGTCTTCGTCTGATTGATGGGATTGAAATTGATTCAGCGCAGGAGCTTGCACAGTTGATTGAAGATTTTTCAAGTTGAGCGCGAGAACAGTTATGCGCCGTTCCCGGATTCAAGCCTATACGCGCTTTCGGAATCGATAAAAAGAGCTGCGAAAGAAAATCTTTCGCAGCTCTTTTGATAAAAAACTCATTTTTTGAAAATTCCGCCAAGCGCACCGGAAAGCTTATCCGCCGAAAGCCGGGCTTTAATGCCGTCGGCCAAGGCTTTGAGCTGCGCGTCCGGAAGATCTATGCCGAGCAGCTTTTCCAGTGTTTTAACTGGCTCCGATTTAAATTCGGTTAAAAGTTTGGGATCGCTTTTGATTTTTTCCGTCAGTTCGCTGATCTTTCCTTTGATATCCAGGGTCATAGTCTGTAACACCTCCTTTTTCTGCGTATAAACCTTGCCGGATCTGCAAGGGATTATGTATGCGGTTGCTGTATCCCATTTTGTAAAAACCCGACGCCGTACATCATCAGCCCTTCTGCCATTCCAGCCATTTCTTCCGCACTGCTGCGCATGCCCTCAGAAAGCCATCTTTCCAGCAACCCAATGCAACCGGCGCTGACGAATGCATAATAGAATTCAATTTGCCGCCGGGTAGCATGCGCAAAAAGGCGGGTGTAGGTCTCCATACACAAATCCCGGCCAATTGTCAGGAGCCGTGCTGCAAAGTCCTTGTCTCCGTAAGGACCGAGCGTTACCGTACAGATATCCGCGTTGTCCTTCAGGCACTGGAACACTTCTGTCGTAATCCTTTGCAGCGTCAGATGCTTGGGATCCGCCCCGAAAAGAGGCTCGAGAGCCTTTGTGAAATCTTCCAGCATTTCATCTTCCATTTTCTGAAGCAGGTCATGGATATCCGTATAGTGTGCATAAAAAGTGCCCCGGTTGATGCCCGCCTGTGTACAAAGCTCCTTAACGGAAATGCTCTGTATTGGTTTTTGCCGCAAAAGCTCAGTAAAGGCCCGGCGGATCAGCATCCGGGTTACGCGTCTGCGATGGTCTTCTTTCATAGGATTGCCTCTGAATAATTTATGAACGTCCGGTGTATTTCAACACACAATGCCAGTTGTGTCGGTAAATGCATAGAAAGTTTAAATTCTGTTTATTGTCAACTATTTTCATATATATTATAATACAGATAAAGAGGAAAATCAACACACTGATGAAGAAACGAAAGGGGTGTGTGATATGAAAACCATTTACCTGATTACCGGAGCCGCCGGGCATTTAGGCGGCACGCTGGTTCGGCTGTTGCGTCATAAAGCCGATGCGGTTCATGGCTTGGTTCTGCCAGGTGAAAAAGCCGCGCTGAAGGACAGCGGAAATGTGCGTTATATTGCAGGGGATGTGCGCGACCGGCAAAGCTTGGAACGTTTTTTTGCAGGGGCAGATGGATACGATGCGGTTTATGTGATTCATGCGGCTGGTATTGTGGATATTTCCGGTACGGTTACGCCGCGCTTATATGAAGTCAATGTTGGCGGGACAAAAAATGTAATTGAAATGTGCCGGAGGCATGCCGTGCGCAGGCTTGTTTATGTAAGCTCGGTTCATGCAATTCCGGAGGGCGACCGCAACGCTGTGCTGACAGAGATCCGTCATTTTTCTCCTGACCTTGTTGTCGGAGCCTATGCAAAAACCAAAGCCGAAGCGACGCAGGCGGTATTGAACGCGGCACAGGAGGGTCTTGACGCTGTTGTTGTGCAGCCGTCCGGTATCCTTGGCCCGTATGACCGTACACATAACCATATGGTGCAGATGGTCAGCGACTATATTCACGGCCGTCTTCCGGCTGGCGTAAAAGGCGGATATGATTTTGTCGACGTCCGCGATGTAGCGCAGGGTTGCTATGAAGCTGCGTGCAAGGGACGGCGCGGGGAGTGTTATATCCTATCCAACCGCCGGTATGATATCCGGGAGCTGCTGGAGATGCTGCGTGCGATCAATGGGGGACGCCGCCTGCCCATGTTGCCGGTACGGCTTGCCCAGGCCGCGGCGCCGGCAATGCAGATCTATGCGAAACTGATGCATCGCCGTCCCCTGTATACGCGCTATTCCCTGTATACGCTCAACAGCAATGCCAAATTCTCCCATGACAAGGCAACTGCTGAGCTGGGTTACAGGCCGCGCGACCTGTTTCAGACGCTTAAGGATACGGTATATTGGCTGCGCTGCAATGAAAAGAAGCCGGAGCATACCTGAGCGCTTTCCGGTAAAAGAAGGAATGATGTGGGAAAGACGCAATTGTCCAGGCTGGCAGCGTAAAATAAGAAACGGTATGATATTATCATGCCGTTTCTTGTATGAAGTATTTTCGCCTGCAAGGTACGGAAATTTTAAGGTTTACGCTGGGTATACTCTTCCCGGGAATTTTTTATGCCCCGGCGCCGATACGATTGCTTTAACTTCCGGCCGGGCAGAGAAAGAAGGGGGACAGGAGTCGGCATCGGAATGCGTTTCCGTCAGATCTGGCAGGCGCCAGGCTTGCGGAAAAATTGGAATTTCAGCAATTATGACAAAATTATGCCCATTGGACGCATGCTATGCAAGCGCCCAATGGGTCTTTGCTCTTCATAGACGGTAAAATTGTGGAACAGAATATGCGCGGAATGGGTTTTTCCAGGTTGTGGCGCCCGGTTTAACCTTGGCGGCAGAGGAGAGGGAGCAAAATAACGGCCGTTTCCGGCCAACGCTGCAATATTTTCTGGAATTCAGAGTTTTCACAACTAACGGATCCGTTCGGGAAGCTGCCGGATTCCGAGTTCAGCGATCTGTGCACGTCCGGAAGTCCTGTCCCGGATCCCGGCCTGCATTTTTTCACATTCGCTCTCCGGAAGCAGAAGCTCAAACGAAACCTGTGTGCCGAACTCCGGCGCACCTTGCTGGTGCTCAATACTTTTTAAGAATGCGCGGATTGCGTCATAATGCGCGTATTCACAGCATATCCGGAAGCTGTGATAAGGCGCAAGCTGTGCGATCCCCGCCGCCTCGAGCGCGAGCTTCGCCGTATTGGCATAAGCCCGGATCAGTCCGCCAGCCCCGAGCAGGATACCGCCGAAGTAGCGTGTAACGGTGCAGCAGTAATTCGTCAGCCCTTCACGCCGGAAAACCTCATAAACCGGGGGTCCAGCCGTCCCTTTTGGTTCCCCGTCGTCGGAGAAACGAGTTGCATTTTCCTCGTGGATGTCATAAGCATAAACGACATGGCTTGCACCTTCCTGCAAAAAGCGCACTTCGCCGATTCTTTCTTTCGCCTCAGCTTCAGAAGCAACAGGGAATACGTTGCCGATAAAACGGGATTTGCGTTCGACAAATTCAATTTCTGCGTCGCCAAAGGGTACTTTAGTCATGCATTACGCCCCAGTCTTTTTTGATGTAATCGCGGATCCAGCCCAGCGTACGCGGCTCACAGACTGCCTGAACTTCAATGTACTCGGGCTGGTATTCGACTTTTTCAACTTTCGCGTCGCGGTACAGGATATCGATGCGCCCAGCCTGGTCATAGGGCAGGGCAATGCATACGCGGTGCAGCGTGCTGCCAAGGTGGCCGGAGATTTGGGAAAGCAGGCTGCTGATGCCGGCGCCTGTACGCGCAGAAATCACCGCAATATCACGTCCATGCGGCAAAAGCTCTGCATCCACAAGGTCGGCTTTGTTGAATACCTCGATGACCGGCGTCTGATCCAGGCCCAGTGCATGGATCTGGCGGCGCACGACTTCTGCCTGCTGCATCCAGGCTGGATTGGAAAGATCAATGACATGCAAAAGAAGGTCGGCGAACGCAAGCTCTTCCAGCGTGGCGCGGAAAGCGTCAATCAGGTTATGAGGAAGCTTGTGAATAAAGCCGACGGTATCTGACAGCAGCACCTCCAGCGTATCGCTGACCTTCAGCTTACGTATTGTCGGGTCGAGCGTATCAAAAAGACGGTTATTTGCGGGGATATCTGCATCTGTCAGATAATTTAAAAGTGTAGATTTTCCTGCGTTAGTATAGCCGACAAGGGAAACGACGGGGATTTCTGTATTTTCACGGCGATGCCTGCGCACGGTGCGTTCCCTCCGTACGTCCTCCAGCTCGCGCTCCAGCTTCTGGATGCGCCGCCGGATATGGCGGCGGTCAGTCTCCAACTGCGTTTCACCAGGCCCGCGCGTGCCGATCGGGCTTGCGCCGCCGGAAGCGGTTTGCCGTACCAGGTGCGTCCACATGCCAGTAAGTCTGGGCAGCAGATAGCGGTACTGCGCAAGCTCTACCTGAAGCTTACCCTCGGCGGAACGCGCCCGATGGGCGAAAATATCCAGGATTAATGCGGCCCGGTCCATAACCCGCAGCCCTGTCAGCTTTTCAATCGCGGTGGATTGGGCGGGGGAAAGTTCATTGTCGACAACAAGCAGGTCAGCTTCCATACGCTTTGCCAACTCTGCAATTTCAAGCAGCTTTCCCTCGCCGAGAAGTGTACGCGGCTCCACGGTACTGCGCTTTTGCAGCACCTTTGCCGCGCATCGGCCGCCCGCGGTTTTGAGCAGCTCCTCCAACTCGTCGAGCGTTTCGTCGGATGCGTTGTCGTCTGCCGGGAGTACCGGAGAAGAAAGCCCGGCAAGTACGGCGACGTCCTGTTTGGAAAATTGATCGGTATTCTGCAATGTGCACCTCTTGTTTCCTATATATTATATGGGTTAATATTTTTTTAGATCCAGCGCGCTGTTCCAGGCGTCCATATAAGCTTCGAGCGAGGACCATCGTGCATCGCGTTTGGGCTGTACGGCACGCAGCGCCGCTTGATAGCTTTCTGTATTCAGTCTCCAAAGCGAGATATCCCGGCCGGCTCCGCCGCCGAAAAGTTCAAAGGATGTCGCCCCCATGACAAAGACGCAGCTGCGCGCATCAACCGGCATGCCGGCTGTCAGTTCTTCCGGCGACATAAAGCGGGACGAGCCAGGGAGGCGCCCTGTATGATTTATATAGGGCTGTTTTTGATAAAATTCTATATCACAGATATAAGTGTTTCCAGTTTCCGGCTGATAAAGTACGCTGCCGTCATAAAAATCAAGACATACCCATCCACAGGCAAGGACATGCCGGTGGAATTGCAGGATGGTTTCGTAAATTTTCAGTTTGATGGCGTCGCACAGCGCAAGAAAACGCCTGCGCTGGTCAGGATACATTTTTCCCCAACACCATCCTTCCACCCATGGGAAAACCTGAATATATCCGCCGCCGGTTTCTCCTGCATACAGGCAGTTGACCAGGCTGTTGTGTGCAAGCGCACGATATGCGTCTGCCGAACGTTTTGCACGTTCAATAGACTGCTGCGGCGTCCATGCAGCGCGCAGCGTAGGAGCACCGGAAAATTTTATAAAGCGCCGGCCTTCCGGCGATACGCAGCCAAAGCAGATATTTCCAGAGTCCTGCTGATCATAAACCTGGAATACCCGGCCAAAGTCAGAAAGGAATGAAAAATCAAAAGATCCTGCCAGGGAAAAAGGAATTCCGTCGATTACTTGTTGCATGTAAACTCCTTGTCCGGAATTACGGAAAGCGGATTACCGTTGGTTCCCGCGCCGGTGAAAAGCGGAAAAACGGCTGACGATATGCCAGAGTGCGGTACATGACAAAATACCGCCAGATATTGCGGCTGCCAGCAGCAAGGTGGTTTTTCCGCCGGCAACGGCCTGGTCCCATGCGCCGGAAACCGCAGCGCTCATGGCCCGGTACAGGCCTGCGCCGGGAATGAGCGGAATCGCGCCGGCAACAAGGAAAACCGTGGTTGGAGACTTGCGCAACCTTGCCATAATTTCTGCATATACGGTTAAAAAGAATGCGCAGATAAAATACCGGAGCATGTCGCTGGATGAAAATATGGAAGAAAGCAGATAAGTGCCCCAGCTGATCAGGCCGCCAAGCGTTGCCCATGGGACGTCGCGTCCGCGCACATTGAAAAGCAATGCATAGCCAAGGGAACCAATACCTGCCGCGAGGAGCTGGATTAAGCTTTGCATGACCCGCCCCCCCTTTCAAAACAGTGCCGCCGGAAGCGCAAACCCACAGGCAATGGCAATGCTGGCAACCAGCGCTTCGGCAAAACGAAGCAGCGCGGATATCGTGTCGCCGCTGAACAGGTCGCGGATGGAATTGGTCAGCGCAAGGCCGGGGATCAGAAGCATTACATTGCCGATACTGACGTTTGCCGCACTGTCGGCGATAGACAGCGCGGCAAGCAGATGCGCGCCCAGTCCTCCCACCATACTGCATACAAGAACGGAAAACAGAGTATTGATATTCAGTTTTTTTAACCCTGCCTGCAAAAAGCAGATAACGGCGCCGATGGCAGCCGAACCTGCAGCGTCAGCTGCGGAACCTCCGAAGAATACGGAAAAAGCCGCTGAAATCATAGCATAAAGCAATACGCTCTGCCGGAAAGGGTAGTGTGCAAGCGCATCGATGCGGGCAAGTGCCCGGCATACCTGTGCATCTGCTGGCCGCGCCATGCACATGCGCCGGGAAAGCGCGTTAAGCTCGCATAGCTTTGACAGGTCGTAAACCAGTGTGCCTACACGCCGCGTCTGGGTAAAAGCCTGCCCTTTTGCGTCGAAGGCCGTGACAACTATGCTGGAGGTGATGGTGAATACATCCACACGCACAGCGCCATAGGCACGGCAAATGCGGCTGATGCTGTCTTCCACACGGCCTACCTCCGCGCCATACTGCAGCATACGCTGTCCTATATCCATGGCGTAAGTCAGATAATTTTGTGCAAATACCGCAGCCATCTGTTTGTTTTCACCTCGGCTTTTATGTAGGGATTATTGTTGATAAACCACTTCAAAATCCTCAAAATCATAGGCATGTCTTCCGAAAACGAATATTCCAGCCGCGGTTTCTCCGCTGAAAAAAAGCGGATAGGATTGGATTTCCAGGAATCCAGATCCGCATCTTCACATTCACGGCCGCAAATGTTTTGTCCCGGAAAGGGAGGTATATAACGTTTTTGATGCGAATAATGCAGCGCCGCGTGCCGGCCCGGCCTGTAACAACGTGGTAATCTCTGCGCTGCGGGATGGGATTCCCGTCCACGGCAAGAGCATAAAGACTGTTGCATGCTGCACGTTTCTTTCCATATAGGAGCAATGCAAAAAGCTCTTTTGCAGATTTTTTCATCAACATCAAGATCAATATGGAAACTGTCCGCAAAGGCGGTATTGGCAGGGAGAGAAGCTGCTTTTCAAAAATCCGCCAAAATTTTTCAACGACCGTTCTTTCATCCCCTGTGCAATAAAAAAGCTGGGATATGAAAAAATGCCGTTTGATACGCATACGCATACCAAACGGCACGTCTTTTAAAGACCAAATTTCTTCTTGAAGCGGTCTACGCGTCCGCCGGAATCCACGAGCTTCTGCTTGCCCGTGAAAAACGGATGGCACTTGGAACAAATTTCAACGCGAATATCGCTTTTGGTCGAGCCGGTCTCGATAACTTCGCCGCAAGCGCAACGTATCGTGGTCTGCTGATACTTGGGATGGATACCTTCCTTCATTCTTAACACCTCTTTCCACGGGTACTTTAACAGACCTGTTCATAATAGCACAATTTTTTTGAAAATGCAAGAGTTTTTTTGAAAAATACCGGGAGGAAAAAGAAAAAGTTCACAGGGGTTTAAAAAAATATTTGATAAAAGAAGGATTTTTATTTTTTTTATCGAATATACTTATTGAGTAGGTGAAGAGTATGACCATACGGGAACGGTATCAGCAACAGGAAGATCGCATTCTTTCCCCGCTTGCGGCAAAGGCCAGCCTTTCCAAAGGCAGGGAAAAACCGGAGCCGCAGTGCGAAATCCGCACCGTATTCCAGCGGGATACGGGACGGATTGTACATTGCAGCAGCTTCCGGCGTCTGAAGCATAAGACCCAGGTGTTTCTTTCTCCGGACGGCGATCATTACCGCACGCGTTTGACGCACACGCTGGAGGTCTCCCAAATCGCCCGGACGATCGCCCGCGCGCTTGGGCTGAATGAGGATCTGACAGAAGCTATTGCGATGGGGCATGACCTTGGGCATCCGCCCTTTGGACATGCTGGGGAACGGACGCTTGACCGCCTGTGCCCGTATGGGTTTGCCCATAACTGCCAGAGCCTCCGGGTTGTGGACAAGCTGGAGCGCGACGGGGAAGGATTGAATTTATGCTATGAAGTCCGGGATGGGATTTTACATCACACCGGTGCGCCCGGCGAAACGCTGGAAGGGCGCGTGGTGCGTATGTCAGACCGGATTGCCTATATTAACAGCGATATTGATGATGCAGTGCATGCAGGCGTATTGAAAAATACGGATATTCCCGCTCTTATCCGCCGTGCGCTTGGGCAGACATACAGCGAGCGGATCAATACGCTGGTGTTTTCCATTATTTCGGCATCCCGGGAACAGGCGGATATTTTTATGGAAGAAGAGACTTCTGCGGCGATGGATGCATTGCGGGATTTCCTGTTTGAATTTGTTTACACCAATCCGGTGGTAAAAAGCGAAGAAACAAAGGCGGATACGCTGCTTGCCAGTTTATATGAACATTTCCGACAGAATCCGGATACGATGCCCGTCCAATATATAGAAACAATTTATCGGGAGGATATAGACCGGGCAGTCTGCGATTATATTGCCGGGATGAGCGACCGCTATGCATTGGCGGTATATCGGGACATTTTTATCCCAAAAGGTTGGGAAAAGATGTGAAATGCGTATGATATGGCCTGAAATGGGCATTAATATACAGAATTTGTCTGAAAACAATATGAAAGGAGGCGCTTATGGCTTTTTCAGAGGCTTTTTTGGAAGAATTGTCCGCGCGCTGCGATATTTATGATGTTGTATCGCGTTATGTAACCCTGAAAAAATCCGGTTCTAACTGGTTTGGTCTTTGCCCGTTCCACGGTGAGAAAACGCCTTCTTTTTCTGTCAATACGGAGAAACAGATTTTTCATTGCTTTGGTTGCGGGGCCGGCGGGAGCGTATACAATTTTATCATGAAAATAGAAAACCTGACCTTTCCAGAGTCGGTTGAGTTCCTGGCTAACATAGCGGGGATGGATCTTCCAAAGGAGGATTTTCATGATAACCGCAAACGCCTTTATGGATTGAACCTGGACGCAGCACGCTTTTTCCGCGACGTCCTTTTTTCTGAAAAGGGAAGGGAAGGGCTCGAATACCTGACCGGGAGGGGGTTAAGCCTGCGGACGATTCGCCGGTTTGGCCTTGGCTTTGCTCCTGACGCATGGGGCGAGCTGATCGACGCAATGACGGCAAAGGGTTACTCTAAAAATGAGTTGCTTACGCTGGGGCTTGTAAAAAATAGTACGAAAGGGCGCGTCTACGACCAGTTCCGAAACCGTGTCATGTTTCCGATTATTGATATCCGCGGGAATGTTATTGCTTTCGGCGGAAGAGTTATGGACGAAGGAAAGCCGAAATATCTCAACTCTCCGGAATCGCCTGTTTTCTCCAAAAGCCATAACTTGTTTGCACTCAATTATGCAAAAAAAGCGCAGGGAAGACGCTTAATCCTTGCCGAAGGCTATATGGACGTTATTGCGCTGCATCAGGCGGGTTTTACGCAGGCGGTGGCTTCGTTGGGCACTTCGCTGACCGCAGACCAGGCAAAGCTGATGAAGCGTTTTGCCGACGAGGTTATTATTTCCTATGATGCCGATCATGCCGGGCAGACGGCGGCGGCCCGGGCGGCCGATATTCTGAAAACTGCCGAGCTTTCCATAAAAATACTGAAGATTCCGGGTGCAAAGGATCCGGACGAATTTATCAAAGCAAATGGGGGGGAGGCATTTGCTTCCCTTTTGGAATCAAGCGAGGAGCATATGATGTTTATGCTTGAGCGGATCCGCGCCCAATATGATTTAAGCGATAATGAAGGCCGCATTACATTCCTTAAGGAAGCGGCCGCTGCGCTTGCAAAGCTTCCAAGCCCGATTGAGCGGGAAATTTATGCTTCCCGTGCAGCGGAAATGGCGTCGATTGCAAAAGATGCGTTGCTGTCTGAGATCGACAGGAGGCGGCGTACGTATTTAAAAGACCAGAAAAAACAGGAAATCAAAAAAACCATGCAGCCCCAGCGCAATGCGCAGCCGCAGGATCGCGCACTGCGTTATACGGATATCCGTTCCGCGCGCGCGGAGGAAGGAATTTTGTCCCTTCTGGCCTCCAATGCCTCTTATATCCGGCAGCTGGAGCGGGAACAGATCAGCCAGCAGGATTTCAGCGCCCCGTTTCTCGGAGGTATTTATACAAGGATATGCGCGCTGATCAATGCCGGACAGCCGGTTTCCGCTGCGGCGCTTTCCCAGGGGCTGACGGAATCGGAAATGTCGGAGCTTGGCCGCATCCTGTCTGCACCGGCTGGCGGCGATGAGGATACGGCTTTGGAAAACTACATATTTATTTTGAAGGAAGGCCGCGCAAGACGCGGTGCTGTAGCAGAAAAAGACCCAATGCTTGCACTGCGGGATCTTCATAAAGCAAAGAAATCATACGGAGGTAGTCATAAATGACGATTGAGGAAAAAAAGCAGGGGATCAAGGACCTGATTGAATATGGTAAGAAAAAGGAGAAGATCAATTATAAGGAATTGATGGACGTCCTTGAAGAGCTCGAACTGGATCCCGACCAGATTGAAAAACTTTATGATACCTTCGAGAGCCTGGGCATCGAAATTATCACGGAAGATGTAAATTTTGAGCCGGTGGTCGAGGATCTTCCGGAAAATTATGAAAACGTTGAAGAAGTTACGCAGGAAGAACTTGATGAGACGGCGGCGCTTGCAGACAATTATGCGCTGGATGACCCTGTCCGTATGTATCTCAAAGAAATCGGAAAGGTGAATCTTTTGGATCCTGCTGAGGAGATTGATCTTGCAAAGCGTATGAATGAGGGAGACGAAGCCGCCCGGCGCCGTTTGGCGGAGGCAAATCTCCGCTTGGTCGTCTCGATTGCGAAGCGTTATGTCGGCCGCGGCATGCAGTTCCTTGACTTAATTCAGGAGGGAAACTTTGGTCTTCTGAAAGCGGTTGAAAAGTTTGATTATACAAAGGGTTACAAATTTTCCACTTATGCGACTTGGTGGATCCGCCAGGCAATTACGCGCGCGATTGCAGACCAGGCCAGGACGATCCGTATCCCTGTGCATATGGTGGAGACAATTAATAAGGTAATGCGTGTTTCCCGCCAGCTTTTGCAGGAACTTGGGCATGATCCTCAGCCTGAAGAGATTGCGGCGGAGATTGGGATGCCGGTCGATAAGGTACGGGAGATTATGAAGATCGCCCAGGAGCCGGTTTCGTTGGAAACGCCGATCGGCGAAGAGGAAGACAGCCATTTAGGAGATTTTATTTCTGATGATGATGTTCCGGAACCCTCTGATGCGGCTTCTTTTACACTTTTAAAAGAGCAGCTTGTCGAAGTGCTAAAAACTCTGACGCCCAGGGAAGAAAAAGTCCTACGACTGCGCTTTGGAATTGAGGACGGGCGTACCCGTACGCTGGAAGAAGTTGGACGCGAATTCAATGTTACACGCGAACGTATCCGCCAGATTGAGGCGAAGGCGCTGCGTAAGCTGCGCCATCCCTCCCGTTCTAAGAAGCTGAAGGACTTCATAAGCTGATGGCTGGGAATGTACATGATGGGCACCGCGAGCGTTTACGCAGACGGGTTGCAAATGAAAGCCTGGATTATTTTGAACCGCATGAGGTGCTGGAGCTGTTGCTTTATTACGTGGTCCGGCAGGGAGATACCAATGCCCTGGCGCATAAGCTGATTAATAAGTTTGGATCCTTTGCAAAGGTGCTTGATGCCAACCGGGCAAAGCTAGAAGAAGTAGACGGGGTAGGAGAAAGCATCTCGTTTTTCCTGAATGTGATCCCGCAGATCTGCCGGAGGTATATGCTTTCCCGCTCGAAAGACCGGCTGAGCGGTGCTGTTATGAGCAGCGACCATGCGCATGAAATTCTGGCGCCATATTTTATTGGCCGGACAGTGGAAATGCTGTATCTTTTGTGCCTCAACGGCCTTGGCGAACCGATCGACTGCGTATACATATCGGAAGGGAGCGCAAATGCAACCAGCATAAACATCCGGAAAATTGTACAGGTGGTGATTGAAACCAACGCCACAGCGGTTGTACTGTGCCATAATCACCCCGATGGGATCGCGCGTCCCTCTCAGCAGGATATTATGTTAACAAAAAATCTGTCGGCGGTATTGGAAGCGATGAATGTAGTTCTTCTGGATCACCTGATTATTGTGGATGGGGACTTTGTTTCTTTCCATGATAGTGATGAGAAAGAAGATCCGGATATCGGGGATATGGATAATATCTTCTTTGATGATCTGTAAAGGCATATTTCCTGCTTTCCAGTATAAGCCGGGAAGCAGGCGCCTGCTGAAAAGACGGCCGGGAGGGCTTGAAAACAGATCTCCGCGAAGCAGATCAGGTTATATAGGAAAAACGGCTGTGTTTTTATAATCACGGCCGTTTTTGTTTGCACGCTGCAATGCTCTTTCTGTATTTCGGGAGAAGTGCTTAATTTTTCTCCGACAAATAATGTACTTTATTGGACGGTTCTTCGATTTTTGCTGTTTGTCGAAAATTTGTGTTGACAAATGCAGTTGTTTCGATTATAATACAAAAGCAATCGGGGTGTGGCTCAGTTTGGTAGAGCGCTTGGTTCGGGACCAAGAGGCCGGAGGTTCAAGTCCTCTCACTCCGACCATAACTGGACACCAGTTTTGATACATTTGCGTATCCGAATGGGTGTCCAGTTTTTCTTTTAAGCATTACGGAGG
>CAKTEH010000017.1 GCA_934546935.1 uncultured Eubacteriales bacterium
TTCCGGCAGCCCCGCAACGCTGGTCAGCAGGCTCAGAATCCCCGCAAGCAGCGCCGCGCTTCCGACCATGACCCAGTTCACTTCGCTCATGACCGCGCTGACGCCGATGGTGGCAACGGCGGTCTGCGCTACGGTTTTGACTGCGCGAATCCCCGCCGCGCGCAGCCATGTTTTTGCGTTTCTCATGTATGTACCTCCTGTTCGCACGTCCGTTCCAGATCTTCAATCCGGTGATTGGCAACCTTGATCTGCTCCTCGATTACCGGTATACGCCGTGCAAAATTGTTGTGCATGTCCACTTTCTTTTCCAGCTGTTCAATCCGGTAATTTGTCAGCTTCGCGCTGGCGAGCACTCCGAAGAAGCTGCCTGCGACCGTCCCTGCAAATCCGATCAGCGCCACCAGAACCGTTTCGCTCATGTTCTTGTTTTACCTCGCTTGGAAACTGCATCCGTCCGGATACCGGCAGGGCCGCTTTCCAATATCCGGCATAGCAGTGCGGCATATCCCTGTCCGATCTCCTGCCTGCGGCATTGCCATATCACGGAAAAGTTCTGTCCGAAAGCGTCTGTTATAAGCCGCACAAGTTCCGGATCAGAAGCCGCGGCCTGCCTGCGCAGTAGCCTGCCCATCTCCAAATTCGCACAAATGTTCCTTTTACTTCCGGTTTTTCTCAATACAAATCTACCCTCTCCAAAACTTTTAGAATACTGCTGACCTTCGAGAAGAGTATAGCAGAAAAAAACTATGAATTTCTATGGCTTGTACTGGCGAAAACGGCGAAAGCCTGCTGTTTTCACTTCAATCCGGCGGCAGCTCCCGCCAAACCTTTTCAGCGCTTTCCAGTGCGCGCAAATGCAGCCGCATAACCCACCGCTCATCATAACATAGGATTTTTGCAATATGCGCCCAAGTAAGGCGTTTCCCATTTTCTGATGAAAGATAACGCAGCTGCAGGAGTGTGCGTTCGCGCGGTTCCGGGATTCTTTCAATCAGCGCATAAATCTTCCGCTTAAGATCAACCAGACGGTCGATATCTATGTTGATTTGGGACTCTAATGCACAGATACGCGCGTAAACTTCCGCGCCTCCCGGCGCTGCTCCCATACCGCATTCCAATGCCTGCCGGTTCAGGGAAGCTGAAAGCGCGATTTTCCCTTGGATCATTCTGTCGAGCATAAACGCCTGGCTGAGATATTGCTTTATTGTCATGTGTTGTCCCCCCAAAGGCTGTGACTACGTATTTTTATTATAGAACATATGTTCTGTTTTGTAAAGCGTGCTTTGCAAACTTTTTTAAACCTATTTTGGATATAAAAAGCCTCTGTGTCAATTTAACACAGAGGCTGGATTTAGGATACGCCGAAATGATAAATCATATATCTGCCTTCTTCAGACTTCACTCCAGAAGCGTATCTGCTCTCATTTTGCATACCTGTTGCATATCCATGTTATGCCATTTGTGAAAGAGACCGCCTTCCGCTGTTTCGATAAAAGGCGGTTATCGATATCCGAAATCAGTCCGCAAGCGAAAAGGGAGAACAGGTTGCCGGCGTTTTCTTCACCTGTCCAAACAAAAGAAAAACTACTCGCTGTGATTGCAATCGGGATGGACTTGCGATAAAATAAATAAGAAAGCAAACGAAAAGAAATGGGGGAAAACGATGAAAAACGTACTTTTACTCGGCGATTCCATCCGTATGCTGTACCAGCCGGTTGTCAAGGAAAAACTTGAAGGCCGCGCCAATATTTATGGGCCTGCCGAAAACGGCCGCTGGAGCGGATATACGCTTAATTCCCTGCGCTTCTGGCTGCCGCAGCTGCCGACGCCGGACATTGTCCATTGGAACAACGGCCTTTGGGATATGGGCGACGACTATCAGGAGGGACGGCATTTTTACCCGCCGGAGCTTTATGAGGAAACCTGCCGCCGGATGTTCAAAATCCTGCGCCAGGTTACCAAGAACCCTTCGCTTCCCATTATCGTAGCGACAACAACACCGGTCAACAACAGCAAACCTTCCGACACGCCGCTTTATAACGAGATTCTGTGCCGGGTTGCAAAGGAAAACGGCGCTTATATCAACGATCTTTATACTGCGATCAACGCCGACCGGGACGCCAATATCGGGCCGGATCATATTCATCTGTCAAAGGCAGGCGTTGAAATTGCATCAAACTTGGTTGTCTCTGCGATTGAGAAGTTGCTGTAGACAGATAAGAAGGGCTGCCAAGGGAATGATCTGATGCCCTTGTATACTTGTTTTCGATCCTTATTTCTTGCATAAAATGCAAAAATCCCGGTTCCGGGCGGCTCTGCCTCCGGAACCGGGATTTTTTACAGTAGAGCGCGGTTATACTTTCCGGGAAACCTCTTTTGCCGCGGCGCGTGCCTGGTCGGTTATGCCGCGGGTACGCCAGTTTCCCCAAATATAGTAAGCTGTCATAATGACAAAGCCTACAACGATAGAAACGCTCATAGCCCAGAAATTCATCGAATAGGTTTCGGCCACCCCCACTCCGGCAGCGGCGGCTAACTCATAGCTTGCATAGGCCCCGGAAGAAACGGCAGCATTGATCAGATTTTTCAGCGGGAGGATTGCCATGAAATAGAAAATCGGGATACGGATAAAGGTTGACCCCATGGAAATCACGGCCGCCGCAGTTGCCGCACCTGCACCACGGATGGCACTGCCGTAGATATTGGACAAACCCTGGAGAATGTAGAAGAAAGAAACAATATACAAACCAGTTAAGCCCATCTCATAGACGACGCCTTCCGTACCGAACAGCTTCATAAAGACGCCTGCAAATACGCAGATAATAATTCCGATTGCTACGCCCATACCGACGATGATATAGCCGCATAGGCGCACGCCTTTGTTGACGCGCTCGATCTTTCCCGCACCGATGTTCTGCCCGACAAAAGCAGATACCGCCATGCCGAAGCCCATGATTGGCAGCAGTGCAAAGCCGTCGATCTTATTGACAACCGAGTTCGCCGCGATGAAGTCGGCGCCAAACTGGTTGGAAAACGCCTGGGTGATTACGCCGGCTCCGGACACCGCCACGTTCTGGATGGCCGAAGGCATACCCAGTTTAATGATCAGCCCGGTCAGTTCCCGGTCAAGCTTCAACTTTTTCAACGTAATGCGTGCGCCGTAGACGCCGGTGCGTTGCTTTAAAAGCGTCAGCGCCGCCGAAATAATATGAGAAATCGTTGTCGCCCAGGCAACGCCTGCAACGTCCCAATGGAATGCGCATACAAACAGCAGATCCAAAATAATGTTGACAACGCTCGCCAGGGAAAGAGTAAAAAAAGGCCATTTCGTATCGCCAAGCCCGCGTACAAGCCCCTGCATAATGTTATAGGTAATATTGCCGATAGAGCCGATAAAGATAACGTCCAGATACAGCGCCGCATCGCCAATGATCTCGTCCGGCGTCTGAATCAGTTCCAACATCGGCCGGGCAAAGACCAGGCCAAGGAAAGTGATGGCAATGCTCATGATAACGGAGAGCAGGAAAGAAGTGTTTAACGATTTCTCCAGCCGGTCCGGATCCTTTGAACCTTTATACTGCGAAATAATAATACCTGCGCCCATGGAAACACCGGTGTACAGGGAGTTGAAAATCATGGTAATTGGACCGCACGCAGATACTGCAGCCAGCGCATAGGTCCGGTTTTGCGCGAAATTCCCAACGACGACAGAATCAACCACATTATAAAGCTGAAGCATTACGTTCCCGGCAATGATCGGCCAGGAATATGAAATCAGCTTTCGGGGAATCGAGCCCTCCGTCAGGTCGGTATAGTCTATTTTTTCCTTGTTTTTTGATTTTGCCTTAAAAAGTCCCATAATCTTGTGCGATGCAGCGTATCCGGGGATTTTCATGATTGTCTGCCTGTCTGCCGGGATCCAAAAGCAGGAGTCCGGGCAGTACCGGACGCCCCGGCAGAAGGGCGCCGGACACGCGGAATAAGCCGCTCCTTTCCTGTTTGTTTTCGTACAGGAAAAGAGTATAGCATAAAGATACAATAAAAGCCAGCCAAAAGCCCCGGAAATCCATTATGCTTTTTTTACATGGCTAAAAACAAGGAAAAACAGGGGAAAACTCCCGCGGCATCCGGGCTCTCCCCTGTTTTTCTCACTTCAGTTGATAAATTTGCGCGCTGCATGGCGGTAAATCCACTGTAAAAAGGCCGTCAAGCACTTTTTGCTGTGTTTTACATACGATTGAACACGCGGTCTTATAACCGGATGTGCGCAGCGCAGACAATACGCCGGCGTCAAAGCCGCAGCCTTCCCGAAGGATATCTACCGTTACATATTTATGCGTGTCTGCGCGGTTTATAAGTGTGACCAGGCATTCCTCCGGCGCTGCTTCCCCGAATACATCCCGGCCCTGCACGTTGGCGCGTACAACGCCCAGCACATCTTTTTCCAGCGCAAAAACAGACACCGCCCCCGTCGCCAATGCCGGATGCGCATGGCGCAGCGCTGCAAGACGGGCATACAGCGCGTCAAGCGGATATGCGGAGGCCTGTGTGTCCAAAAACGCTCGGTTAAACGGGTCTAAGAATCCGGGCATACCATATTCGTCGCCATAGTATATGCACGGGACGCCGGGCAGCGAAAATTGAAGCGCCGCCAGCATCGCCTGCCGCGCCGCGCCGGTCTGATCCTGGACGGCACTGATGCGGAAGCTTGCCTGCTGCTGCCGCGTCAAGCCGTCGCCATATATTCCCGACGCCAACACGCTGCGTACCCGCTCCACATCATGCGACGACAGCAGGTTCATCAGGCTGTAGTACAGCGGCAACGGATAATTCAGACGCTGGGCGCACAGCAACGCGCAAAGCGTATGCGCCGTCTGTGCACCCAGCGCAAAGTCAAGCATTGCCCGGCGCAGCGGATAATTCATCACGGAATCGAGCGACCCGCCCAGCGCATAGCTGCGGCGCACGCCATAGCTCTGCTTCGTCGTCGGGTCCTCCCAAACCTCGCCCAGCACAACCCCGTCAGGTTTTTCCTCCTTTACCGCCGCGCGGATTTTTTCCAGCACATCATCCGGAAGCTCGTCGGCAACATCCAGCCTGTAGCCCGCCGCGCCAGCGCGCAGCCAGGTACGCACGACACTGCTGCGGCCGGTAACTACGAAATCCTGCCAGTCCGGGTTTCTTTCATTCACCTCCGGAAGACTTTCAAATCCCCACCAGCAGCGGTAATCGTCCGGGAAATGCCGGAAGTCGTACCATGCATAATAAGGCGACGCCTTACCCTGGTATGCGCCCGGGGCCGAATAGCGGCCGTTACGATTGAAATAAACGCTGTCAGAGCCGGTATGGGAAAATACGCCGTCGAGCAGGATCCGGATCCCCTGTGCACGCGCATCCGCGCAAAGCGCGGCAAAATCCTCATTTGTCCCGAGGATTGGATCCACACGCCGGTAGTCCGAGGTGTTGTAGCGGTGATTGGAGTCTGCTTCGAAGATCGGGTTTAAGTAGAGCACATCTACACCCAGCGCCGCAAGCCGGGGCAGGCTGCGGCGGATTGCGTCAAGCGTGCCGCCGTAAAAATCATTGGGATAATAATACGGTGCGTCCCCACGTGGCAGATAATCAACCGGCTCGTCTTGGGCAGCATGCATATGGATATCCCGTCCAAGCGCGCGGTGATAGGCCGCGCCTTTTTCCACAGTCTCCGCCTTTCCAACAGCATAACGGTCAGGGAAAATCTGGTACATAACGCTTCTACGGAACCATGCAGGCGTTTGGAAATCACGGCGGTATACCGTGATCTGAAAAGCGGCGGGAAGCGTGCTGGCCCGTTCGCCGGTACTGCGGGAATGGTCAGACGGCGCGCCATAGTAAAATGTATCCGCGTAATGGTGAAGCACAAAATAATAGAAATAGACACCGGTGCGGGAAAACGGTCCGAGCTTGGCAAAAAAAGCGTCGCCTTCGCGCTGCATTTTTACTGTGTCCGAACCATAATCACTGAACAGCACGGTTTCCGCCGCCAACACCCCCTCGTCACGGGTACGAAGGCGAAGCGTTACCGCCTCGCCTTCACATATTGCACCGATAGGGTTCCGGTCAGCCGGAAGCGCGCAGTCATGCACCAGAATACTGTTTAGCTGATCATGAATGGCCATGGTCTTTCAACGGCTCCAGATGCCAGATCTGGCGGTTATATTCCTCAATTGTACGGTCAGAACTGAAGAACCCGGCGCGGGCTGTGTTGATAACAGCCATACGGTTCCACGCGGCCCGGTCTTCATAGGTCTGGAATACCTGGGAAAGCGTTTTGTCGTAAGACGGGAAATCGTAAAACAGGTAATATTTATCCGCACGGTCGAAGTCCCCGAACAGCAGCGACTGATAGATATCAGAAAACTGCCCGGCCGGCGCAGGAAGGGTCCCGTCAATCAGGCGGGTTACCGCATCACGCAGGGCAGAGTCTTTTTCAAAATACTCGCCTGCATGATAGGTATTATAGGTTTCCATGTAGTTGATATCTTCTACGCGTGCGCCGAAAATGAAGATATTTTCCGGTCCAAGCCGTTCGAACATTTCTACATTCGCGCCGTCCATCGTGCCAATGGTCACGGCGCCGTTGAGCATAAACTTCATATTCCCGGTACCGGAGGCCTCGCGGCCCGCGGTGGAAATTTGCTCGGAAATATTGGCGGCGGGAATAAGGAGCTCGGCGGAAGAAACGCTGTAGTTTTCCAAGAATACAACCCGGATCTTATCGCAGGTGCGCGGGTCATTATTAACCAGGTCGGCGACTGCATTAATCAGGCGGATAATATTTTTTGCTTTTGCATAACCGGGCGCAGCCTTAGCTGCGAAAATAAAGACACAGGGCCGGGTTGTAAAAGGTTCGCCTGCCAGAATCTGGTTATACAGGTGTAGGATATGCAGCACTTTTAAAAGTTGGCGCTTATACTCATGCAGGCGTTTGGCCTGCACGTCGAAAATCCAGTCAGGATCAAGCGCAACGTTTTGCGTACGCTTGATAAAGTCGCAGAAACGCACCTTGTTTTCCCGTTTAACCGCTTCAAATTTTTCACAGAAAGCTGCGTCATCGGCAAAAGGAAGGAGTTTATCGAACTCACGCCAGTCGCCGATGAATTCCGGCCCAATAGCCTCGGTAATCAGCTTTGTCAGGCCGGGGTTCGCCGCTGCAAGCCAGCGGCGCTGGGTAACGCCGTTGGTAATACCCAGGAATTTATCCGGCATGGCTACATAAAAATCCCGGAAAGCCTTGGTCTTAAGGATATCTCCGTGCAGCTGTGATACGCCGTTAACTTTGCCGCAGACGCAGATAAGGAGATTGGTCATACGGATTTCGCCATAGGCAATAATCGACATTTTGGAAATCTTATCCCAGTCGCCTGGATAAACTTCCCACATTTTTGCGCAGAAGCGTTCGTTGATCGTTTCGATAATCTTATAAATACGCGGCAGGAGCTGTTTGAACATCGGCTCTGCCCAGCATTCCAACGCTTCAATCATAATCGTGTGGTTGGTATAGTTAAATACACGTGTGGCAATATCATATGCCTCATCCCATCCGAAGCCTTCTTCATCGAGCAGGATGCGGATCAGCTCCGGGATCGCCATAGTCGGGTGTGTATCATTGAGCTGGACGGTGATTTTATCCGGCAACGTGTGCAGATCGCCATACTGTGCCTTGTGCTGACGCACGATAGACTGCATGGTTGCGGAGGCGAGGAAATAGAACTGCTTCAAGCGCAGCTGTTTGCCCTGCTCGTGGTTGTTTTCCGGATAAAGAACCTTCGAAATAACTTCGGCAAGCTCACGCTCGGCAGTCGCGTGGATATACTCTCCACGGTTGAAGTAATTCAAATCAAGCCGATTGGCCGCGCGCGCACTCCAAAGGCGCAGCGTAGACGGCAGGGAAGACTGATAGCCGATAATGGGCATGTCATAGGGAACGGCATAGACGGTATGGTAATTCTTATGAACGATTTTAAGCCCTTCGTTCGTCCAAACCTCCTGGATTTCACCGTCAAAACGCACTTCATAGCGTTCATCAGTGCGCGGGACTTCCCACACATAGCCTTTCTCGGTCCAGTTATCCGGAACCTCAACCTGTTCCCCATCAAGGATGCGCTGGCGGAACAGGCCGTATTCATAACGGATCCCGCAGCCGATCGCCGGGAGTTCCAGCTTGGCAAGGGAATCAAGGAAACAGGCGGCAAGACGGCCCAGGCCGCCGTTCCCAAGCCCGGCATCGGACTCCTGCTCCTCGATATCGTTCAGGTCGAAACCCAGCTCGCGCAGGGCCTCCTGGTAGACGTCAAACTCACCGAGGCTGATCATGTTGTTGACAAGCGCCCGGCCCATCAGGAATTCGGCAGACAGATAATAGAGCTTTTTCTGATGAGCGCGCTCGACACGCGCATTGCCCTCCGTCCACTTTTCCATAATCTCGTCGCGGATGCACATTCCAACGGCCTTATAGACCTGGTCGGGCGTAGCGTTTTTCACAGTGCGGCCGAAATCGTGCTTCAGCGCAGCAATAATGTTGTTTTTTACAGTACTTACATTTGATTTAGCCATTTTTTTGTCCTATTCTGTATGGATTTATGCCAGGATGCTTTCATACAGCGCCCCGTACTGCGCAGCGCAGCGCGGGAAGCTGAAATCCGCCGCCATTGCGGCGCCAACGAGCTGCGCCATGGTCAGCTTGTCGCGGAATACGGTTACAGCACGTTCAACGGCAAAATACAGGTCGCCAGCGTCATAACGGGCAAAGGAGAATCCGGTCCCTTCGCCGGTATAACGGTTATAGGGGATGACACTGTCGCGCAGGCCCCCAGTTTCACGAACAATCGGGAGAGTACCATAGCGCATTGCAATCATTTGGGAAAGGCCGCAGGGTTCAAATCGCGAGGCCATGACCAAGAAGTCCGAGCCTGCATAGATACGGTGAGCCAGATCCTCGTTATAGCCAATATAGGCGCATACGCGGCCGCGGTAATGCGACTCGGCATAGCGCATAGCATCTTCATATTCGTGCGCGCCGGAACCAAGGATAATGACGTTTGCACCAAGATCCACCATACCCGGCAACGCCGAACTGATCAGATCAATCCCTTTTTGTTCGGTCAAGCGGCTGACAGAAGCGATAAGCGGCCGGTCCGGGTCATAAACCAGGCCCAGCTCGCTGCACAGCGCCTTTTTACATACATCCTTGCCAGCCAGGTCTCCGGAAGAGAAATGGTGCGGGATTGCCGGGTCGGTCTCTGGGTTAAACACTTCGGTATCAATGCCATTTAATATACCGGAAAGCTGATGGCGGCGGGCGTTTAAGATCCCGTCAAGCCCTTCAGAATATTCCGGCCGGCAGATTTCATCGGCATAAGAGGGGCTGACTGTATTGATACGATCAGCAAAGACACAGCCGGCCTTCAGGAAATTAGCGCTTCCATAACTTTCCATAAACTCTGGGGTATTATAGCGCCCGTCAATGCCCAGGAGGTCATGGATAAAATCAAAGCTGTATTTTCCCTGATATGCTATATTATGGATTGTAAGTAGCGTTTTGATACCGCCGGCGGCGCTGCCTGCATACTGCGTTTTGATCAGCAGCGGCAAAATTGCAGTATGCCAGTCGTTGCAGTGCAGGATATCCGGGACAAAATCGAGCATCGGCAGCGCTTCCAGTACCGCGCGGCAGAAAAACGCATATTGCTCGACCTCGCCGCTGCCCCCGCGGTAGATCATATCGCCGAAATAGAACTCATTGTCGACGAAATAATAAGTTGCGCCGCCGGCGCAAAAGCGCTCAATGCCCACATACTGCGAGCGCCATCCAAGCTGGACGGAAAAGCTGAACAAATGCTCCAGCTGCGCACCCCAGCGCTGTTTGATGACCCTGTGGCAGGGCATAATCAGGCGTGCGTCATAGCCCAATGCCGGAAGATGCTTGGCAAGCGCCCCCGCGACGTCGGCCAGGCCGCCGGTTTTGGCGAATGGTACGCACTCCGCCGCCGCAATAAGGATCTTTTTCATTAGATAATGGCTCCTTTCTTAATAATAATCGGATATTCCGGCGCGCCCATCAGACGCACGCCGCGCCGGATGGTGCAGGATTTATCGATGATCATGTTTTCAAGCCGACAGTTTTCCTGGATTTCCGTATCCTGCATAATGATGCACCCACGTACCCGTGCGCCGGGGGCGATGGTGACGCCGCGGAAAAGGATTGAATTCTCCACTTCCCCGTAAATCTCGCAGCCGTCGCCCATAACGGAATTGCGGACGGCTGCACTGTCCATAAAGCGCACCGGCGGTTCGTCTTTTATCTTGGTATAGACCGGGTTTTCCGGTGTAAACAGGTCGCGCCGCACATCCTCGCGCAGCATATCCATGTTGATATCATAGTAGGAATTCAGCGAGGTCAGGCGTCCTACGTACCCTTCATGCGGCACACCGTAAACTTTCAGGTGCTTCAGGTTCGGGATGAGGACATCTGCGACGAAATTATACTTACGCCGCGCAACCGCACTGGAGATCAGCTGCTCGAGCAGGGATTTATTAATCAGGTAGACATCCATACCCAGCTTCTCGGTTTGCGAAAATTCTGAATCAAATTCAATGTCGCGTACCCGGCCGTCGCCGTCGGTGTACAGACGCACATCCTTAAAATGGCTTTCGTCCCCCTGTTTGGCGGTGCTTGGACGAGTCGAATAGAGCATGGTTACATCTGCGCCTTTGGCAATATGTTCTTCGAACATCCGATCATAGCTGGTCGAATAAATTGTATAGGAGCCTGACAGCAGGCAATATTGCTGCGGGGCGGAGCGTATGTAATCGAGCTTGGAGTTAAGCGCGTCGCAGATATCCCTGTATATGCCGGAGGTGCCGGAATTGGCAACAAGGTCGAACGGAGGAAGGATATACAGGCCGTCGTTTTTACGCGCAAGATCCCATTCCTTGCCTGATCCCAGATGGTCCATAAGCGAGTTGTAATTCTTCTGGGTAATAATGCCGACGCGGCGGATGCCGGTATTCACCATATTCGAAAGCAGGAAATCGATGGCGCGGTAACGCCCGCCAACCGGCAGTGCGGCGACGGAACGGTGCAGCACCAGGTCGCGAAGATTATAATTTTCCTCACTGGCGTAAATCAATCCGAAAATATCGGTTTTCATAACGCACCTCCGTTTTTAACTATGACTGTTTCAGGGTTGACACGGGCGCCGGCATAAAGCACGGCCCCCTCTCCAACGGTTGCGGAATTGCCGATAACGGTGATCGCGCCCTCGCCGCCGATGATTGCACCGGCTCCAATTACCGCATTTTCATCAAGAATTGCGCGGTGGATTACCGCACCGCGGCCAACCTTTGTGCCGGACATCAGGACAGAATCCGTCACAACCGCCCCTTCCCCGATTTCCACCGACGGGGACAGCACGCTGTGTTCAACCGTGCCATAAATATGGCAGCCTTCGCAGACCATACTGCGGCGGATTTGGGCGCGATTGCCTACAAAATGCGGCGGCTGGTTCTGGGTACGGGCATAAATTTTCCAGTCCGGGTCGCGCAGCTTGACTGCAGGGCTGTCGTCAAGGAGCTCCATGTTGGCTTCCCAAAGGCTGTCGACGGTCCCAACGTCCTTCCAATAGCCGGAGAAAGGATATGCAAACATCCGTTCTCCATTTGCAAGCATGGCAGGAAGCACATCGTGGCCAAAGTCGTTGGAGCTTTCCGGATTGTTCTCATCTGCCGCCAGATATTCGCGCACTTTTTTCCAGGAGAAAACATAGATGCCCATGGAAGCAAGGTCATTTTTCGGCTCGGCCGGCTTTTCGTCGAATTCAACAACCCGCATTTCCTCATCTGTGTTAAGGATACCGAAGCGGTGCGCCTCATCAAGCGGCACACGCAGTACGGCAATCGTTGCGGCGGCGTCCTTTTCCTGGTGGTAACGAATCAGCTCCGTATAGTCCATTTTATAAATATGATCGCCGGAGAGCACGAGGATATAGTCCGGGTCATACATATCCAAAAACGGGATGTTCTGATAAATCGCGTTGGCCGTACCTTTATACCATTCGCTAACCTCGCTGCCATTTTGGTAGGGCGGGAGCACAAATGCGCCGCCATTCAAGCGGTCAAGATCCCAGGGCGCGCCGGTGCCGATATAGGAGTTAAGCTCAAGCGGCTGATACTGGGTTAAAACGCCAACCGTATCGATGCCGGAGTTTGTGCAGTTGGAGAGGGGAAAGTCGATAATGCGGTATTTGCCGCCGAAAGGGACGGCAGGCTTGGCGCGGAAGCGCGTCAATACCCCCAAACGGCTTCCCTGCCCGCCGGCCAGCAGCATGGCGACACATTTTTTCTTATTGACTAACACAAAAACACCTCCGTTTATGCTTTCTCATAGGGCTTGTATTTAAAGAATACGCCGGAAAGCGGCGCAAGGGTCAGCTTCGCGCTATAGGGAAAATTTGCAAACTGCGTACGTTCAGCGTCAACAAAACGGCGGGTGGGCAGGCCTGTCCCGCCAAAACGGCGTTCGTCAGAGGACAGCAGGCGCGTCAGCCGCCCCGCAGCAGGCAGCCCGATGGTGAACCCCTCAACAGGGTTTGGCGTAAAATTGAGCGCACAGATCATGCAATCGCTTTTCCCATCGTCGGGAATACGCATAAACGCAATGGCGCTTTCCGCATAATCATCCACATTCAGCCAGGAAAACCCCTCCCAGTTGCGGTCATTTTGCCATAACGCAGGATATTTTGTATACAGATGGTTCAACGCTTTGGAATAGGCTCGCATTGCATCGTGCGCAGGATATTCCAGCAGGAACCAGTCGAGCTGCTGTTTATAGTTCCACTCAATAAACTGCGCAAACTCGGAACCCATAAAGGTCAGTTTTTTACCCGGATGCGCGAACTGGTAGGCGTACAGCGCGCGAAGGGATGCAAATTTTTCTTCATAGGAACCAAACATCTTATCAATCATGCTTTTTTTGCCGTGGACAACCTCGTCATGGGAAAACGGCAAGATATAATGCTCGTTATAAGCATAAAGCATGGAAAAAGTAAGCTTGTCGTGATTTTTGCTTCGAAAGAGGTGGTCTAAGGACATATAATACAGCGTATCGTGCATAAATCCCATGTCCCATTTAAAGTCGAAACCCAAGCCTCCGTCGCAGGCGGGACGGGTTACGCCTTCATAAGCTGTAGATTCTTCGGCAATGCGTATTACGCCGGGATATTCCTCCGCAATGGCGGTATTGAGGGTTTTGAGAAATTCCACAGCCTCCAGGTTAATATTCCCGCCGAACTTGTTGGGGATATAGGCACCGTTTTCCCGGCCATAGTCGAGATAAAGCATGGAACTGACCGCATCCGCCCGGATACCGTCAATATGGTAGTATTCACAGAAGAAAAGCACAGAGGAGACTAAGAAGCTGATAACCTCAGGCCGGCCGTAATTAAAAATCAGCGTCCCCCATTCCGGATGCTCGCCTTGCAGGGGGTTTTCATGCTCAAAAACTGCCGTTCCATCAAAGCGCGCCAAGCCGTGCGCATCTTTCGGGAAATGTGCGGGAACCCAGTCCATCAACACACCGATGCCGGCGGCATGAAGGGTATCGACAAAGTACATAAAATCCTGCGGCGTGCCATAACGCGAGGTCGGTGCATAATAGCCGGTCACCTGGTAGCCCCAGGAGCCGTCGAAGGGATATTCCGTCACCGGCATCAATTCGACATGGGTATACCCCATTTGTGAACAGTAAGCGGCAAGCTGATCGGCAACATTGCGGTACCAGGGGAAGGTTTCATCCTTTCCGACGCGCCAGGAGCCAATGTGTACCTCGTATACCGACATTGGGCTTGCCTGGACATCCGCTTTTGCACGGCGCTTTAAAAAGCGTTCATCATGCCAGGTATAGCCGGAAAGATCCCAGACCCGGGAAGCAGTCTGCGGCCCGGTTTCCGCGTGAAAGGCGAAGGGATCGGCTTTATACAGCGGCTCGCCGTTGTAGCCCTCGAGATAGTATTTATAAAGCGCGCCAGGCTCCAGACCTTCAACGAAAGCAAACCACACGCCGCCGTTGCTTTTCACCATCGGCGCCACGCCCGGCGTCCAACCGTTGAAATCGCCGATAACACTGACGCTCCGGGCGTTGGGCGCATAAACGGCAAAGCGGTGTGCTTGCAGCTGGGGGATGTAATGGCAGCCGAGCAGATAGTGGGCGCGCCGCGCCGCGCCGGTATTGAATAGATACAGGTCAGTTTCGGGGATATAGGGCGCATAGGTTTCAAAAAAATTCTTTTCCATTTGTATCCCGGTAAATCCTTTCGTATTCCTGTAAAAAGTTTATACGGTAAAAACAAAATCCTCACGGGCGGCCTTCGCCGTGCGCAGCCGGCGCGCCTCGTCTTCATAGCCGGAGCGGCCCATAAGCGCATAGGTTGCAATTTTTCCGGCTTCGACGCCCGGCTGGTCGAAGGCGTTGATATTCAGGAATTCCCCGGCTGCTGCAGTAGCCATTTCGAAGAAGAACAAAAGCTTCCCAAAGCTGTATTCGTTCAGTTGGCTGAGGGTAATGCGGTTATTCATTTTGCCGGCGTCGGATACCGCGCGCACCGTTGCCGCCATTTCGGAGGCGATGAGCTTATTAAAGCTCTGCCCGGCCAGATAGGAGCTGTCATAGACATCAAACGGCGCAGCCGGGATTTCAAGCCGGTTTTTGAAGTTCTCCACTTCAATGAAAGTAATAATTTTATCGAAAGGCCCTTCGTTGTACAGCTGGATCTGGGAGTGCTGGTCGGTAACGCCCAACGCGCGTACCGGCGTCTGGCCGGCGTTTATGGTGTTGCCGGCATTATCCGCACGTTTGCCCAGTGATTCGGCCCAGAGCTGGCAGTACCATTCTGCCGTCGGCGCAAGTGCGTTGGCATAAGGCATAACCACGGAAACATTTGCACCCATTTTCATTGCCTGCGTGTAAAGCAGTGCATAGAGATAGGCGGGGTTTTCTGCAAGCGTGGGACGGCGGCAGGCTTCGTCCATCGCCGCAGCGCCGGCAAGCAGCGCGCGCACGTCAAGACCCAGTACCGCGGCAGACAGCAGGCCGACCGGGCACAGGACGCTGAAACGTCCGCCGACACCGTCAGGCACAACAAAATTGTCCCAACCATTGGCGTCTACGATTTTTTTCAGGATCCCGCTGGATTTATCCGTTGTAATATAGATATTTTCTTTAAAACGCTCCCCAAGCCGGACAGACAGGATATGGCTGATCAGCATGAACTGCGTCATCGTCTCGACTGTGTTGCCGGATTTTGTGATTACATGGAAAGCCGTCTTCCCAACATCAATCGTATCAAGCAGCCCGGTTAAAAGATCAGGATCGACATTGTCAAGCACATAAAAGCGCGGGCCACCGCGTTTTTCGGTAGGAAGCTCGTTGTAAAACGGATGGCAGCAGGCTGAAAACAGCGCTTTGGAACCAAGCGCAGAACCGCCGATGCCCAAAACGACAAAATTTTCAAATTTATCCCGGATTTCAGAGGCCGTTTTTTCAATCTTCTCCACAACGGTATCCTGGTTATACGGCAGCTTACGCCAGGCCATTGCCTCAAGCTTGCTGCACATGGCGGCATGCACCTCGCCAAGCCGTGCCTGCGCCTGCGCAATACAGCCGTCGGAGACAGCGTGTGTCCCAACATGGGAAGCACACATGTTGCTGAAGTCAAATCTCAGGTTCCCCTTCATAACAGATCATCCCTTTTCTCTCTTTTTTTCTATATAACTGCTATATTTTTTCCTATATCCGTCCGTAAAGCTTTGCCATCGCATACAGCCTGCGGCGGTTTTTTTCATCGAATTGCCCATCCTTCAGCCGCCAGGCCCAGTTTGTGCCGCCGACAGTGGAAGGGGTATTCATGCGCGCACCGCTGTCAAGCCCCAAAACGTCCTGCATTGGGATAATGGCAAGCTGGGCCACCGACATATACGCAGTCCGAATCAGCGTATGCGCCGCATTTTTTTCCGTCAGGCTCCCGAGGTACGCCCGTGCAAACGCGCGCACCTCCTCGCAGGCGCTTTTATACCAGCCAAGCGTCGTATCGTTATCATGCGTCCCGGTATAAACGACCGCACATGGCGTATGGCGGTGCGGCAGGTAAATGCTGTTTTCACCAGGCGTAAAGGCAAACTGCAAAACCTTCAGCCCGGGCAGGCCATGGCGCTGCATAAATTCAAAGAAGGAGCCGGTCAGGCTTCCGAGATCCTCTGCGATAAAGCGCTCAATGGGGAACCGCGTCTTCAGCATTTCCATAAAGCTGTCGCCGGGGCCTTCGGCCCAATGCCCCTGCGCGGCCGTTTGCGCGCCGGCAGGGATAGCATAGTAAGCCTCAAAGCCGCGGAAATGGTCGATACGCAGCACGTCAAAATGCGCAAGCTGGAATGCAATGCGCCGCATCCACCAGCCATAGCCGTCTTCACGCATTGCCTCCCAGTCATAGACCGGATTGCCCCAAAGCTGCCCTTCCGGCGCAAAATAATCCGGCGGGCAGCCCGCAGTTAAGCCTTCTTTATCAAAACAGGCGCGGTTTGCCCAGAGGTCCGCACTATCCCCCGCAACATAAAAAGGCATATCCCCAATGATTTCAATCCCATTTTCATTCGCATAGCGTTTCAGCGCATCCCACTGCCGCCAGAATATGAACTGGCAGAAGATATGGAAGCCAATGCGCTCGCGCTCCTGGCATGCCGCCTGCATCAAGGCTGCGGCTTCGCGGTCGCGCAGCGGCTGCGGCCAGGAAGACAGCGCGCAGGAGCCAAAGCGTTCGGAAAACGCCGCGTATAGCGCATAATCATGGATCCAGTGGCTGTTTTCCCATGCAAAGTCCTGCATCTGCCGTTTATATTTTTCTTTTGCCCGCAGATAGGCCGGATAAAGGGCGGAAAGCTTCGTCTGTCTCAGGGTATCGAACTCCGCATATTCCGCATCCTGGATAAAGGGGGCGCGGCACTGATCCGCCTCAGCCTGCGTCATAAGCCCGTCTTCGGCAAGCAGATCAAAATCGATGAAATCCGGATTGCCGGCAAACGCACTGATACTTTGATAGGGCGAATTCCCTGCGCCGGACGGCGACAGCGGCAGGATCTGCCAGAAGCTCTGGCCGGCCTCTTTAAGCTGGTCAATAAAGGTATATGCCTGCTTTCCCATCGTACCGATCCCAAAAGGGCCGGGCAGAGAGGAAAGGGCAAGTAAGATTCCACATTTTCTTTCCATTTTGGTTTTCTGCTCCATGGTCATTTTAAATTTGGCTCTTGCGTTTTTATAAAAACCCTATATTATATTATATGGAATAAATTTACATAAAACCATCGCAAAATTAAACGAAAACAGAGAATTGGATTTGCAAAAAAAATCCAGTTCTTCTAAAACCTGATCGGAAAGCCCGCCTTGGGGCGGAGAGGAGGAGCGGATGAAGAAAATTGGCGTGGATTTAGGCGGCACAAACACGGCGGCCGCCGTGTTTGATGAGCAATACCGGCTGCTTGCCCGATCCAGCGTACCGACCCGGCGCAGTCCGACGCCGCAGGGCATAGCCGACAGCATTGCCCAAGCCTGCCTGGAAAGCTGCCTTGCCTGTGGGATGGCGCCGGAGGACGCCGCTTATATTGGAATCGGGAGCCCGGGGATCGTAGATCCGCAGCAGGGTATAATTGAATACTGGAGCCGCTATGATTTTACGGGCGTACCGATGGCGGATCTTGTCAAAGCCCGGCTGGGCAGGCCCGTTTATATGGAAAATGATGCAAACGCCGCCGCATTGGGCGAATATGTCGCCGGAGCGGGGGCCGGGAGCCGGGATATGGTGGCGGTTACGCTTGGCACCGGAATCGGCGGCGGGGCTGTTATCGGCGGGCGGCTGTATTCAGGTTTTAATCATGCTGCCCTGGAGCTCGGGCATATGAGCATTGCCTATGACGGCAGGCCCTGTACCTGCGGCCGGCGCGGCTGTTTTGAGGCTTACGCTTCGGTTACAGCCCTGATTGAGCAGACGCGCGACGCCATGCGCGCAGCGCCGGAAAGCTATATGTGGAAGCTTGCCCCTGTGCCTGAGAAGGCAGGCGGCCGGACAGCCTTTGACGCCATGCGTGCCGGCGACGGCGCCGGACGCGAGGTGGTGGAAGCTTATACGGCCTTTTTGGCCTGCGGGTTGATTAACATCGTTAATATTTTCCAACCGGAGGTGCTCTGCATCGGCGGCGGAATTTCCAACGAAGGGGAGACGCTGCTTGCGCCGGTGCGGGCGGCGCTGGACCGGGAGGAATATGCCCGGGGCCTGCGCCAACGCACAAAACTCGTACGCGCCCAGCTGGGGAATGATGCAGGCCTCTACGGCGCCGCTGCACTGCCCGAATACCGTTAAATCCCCCGCGCCGCTATAAAGCGAAAGCCTGAAGGGCGAAAAACGCCGGGGAATCGCTGTATATAAGTCCGTATGCTTTCCAGAGATTACGCCATACGCAAAGAGCGGATCTCGGTAAGGCCTGTTTCACGGGCGTGTGTTTTTTGGAAATTACGGTGTCCTTTCAGCTTGGCATGCCCTATTATAGCACAAATGCACAAGTTCAACAAGTTCTATAGGGAATATTTTCAAAGATTTAAACAGATTTAACAAATATTGATCTCTTCAAACGAAAACTGTACAAGGAAAATTGTAAAATCTCACGAAAACATTACGCAAACATTTCAATTTTGGAATTGCTGTGGTATAATAAGCCCGGAATACGGCTGTTTTTTCAAAAAGTTGGTAATTTTGTAAATAAAGCCGGAAAGTGAGGACAAGAAAACGCGTTTGTCCCGCCGAACATCCATTATGTTAAATCGAATTGCAGGTGTAAATAACTATGATTTGTCGTTCTTGTGGAAAAGCCGTCCCGGACAGTGCACACAAATGCCCTCACTGCGGCGCACTGGCCGCGCCCGAAACCGCAGAGAAGGCAGGCGGAGATACCCAGCCGTTTGGCCCGGGCCCTGCGGAAAAAAAGCCGCTGTATAAAGCGGCCGGCATCGATCCGGAGCGTCCTGTCCGGCGTATTGATGGGGAGCACCGGGAGCGGCCGGTGCGGCGGCGTGCGCCGGCCGTTACCGCCGCGCTGTGGATCCTGGCAGCTGCCGCCGTCTGTGCGGCGGTCTTTGGTATATGCAGTTTCCTGGCCCGCCGTACAGACGCCGGCAGCGACGTGCCGGATGTACCCGGCGTTGCCGACGGGCAAACGCCGGAAGATACGGAAAACGGCGATCCCCAGTCCGGCAGGCTTCCGGATCAGACACCGGACACTTCCGGACAGCCGCCGGTCGAGCCCAAGCCGGTTTATGAAATCCGCGGCACCTGGCGCTGGGAATCGGAAACAGACGGTTACCGCAATACATACTGGGTCTTCTCCACCGCGGGAAAGCTGGATATTTACCTTGTGGGCGATGCGTACCCCTATACCTGGCCGACACAATATACGTATGATAAGGACAGCTATGTCCTGGGGCTTGCAGATGCCGCTATGGGCCTTGCCTGGTTGGATACGGATACTTTTGCCTGTGGTTCCGGGAAGGCTTACCGCGTGGATACCGGTGAAATCCCGGACAATGCGGTAAACGTCCAGGAGCTGGATACCCAGCAGGAGGATGAAGAAGATCCTTATCTGCTGCCGGAAAGCAGTTCGCGTTACCTGACGCAGGCGGATCTCGAGGGCATGGATAAGCAGCAGCTGACGTTTGCACGCAACGAAATTTTCGCGCGGCATGGCCGCCTGTTCTCCACTGCAGAAATCCAGGATTATTTCAATGAACAGTCCTGGTATATCGGCTATATTCAGCCTGCCAACTTTGATTCAAGCGTACTCAATGATTATGAACGCTATAATGTGGCGTTTATCAGCCAATACGAGGATAATTTATAAAAAGATACTGCTGCTGCGCGCACAGATTCTGTGCGCGCATGCTGTATCCAATCATCCGCACGGCAGAACAAAGCTTCTCCTTCCGCCGCGCAAAGAAAAAGGAGTGCTGTCTATGACAGAAAGCCCAGAGCAGGCACTTGCACGGATTGTAGATATTGCACGCGCCGACGAACGGATCCGGGCTGTGACTATGGAAGGTTCGCGTGCCAATCCAAACGCGTTACACGACCGCTACAGCGACTTTGATATCAGCTGGTTTGTCACCGACGCCCGGGATTTCACCCGCGACCGTTCATTTTTAAACGCATTCGGTGAAATCCTGATTCTGCAGTGTCCTGACGACTGGTATAATCATCCTTACGATTACAACAGCCATGCGCGTTTTGCCTATCTGGTTCAGTTTACCGATGGCAGCCGGATCGACCTGTCGATCCTTGACCTGCGCGGCCTTGCGGATCAGGCGCAAAACGACGAGCCCCGTGTGATCCTGCTCGATAAAGATGGATACGAAGTGCTGCAGCCGCTTGCAAGCGAGGCGGCCTATCACGTCCAGCAGCCCGGGGAAAAAGAGTATCTGGATACCTGCAACGAATTTCGCTGGGTCAGCATCTATATTGCCAAGGGGTTATGCCGCGAACAGCTTTATTATGCCAAATATGCCTACGATGTGCTGGCGATGAAGCAGTTTATAAAAATGCTTTCCTGGAAAATCGGTGCACAGCATGATTTCGCCGTTACAGTCGGCGCGCATGGGAAATACTTTAAAAATTATCTGAGCGCGCAGGAGATAGCGCGCTTCCATGGCATTTTCCCTGGAGGGGAATATGCCGATATCTGGGAAAAACTGTTTGTGTTTTATGATTACTTTGCAGAGCTTGCCGCGTTTGTGGCAGATGCGCTGGAATTCCGTTTTGATGCAGTGGAAACGGGACGGGTACGGTCGTTTTTGAAGGCAATGCAGGAAAAGCAGTGAATCAGCGAAACTGCCTGGCAGGGCCCGGGGCCATATATGGAATCCCCCGGACCCCGCCGTCTTGCCTCCCAGTTTATCCGCGCCGGCTTTTCCACTGTATTTGCAGTGCATAGAATCATTCTTTTTCGTTTCTTAAGGGAAAACCTTTCTTCTTTTTACACGAAAAATGGGTATAGATCCCATATCCGTGCCTCCTATATACGAAACGGTTTTCTGCTAGACACCGCTGTTGAAAAAAGCGCTTTCCGGCCGCCCCAGGAAAGATGCATTCCCATATTCCAGGGACACAATTTGTGCATATAGATTACCAGCCGGATCTCCTGAAGACACAAAACCTGCATTTTTGACGGTGTACGCATCAAAATGCGGAGAATTACAGAAAAAATCCCCGGAGCAGGACCTGTACTCCGGGGATTTCGATTTGTATACAACAGAAACAGACAAAAATATGGATTCCACGCCCGGACGCAGCAACTTCCAAAAGCAGGCAATCTATGCTGCCGCAGATAAAAAAGCCGCTCAATCGCGCTGGAAATACTTGTCCAACTCCTTTTTCATCTCTTCCGGCATTCCAGTATCTACCGGCAAAACCGCAGAATCGGCTACGCGGGAGACAAGCCCTGTGAAATCCCGGATATTCTGCAGAAGCGCCTGCTCCCCAATGGGGAAGAGCTGGTCCCGGCAGGTATGGATTTCCGAGGTGGATGTGCCGCGCGAAAGGCCAAGGGAAGGAATCCCATGGTCGGCAAAGGGTGCGGAATCGCTGGAATGCACGCCGGTGCGGGTGCTGGCGCTGTAGCCGGTTTCCCGGCAGTACTGATCGACAAAGGTTTCAAGCTCTTTGCCGCCGGTGATGAAAATCTGATTGTTACCCAAAATCGTGCCGCACATATCAAAATTAAAGCAAAATTTAATATTGGCAAGCTCCGCTTCATGCTGCGCGGCATATGCCTTCGAACCGAGTAGGCCCTGCTCCTCCGCGCCGCACCAGATAAAGCGCAGAGTACGCCGTACCGGATGGGCAAGGAAATAAAAATAAAGACCTAAAAGCGCAGCGCTTCCAGTAGCGTTATCCCAGGCTCCGGCGCCGAGCGGTACGCTGTCATAATGTGCGGTCAGCACAATGCTCTCTTGCATGGGCTGCGTACCCCCGACGGTGGCAAGGACATTTTGAGAGCTTGCCTCGCCATAGCTGTGTTCCAGTTCGATATGAATTGCCCCTACGCCGCTGCGAATCAGTTCGGTTGCATCGTGGGCGCTAACCGAGAAAGTGGGGATATTGCCGTATTCTAGAAACTTAGGGCGCAGATTGCGCGCATAAATCCCCGCCTCCGCTGCACTTTGATAGTATTTCCCGGCAATGACAAGGATGGCGCCCGCATGCCGCGCGCATAACTGCTTATAAGCGTCAAGGCTGAGCGTGTTGAGCATCACAACCGTGTCCGAAAGATCATCCCGGCCGAGATAATCGCGCTCGGTGCCGCGCTCTGCATAATAAAGCTGAAAGGTTTTTCCTGGCGCAGGGATCCCGGCGCACATTCCAAAAGCGACGGCGTCAATGCGGTGGGATACAGGCGCAACAGTTTCCACTACACAATGCTTACAGATGGACGCAGGGATTTGAAACTCCATAAATTCACAGCTCCCGCCGGCGCTTTCCACTGCATCCCGGATCAGTCCGGCGGCCCTTCGTTCCTCCGGCGTACCGCCGTAGCGGACGAAGCTGAGCGTTTTGACGAAATCAAAAGGTGAAAATGCCATATGTAACCCCTTCCTTTCCCACGCTGCGGCGAACAGGCGCAGACGTTTTTCCATATGATGAATATTCAATCTTAATATAGCATGTCCTGGGCTTTTTTTCAACCGGACCGCACCCTCCGACGCAGCCGTGTCTGAAATCGGACGGGATACGGGTAAGGGCTATGAATTCTATTGATTTTATAAAGGTCTTGTGCTAAAATCGCCTTGTATCAGATTCTACGGAGGGACAATATGGATTATCAAAAATTGGCCGCGCGCCTGTTCCCGGATGTTACACAGACGCCTCAGGATATGGAGCAGCGTTTTCCGCCGCGTCCGCTTCCCGAGGGTGCGGCCGTCTCCCGCATGGCGCCGTCCCCAACCGGGTTTGTCCACCTCGGAAACCTTGTGCAGGGCTTCACCTCCGAACGCCTTTCACACCAGTCCGGCGGCGTGCATTTCCTGCGTATTGAGGATACCGACGCCAAGCGCGAGGTACCTGGTGCGGTACAGGTTTTAATTGAATCGCTGCGCCATTATAAGATTACCTTCGACGAAGGCGCGACTGTGGACGGCGACGCGGGCGAGTACGGCCCTTACCGCCAGAGCCGGCGCGCGGAAATTTACCATATCTATGCAAAGCTTCTGGTGGAGAAGGCAATGGCTTATCCCTGCTTCTGCACGGAAGAGGAATTGGCCGCCATGCGCACCCGGCAGGAAGCTGAAAAGGTCAATTTTGGCTATTACGGGCCCTTTGCCGTCTGGCGTGACCGGCCGTTGGAAGATATCGAGGCGCAACTGGACAAGGGGACGCCCTGGGTGCTGCGTTTCCGTTCCACCGGGTCGATTGAAAACAAGATCAAATTTATCGATTTAATCAAAGGGGACCTGGAACTGACAGAAAACGATATCGACCACGTGCTTTTAAAATCCGACGGCATTCCGACCTACCACTTCGCCCATGCCGTCGACGACCACCTCATGCGCACAACCTTGGTTGTACGCGGAGACGAATGGCTGCCAAGCCTCCCTTTCCATATACAGCTGTTCCATGCGCTGGGTTTCCGGCCACCCAAGTACGCACATATTGGCCCGCTGATGAAGATGGACGGCGCAAGCAAGCGCAAGCTCTCCAAGCGGAAGGATCCAGAGCTTGCCCTGACCTATTACCGCGCGCAGGGGTATCCGACAGAGGCTGTCAGTGAATATCTCATGACGATCCTCAATTCCAATTTCGAGGACTGGCGCCGCGCAAACCCGGATGCGCCGTTGGATGCGTTTAAATTTTCCATTAAAAAAATGAATCCTGCCGGCTCCCTGTTCGACATCGATAAATTGCGCGATGTTTCCAAAAATGTAATTGCCCGTATGAACGCCGCCGAGGTGTATGCGCATGTGCTCGGCTGGGCGCAGGAGTTTGACTCAGGGTTTGCCGAGGCTTTGGCCCGGGACCCGGCGATGTCCACGGCGATTTTCGCCATAGGGCGCGGCGGGAAAAAGCCGCGCAAGGATCTTGCCGTATGGAGCGAGGCTAAGGCGTATATGGGATTTTTCTTCGACGAGTTTTTTGCGCCCGAAGATTCTATAGACGAAAAATTCGCGAAAGCCGACGTACGCGTTGCTTTGCAGGCCTTCGCGGCGAATTATAACCCCGATGATGAACAGAATGTCTGGTTTGACAAGATCAAAATCATTGCAGAGACCATGGGCTATGCTGCGGATATGAAAGCCTACCGGGCCGCGCCGGAAGCCTACCGGGGCTCTGTTGCAGACGTCAGCATGTTCCTGCGCGTCGCTGTCACCGGCCGGCTTAATTCTCCGGACATGTATGAGGTCATGCGCGTGCTCGGCGCACAGAAGGTGCGCGCGCGCATTGATGCAATGCTGGCCGTCCTATAAAAGTGCAGACGGCATACGCTTGGGACATTTCCCGCTCCCTTCCCGCATTTCCCGGGGCTGCTATACCTAAAGCCTCCATCCCGGGGCTGGGAGGGCAGGCAGAATGCAGCTTTATAATTTTATCAGGTCTGATATTGTATAGATGGAATAAAGGATAGAAAATTATGGATGAGAAAAATATTTCCAATTTTATCGAGGATTTTATTCGGGAGGACCTCGAAACCGGGCGCTGCACCCATGTGCATACCCGCTTTCCACCGGAGCCCAACGGATACCTGCATATCGGCCACTGCAAAGCGCTGCTGATCGATTTCGGGATGGCGAAAAAATTCGGCGGCGCATGCAACCTGCGTATGGACGATACCAATCCCGCCAAGGAAGACGTCGAATTCGTTGATGCCATCAAAGAGGACATACACTGGCTCGGCTTTGACTGGGGCGGCCGCTTTTTCTACGGTTCCGACTATTTTGAAAAGACGTATGCATTTGCCGAGCAGCTGATCCTGCACGGCGACGCCTACGTCTGCGAGCTGACGCCGGAGCAGTTCCGGGAATACCGCGGCGACCTGACCCACCCGGCGGTATCCCCTTACCGCAACCGTCCGGCTGCAGAATCGCTCGATCTGTTCCGCCGTATGCGCGCCGGCGAGTTCCCTGAGGGCAAATATACCCTACGCGCCAAGATCGACCTTGCCTCAGGCAACTTCAATATGCGCGACCCGGTATTTTACCGTATCCGTTATATAGAACATCACCGGCAGGGGACAAAATGGTGTATTTTCCCAATGTACGACTACGCCCACCCGGTGCAGGACATGCTGGAAGGCATTACCCATTCCCTGTGCTCCCTTGAATATGAAAATCACCGCCCGCTCTACAACTGGGTCGTGGAAAAAGTATCCTCTTACTGCGGCATCGACGCACATCCGCGTCAAATTGAATTTGCCCGCCTGAACCTGACGCATACCGTCATGTCCAAGCGTTTCCTGCGCAAGCTTGTGGAAACCGGGGTAGTCGACGGATGGGACGATCCGCGCATGCCGACGCTGTGCGCAATGCGCCGCCGCGGTTACACGCCGGCAGCGATCATCGATTTCCTTACCCGCGTGGGCGTGGCGAAAAACGATTCACTGGTGGATATCCGCCTTTTGGAACACTGCCTGCGCGAAGAGCTGAACAAAACCGCGCTGCGCCGCATTGCAGTAACAAAGCCTGTAAAGGTTGTGATTGAAAATTATCCTGAAGGCCAGGTGGAATATTTCGCTGTTGCCAACAACCCGGAGGATCCTGAAGCCGGAAAGCGCAAAGTGCCCTTTACACGTGAGCTGTGGATCGAAGAGGACGACTTCGCCGAGGTTCCGCCGCCCAAGTTCCAGCGCATGACGCCCGGAAAAGAAGTGCGGCTCATGGGTTCATATATTGTGCGCTGTGAGCGGGTTGAAAAAAAAGACGACGGCTCTATTGCACAGATTGTATGTACAGCCGACCTTGTTTCCCGCGATAACGCTCCGGCAGACGGCCGAAAAGTGCGCGGCACAATCCATTGGGTCAGCGCAAGGCACGCAATTGACGCCGCCGTCGATCTGTTTGACAACCTGTTTACCCTTGAGGATGTAAATGATATTCCGGAAGGCAAGACGTTTGATGATTTTATCAACCCCGAATCCGTTGTTCATTTGTCCGGCTGCAAGCTTGAGCCCAGCCTGGCTGATGCTGCGCCCGGCGAGCGTTTCCAGTTTGTGCGGCTTGGCTATTTCTGCCGTGACACAAAAAATCCTTTGGTGTTTAACCGTACGGTCAGTTTAAAGGACAGTTTCAAACGCTGAACATAAGCGGCGCCGCTTTTTAAGAAATGGAGGTTGGGCGTGTTTAATCTTCTTTGCTTCGGCGACTCCAATACCCATGGCTTTAATTCAGAGACAAATTCCCGTTTTGACCTTTCCACGCGTTGGACCGGGAGACTGGCAAAGGCGCTGGGTGAGGATTTCCACATCATTGAAGCCGGAACCAATGGCATGACCATTGCCTTCGGGGAAGACGGCGATGGCGCGCGCAGCAACGGCATGAAATGCCTGCCGTATTTCCTCAATGCGCACCGGCCGCTCGACGGCGTGGTGATCATGCTCGGAACCAATGACACCAAGGAAATTTTTGCTTCGTCCGCCGGGGAAATTACGGAGAATATGCGCCGCATGATCGCATCTGTCCGCGAAAACCCTTTTCTGGCCGGAACACCGGTAAAAATCCTCCTCATCGCGCCGGTACCGCTGGTTATCCAGGATCCGCCAGTATATAATATGACGCCGTCATCCGGCGAAATTTCCCGCCGGCTTGGCGCCTGCTATCGGAAGATGGCAGAAGAAGAGGGCGTTTATTTTGCCGACGCGGGAGAATGGGGTATTGAACTGAATCCGGACGGATGCCATCTTTCCCGGGTCGGGCACTATACCTTCGCCTGCCGGATGGAGAAGCTTTTGCGGGAAATTTTCTGCCGCGAATAACGGGCCCCTGCGCAGAGGCAAAGGCTCCGTTTAAAAGAGCAAAATATCAGGATTATCAGGAGAGAAAGCGGCTTTTTGCTTTCTCTCCTCTTGCGCACGCAGATTTTTTCAATCTGCGCAAATATATCGGGTGAAAAACAATGAAACAACTGCGTTCCCTTACGGAAGGTTCCCTTTTCAAAGGGATATTTTGGTTCAGCCTGCCGCTGGTATTTTCCAACCTCCTGCAGGTGCTGTTTAATATGTCGGATATCGCGGTGGTCGGACGCTTTGCCGGCGCGGACGCGCTTGGCTCCGTCGGTTCAACATCGACGCTGGTCGCGCTGTTTACCGGTTTCCTTATGGGGATCGGAAGCGGGGTCAATGTTATTGTCGCCCGCTTTTATGGGGCGCGCCAGCCAGATGAGGTAGAAAAAACGGTACATACCGCTGCGCTGCTGTGCCTGGCAGCCGGGCTGGCGGTAATGGCGTTTGGGCTTGTGTTTACCCGTCCGCTTTTGGAACTGCTGAACACAAAAGAAGAACTGCTCAGCGGCGCGGCGCTGTACCTGCGCATCTACTTTCTCGGCATGCCTGCGCTTGCGCTGTATAATTTCGGAAATGGCGTGCTCAGCGCGGTGGGGGATACACGCAGGCCGCTGTGCTTTCTGACAATCTCCGGCGTGGTCAACGTTCTGCTCAATCTCTTTTTCGTTATTATCTGCCGCCTCTCTGTTGCAGGCGTAGCAATTGCCAGCGTGATCTCTTTGTATATTTCCGCTGTCCTGGTGCTGCTTTCCCTTGCCGGCAGCGTAGAGGAATACGGCCTGCGCTGGAAAAAACTGCGCATTAATCGGGACCGTGCACATATGCTGCTTTCCATTGGCCTTCCGGCGGGCGTGCAAAACGCGATTTTTCAAATCGCAAACCTTTTTATACAGACCGGCGTCAACTCCTTTGATGCGACCGTTGTTTCCGGTAATGCAGCAGCAACAAACGCCGACGCACTTGTCTACGACGTGATGGCCGCCTTTTATACTGCCTGCTCCAGCTTCATGAGCCAGAATCTCGGCGCAGAAAAGCAGGAGCGTGTCAAAAAAAGTTACTTTATCAGTCTTGGCTATTCATTTAGCGCCGGCGCGCTTCTGGGCGCCGGACTTGTGCTTTGCGGGCGGGTATTCCTGTCGCTGTTTACCACCGAAACCGCAGTTGCAGCCGCGGGTATGGAACGGCTGACGGTAATGGGATTTTCATACTGCGTTTCCGCATTTATGGACTGTACCATTGCAGCCTCCCGGGGTCTGGGGAAAAGCTTTGTGCCGACGGTGATCGTGATTTTGGGCTCCTGTGTTTTCCGCGTAATCTGGGTTTACACCGTGTTCGCCTATTTTCATACGATCCAGTCGCTGTATCTTTTATATGTATTTTCCTGGTCGATTACTTCGCTGGCCGAGATTGTCTATTTTATCCGCTGTTACCAAAAAACTTTCCCAAAGCTTCCTGCGGCGGCATGACGTGCCTGAAAAACCGGAGCAAAATGCCCCCACACTGTATATGCAGCGTGGGGGCATTGTTTATTATGGGACTCTTTTTCTCATCCGCCGGCCCTGTCAAGCATCAGCGAAATACCGAGCTGTACCATAACGTCCTGGTCATAGCCCTGGCCAGCCGTCGGCGTGAAGCTGGACATGCCGATTTCGGCAAGGACGCCGCCATGGAAAAACTGGCAGGCATAATTCCCGCCCGGGGTTAAGAAGCTTTCTTTTTCTGCGGAACCGTAAGTCTGGTATTCAAATTCCACACCGTTTTCCACTGGCTTTGCCCCGGTTTTTTCAATAAAGCTGTTCATAAAATCCATCGCGAGGCCATACCCCTCGCCGGGGTCTTCAACATCAATATAAACATTGTAAGTTACGCTGCGAAGCGCATCGTTATAAAACGTAAATCCCAGCCGGAACGGAAGATCTTTGCCGAATTCCTCAAAATAATAGCTCTCCTTCGTGGCCATCATGGTCATTTCCGAAGCGCCCTCGACCGGGGAAGACTTCCCGTCAAGCGGATATGTGTTAAGCGAAAAAAGATCCTCTTCCTTCAGGTTCAGCGTTTCAAGCACATCTTCAACACCCATGCCGGATGTAAAAAGCGAGCTGTGCGAGCTGCTTCCGTCTAAGACGATTTCATCGTAAATGCTGACGGTTTCAGGCGCAGCGGCGGTTGCCGCGCACCCGGTCAGAAGAAGCAGAAACAGAAAGAGCGATAAGATATATAAGAAGCGTACGTTTTTCATGGAAGCACCTCCTCTGGATCAGGGGATGAAAATCAATTGTCAGGTTCTCACATCGGCTATGCACCAATATTCATCAGCGCATACGGAATGATCCAACCGGCAGGTATGCCCCACAATTTTACTGCCCGGCTTTACATAACCGCAAAGATTACACTGGTACCAATAGGATGCGGTATACCAGGTTATAATACAGCCGTTTTTACATGACGTCTGATGGCTGACTGCCCTTGGGGCACCACAATACAGCGCTAAGCATTGGGCAGCCGGACAGTTCGGGCATGGATAAAAATCTGCACGGGTTACTTTGGAATGCTCATGCTCACGAAGAGCATCCATTTCTTCGTCAGTTAATGTGGGTAAATCCGTATTTACAGTGATATCCGTCGCAAAAACAGGGGAACAGATTGCCAGAACCATTACACAGCATACAACCATCGACCAAAATTTCTTCTTTTGTTCATGGTAAATACGCCTAGCAATATTCTGTTTTTGTGATTTCCGCAGCGTCTCCGGTCCGCAAAAATCCACCTCCTTTATGCGGCGCTTCGATTTTTTCAAATCTACATCTTTATTATAGCGTAATTCATATGTGTTAAATATAGGAAATATGCCGGAATTTTCGGATTTTTCATGTAGAATTTTCACAAAAAATTTTACATGAATAAAACAACGTCCCTGTCCGCCGAACATGCGGACAGGGACGCTTGAAAAAGTAAAATAAAACGCAGCGGGCTTATTCCTTTTCGAAACGGAACACGTTCCAGGAAAGCTTCTTCAGGTTTGCATGTACCATGCCGTCATCGCCGGTGTGCGTGGCGGTGTTGGCCTTCGGGAGAATTGCGCCCGGGTTCTCGAAGCTGTTCGAGGCCATGATATCGTCGGAATACAGCTCGATATGCTCGCGGAACTTATAGCCGGCGAAACTGGCTGCATCGATAACGGCGTCATTATCGGATTCCCAATTGCGGTTGAGGACGAAGATATTCAATGCGCCGGTTTCATCGTCGAGCGCGGCTGCCGACTCAATAAAGGGCAGGCCCTCGCGCGCGTCGTACATATGGAACTTGTCGCAGCCGTATGCCGGGACGTCAAAGGTGTCGCAGTCGACAGCGGTACGCATAGATGTGCCGACGCCGTAAGCGCGCAGCTGCTGGAACAGATGGTAAAGCCCGCCATTCCAGACGTGGTCATGGTTGCAGGCCGCATAGGCGCCGAGGCCGCCGGTCATACAGCCGATCTCCACACGGTCTGCGTGGCGCATGAAGGTCATAAGGGTGGATGCGGTTGTGCAGATATCTACAATCTCGCCATAGGGGCGTTTAAAGCGCATACCGGAACCCATATTGTCCGGATCGTGCAGGATATACTCGCGCGGGGAGTGGTTCTGCGCGCCGCGCTGGAAGTAGCGTTCCTGCGTAATGCCGTATTCATATCCCTTCGGCGCGCGCATGGAATTGCCATATTCGTCGAAGGAAAGCTTCATGACATGCTGAGAGCGGTTCTTCGTGGCAATATAGTCGCACAAGGCAATTTCGGTGTTGATATAATCCTCAAAATAGACCGAACTTGCCAGCAGGGTAGGCAGGTCGCCGAGCGGGACGGTATGATAATGGTGCAGGGAGATATAATCTACCGCTTCATAGCACTGTTCAAGCACCTGGCGGTCCCAGTCCGGATAATGATCCAGATAGGGCGACGAGGAAACGCATACAGCCGTTTCAATCGTGCTGTCGACCCATTTCATAGCCTTGGAAACCTCATGCGCCTTCACGCCGTAGCCGCGCGGGTCCTTGTCCCAGGACGCGATCTGCCAGGGGCCGTCGGCTTCGTTGCCGAGATACCAGATTTTTACGCCGTAGGGATCTTCATGGCCATACTGCCGGCGCAGGTCAGACCAATAGGTACCGCCTTTATGGTTGGTATACTCGGTGATGTAAATGGCGTCATTGATGTCGCCGGTGCCGAGGTTGATGGTATACATCGGCTCAAAACCGCATTTTTCGGCCCACTGCAGGTATTCGTCATGGCCGACTTCATTTGTAATATACTGGAACCAGGCAAGGTCAAGATGCGTCTTGCGTTTATCCTTCGGTCCGATGGAATCCTTCCAGTCCCAACCAGAGATAAAATTCCCGCCCGGCAGGCGCACGGAGGGGATCCCGGCGGCCTTCAGCGCTTCAATCCAGTCACGGCGGAAGCCCTGCTCATCTGCGGTCGGGTGTTTGGGGTTGAACATATTCCCGTTGACCATCGTGCCGATGGGCTCGAGGAAGCCGCCGTAGAGCCGGGGCGACAGTTTTCCAATTTTAAAAGAAGGGTGCACTGCAATTTTCGCTATTTTGGGCATAAACATACCTCCGCATTATATTTGTTATCAGTATACAGGAAAGGCAGAGAAAAAGACAAGTAATTTTAGGCAAAATGGCCCAATATTCAAATGATATGGCCAAAAACGGGAAGAGGATTGAAATCCTGTTCAATCCTGCGGGTTTGGTATTGCATGACGGCAGCGGGCTTCAGGCGCGGGAATATAAAAACCGTCCCGGATCCATGATGGATCCGGGACGGGCAGAAGGGTACTATGTGAAAATATAAAAAGCCAAAAATTTCAGCGGAAATACATTTCCCGGATAACCAGGATGATAAACAGCGCAACCGGCTGGTGCAGCAGGTATACCCACAGGCTCCAGCGCCCGATTTTTTCGAGAAACGCACAGCGCAGCCGGTAAAACCAGGCTGGCAGCCGGTGCGCAAAAATATACGGACCAGCCCATGCACCCAGTAGATAGACAAAAAACCATGGAAACAGCGGGTAGTAATCCGCAGAAACAAACCTGGCATTTTCAAATCCGAAAAGCCAGAACCATCCGGAGTCCGGGACAACAACGGCGGTAAGCCAACCAAACAGCACGGTGAGCGTGATCCACAAAACCGGCGCAAGCGTGTGCGGGATGCGCGCGAGCGCGGGGCGCAGGAGCGCATAAAGGATCGCGCAGGCGGAGAGGCAGTGCAGGATACCAAAAACAATAAAATTGGCGGGGTTGTTTAAAAACGTGACCAGTGTTACCCCCAGAGAAATAACCGCAAGCTGCAGCCCGCGCCGGAGGTTGCTGCGCGAAACACAGGCGCTTGCCCCAGACAGCAACACAAACAGGTATGCGCCAAGATAATGCAGCGCCATGCGTACAGGATGCTGCATGACGCCTTCGAATATGCCCAGATACGTCACGCAATCATATAAAATATGATCGCCGATCATACCCAGGATCAGCACACCGCGGATGAGGTCAAGGGCGTGGATGCGTTCACGGGGCGAAGGCCCGGCCTGTGGAATCGGGATACGCATCACACGTTAAACCGGAACACCACGACGTCGCCGTCGCGCATGACATAATCGCGGCCTTCGCTGCGCAGAAGCCCCTTTTCCTTGACTGCGGCCATTGTACCGCAGGCGACAAGGTCATCAAAGGAAACACATTCGGCGCGGATAAAACCGCGTTCAAAGTCGGAGTGGATCTTGCCGGCGGCCTGCGGGGCCTTTGTGCCGCGCTCAATCGTCCAGGCGCGGACTTCTTTTGGGCCGGCAGTGAGATAGGAAATCAGGCCGAGCTGCTCATAGCTCAATTTGATCAGGCGGGAAAGGCCGCTTTCCGTCTCCCCAAGTTCTTCCATAAACATTACGCGGTCTTCTTCGTCGAGCTCAGAGATATCCTGCTCGATCTTGGCGCAGATGGGCAGCACGCGCGCCCCTTCCCGCTGCGCAACCGCACAGACAGCTTTATAATATTCGTTTTCTTCGCCGCTGCGGAAGCCGTCTTCATCGAGGTTTGCCGCATAGATGACGGGTTTTGCGGTGATCAGCCCCGCGCCGGCAAGCCATGCCTTTTCCTCATCGGATCCGCATTCAAAGGTGGATGCGCGGTTTTCTTCTTCCAAATGCGCAAGCAGACGGCGGTAAAACGCCGCTTCCACGGCAAGCTTGCGGTCGCCCTTGGCCAGCTTTTCCGTGCGCTCGGCGCGGCGGGTCAGCATTTCCATGTCGGAGAGGATCAGTTCAAGGTTAATAGTCGTAATATCGTCGGCCGGATCAAGATCGCCGGAAACGTGAACGACGTTTTCATCCCGGAAGCAGCGCACAACATGGACGATCGCGTCTACCTCACGGATGTTGGCCAGGAACTTGTTCCCCAGCCCTTCGCCACGCGACGCACCCTTTACCAGCCCTGCAATATCGACGAATTCAATCACCGCAGGGGTGTATTTCTCCGGATTGTACATTTTTGCAAGCACATCCAGCCGCTCGTCCGGCACTGCGACAACGCCGACATTCGGGTCAATGGTGCAGAAAGGATAGTTTGCCGCTTCCGCGGCGGAATTGGTAATAGCATTAAACAAGGTGCTTTTGCCAACATTCGGCAGCCCTACGATACCCATTTGCATTTTATAAGCCCTCCGTATTTGCGCGCAGCCCGGCGATTGCGGCGCCGATATCCGGCTGGCCAAAAACGGCGCTGCCCGCAACCACAACATTGATTCCATATTCGCAAACTGCGCGGATATTTTTTGCGCCGATGCCGCCGTCGGCTTCCAGCTCACAGGCATAGCCGCCCGCGTCAATGGCGCGGCGCAGCGCCCGGATTTTGGGAATCGTATCTTCCAAAAAACCCTGCCCTCCGAAGCCCGGCTCTACCGTCATCACAAGCAGCATCGAAAGCTCCGGAAGAAGCGGGAGGACAGTTTCGACGGGCGTACCCGGCTTAATGGAAACGCTGGGCCGCGCGCCAAGCGCTCGAATGCGGCGGATCTGGGCGAGCGTGTCGCCGTTTGCTTCAGCGTGGACGGTCAGGATATCTGCACCGGCGGCAATAAATGCTTCAATATAATCGTCCGGATCGGTAATCATCAGATGCACATCCAGCGGCAGCTTTGTCGCTTTGCGCAAGGATTTCACCACCGGCACACCAATGGTAATATTGGGTACAAAATGCCCGTCCATGACGTCAACATGGATATAATCCGCGCCTGCAAGCCCGGCTTTTGTAATATCCCGTTCAAGGTTTGCAAAATCCGCGGAGAGGATCGACGGAGAAAGTTTAATCATATCCGATCACCTATGTATGAAAATCAGATTCCTGCGGGAACGCCGGCCGGCCGGCGCGAAATCGCCGCATCTATACAATTTTATTCTATAACCTTTTGCCCGGGATGTCAACTCCACGTGCGGCCGGAGAGCTTTTTCCGGATTTTGCTCAAAGCGTTTACATGAATACGGGCGTATATAAAATTTACTGGCGCCCGGCTGAAAAAGCGGCCTTGCTGAAAAGAATCCCGGGCATGCCGCGCCGGTATGGGATACATACCGATCCGGGCAAAGTTTCTATACGGCTGTAGAGCGTACAAACAGCTGGTCAACTGTATGGTAGATCGTATTGTAATCCCCCAGTTTAACAAACCCGTACTTTTCATATAAGCCGGTTTCGCCACTGAGAATATAGACGCTCTCATATCCAAGCATACGCGCATAACCCATCGCCTTATGGATCATACATTGTGAAATTCGTCTGCCTCTGTGTCTTTCGTCTACAAAGACAAATCCAATAAAAGGGGTAAAATCATAGATGTCCGGCAGCTCGTCTTTTTGGGTAAGCGTACAAAATCCCATGATCTCCCCGCCCTCACAGGCTGCAAACACCCTTTCCCAGGGCAAAAATGCAGTTTGTTTCATTCTTTCTGCAAGGATAGGGCCCGCTCTCCAGGAACACACTTGTGCAAACTGCATTGTTTTATCCCAATATGGATGGCTTTTGGTCATTGCGATAACTTCCACGATCTTTTAGGCCTCTCCTGATATTCCTGTTCTTTGTTGCAGTTCCGGTTGAAATTTAAAAGACTTGCTTTTTGTATGAGTCTTGCCGTGCCAGGCAGATACAGCGAACGCCTTCGGCTTTTACGGGGATTTTTTTGTTTCCGGCGTTTCTTGTTTCTCCAGCCAGCCCGCCGCCTGGGCAATACCCGCTTCAGCCGCAGAACGCATATATTCCGCCGCTTTTTCCGCATCAGCCTGCGTCCCTACGCCTTCGGCGTAGCAGATACCCGCGTTATATGCTGAAGCCGCATTTCCCATCCCGGCTGCAAGCTCAAAATAATACAGGGCAATATAAGGGTTAAAGCACACGCCTGTACCCTCGTAGTAACATACGCCCAGCGCATGGACGGCATCGGCAAGCCCGCCCTGCGCGGCAGTTTGGAAGTACTGTACAGCCGCGACGTAATTTTTTGCTGTGCCGCGGCCGTGGTAAAGGCAGCGGCCATAGGTATACGCCGCGCGTACATCGCCAAAATCCGCCGCGGCCTTGGAAAACGCAGCGGCCTTCATATCGTCCTGCCCAGCCGTATCCCCTTCATACAGGCATGCGCCAAGGAAGGACTGCGCCTGGATATTCCCCGCCTGCGCGGCACAGGCAAACAGGGAAAGCGCCTGTGTTTTATCCTGCTTTATCCCCTGCCCGGTCCATAATAACAGCCCATACAGGTACTGCCCGCGCGGGTTTTCGCCGTCTGCAGCGGCTTTGGCATACTGCGCGGCTTTGGCGTAGCTCTGCGGAAGCCCAAAGCTTCCATAATAATACCCCTCGGCAAGTTCATAGGCTGCACGCGCGCTGCCGTCCTGCGCTGCCCGGGCAAGGGCCGTAATACCCGCTTCCGTTTGGCCGCCGTACAGCAGGGCAAGCGCCTGAAAACAGGCGCCTTCCAGCGCCGGGCTTCCGGTAAGCGCTTCCGCATAGAGAAGCACCTGCCCCGCGTCCGCATCATAGCCGGCACAGAAGCCCAGCGCGCAGGCGAGATCCCGCAGGCGGAAAAAGCTATGCCCACCGATATTGTAAATCTTACAGTCCACCATATTGCCGTCTACAGAAAGGGTCCATGCGCTTTCCGCGCAGCTCAAGCTCAAATCTTCGCCGGGCACAGTTGGCGTACCGCCGGTTTTTTCAAAACGTGTGACATCGACGCGGCACGCCTGTTCATCGGCCTCCAGCGAAAAACAGTGGATACTGCCGGAAAGCAGGGCGGCGAGATCCCGCAGGCGGAAGTAGGTATACCCTTCGATATTATAGGCGTCAAGGGAAACCGCGTTGCCGTTATAAACCAGCGTTTGCGTGCTGTATACCGCGCGTACAGCCTGCGCACGCGCGGGCAGGAGCAGCAGCAGCACCGCTATGGAAAGCAGGATGGACAAGAGCTTTTTCCGTTTATTTAAAGCCATGTTCATTGTTTATTTCTCCGGCGCTTCCGGCTGGACATAGCAGATCACGCTATGCGTATCCCCTGTGCAGATATCGAACCGCTGTGCGCCGAACAGCGCATGGCAGAAGGGATTGTCATAGCGCGGGTAATCGTGCAGCGCAACCGCTTTCCCGCATACCGTCAGCGGGCGCGTCCATCCGAAGCACATTTCCCCCTGCGAAGGCGATTGATAGCTAAAATCAAAGGTATCGCCGCACAGCGCATCCTCGGCAAAAGCGTCTGTAAATGCGGTAAAGCTTCCGTTTTGCGCCTTGGATCCAAGCTCGCATACCCAAACGTTTGCATGGCCGGGCGCCATAAGTTCATACGGCCGCATGGTTCCAGATTTTTCCTTCCAGCCCTCACCATAGACTGTCCGGTACAAAAGCGCGCGCGGCGCAACCCATCGCGCAGGATTGAGAGAACGCAGAGCAATATATGCCTCGCCTTTACGGCCAAAAACCCAGCCGCCCCGCTCGACTACTTCGTCGAACTCCCGCTGCGGGAAATAGGCGTGGGTATAGAGAAAATCGACAAAATCCGGATGCGTGCGGTAAACGGCAAGCACGACGTTTTCATGCGCGGCGGCGCGCGGGAGGATCAGGTTCCCGGCAAGCTGGTTTGGCCGTGCTGAATAGTCCTCGCTGCCCGGGTTCGTAGTAAAGACCACGCAGCGGCCGCCGAGCGTTGCGCTCCACGGATGCTGCTGGTAGCCGCGCCGTCCGGGCCGGAAATCCTGCGCACAGGAGAGCATATAGTCGGGCGTTTTATAGGTATACAGATCTACGGCGGTCATTGCCGTGCAGTCCGGCGTGCCGGCGGGCGCAGGAACGCCTGCGGCATCAAGCATCCGGTATTGTTCCTGATAGGCAAAAACGCGGTTATTCATCCAGTTGTAATAGGGGAAAACGCGGGTAGAGTTGTCCACGGTCAGGCGGTGGGAATAAGCCTGAATGCCCCAGAAAAGCATAATGTTTTCAGGGTCCTGCGGGTCTATGCCGTACTGCATGGCCTCCTCGACCTCGATGGACATATGCTCGCGGCCAATCATCACCGGACGGCGGTCGAGCGCGGCGGCGCGGACTGCGTCCGGGCAGCGGTAGTCGTAGCAGGCAAGAAGCAACGCGGGGGTGTTGGCGTCGGTATCCGCGCCCTCGCCCCAAAGCAGGCGGCAAATCGGCGATGTGTCCTGGAAACATGGATCCATGAGCTGTTGGGTATAGGTGCGGCCATGAGAGCCGGACAGCTCACCGCGGAAGCTGTTGACAGCGAGATCGAAAGCCAGCGTGTCAATTAAGGCGCGGCAGTTTTGACGGAGGTCTTCCTCGTCGGCGTAATACGCAATACCCAGAAGGCCAAGGATGTCTTCCATATAGTAATCGCAGGTCCACTCAGAAAAGCCGAAGCGGGCGCGCCATCCAATCCAACGCCGCAGGCAGCGCGTTGCATGCGCCTTGTGCCAGGCGCCGGTTTCGCCGTTGGAAAATACCGCGTCGGGAAACATCTGCCCGGCGAGATATTCAGCGCTGTGGTAGAGTATCTGATGGTTTTCGGTAAAGAAGCAGGCGTGCACTTCGCCCGGTTCGTCAAGCCAGTATTTAAAGCCAATAAGCGCATGCTCAATCGTCTTTGCATAGCCCTCGTCCAGCCTTGTGCCGCGATGCTCGCGCAACATACGCACCAGAGCCGGAATATTGAATTCCGCGCAGTCATGCCGGGTACGCACCCAGTCGAGCGCTGCGTCAATATTCGGATAGCAGACCGGGCCGTTCCATTCGCCAAGCCGGATAAGCTCCATGCGCGCAAGCTCCACATAGGGCGTGCGCAGGTCATAAAACGAGATCTGGCCGACCGGCTGCATCCGGTCGCCTTCAACAACCTTTTTCAAGTAAGCGAGATTTTGCTCCTGCATAGCGTTTTCCTTTCGGTTAATCTTTTCAAAAATCCGGGGAATTAGTCCTCCTGGACAAGACTTGCCGAGACAATCCCTCCGGAAACGGCATCAGCCTGGTAGCGCAGCCCGACCCGGTCGCCGATGTCGAGGATGACAGCGGTGGGGTCGTCTGCTGCGGAAACAACATAATAAAGCTCGTCATCAAGCAGGCGGATATAGATGCAGGTATTGCCGTCGATTACAGCCTGTCGGATATCGGCGATTACGCCGGAAACAGTCTGGCTGCCGGGCATACCCGTATCGAAGTGGATCTCCTCCTCAGAAACGATATCGCGTTCAAGCAACATGGTCTCGTAATTGGCCGCACACTCGGAAACGGAATAGCCAGCAGCGACAATCTGGTATTGCTGAACGTTGACCATAGCGTACATCTTGACAAGGCTGGATGCATCCTTCAGCGCCATAAAATAGGTCGGCTGTCCGGAAATATTCAAAAGCAGCGGGAAGGTAGCCTGGTAACTGTATTGCTGCACTGCGCCCTGGGCCGAGCTCATCGCGGAATATTCCTCGGCGCCTGCGCAGGAATAATAACGCGCTTCTTTGGTACGCTGGTTGACGAGGATAAAACCAACATTGCCGCGGTCGGCAGAAACGGAAGTAATGCCGGTATAAAGCCAGACGTCGTCGTCCATAGCAATATAATTATAACCGTCGGTGGTTTCGGTACAGTCGCGCTGGCCGAAGATGGAGTTGAAAAACCCATTATGGTAGCGTCCGTAATAATCATACTGTTCGATGATCAGAGAAGCCGTATAAGCGCGGTCAACCCAGGTAGGGACCTCTTCAATGGGGTAGTAACTATGGTCTCCGGTGACGGCGTTGACCATAACGACGCCCGCCACATCCGTACCGCTGAACAGCCCGATGGTCTTTTTAACCACGGTCGCAATCCAGTAGGGCGTGCCATCGTCATCAATCTCAAAGTTGACGTCTTCAAATATCTTGGTTGGGTAGTGGAAACGCAAATAACGTATGATATCGCGGGAGAAATATTCTGAAGGCGAATAACGGATGCCGCCCTCCACACGTTCGACAGTAACCTCCTGCGTGACCATGTCGACGATCATATAGGCCGGTATACCGGAGGAACGGTTATTCCACCATTTGATGACGTCTCCATAATCAAGATAGGAAACGCGCACCGGCCTGTCGCGGTAATTGATCTGCGCGGAAGTATCATTGACGGTAAATTGGGAGACGAGCTCTGCAAGCTCGCCGAGCTTGCGGTCGGCCAGCGTCCCGGCAGAGCGGGAATCGAGCATGGGGATCTGGTCAAAAGAGATTTCCGCAACCTCTTGGGCAAAGTCCCCGGTTTCCAGCGGCAGAAGCGCCGCATAGTCTTGCGCACGAAAGACAACCCAGCCGGCAACGCTGCCCACAAGCATTACGGCAAGCAGGGCAAGCACAATATAAAACGGGATAGCTGCGTGTTTTCGGACAGTGCGCAGATAGCCGCCGGCATCTGACGCGCGGAACCCTCCGGTCAGCACGGTCAGAACCGTAAAGATGATGCAAAGGAACAACAGGAATACATAGAATTCAACTGCCTGAAGGTTAAGGGCAGGAAGCTTGAAATAAAAGACAAGCGCGCCCAACGCCAGTGTAATCAAAAGGTTAAGCAGCACGCGTGCAAAGGGGCTGCGGATGCGTTTGGGCTTCCCCCGCACGCCCTGGTAAGTGTAAGTGCCGTCGGAATTTTGTTTGAAATGGAATGTCATTACGTTTTCCTCCTTTTGCAGATGCAGGCTGGCCTTATCCAACAGCTTCTATTATACGCGATACAGTGCAGGAAAGCTATGCATTTTTTGTTTTTTGGATCAAAAGAAAAGAATTAAGGAAATACACTAATAGAAAAGCAAAAAGATGAGTCTTATAAGGACTCATCTTTGAAAGTAGTGACCTATTCTGATACGAAATGCACACCCCACCGACCTTTCGTGTAAAGGTTCAAAGGGTGTGCATTTTTTAATTATTCCCCGTCAAAGAAAAAAGCCGGAGCAGTTACGCTCCGACCTTGATTTCTGTGCCGTTGGCAAATACAAAGGTGATTTCGCCGTTCCTGTGGACGATAGCTTTTTCAATCATCACCGTCCAGATGGTGTCGTTCCAGTCATGCATCACCTCCGGCTGCTTTTTGAGGGTGCGGATATAAAGTGCCATCTTTCTGTCCTGCTGACTGCGGGCGGTGCGTAGGCTCTGCAACCTTTCCAGTTCCGCAGCCGCTTTCTCGTACCGTTCGGTGAGGACTTCGTACTTTTTGAGGTAGGCTTCCTGGGACTGTGCCGTGGATGCGTTTTCCTTGACTGCCGCCTTGACCAGTTCAGCAACCACCTGGGTCTCTTCAAGCTGCCGCTCAATGTCGGTATCCAGTGTTCCAAAGTCCATCAGCTTCTGCCGCCATGCTTCGATTTCCTTTATAATCTGCACTCGATCCTGCATCATCAGATTGTAGGCTTTAATGAAAAGCCGCTGTATGGTTTCTGTGTCCAATGCAGGGGTGTGGCAGTGTTCCTCACTTGCGAATTTACAGTTGCACTGCCAAATGGTACGGCGGTACTGGTCAGTGGAGTGCCAGACCTTGGGCCCGAAGAAAGCACCGCAATCCTCGCAGACCAGTTTTGCAGAAAGAACACTTTTACCGCTGTAGGCTTTGCCCAGGGTCTTCCGTCTGGCAAACTCCGCCTGCACCTGCTCCCATTCGTCCGGCTCAATAATGGCGGGATGACTGCCCGTCACATAATACTGTGGGACTTCGCCCTCGTTGGGCTTCATTTTCTTTTCCAAAAAATCCACCGTGAACTTCTTCTGTGAAGACAAGACAATAGAGATGTTTTTGCGTTTTCGCTGTCTTGATTTGAACACTCGAAGGGGGAAGATATCCATTATCCGGCGGTGTACTATCCATGATTAATCCCCCTAAATCTTAACTTAAGAAATCATTCTGAATTGTCCATCGTTATTCTTCTGAAAATAGTTTTTACAACTTCTGCCTGTTCGGGCACGATTTCAACAAATCCATATTTGTCTCTCTTAAAGCCATAACAGATTCTTCCGAAAAGTCGGGATTCGATTAATGATAATTTCATAGATTTTGTTTCCTTTCTAATTATAATATGTTTGAAGTAAGGTTTCAATATAAAACACAAATATTAGTGGGATTGCAAAAAAGCAAAACCTGCATATTAGTGAGTTAGTTCAGTTGATCTTTGATTTAAACATAAAAATGGAGCGATTTTCTATTAAAATCGCTCCAAAACACATAATATTTGATTATTCGTGGGATAAAAAAGAGACAAACAAGCTTTTTAGACTTGTTTGTCTCTTTTGCCCTCCATCCCGCAAAAAGATTTTCAAAAATTTTGTTTTCGTTTACATTTTAGATACGATTATGGTATAATTGGGCATGGGAAGTATTTTTCCGCATTACAAGTAATCTTCCGGAGGTGAAAAGCCCTATGTCACAGGTTACAAAGCGGGCCTTGGAGCAGTCGCTGAAAA
>CAKTEH010000018.1 GCA_934546935.1 uncultured Eubacteriales bacterium
AGACAACCGACACAGGAGATGGCTATTATGGCGATTGGTGAACGCATCCACTTTTTCCGCACGATGCGGGGCATGACACAGAAATACCTTGGCATGGCGCTGGGCTTCCCGGAGAAATCCGCAGATGTTCGCCTTGCGCAGTACGAGAATGGTTCCAGAACGCCCAAAGCGGACGTGACCGCTGCGCTGGCACAGGTGCTTGACGTTTCGCCCAAGGCGCTGGATGTACCGGACATTGACTCCTATATTGGACTGATGCACACGCTGTTCACGCTGGAAGACCGTTACGGACTCCATACCGACGAAGCGGATGGAGAAATCTGCCTGAAGGTCGATGTACGGAAGAGCAAGGACTCTGCCCGGCTGCATGAAATGCTCTGTTCCTGGCAGCAGGCCGCTGCCATGTTGGAGGCGGGCGAAATCTCTAAGGAGGACTACGACAAGTGGCGTTACTACTACCCGGAGTTTGATGCCACCCAGAAGCAAGCGAAGATCATGTCCCAGGGGTTGAGTGATCTGTTAATACGGGATAATTGATAGAGGTATGAAATGAGGGAAATGGGATGTACGAAAGCTACACAAGGCAATCGTTGCCGACCAAGCGATATCGTGAACTGCTAGGGAGCGCTATTTGTGTTTTTAACTCAAATAACGCCTTTATAGTTGAGAATATTCTTAAATGTGATGACTTAGATAAATACGACTGGTATCATCTAATAGATTTAGAATCAGGGCGTCTCAAGGGGAGCGTCCATGAAGTCATCACTTCAAAATGCGGAGATGAAATTGAAACGCTGTTTTCCCAAATTATCAAAATGCGAAATCGAATAATTCATAGCTACCGCATTACAAACGCATCTGGCGAACAAACGTTGGCTACAAAAGAAAAAACGGAGGATGGAAATACGCAATTTGAGATTACTGAAGGATACCTTCTCTGCTTTATTCAGCTTAACCAAGAGCTTTCAGATATGTTGCATGATTTGAGAGGATATTGAAGATATAGAAAAAGAGCTACCTGACTTCCTTGGAAATCAGATAGCTCTTTTCTTGTGAATAATGAAATTCTGTTGCCAAATCGTTGCCGCGAAGGGCATCAAGGCTCAAAAAGTCCAGTGTTTACGGACTTTTTTCGACCCTTGAAATCATTCCCACTCAATGGTCGCCGGAGGCTTCGAGGTGATGTCATAGACAACGCGGGAGACGCCGCCGCCTATTTTTATTTCATTGACAATGCGCGCTGCGGTACGCGCGAGCAGGGTGTGCGGAAAAGGTGTATAAACGCCGGTCATGAAATCAGTCGTCTGGATAGCGCGCAGTGCGACAACATAGCCATAGGCGCGAAAATCGCCCACAACGCCGACGGAGCGCGTATCTGTCAGCACAGCAAAATACTGATCGGGTTTGCGTCCGCGGAAACGGCTGACTTCTTCACGGAAGATAGCGTCTGCCTCCCGCAGAAGGTCAAGCTTTTCCTGTGTCAGCTCGCCGATTACACGAACGGCGAGCCCTGGACCGGGGAAGGGTTGGCGTTCAACGAAGTTGCGCGAAAGGCCAAGCGTGCGGCCAATGGCGCGTACCTCATCCTTAAACAGGCCGCGCAGCGGCTCGACAAGCTGTGTGAATTCCATGTCCTGCGGCAGGCCGCCAACATTATGATGGCTTTTTATGTTGGCGGAGTTGTTGGCACCTGATTCGATAACATCAGGGTAGATCGTACCCTGGGCAAGGAAGCAGATACGCCCATAGGTCTGACGCAGCTTTTTTGCTTCATCCTCAAATACGCGGACAAATTCCTCGCCGATGATCCTGCGTTTCTGCTCCGGATCGGTAACGCCGGAAAGGCGGGAAAGGAAGCGCTGCTGTGCGTTGACACGGATAAAATCGAGATTGCGTCCGGAAAAAGCGGCTTCCACCTCGTCCCCCTCGTTTTTGCGCATCAACCCATGATCGACGAAAATGGCATGAAGCTGCCCGGGAATCGCCTTGGCAAGCAGCGCCGCGCATACAGAGGAATCGACGCCGCCGGAAAGGCCAAGGATCACATGCTGCGTGCCGACCTGCTCGCGGATTTCTCCGATCAGGCGCTCAGCAACGTCGGAAAGGTCATAATCCCCGGTTGCGCCGCAGACGGAATACAGGAAGTTGCGGATCATATCAATTCCATGAGGTGTATTTTCCACCTCCGGGTGGAACTGGGTACCATAGAGGCGGCGGGATGGATCCCAGACGGCGGCGTTTGGACAGCTTTTGGTATACGCAGCCGAACGGAACCCCTCAGGAAGTGCGGAAATCTGGTCTGTGTGGCTCATCAGGCCGGTCTGTACCGCATCCAGCCCGGAGAAAATTGGGCAGGCAGGATCTACCTGCATGGCTGTACGCCCATATTCGCTGGTTGTGCAGGGGCTGACACAGCCACCGAGTGTATAAGCCATAAGCTGGAGCCCATAGCAGATGCCGAGCACGGGAATTCCCAGCTCGAAAACCGCGCGGTCACAGCGAGGAGCGCCTTCACGGTAGACGCTGTCCGGCCCTCCTGTGAGGATAATACCGACCGGCCGCTGCGCCTGGATTTGCTCTATGCTTGTAGATCCAGGCAGGATTTGGGAATGTACACGGCATTCCCGCACACGCCGTGCGATCAGTTCTTTGTATTGACCGCCGAAATCAAGAATTAATATGCTCTGGTTTGGCATAAGCCACCTCTTGCTTAGAAAGGATACAAAAAAGCGCCGCTGCCGCCAAAAGGCGCATATAAAAAGCCTTCTGACAGCGGCGGACGCCTTTTTATTTTGATGTTTTATTATAAATACTTTTGCGCCGGCTTGTCAATAAAATCCCCCGAAAATTCTGTTGACAGAAATGACAAGAAAAAGCGTTACGCACCTGCCGGAAACAGTCAAGATGCCGCGGATTTTTGAGTTGAATCCGGATGCATTTTCGAATATAATAAAATTGTATCTTCCTTTTTGCAAAGGAAAGGAGTTTTGCATGAGCAGGTTTACCGATATTTACGGCAGCATGGTGTTTTCCGATATCGTCATGCGTGAGCGTCTGCCAAAAGAAACCTACCGCGCGCTGCGCAAGACGATTAATGAGGGTAAGCATCTTGATTTTGAAATTGCCGCCGTCGTAGCCAATGCCATGAAGGATTGGGCTGTGGAAAAAGGCGCGACGCATTTTACCCATTGGTTTCAGCCTATGACGGGCATTACCGCTGAAAAGCATGACAGCTTTCTTTCGCCTGCTGCGGACGGTAAGGCAATTATCGAATTTTCCGGAAAAGAACTGACGCGCGGCGAACCGGACGCATCGAGTTTCCCCTCCGGCGGTATCCGCGCCACCTTTGAGGCGCGCGGTTATACGGCCTGGGATCCAACCTCCTATGCCTTTGTCAAGGACCGCGTCTTGTATATCCCGACTGCTTTCTGTTCTTATGGCGGCGAAGCGCTGGACAAGAAGACGCCGCTTTTGCGTTCTATGGCTGCGCTGGATGTGCAGGCTAAGCGGGTGCTGCGTCTTTTCGGCAATACCGCTGTCGCCTCTGTGCGTCCGACGGTCGGCGCAGAGCAGGAATATTTCCTTATCGACCGGGCAATGTATGAACGCCGTCCGGACCTGATTTATACCAACCGTACGCTTTTTGGCGCAAAGCCGCCGAAGGGCCAGGAACTTGACGACCATTATTTCGGAATGATCCGTACCCGTGTGATGGCGTTTATGCGTGACGTGGACGAGGAGCTTTGGAAACTTGGTATCCCGGCAAAAACGGAGCATAACGAGGCTGCGCCCGCCCAACATGAGCTTGCGCCGGTATTTACGACTGCTAACATTGCTGCCGACAACAACCAGCTCGTCATGGAGGTTCTGCGCAAGACGGCGGAGCGGCACAATATGAAGTGCATCCTGCATGAAAAGCCCTTTGCCGGTGTCAACGGTTCCGGCAAGCATGTCAACTGGTCGCTTTCAACAGATACCGGGCTGAACCTTTTTGAACCGGGCGATACGCCTTATGAAAACGCGCAGTTTTTGCTGTTCCTTTGCGCGGTGCTTAAGGCCGTGGACGACTATCAGGAGCTTTTGCGCATCTGCGTCGCTTCTGCCGGAAACGATCACCGCCTTGGTGCAAACGAAGCGCCGCCGGCTGTGATCTCCGTATTCCTGGGCGAAGAGCTTGCGGGAATCCTTGATGCGGTGGAGAATGAACTGGATTATGATGCGCCTGCCCAGGAAATGCTGAAAATTGGCGTCGATGTGTTGCCCTGGTTCCCGAAGGATGCGACTGACCGCAACCGGACCTCGCCTTTTGCGTTTACCGGGAACAAGTTTGAATTCCGCATGCCCGGCTCTTCTGCGTCAATATCAGAGGCTGTAATTGCCATCAACACCGCGGTTGCACAGGTGCTTGAGGTATTTGCAGGGCGGCTTGAAGGCGCGAAGGATTTCAATGCGGCGCTGCACAGCCTGATCTGCCATGAGATCCGCGCGCATAAGCGGATTATCTTCAATGGAAATGGTTATGACGAAGCCTGGATTGCGGAAGCGGCACGGCGCGGGTTATCTAACCTTGCCACAACGCCGGACTGCCTTGACGCTATGCTTTCAAGGAAGAACATAGAGCTTTACGCACGCCATCATGTCTTAAACGAAACGGAATTCCATGCCCGGTATGAGATTATGGCGGAAAATTATGTCAAAGTGCTGCGTATTGAAGCGCTGACGATGCTGGAAATGGCGAAGCGGCAGTTTTTGCCTTCGGTCAGCGCTTATACACGGGAGCTTGCGGAGACGGTGAAGCTTCGCCGGGAAGCGTTGCCCGAGGATGCGTGCGCGTATGAATGCGCGCAGCTCGCCCGGCTGTCGGCGCTGCTTTCCGATGCGCACAGTGCGGTGCGCGCGCTGGAGGGCGCGTTGGATGCACGGCACGAGAAAAAACGCTGCGCCGCGGAAATGGCTCGTTATTTTGAAAAGCACCTGCTGCCGCCGATGGATGCGCTGCGCGCGGCTGTGGATGCAATGGAAACGGTTACGCCGGGGAAATCCTGGCCATACCCGAATTACGGCGAACTGCTGTTCAGCGTAAAATAAGGAAAGAACGGATGCAGACGTATCATTTTACAAAAATGCAGGCGGCGGGCAACGATTATATCTATTTTGACTGTACCTGTGAGGGAGTTCCCGATCCTGCCGCTGCGGCGCGCAGGCTTTCAGACCGGCACTTTGGCGTCGGGGGGGATGGGATCGTATTAATCCTGCCGTCGCAGCGCGCGGATTTCCGTATGCGTATGTTTAATGCCGATGGCAGCGAAGCACAGATGTGCGGAAATGCCATCCGCTGTGTAGGCAAATATATTCATGACCGCGGCCTTTCCAAAAAGAACCCGCTGACGGTCGAAACGCTGGCCGGTATTAAGACGCTGGAACTTACGGTGGAGTCGGGAGCGGTGGCGCGGGTGCGCGTCGATATGGGCCTGCCGCAGCTGGATGCGCCGAAGATCCCGATGGCGCTTCCGTCTGGAGAAGCCGTGGGCGTGCCTGTCTGTGCAGCTGGACGGGGGTTTATTCTTGACGGCGTGTCGATGGGTAATCCACACGGTGTAATTTTTGGACAGGATCCAGACAAAGAAGATGTGGGACATATTGGGCCGGCCCTGGAAACGCATGCGTTGTTTCCGGAGCATGCAAATATCGAATTTGTACAGGTACTCGACGAAACGCATTTGAAGGTGCGCGTCTGGGAGAGGGGCAGCGGGGAAACGCTGGCCTGTGGAACCGGCGCCTGTGCGGCGGCGGTGGCGGCAGTGCGGCGCGGATATTGCCGCATGGATGCGGAGATCGCTGTGGAAATGCGCGGCGGGACGCTTGGCGTGCGCTATGACGGACGGCGGGTCTGGCTTTCCGGCGGTGCGGAGTTCGTTTTTGACGGGAGCTGCTGAGGACCTGCGAATTGTATGAAAAAGTTTTGACTTTTTGTGCAGAGCGTTTTATGATGCATCTGTTCATCGGAGGCCCGGATTCTTTTACAGGATGGGACCGGATAAGATGCCGGGCGCAGCCCCGGAATTTTATCCGGCCTTTTTTATGTTGAATGCGTTTTGGAGGGTTTTATGCAGCACGATTTTACCCAGGGCCCGGTTTGGAAGAAGCTTTTGCAGTTTGTCCTGCCAATTTTTGGCGCGAATCTCTTGCAGGCGATGTATGGGACGGTTGACCTGCTTGTAGTCGGATGGTTTGCCGATGCGTCTGCGGTCAGCGCCGTTTCTACTGGCAGTATGACGATGCAGACGATTACCGGCATTATTATTGGGTTGACGATGGGATGCACGGTTTTGCTTGGGCATAATATCGGACGGCGGGATCAGCGCGGCGCTGCGCATACAGTCGCATCCGCAGCGGCAATGTTTATTGCCATCGGTTTGGGGTTGACTGTCATGGTTGCGCTTTGCGCGCATCCATTGTCCGTACTGATGAATGCGCCGCAGGAAGCGTTGGGACAAACGGAGGCTTATGTGCGCATCTGCGGGCTTGGAATCCTGTGCATCGTGCTGTTTAATGCGCTCAGCGGCATTTTCCGCGGCATTGGGGATTCAAAGACGCCGCTTGCCCTGATGGGTATTGCCTGCGTTGCCAATATTGCCGGGGATCTTCTGCTGTGCGGCCTGTTTGGGATGGGAGCGTCCGGCGCGGCGTTTGCGACTGTTGCCGCGCAGGGGATCAGCGTAGTCTGCTCATTTTTCATAATTAGAAAGCGCGGTTTTGGGATCCCGGTTGAAAAAACGGATCTTCGGCCTGCCCGTGCCGAGATGCTGGGCATTTTAAAATTCGGCCTCCCGATTGCTGCGCAGGAAGCGCTCACTGGCGTGAGCTTTATGATTATCCTGGCGATTCTCAATGGTTTTGGCCTGGTCGCTTCGGCCGGCGTAGGGGTGGCGGAGAAAATCAGTGCGCTGATGTTTTTGGTCCCCGGGGCGTTTATGTCTGCGGTATCGGCTTTCTGCGCGCAAAATGTCGGTGCGGGCGACTACGGCCGGGCCCGCATGGCAATGCTGTATGGGATGGGAATTTCTTTTTGCTTTGGGGTTTTCATGTTTATTTCCGGGTTCTTCTTCGGCGGCAGGCTGGCCGGCTTTTTTACGTCGGACCGCGCGGTGATCGGCGCGGCGGCGGATTACCTGCGTTCCTATTCAATCGACTGCATGCTTGTCAGTTTTAATTTCTGTATGATGGGTTATTTCAACGGCTGCGGAAAAACTGGATTTGTCGCTGCGCAGGGGATCGCCTCTACCTTTCTTGTCCGCATTCCGGTTTCCTATTTTGTCAGCCGGATCGCAGGTGTGACTTTGTTTGCGGTTGGGTTTGCAACGCCGGCGGCGACGTTGTTTGCCATAGTGGTTGACCTGATCTATCTGCGTTTGCTGGAACGCAGCAGATAATAAGAAAACCTGGTACATTGCTTCATGTTTTTAATGAAGCAATGTGCTGGATGCATCGCCGGAAGGCCGTTTGGCCTTCCGGTTTTCTGTTGCAGTTCTGGGCAACTCCCCGGCTTTTGAGCATCCTGTGGATAGCCGGGCGCTCTGTATGCCCCGGACAGGGGGCGTTTAAGTTTCGTTTGTACCTAAGGGCTCCCTTTATATAAAAGGAAACTTTCGTCCCACGTAACTGCGCAGTAAAAAAGCCTGCACAGTTCCCATTGGGGCTTGTGCAGGCTTTTTTCTCCTTTGCTGTTTCATTTTCTGCTAAGGACTTGACCTTATACCAGTGGCTTTATCATAACCACCGTTCTTTTACATACTGTGACAGAAAATTCTTGCTGAGGAACGGTGCAATTGGCATGATTGCGGATATACCGTCGCGCTCAATCGCTTGCCGGGCAAGCCCGTCCAGGTAGTCGGCTTGCAAAAACGGCGCAAGGGGGGAAATACCTTTAATGCCGAGCGTCTCATACTCCATTTGTGCGATTTCTTCCAGCGTCCTGCCGGGCAGGAACGGCATAAGGCCGGAATCCTGTATACCGCGAATCCCGTCGCGCAAATAAATCTCCTGCGCAATTTTTACACACGCCGCAGCGCTGATAAATGGGGCAAGTGCGCGGAAGGGTTTTCCTTCGGCAAAGCGCTTTTCAGCCAGCTCGTCGAGTAATTCCGTTGGAAGAAACGGCGCAAGGCTTGAAAGCGTTTCGTCGTCGTCTTCCTCTGGCAGCGCATTACCAAACGCGGCGCCGATCTGCGCCGGCTTCAGGATCGGAGCGGTTTCGATAAGTTCCTCCAATGCAGGTTTGTTTTCCTGCATATATTCTGCAAGCGTGTCATCCAGCACCGCATGCAAAATTGGAGCGGGTTCGCTGAACAGTTCATCGATTGTGACGCCGAATACTTCGGCCAGCTCCGGAAGTTTGGCAATATCCGGCATTGTATTGCCCCGCTCCCAGTTAGAAACAGCCTGAAAACTAATGCCCAGGCGGTCGGCAAGTTCCATTTGCGTCATATTCTGCTGTTTGCGCAGGGTGCTGATGCGGATCCCGATTTTCTCCATAGAAAACATAGGCGTACTCCCTTCGGTTTGTTATTCCGGCCGGTTATCTGTATTCTACAAAATTGCGCGGCGGGTTTCCAGCAACTTATGCTTGAATCTTTAATTCAAGCGGTACTTGAAATATACCGCAAAAGCGGAAATTCTGCAATGCTCCCTGTTCCCGGCGAAAACCTGCGCAAAATTCCCATAAAACCCCGCTTTATACCCTCTTGACAGGCGTGATATAATAAAGGTAACGCGAAGATGAAGGAAAGTAGCATGGATTTTGCCTTTTTCAGAGAGCGTCCGGCTGGTGTAAGGGCGCAGGGGCGGCTGTGTGAATACGCTTCGGAGCGGCTGCCTGAAAAGGGGATGAGTAGGGCTTGACGGGTGCGCCCGATACTGCGCGGGGGGTGTGCTGGCACTCCGTAAGGCCGTTTTTGTGAGAAAACGGCGAACCAGAGGTGGTACCGCGAAGAACTTTCGCCCTCTGCAGCCATGAAAAGGCTTGCAGAGGGCTTTTTCATTGGAAAATATCCATCCATTTTAAAGGAGAAAGACACAATGGGAATTTATGAGGAACTCAAAGCCCGGGGCCTGATTGCCCAGGTTACCAACGAGGAAGAAATCCGCGATCTTGTCAATGCCGGGAAGGCGACTTTTTACATTGGTTTTGACCCGACGGCGGACAGCCTGCATGTGGGGCATTTTATGGCGCTGTGCCTGATGAAGCGCCTGCAGATGGCCGGCAACCGTCCGATTGCCCTTATCGGCGGCGGTACCGCAATGATCGGCGACCCGTCCGGCCGTACTGATATGCGCTCCATGATGACGCAGGAAACCATCCAGCATAACTGCGACTGCTTCAAAAAGCAGATGGAGCGTTTTATCGAGTTTGGCGAAGGCAAGGCGATGATGGTCAATAATGCCGACTGGCTGCTTAAACTGAACTATATTGATTTTATCCGTGATATTGGCGCATGCTTCTCCGTCAACAACATGCTGCGTGCCGAATGCTTCAAGCAGCGCATGGAAAAGGGGCTGTCCTTCCTTGAATTTAACTACATGCCCATGCAGAGCTACGACTTCTACTACCTCTTCAAAAATTACGGCTGTAACCTCCAGTTCGGCGGTAACGACCAGTGGTCGAACATGCTCGGCGGTACGGAGCTGATCCGCCGTAAGCTGGGTAAGGATGCGCATGCCATGACCATCACCCTGCTTCTGACCAGCGAAGGCAAGAAAATGGGCAAGACTGCATCCGGCGCAGTCTGGCTCGATCCGGAAAAGACCAGCCCGTACGATTTCTACCAGTACTGGCGCAACATCGAGGACGCCGACGTTTTAAAGTGCATCCGTATGCTGACATTCCTGCCGCTTGCGCAAATCGACGAGATGGATTCCTGGGAAGGCGCGCAGCTAAATCGTGCGAAAGAAATCCTTGCATACGAGCTGACTAAGCTTGTCCACGGGGAGGAAGAAGCGGAGAAGGCGCAAACGACGGCGCGCGGCCTGTTCGCCGGCGCTGGCTCGACGGAAAATATGCCCTGTACTGCGCTGTGCGCCGATGATTTTACCGATGGGGAAATCGACGTGCTGACGCTGCTTGTCAAATGCGGCCTTGCCCCGTCCAAGGGGGAGGCGCGCCGTCTCGTTCAGCAGGGCGGTATTACGGTGTGCGGCGAAAAGGTGACGGACATCGCGAAAAAGTTTAACTGTGCTGACTGCGGCGGGGTCGGCGCGGTCATCAAAAAAGGCAAAAAGGTTTTCCATAGGGCGACGTACAACGCATAAAAACGGGACCGGGCAGGATTCGGTTTTTGTACAGAGAGGATCATTCATAGGAAAACTGGATTTGAAAGAATAAAAACACGTTGGAAAACGCTCTTTTCGGCTTGTATAAAATGGGAAAGAAATAATGGTTATTTTTGACCTTGACGGGACGCTTTACAAGACGCATGAGACGACTCTGCCGCCGCTGCGTCGTGTATGTGCGGCATATGGGATTGCACTGACGCAGGATGATGAGCATTACCTGCTGCATACGACGGCACGGCATCTGCTGGCCCGGATTGCGCCGGATATGCCCGAAGCGGAAATTATACGCTTTTCTGCGGCGCTGCGCGAAGGCGAGCGTGCCGCTGTGCGGGAAAAGGGCGCGCTGTTTGACGGTGCTGCGGCGTTGGTGCGTGAACTGTACGAAGCGGGGCATGTGCTGTCGGTCTGCGGCATGGGCGAACGGGAATACATCCGCACGATTTTGGAAAAATGCGGGATCGCGCCGTATTTTTCATATGTATACCATCGCATGGAGGGGAAAACAAAATCGGAAGTTTTAGCACAGCTTCTGCAGGATACCGGCGTGCGTGCGGCAGACTGCATCATGATCGGCGACAGCGGCACAGATCGTCATGCCGCCGAAGATAACGGCGTGCTTTTCATCGGCGTGACCTACGGCTACGATGCGGCTGCGCTTGTCGGATGTGAGAAGCTTGCTGATTCTGTCGAGACGATGCGGAAATTGGTGCTTTCGGTACTGAAAGGATAAAAATATGGTACGATTTGCTAAAAAATCGGAATTTTCACGTATCAATGAATTGCGTAAACAGGTTAACGATTTGCATGTTGAGGGCCGTCCGGCGCATTTTAAGCCTGGATTCTGCGAGGAACTGCGGAATTATTTGCAGGTGTTTTTTGATGATCCCGACCGCGCCGTCATCGTGGCGGAGCATAGCGGCGAAATCTGCGGATTTGCGATGGTGCGGCACGTGCGCCGCGAGGAAACGCCGTATCGCTATGCCGACGCTTTTTATGAGGTGGAGGAATTCGGCGTCGATGCAGCGCATCAGCGGCAGGGTATAGCCACGGAGATGTTCATGTTCATCAAGGCTGATGCAAAGCTGCACGGCTTTGACCGGATCGACTTGAATATGTGGGAATTTAATGAAAATGCGCTGGCCTTTTACGAGGCGATGGGAATGAAGACCTACCGCCGGTATATGGAATTGAAACTATAAAAAATCTCCCCGCTGAACATTTTCGGCTCAGCGGGGAGTTTTTTTATAGTTCACGCCGTTTCAGGAAATCTCCCGGCTGCAGCGGGTGGGGGCAGGGAATGCGCAGGATCTGCATCGGGTGCGGCGCGGTTTCCTGGAAAAGCCCGTTTTCATCCGTAATGGACGTTACGGGGAAGGAGAGGCCAAAACTTTGCGGGGATAAGATTTCCAGCGTTTGCCCGAGGGCAAAATGGTTACGCTGGCGGACCGTCGCCATACCGTCTGTATAGTCGAGCACTTCCGCGACAAAGGTACAAGAGGCATGATATTGCCCATCGTTTGTATGGGAAAGTTTTTCTGTGCCGAAATAAAAGCCGTCGGAATAGGGCCGGTGGGTAATATCGTCAAGTGCACGGCGGCAGGCGGATAAGGAAACCGTGCCGTCGATGGCGCGCCGGTAGGCATCGACAACGCCGGCAACATAATAATTCGACTTCATCCGGCCTTCGATCTTGAACGAAGATACGCCTGCGGCGCGCAGCTGGTCTAGAAATTCAATGCAGCAAAGGTCGTGCGAGCTCAGGATAGCGGAACCTTTCTCATCCTCATAAATCGGGAAATATTCTCCTGGCCGGGTTTGCTCCATCAGCGTGTATTCCCAGCGGCACGGCTGCGTACAGGCGCCGCGGTTGCCGCTGCGGCCGGTCAGAAAGGAGGATATCATGCATCGCCCGGAATAGGCCATGCACATAGCGCCGTGCACGAAGCACTCCAACTCCAGCGTATCTGGTGTTTTTGCACGGATTTCCGCAATTTCCTCCAGCGTAAGCTCACGCGCCAATACAATGCGGCTTGCGCCGAGGCTGTGATAGGTACGCGCGGACATGTAGTTTGTGCAGTTGGCCTGGGTGCTGATATGGACCGCAAGCTCCGGCACAGCTTTTTTTACTGCGGCCAGCACGCCGGGATCAGAAACGATGAGCGCGTCTACGCCGCAGGCATGGAGATAGGCAGCGTAATCGCCCGCATAGCTGATTTCTGCATTTTTTGCAAAAGCATTAACCGTTATATAGGCTTTTTTGCCTTGCATATGGATGTAATCTACCGCTCTTTCCAACTCGGCGAGCGTAAACCCGGTTTTTGCTGCACGAAGCTGCAGCCCCGGCCCACCGAAGTAGACTGCATCCGCGCCAAAGTACAGCGCCGTTTCCACGCAGGAAAAGTCCCCCGCCGGCGCAAGCAGTTCAATTGGTAGCATAATAATAGACCTCGTTTTACCCGCAGTGCGGCGCACGCGGTATTGTTCCTTATTTTGATTATATCAGCATGCTGCGTTTCATGCAATCTTCCGGGAGAAAGAAAAATCCGGGAATTCGATATGCCTCCCTGTTTTTTTCAGAAAAGAAGGATTTCTTTGCCATTACATAGGATAGTTTTGTTTTCTGTGGGAATACCTATTTTTGCGGGTGTGCGGGTTGGCGGCGATAAATATGATCGGAGTTTTAGAAAAAATGCGGCTGTTGCAAAATAACGTTCCGAGAAATTGTGCATAAAACCCGGAACCTTTCTTTACCGGAAGCGGTTTGGAAAAGGCGCCGGGTTTTTGTTTTTCACTGGTTTTTTGTGCAGACGGCTATTGCATGCTGTTTTGCAACGGTCTTAGCCCCATATTTACGCAATGGAAACGACGGTATAGCCTTCTTTTTCAATGGCTTCCCGTATTGCCGTATCAGCGGCGTTGCCTTCCACAACAGCAAGGCCGGTCTGAAAGCTGACATCGGCCTTCAGGCCAAGGCTTTCCAGCGCTTTCTGGACGCGGCTCTGGCAATGTGTGCACATCATACCTTCAATTTTAATGGTCTTTTTCATGATAGGTTCTCCTTTTTCCTGTGTTGTTTTATCCTGCGGGCAGTTAACCGCGCAGGTTTCGGCCTGTGGGATCCTCAAGGTGCGCAGGTCAATCCCCGGCGTCTGCTGCGGCTGTTGTTTCGCATGTGGGCGGATGGCGTGGATTTTAACAAAATTCAGCCGCAGAGCGTTGGAAACGACGCAAATGGAGGAAAGACTCATTGCGGCGGCGGCATACATGGGGTTAAGCGTCAGCCCGAGCCCTGTAAATGCGCCTGCGGCCAGAGGAATACAGACGGCATTGTAGAAAAAGGCCCAGAACAGGTTCTGTTGGATGTTGCGGATGACATGACGGGAAAGGTTGACTGCTGCCGGAACGTCGGCAAGATCGCTTTTAACCAGGACGATATCCGCTGCGTCGATGGCAATGTCGCTCCCTGCGCCGATGGCAATTCCGACGTCGGCACGGGTCAGCGCGGGTGCGTCGTTAATGCCGTCGCCGACCATGGCGACCGGCCCGAGCTGCTGCAGCGCGCGCACAACGGCTTCCTTATCAGCCGGGAGCACCTCTGCCGCGACGTTTTCCGGCCCGATACCAACAGAAGCGGCAATATTGGCTGCCGCAGCCGCGTTGTCGCCGGTAAGCATAGCTACCCGAAGCCCTTCGCTGTGCATGCATGCAATAGCGTCGGCACTTGTGGGTTTCACAGTATCGGAAACGCCGGTTACGCCGAGAATCCGGCCGTCACAAGCGAAGAACAATGGGCTGACGCCTCGGGAACTCATGGCCTTTGCAGCGTCTGTTGCGCGGGCGTCCGGTGTGGCGACGCTTTCGATGTAAGCCAGGTTTCCGCCGTACAGCATTTTCCCATGATAAACCCCGCGCAGGCCGCGCCCAGGTATGGCTTCAAAGCTTTCGATTTCCCCATAGACGACTTTGCGTGCCTGCGCGGCCTCCAGGATAGCGTGGGCAAGCGGATGTTCGCTTTTCGCTTCCAGTGCCGCGGCGCACGCAAGTAGCGTGGCTTCTTCTACGCCTTCGGCGCAGAAGATTTCGCTGACGCGCGGCTGCCCCTGGGTGATTGTTCCGGTTTTATCCAGTACAACGTTGCGGATGCGCCCGGCCGCTTCCAATGCGGCAGCGGATTTGAATAAGATGCCGTTTTTTGCGCCGACGCCAGAGCCGACCATAATCGCGACCGGCGTTGCAAGCCCCAGCGCGCAGGGGCAGCTGATGACGAGCACACTAATCGCGCGCGCAAGCCCATAGGAAAAATCCTGCCCGAGCAGCATCCAGATTATGAAGGTAACAAGGGCGATGACGATGACAATTGGAACGAAGATCCCGCTGACCCGGTCGGCAATTTTGGCAAGCGGGGCTTTGGTCGCCGCCGCATCGCGCACAAGGCGGATAATCTGGGAAAGGGTGGTATCCTGCCCGACCTGGGTGGCGCGGCAGGTCATGGCGCCGGACTGATTGATTGTGGCGCAGCGAACCTGGCTGCCGGGCGATTTATCCACAGGCAGGCTTTCGCCCGTCAACGCGGATTCATTGACGGAGGAAGAACCTGACTCCACGACGCCGTCGGCTGGAATGGACTCCCCGGGACGCACAACGAACCGGTCGCCTACGCGCAGCTCGCCGACTGGGATTTCTACTTCCACGCCGTCGCGCAGGACACGCGCTGTCTGCGGCGCGAGCTTCATCAGGCCGCGAAGCGCGTCGGTCGTGCGGCCTTTGGAATAGGCTTCCAGCGTCTTGCCGACGGTAATCAGCGTTAAGATCATTGCGGCGGATTCGAAGTACAGATCGTGCCGCGCCGCGAGCACGGCCGCCGTATCGCCGCGTACAAGCGCCGCTGCAATGACACCGATATTGAACAGGCCGTAAAGCACCGCCGCGCCGGAACCCAGGCAGACCAGCGCATCCATTCCGGGAGAAAGTTTAACTAGGCCGCGGATTCCGTTGATAAAGAAGGATCGGTTGATAAAGATGACCGGGAGCGTCAACGCAAGCTGCGCAAGTGCGAAGCGCAGCGAGCCCGGTGCGCCGGAAAACCAGGCGATCTCCGGCAAGCCCAGCATATGCCCCATGGTCAGGTACATCAACGGAAACAGGAAGCACAGGCTCAGCACCAGGCGGCGTACGAGCTTTGGCGTCTCATGGTCGGCAAGGTCGGGCGTCTCGTCCGGCGCCGCTAAAGCTGCGGTGTATCCGGCGTCCACAACAGCGGCAATAATCGCGTCAGACGTAGCCGGCGCAGTAAAATCCACCTGCATGCTGCCGGTCAAAAGACTGACGGCGACCTGTCCGACGCCATCCAGCGCCCCTACGGCACGTTCAACCCTGGCCGAGCATGCAGCACAGCTCATCCCGCCGACATTGAATTTTTCCGTCTGCATGGTTATTCTCCTCTTCTGCCTGACATGCGAATTGGTTTTAGTTTGCCGTCCGGCATGCTGAAACATACGCGATGTCCAAGCACATTTTATATACCAATTTTATCTACATTATACTGCAAAGAAGCTGCGGATACAAGTCCTGTTTTTCCAGTAAATTGCAGTCCGCAGCAAATATTTTTTATCAGTTTGTGCAATGAAGCGCTAAGCCCGTCCCTCGCCGCACAGCGAAAACAGGGATTCTATCTTCCGGTTATACGTTTCCGGGTCGACGGCATAGCTCATCGCGTGGCGCGCACCGTGTACGATCAGAAGGCTCTTGGGCGCAGCGCATGCCGCATAATTCTGATAGCTCATAGAAACGGGTACAAAAGTATCTGCATCTCCATGGACGAAAAGCGTGGGGATATGACTGCGCCGGACGGCGTCAAGCGTGGAATAGGCGTCGTAGTCGAAGCCTGTATGAAGCCGCATGCGCAAATTTGCACTTTTTTCGGTAAAGGCAGGCAGAAGGGTGTTTTGGGTGATGGTATTGCGGATAATCGCGCCCGGCGAGGTATAACCGCAGTCGGCGACAATACCGCGCACGCAGGATCCAAGCGGCAGGGCCGAGGCCATCAGCACAGTGGAGGCGCCCATAGATACGCCGAAGAGATAAACTGGAAGCGCCGGATCAGAAAATTCCGGAAGCTTTTTCACCCAGTCTTCAACATCAAAGCGCTCGAGCAGGCCGAAAGCGATATATTCCCCCTCGCTTTCCCCATGCGCGCGCTGCTCGATAAACAGCAGGTTCGCGCCGCCGTCGTGCAGATAATCGGTGATCCCGGCGAAATCGCGATCCCAGGTACTGCGCCAGCCGTGCACAAGCACGATCGTGCGGCGTGCGTTTTCCGCCGGGTACCAATGTGCGGCAAGGGTTAGGCCATCACGGCTGCGCATGGTGATTTTTTTCAGGCCCAAAGTACGGATGCGCACCTTGTAAGATTCTATGAAAGCCTCAATTTCGTCTGACGGTGCGTCAGAAACCGCTTTGTGTGGGCGTGGGATCCGGCGGAGCCGGGAATTGCGCCGGGATGCAAGCGAAAACAGGGACTGCGCGCTCAAAACCCAAGCGGATGCGGCACAGACCAATGCCGCAGGGAGGATTTTACGTTTTTTCTTCATAAGATTCACACATTCTGATGGAGATTTTCATGGATGAATTTACAGATACCGGCGAAATGCTGCTGACGTATGCAAGGCTCATTATGAAGCTCGTGGTAAGCATTTGCGAAGCTGGTAAACTGCACTTTCGGGCAGGCCTGGGCAAAACGGCGGCTGCCCTCAATGCTGCATATGCCGTCCGCTTCACCGTGGCAAAGCAGCAGGGGGACTTGAAGGCGGGTGGTATGGCTTAGGCTATAATCTGCGGCGTACAGCATGTCGCCGGCCAAGGCAAGCGAAATGCGGTCGTGGGTAAGCGGGTCGCGCGCATAGGCCGCGCATGCATCCAAATCGTGGCAAAGCGCCGTCGCGGGAATCCCATTTGAGATACAGACGCGCCCGAATGCAGCCGGATGCGCTTTAAGAAAATTGGCGGCGAACGCAGGGATCTGGCGCGTGATGATCAGCCAGGGCGAGCATATGACGGCGGCGCGCACGTCCGGACGGCTGTGCAGCAGTGTATACAGCGCGATGCCGCCGCCCATGCTGTGACCGAAGAGGAAAACCGGAACCGCCGTCCGCGCCTGGATCTGCCGCAGTACGGCCAGGACGTCTTTTTCCAGATCTGCCAGCCGTGCGTATCCGCGTGTACCTGCGTTTGCCCCGTGCCCTCTTTGGTCATAAGCGTATACGCTGATACCGGCTTCATTAAGCGCCTGTGCCATTCCATTATAACGCCCACTGTGCTCGCCCAGTCCGTGAACGACCAGAAGTGCTGCCGTTTCGTCCTGTGCCGGCCAGAAGCGGGCGGGAAGCACATGCGCATCATGGCCGGAAAAGACCGTATCCTGCACCATAAATTGTCCTCCTGTCAGATTATAGAGGCATGTAAGCCTGGATACCAATTTTGTCTGTTCTCATTATAAGACGTCATGGCAAACTTGTCAAACCCGCCTGTCTTTGAGCGGTATAGCCCGGAGAAACGCTGGAAAAGCGTCCGGAAGAGGAGCACATGAATGCCTTTGAGACACGGATGTTCCTATATACGTCAATTTTCCGGTTGCGCGCAGAAACAAAAATACCGGAATCCGCGGATTCCGGAAAGGATGGTTTGAAATAAAAATGCCGCCCCAGACGGTCTTCTGTCTGCAGCGGCATGGCACCCCCGAGCAGGTTCGAACTGCTGGCCTTTCGCTTAGGAGGCGAACGCTCTATCCAGCTGAGCTACGGGGGCATACGAAACGAGGGGTAAAGTTTCCCCACGCTCTATAGTACACTGCGGGGCGCAGCTTGTCAAGCCGGTAAAATCCAAGCTTTTTACATCCTGTGCTGGAAGGAAAACCGCGGGCTATACGGGCTTTCGCTGTTTTGCATTCCCGGTATGCTGCGGCGTCAGTTTTCGCCCATATGCCAGATCTGCATTGTGGTTGATCCTGGATTCAGAATCGGGTCTGCGTGGGAAGATGCAAACGGGAAAAAGCGGTGAATGGATGCGTCGTAGGGCAAGACACGCAGGGGTATGGGATCCGGCCGCAGGAATCAATATGCCGGCCGGCATCAGACGTACAGTAAAGGGTTATCCTGGAAGAATCACAAAAATAATTGACAAATCTGTAAAAAAATTTGTAAAATATATATATATGGAGTATAAAAAGAAGAAATGTTGGGATGACAGACAGGAGGATTATAAGTCATCCCTCCGGACTGCGGGTATAAACAAAAGCAGGAATAAGGAGCGATGCGTATGAACAAAAGATGGAAATTATTATTCGTTTGCCTGGCCGTCTTATTCGCTTTTTCCACGCTGACGGTCTATGCAAGGTATGACCTGGGTTTTCAATGGCCGAGCGTCCCAAGGACATTATGGTGGTATTGCGGGGAGCTGAGCGCAAGCCAGCGGACCGCCGCGCAGGCTGCGATGAACACCTGGAACGCGGTGCGCGCAAGCGATGGCTCCGCGCTGATTTCGTCATATGTGTCATCAGACATAGAGGATAATGAAATTGGATTCTCATTATCTTCGGAAATTGGTATTGCCGAAACTATACCGATGCTTGATTCTAATGGTTATGTAACAAGCGTTAAAATTGTTTTACAGCAAGATGTAAATTGGTCTATTGGCGCATCGGCCGGGGCATATGACGTGCAGACCGTGATTCTCCACGAGCTTGGCCATGCATATGGTATCGCGCATTGCCACGAAGGGCCTGGAAGCTGCGGCGTAATCGGTTGTCCAAACAATGTTATGAGCCCGACGATAAGCAAAAATATGACCAGGCGGGTTTTGCAAACGTATGACATTATCAATTACCAATATATTTACGTCAGCTGAAAGGGGTGTATATTGTGAAAATCCGTCGCTTTTCGCTTGTGTTGTCGGCATTAATATTTGTTTTTTTATTCTCTGCATGTAAAACGGACACAGGAGATAAAAAAATTATAGTGTCGAACAGTTTGTGGCCGGAATATACCTTTGAAGAAGCTTGTGATGAGGCAGCCAGGATTATTATCGGCACGGTGAGCTCGCTTAACCGGACGTATGTGACTAGAGTTATGGAGAGACCCCTTTCAGATGGTTCTTATGTTGAACTCGGATACACCGTACTTAATATTGAAGTTGAGGAAACTTTAAAAGGGGAGCATCAAGATACTATTGAGTACATACAAAAAGGTTGTGAGACAGAAGACCGTATATTTATGCCTGACTCATTTGCCTTAAGCATAGGAGATAGGGTTTTGGTTTTCATCGGCGGTAATAAACTTATGCTCACGCCGGCATTTCTATTGCATATTGACGAAGATAATAATGTTACAACAAATTATTTGCCCGAAAACTATCCTGCAGCTTTTTCTGCCTCAAATGAAATTGATGTGGAGGAGTATGCCGGGTTGATTCGGGATTACCTTGCAGGATAGCTGACGAATAAAAGAGCCGTTCTTTAGAGAACGGCTCTTTTAAATAGATATGCTATGCCTGGGAGATATATCACAAAAACAATTGACAAATCAGCAAATATTTTGTAAAATATATATGAAATATTAAAAGAAGAAATGTTGGGATGACAGACAGGAGGATTATAAATCATCCCTCCGGACCGCAGGTATAAACAAAAGCAGGAATAAGGAGCGATGCGTATGAACAAAAGATGGAAATTATTATTCGTTTGCCTGGCCGTCTTATTCGCTTTTTCCACGCTGACGGTCTATGCAAGGTATGACCTGGGTTTTCAATGGCCGAGCGTCCCAAGGACATTATGGTGGTATTGCGGGGAGCTGAGCGCAAGCCAGCAGACCGCCGCACAGGCTGCGATGAACACCTGGAATGCAGTGCGCGCAAGCGATGGCTCGGCGCTGCTGACCTCGGTTATAACATCAGATGCATCAGATAATTCAATCGGATTTACAACGGCTTCCAATATTGATATTGCAAAAACCTTTGAGACACTTGATTCTGACGGCTACATAGAAAGTATGCGCATTGCATTGCAGTATTACGCAAATTGGTCTATTGGCGCGTCGGCCGGAGCATATGATGTGCAGACCGTGATTCTTCACGAGCTTGGCCATGCATATGGTATCGCGCATTGCCATGAAGGGTCTGGAAGCTGCGGCGTAATCGGTTGCCCAAACAATGTTATGAGTCCGACGATAAGCAAAAATATGACCAGGCGGGTTCTGCAAACGTATGACATTATCAATTACCAATATATTTACGTCAGCTGAAGGGGATGTGTACCGTGAAAATCCGTCGTTTTTTGATTTTATTGGCGGCTTTAATATTTGCTTTTTTATTCTCTGCATGTCAACAGGCGCCTGTGGAGAAGAAAATCATTATGTCGCAGAATACCTGGCCGGAGTACACGTTTGAAGAGGCCTGCGACGAAGCGGCAAGAATTGTTATCGGCACGGTAAAATCCGTCAACCGGACATATCTAAGTGTGATTTTAGAAGACCCACTTTTGGAATACGGATACACTGTGCTTGATATCGAAGTTGAAGAAACCTTAAAAGGGGAACATCAGGATATCGTCGAATATACGCAAGACGGCTGTGAGACGGAAGACCGCATCTTCCGGTCTCATGATGCTGCTTTGTCTGAGGGAGACCATGTTTTGGTTTTTATTGGAAAGAATGGCCTTATGCTGAATCCTTCCTTTTTGCGCGGGATAGACGCCGACGGCAATATCGTTACCGCCAAATTCCCGGAAGGCTATGTACCCGAGGCGGAAATGAATATAAATGGCTATGCTGAAATTGGCGTGGGAGAGTATGCCGGGTTGATTCGGGATTACCTTGCAGGATAGAATCTCTGCCGGCAAAGCTTTCAGGGCAATAGGGTTTGCACGTGTTTCAGCGTGTGGGTATGGAAAGCGGGCCGGGTTTAAAACCCGGATTTTGAGACAGAAAACAGGCGGCTGCGCCGGCAGGGCAGCCGCCTGTGGTATTTATATGGGAATACCGGCTGGGGCCTGTACCGGAAATAAAAGAAAATCGAGAGATTAAAAAGACGCACCGCTTTCCATGCGGATACGTTCCACACCGGTGCAGCGCCCGCTTTCATCCAGTTTGAAGAGCGCGCCGCAGGCGGCTGCCGCGCCGCCGGCATCCTCAAAGCGGCTGAGGAAATTGCCGCGGAAGAATGCAACGCTTTGTTCTGCGCGTACGCCGATTACCGAATCAACGGCGCCGGTCATACCAAGATCCGTCAAATAACCCAGTCCGCGGGGGAAAACCCGCTCGTCGGCAGTCTGCACATGGGTATGCGTCCCGAAGAGGATGCTGGCGCGCCCGTCGATATGGTAGGCCAGGGCGATTTTTTCACTGGTCGCTTCGGCGTGGAAATCGACGATGATAAATTTTGTCCTGGCCCGCGCTTTTGCAAGCAGCGCATCGGCTGTGTCAAAGGGGCTTTCCGGGCCGGTATTCATCCCAACCCGGCCGATGAGGTTGATAACGCAGAGCTCGGCTTTGTCGGCCGGATAGAAGCACATTCCCGTCCCGGGCAGGGAGGACGCCCAGTTTGCCGGACGGACAATATAGGGTTCGTCGTCGAGGCAGGATGCAATTTCCCGCCGCGAAAAGGCATGGTTGCCAAGCGTGATGACGTCCGCGCCCGCATCGCGAAGCGTGCGCGCCTGGGCGGGTGTGATCCCGCGCACCGCCGCGTTTTCCCCGTTGATCACGACAAAATCCGCGCTGTAGTATTTGCGCATTTGCCAGAGCTTTTTCTGTAGAAAAGTCAGTCCGCTTGCACCGCAGACGTCTCCGAGCGCCAAAATCCGTAATTCCATGGAAGCTTCCCTTTCTTTCCGGCATGGGGGCTCCATGCGCTGTATTTTTCCTTTATTGTAGCCGATTGCCTGTGATTTTGCAAGACGGGCGCCGGTAGCGGGAAGCCGCCGGCCGTAGGTTTTTTTATGTTGCAGGGCCCCTTGCGGGTATGGTAAGATGGAGAAGGAAATGCAGGCTGGAAAGGGGAAAAAAGAAGCATGGAGTTTTCCTGTGAAACGCAATACGACTGTAAAGCAACGCGTGCAATGGCGAGGGCGCTGCGCAAAACGGTACGCAGAAAGAAGAGCCTCCGGTCGCATGTGTTTGGATGGTGCGTTGTGGCTTTTGCACTGATATTGTTGTTTTGGACGGAGGCTTTCCTTTCCAATTCCGCCCGCGTACGGTTCTTACTCTGGCGGTTACCCTTGCGCTTTTGACCGTTCTGCTTTTCGAGGACAGGATCAATGGCTATATTGCCTACAGGCGGATGCTGCCCGGTACACAGAAAGCGCGTGTGGTTTTTGGAGAAACGGAGTTTGTCTCCAGCACCGGGATTGGAACCAGCAGTTTTCGGTATGATAAGATAAACCTTATTGCGGAAGATGCGGACTGGTTTATATTTATATTCAGTGCAAACCATGCGCAGGTATATGACAAACGGAGAATTTCCGGAGGGGATTTGGAAGATTTCCGCAGCTTCCTTGAGACGAAAACCGGAAAGGCGGTGCACAGGATATAGGCCGGATGCCCGCACATTGCTTCTTCCGGTATTCCGGCAATGGCCATGCCGGGGGAATATGGAGGTGGAAATGCAGGAGCGGGAAGAGAAAATGCCCCGGGTTCTATTTACAAAGCCTGGCGGCTATGGTAAACTAAATAGGTAGAGATTGGAGGCGGCGATATGCAGATCGATGAAAAACGCCTGCGCAGCCAGTTTGAATTTCTGGTAGCGCTTGACGCGATGAAATCCGTTGAGCGGCGCAGCCCGGTTTATAGCGGAGGCCGCAGGGAAAATGATGCAGAGCACTCCTGGCATACGGCAGTGATGGCGATGGTATTTGCCGAGTACGCGCCAGAGGGCGCGGATCCGGGCCGGGCCGCGCAGATGCTTCTGGTGCATGACCTGATTGAAATATATGCCGGCGACACATTTGCTTACGATGTCGAGGCAAACCTGGATAAAGCAGTCCGGGAAGCGCAGGCTGCCGACCGGCTGTATGCGCTTTTGCCGCCGGAGCAGGGCGCGTTGCTGCGCGCCATGTGGGAAGAGTTTGACGCGATGGAAACGCCGGATGCGCGTTATGCCGCCGCGCTGGACCGTGTACAGCCTCTTTTGGCCAATTGGCTGTGCGGCGGGCATACCTGGCGCGAGGGAAAGGTACATGCGCCGCAGGTTTATGCGCGCATGGAGCCGGTGCGTACCGGTGCGCCCGGGCTATGGCCGGCGGTGGTATATATAATTGAAGAATCCATAAAACGTGGAATACTACAGAGGTGAGCGGATGGAGTTTGCGGAAGCTTTACAGCAATTTCGGACAATTCAGGCGCGTATTCACGCCTATAACCATGCTTCGGGCATATTGTATTATGACGGCGTGACAACCGCCCCGTCCGGCAGCGGGGAGGGGCGTGCGCAGACGATGGGCGTACTGTCAGGCGATATTTACGATCTTCAGACCGGTGAAAAAACGCTTGAGGTGCTTGCTGTGCTGCGTGCGCACTGCGCGCAGCTCGACGCGCGTGCGGCGCGGGAATTGGAGCTTTTCAGCCGCGGGCTGGAATATGCTGCAAGTATTCCAAAGGACGAATATGTGGATTACCAGATGCATATCAACCGTTCCGAGGATATATGGCAGACGGCGCGGGAAAAATCGGATTTTGCAATGTTTGCACCGTATTTGGAGAAAACAGTGCGGACGCTGAAAAAGTTTGCAAAATATTATAAACCCGGCGAACCGGCTTATAATACAATGCTGGATATGTATGAACACGGCCTTACAATGGAAACAGCCGACAGGTTTTTCGATCTGCTGCGCCAGCGGCTTGTCCCGCTGATGCGCCGGGTCGCGGCGGCACAGCAGATTGACGCTTCGTTCCTGCATAAATCCTACCCTGTGCAGAAGCAGCGCAGATTTTCCGATCTTCTGATGGATATGCTGACCATTGACCGTGCGTACTGCGGCATCGGCGAAACAGCGCATCCGTTTACAACGGAATTCAACAAGTACGACGTGCGCATTACCACTCACTACGATGAAAACGATCTGGCAAGTTCCATGTATTCGGTGATCCATGAGGGCGGCCATGCGCTTTATGAGCTGCACGGCGGCGGCGAATATGAAAACACCTGCGTTGCCGGCGGCGTTTCAATGGGGATTCACGAGAGCCAGTCGCGTTTCTTTGAAAATATTATCGGGCGCAGCGAGGCGTTTTGCCGCTGCCTGTTCCCGAAGGTGCAGGCGCTCTTCCCGGAACAGCTTGCCGGGGTGAACGCCGGGATGTTTTACCGCGCGGTTAACCGCAGCGAAGCATCCCTGATCCGGACGGAAGCGGACGAGCTGACATATCCAATGCATATCCTGGTGCGCTATGAGCTGGAAAAGGCGCTTGTCGAAGGAGATTTGACGGTCGCGCAGCTCCCGCAGGCCTGGGATGCGAAGATGCGCGAATATCTGGGCGTGGAAGTGCCTGACGATGCGCATGGGGTGCTGCAGGACGTGCACTGGGCCGGCGGGATGCTGGGCTATTTCCCGTCCTATGCGTTGGGATCTGCCTACAGCGCACAGATGCTTGCGGCGATGGAACGGGATGTCGATGTGGAGGCTGCGGTAGGGCAGGGACGGCTTGCGCCGGTTGTTTCCTGGCTGTCTGAGCGCATCTACCGGCATAGCTCGATGTATGACCCCGACGTATTGCTTCCTATGTGCTGCGGTGCGGAATTTGACCCTGAATATTATATTGCATATCTGGAAAAGAAATATACTGGGCTTTACGGGCTGTAAACCGGGAAGGGCAGGGGTTTGCAGGAACTGCGGATAAAAAACGGGAAAGTGGGGAAAATATGGCAAATCCCTTGCATTTTGCCTGGTTTCCCGGTATAATAACCACGGCGCGGCGGCTTTGTAACCGCGCTGAGCGGGAAAAATACTTTTATGGAGGATAGAAGACATGACTGTGACCAAGGATACGCTGATTATCGACGTGCTGCGTGCAGACATTGAGACGGCACAATTCTTTTTTGATATCGGAATGCACTGCGTAGGTTGCCCATCGTCGCGCGGTGAGTCGATTGAAATGGCATGCATGGTACATGGCGTCGATGCAGACGAGCTGGTTGAAAAGCTCAACGCGCACTTTGCAGATAAGGAAGCAAAGTAAAAAAACAGACCGAGGGCGTCGGGACAGGCCGTGACGGTTCTGCCCGGCGCTTTTGTATCGTTTTTGGAGTAAAGCATGAGGATGTTTACGCTTTCCCCGCGTCTGGCCTGCGCCGCAGCGCGTCTGCCGCGGGGTGCAGAGCTTGCGGATATCGGATGTGACCATGGGAAGCTTCCCGTGTATGCCGCAGTCTATCTGGAACCGCACAGAATTATCGCCTGTGATATTAACGAGGCCCCCCTGGCGCGCGCGGCGCTGAATTGCCGGCGCTTTGGTGTGGAAGGGCGGGTTGAGCTGCGTCTCGGAGACGGCCTCGCGCCGGTTGCTCCTGAGGAATGTACACATATCACCGTTTGCGGATTAGGCGGGGAGACGATCGCCGGCATCCTTGCTGCTGCGCCATGGACGCGCGCAGGAGCGCATGCGCTGATTTTGCAACCGGAGACCAGCGCGCATAAGCTTCGCCGTTTTCTATATGAGGCGGGTTACTGTATTGAAGACGAAGAAGCGGTGCTCGACGGCAGGCGTGTATATACGCTTCTGTGCGCCCGCGGCGGCACGCAGCCGTGTACTGCGGCGCTTGTGGACTGCTTTGCAAGCCCGGCGCTGCGCGCCCGGCAGGATGCGGCGGCGGACGCGTATCTTGCGCGTGTACGCACCTCGCTGAAGCGCAGGATGCGGGGGGAACCCCTTGGCAGCGCGCAATATGCCGCGCTGGAGGAGGCAGTATGCATATTGGAAGGAAGAAAGCATGGAAGCCTGGCAGATTGAAAAAATGCTGGCGCAGCTTGCGCCGGTACAGACGGCGCTGTCCTATGACAATGTCGGGCTGCTGATCGGCGATGCGCATAAAGAAGTTACACGGGTGCTCCTGGCGCTGGATATCACGCCGGAAACGGTCGGGGAGGCGGCGGATTTCGGTGCGCAGATGCTTGTATCGCACCATCCGGTGATTTTCCAGCCTTACCGTCGTATTACGCCGCAAAGCTATGATACCGCGGCCGCAATGGCACTGATCCGCCGGGACATGGCGGCGGTATGCATGCATACGAATCTTGACCTGGCGCGCGGCGGCGTCAACGACGCGTTGGCACGGGCGCTGGGACTACAGGATATTTCCCGAGTGGAAGCCGACGCCGACGCTTTGCTGCGTGTGGGGATGCTTCCCGGGGCATTGTCCATGCGCGACTTTGCACTTTTGGTAAAGCGGGCGCTTGGTTGTCCGGGGCTGTGGTATTCTGATGCGGGGCGTCCGGTACGGTGTGTGGCGGTCTGCGGCGGCGCGGGCGGCGGCGATGCGGAAACAGCGCTCGCGCTGGCATCCGGGGCCGATGTGTATGTAAGCGCGGAATTTCGCCATCATATTACCCTTCAGGCACAGCACAGGGGTCTGAGTCTTGTGGACGCAGGGCACTTTTATACGGAACGCCCGGTGCTTGCGGCGCTTGCGGAATATCTGGGGAATGCCTTTCCGCAATTGGAACTCAGGATATCTGCGCAGCGTGGAACCGGGGTGTTTTTGGCGGAGTAAGTGCTGCCGGTGCGGCAGGCTGGACAGGCGTTTTGCCTGGGTTTGGAAAAAGATTATGTTTGACAGTGTCGTTTTATCACAGATTTTAAAGGAAATGGCGCTATCCGGTTCGCATGTGAATAAAATTACGCAGCCGGGACGGGATGTGCTGTATTTTTCGCTCTATGGCGTGCAGGGCGCACGGCGGCTGCTGATTTCTGCAAACGCTTCTGCGCCGAGGCTGCAGTATACCGAAACGCTGCGGGAAAATCCCGATATACCGCCGAATTTCTGTATGCTCCTTCGTAAATACCTTGGAGGCGCGTTGATTACACAGGCTGCGCAGCCGGGTTTTGACCGGATTGCAGAGCTGTCCTTTTCCTGTGCCGATGAGTTTGGCGGTGTGCACCCGCGCAGGTTGATCTGCGAGCTGATGGGGCGTTATTCCAATATCATACTCGTCGGTTCAGATGGGCGGATCATCGACAGCCTCCGGCACGTCGATGATGAAATGAACCCTTCCCGGCAGGTGTTGCCAGGCCTTGTTTACCGGTATCCGGATATGCAGGGCCGGCTTGGGCTGGAGGAATCCACGCCGGAGGCGGTATGCGCTGCGCTGCCGGCCTGTGAAGGGCAAAAAGCTGTGGGCGTGCTGTTGGCGCGTTTCGGATGGCTTTCCCCGCTGACTGCAAGGGAATGTGCACACAGGGCGTCCATCGACGCGGATGCGCCGCTGGATGCGGCGAATATCTCTGCATTGGCGGGCGCGGTCAATGCGCTGCGGGGGGAGATCCTTGCCGGGGAAACCGGGCCCTATATGCTTTGGGCTATAGGTGCAGCGGGGCAGCGGGAGAAACCGGCCGATTATAGTTATATTTGCATTGATCAATACGGATCAACACGGGAAGGAGAACGGTTTGTAACATACAGCGCCATGCTTGACGCTTTTTATGCCCGCCGTGAGGCGGCCGAACATATGCTGCAGCGTTCCGGCGCAATGCGTAAGAGCGTGCGCGGCGCGAAAAACCGTCTGATGCAGAAGCTTGAGGCGCAGCGCGCAGAGCTTGCCGCTTCACAAGACCGCGAAGCGCTGAAACGCTCGGGCGACGCAATTCTCGCCTCTGTCTATCTGTTGGAAAAAGGGCAGACAAGAGCACTCCTGTCCGACTATAATGCGCAGCCGGATGCCTCAGGCATTTTCCCGACGATTGAGGTGGCGCTGGACGCGCGCCTGAACCCGCAGGACAATGCACAGGCATATTATAAAAAGTACCGCCGCGCCAAAAACGCAGAGGAGAAACTTCATGCGCTGATTTCCGATGGGGAGCGGGAACTTGCTTATCTCGAAAGCGTGCTGGATGCGCTTGCGCGCGCGGACAGCGAACGGACGCTTGGCGAGATACGTGCGGAGCTGGAGGCAAACGGCTATGCCTCCCAGCGGTTTGCGAAAAAGAAGCCGGGCGGAAAGCCGCGCAAAGCGCCGCCGGTGGAACCCATGGAATTTTCCTTCGGGGGCTATACGATCTACGCCGGCCGAAACAATATACAAAATGAATATGTTACCTTCCGGCTTGCGGGCAGAGGGGATATCTGGTTCCATGCCCAGCATGTGCCGGGAAGCCATGTGCTGCTGGTCTGCCGTGGGCAGGAACCCACGCCGGAAGTGCTTGAAGCATGCGCGCAGGTCGCGGCCTGGCACAGCGGCGCGCGTACCGCCGGACGCTGTGCGGTCGATTATACCGCAGCCCGCAATGTCCGCCGTCAAAGCGGCGGGAAGCCCGGCATGGTCTTTTATAACAGTTATCAAACCATCCTGGTCACGCCCGACGAAAAGCGGGTCGGCGCGATGGCGGGAGGAAAGAAAGGGAGAAAATAAAATGGTAGTTATCGAAATGGAAAACGGAAAGAAGATCAAGATTGAACTGGACGCATCTGCCGCGCCGATCTCTGTGGCCAACTTTGAAAAGCTTGTTGGCGAAGGTTTCTACGACGGACTGAAGTTTCATCGCGTAATCCCGGGTTTTATGATTCAGGGCGGGGATCCCAAAGGCAACGGGACCGGAGGCCCGGGTTATACGATTAAGGGTGAATTTGCCGCGAACGGCGTCGAAAACCCGATTAAGCATGTACGCGGCGTAATTTCCATGGCGCGTGCGCAGGATCCGGACAGCGCGGGGAGCCAGTTTTTCATCATGCATGAGGATGCGCCGCATCTTGACGGGCAGTATGCTGCGTTCGGCCATGTTGTAGAGGGTATGGAAGTTGTGGATGAGATCGCCTCTGTGCGCCGTGATATGAACGACCGTCCGGTCAAGCCGGTTCGTATGGCAAAAGTCACGATCGCGTAATGCTTCCTGGTACCGAAAAAGAAAAAACCGCGCCCTACGGCATGTCGAGCCTTGCGCTTGCGCATGTCGGGGACGCGGTCTATGAACTGTTGGTGCGGACTCGCCTTGCAGCGCTTATCCGTACAGCGGGGAAGCTGCATGCCGCCACGGTGCGGCTGGTCTGTGCACCCGCGCAGGCAAGGGCCGCGCAGGCGGTTTTGCCGGAGCTGTCGGAGCAGGAATGCGCGGTGTTTATGCGTGCCCGAAATACCCAGCTGCATCATATCCCGCGTGGGGCAAGCGGCGCGCAGTATGCCCTTGCCACTGCCCTGGAGGCGCTTTTCGGTTATCTGTATCTTGCGGGAGAATATGCGCGCATAGAAGCTGTATTCAATACTTGCTGGATGGTATCGCAGGAGACGGGAAGCCTTCCCGGTCAAGGCTGACGACGAAGTAATCGGCGTCGCGGATCTGTTCGGCACGTGTCAGGCACAGTACGGCGCTGATCGCCCCAGCCGCCTGTGCAGGCACGGCAAGTTCTACGCCGCCGCCGCGGTAGCGGTACAGTACGCCCTCCAGCGTGCTCAGCAGCGGTTTTAAAATCGCATCGCCGGTAAAATCAGAAGCGTTTTCACATGCACACCAGCGGTCAATCAGCCCGGACGGGGAATCGGAAAGGTTCTCTGCCTGGGCTTTTCCTGTTTCCCCGGTTTCCGATCCGGGAGGACCTTCGCCTGTTTGGCCTGTTTGCTGTCCATCGGATGCTTCGTATAACTCCGCGGCTGTCTGTCCGGCGGGCGCCTCTGAAACAGGGCCGGATGCAGGGAGGGCTATGGCTGCAGGCATTTCCTTTTGAAGCACCGGGGTTTTATTGCCGGGCATCAGCACAAATTCGCCGTCCTGTGGCAAAATGCCCAGTTCATGCGGGGAAATCCGGCGGTTTAATCGCAGCTCGCCGGACTCCGGGATCATGACGCCGAGACGGGTGAATTGCTGCGGCGTTGTCATATAAAGCCGGTAGATTCCGTCTTTATAAGTACAGCGGGCGCTGACACGGTAGTAGCCGCCTTCTTTTTCGATTTTACAGCGGCCCTGCGTTTGGTTTTCGAAGAGAATTTCCTTTTCCATTATGTACCTCCGTTTCCGCCAGACGCACAATTTCACGCCGGGACTTGATTTGCAGGATGCTTGATGCTATGATAAAAAAGGAGAAAGTGGCTTTTCCGGGACAATTCTGCCGATGCAGCATACCGGAAGGAAAGCAAAGGAGCTGCGTATGAGAAAATATATGCCGAGAGTGGTCGGAATATGCCTGTTCTTGGGAATCTTTTTTTCCCTCAGCCCAGCGCGGGCCGCAGTGTACGCGGATGTGGGGAAAAATTATTGGGCTTATGATTATATTTGCTATTTGAGCGAGAAGGGAGTGCTCTCGGGCGACGGCAATGGGAGGTTCCGTCCCGACGCATCCGTGACCCGTGCGGAATTTATTAAGATGATGGCCGCTGCCTTTGGCCTGAAGGAAACAAAGCCGGTTTCTTACACAAAAGTGCCGGACTGGGCGCGTGGATATATCGAGGCGGCCGCGGCGCAGGGGTTTTTGTTGAATTATAAGACGGACGCGGATTTTTCCGCTGCACTGTCCCGCCAGGAGGCCGTTGCGCTTTTGATGCGCTACCTTGGACTTGAAGCGGACAAGGATTTCGGCAGTTCCCAGATTAAGGATTTTTCTGAAATTACGGAGGGCTACCGCCCTTATGTGCTTGCAGCTGTTTCCAATGGCATTGTTTCCGGTTATGAGGACGGGAGCTTCCGGCCCAAAAAAGTATTGACCCGTGCAGAAGCATTAAGTGTGTTGTACCAGGCGGCAGGTTCGATTTATAATGCTTCCACGGCGACGCCGGAAACCAGCAGCACTAAGAACGCAACGGTCAATACGTCTGTAACCCTGTCCGCTCTTGCGCTTTCAGGAAACGTATATTTGACAGAGGGCGCGCAGTTTGTCACCCTTTCCGGATGCACAGTCGAAGGGACGATGTATGTCCGTGCCGGAACCTATGTGAGCCTGGCAGGTACGAAGGTGGATAAAGTCGTTGTTCTGGGCGATGGCACGACTTTTTCGCTGAGCAACGGTTCTGAAATTGCAAGGTTTGAGGCATATGGGAAGACGGAAACAGTTGTTAACGCCTCATGTACGCTGACGACTGCGATTTTCCATGAAGCAGCGGCCGGCAGCAGCATCAAGGGAACAGGGAAACTGGAAAATTTCGGCGTTTACTGCAGCGGAGCTGTCTGTGAAATTTCGCCGGAAGAATACTATGTTGCCACGGGGTGCAGCGCGCAGATCGGCGGCGTGATTTACGGGCCGGGAAGCGGGAAATTTGAAAGCTGTGGCCTTAGCATGGCGCAGGTGCAGGCTGAGGATGGAAAACTCAGGATACAGGCCAATGCCCTGGCAGACGGTACAGTATATGCAGCGGTATGGATGAATCATGAGCAGCCGTTTTCCGGTTCCCAGATCCAGGCACAGTCGCTGCAGTCGCTGCATGTGGAAAAGGGCGGCGCTGTACAGATGACGCTGGAATGCCTTTATGATCCGGCCCATTATGCAGCCGGGCTTGTATTTGTTCCGGATGGGCAAGCTGATGCTCTTGCACCTGTGTACAGCCAGGGTGTGGTTACGCAGAAGGCTGCGCCGATGGGCACCAATATACCGCAGGTACAGAAAGTTTCTGCGCCGGCAGCCAAGCTGCATATGGGTGCGGGCGTACTGGTGTTGGAATTCGACCAGATTTTATATTATAAGACGGATAATGGTTCGCTGACAGCTTTGGACGCTGCGGCGGCAGTAGCTTCACTCTCCGCACAGTCTGCCTCTGGCGTTCCGGTGGACGCAGGAGCCTGGGCGGTGGAAATTCGGACAGATGGGGCAAAGACCGCGCTGTACCTCTATTTTGCCGATGGGATCCCTGCGCAGACAAGCTATACGCTGACGCTTTCCGACCGGCTGTTTACGGTTTATGGGAGTGCGCCACAGACACTTGTCTACACCTCGGCGTATTCGGAAACGGAGTCGTATCTGCAGCCGGAATTTGTGCCGCAGCAGGCGCATATCCTCCGTGAAAATGTGCTTACAATCAAAATTCCCGGGGATGTGCGCGCCATGCGCTATACGTATGCGGTTAATGCGCAGCAGCCTTCGCTGAGCATGGTCGTATATGGAGATGCCCAGCTTTCGTTTGATACGCTTCCGGCCAACTCCAGGGTTCAGATCAGCGCTTCGGCGCTTACGGATTCTGGTATGGAGGTGGGGCGCAGGGCAAGGGCGGAATTTGTCGTGAATGCCGCGCCGGTGATTGTTCTCGGCGGCGTCAGCTATGCTGGCCCGGGCAACAGCGCAATGTTTGCCGGTCCAGTTTCCGTTTCTGCGCTTGCTCCTTCGGGACTGGATGCTACGGTGTATTCAGTACGGCTGTATATAGACGGTGCGGAAAGTCCATTGGCCGGTATTGTGGAAAATACTGGCGTACAGATTACGGCGGAGCTTTATTTTGGATCAGAAAAAATAGGAGAAAGCACGGTTGTGCTGCGATAGATGAAAAGCCGTCCGTCCGGCATTCCGGAACGGGCGGCTTTTGCCTGTATGTGGGGGTGTAGCTGGATTTTGGCAGCATTCAGGTTTCTCCGGTAACGCATGAAATTCAGGAAAGTGGAAATACTGGAAGTATTGCAGGTAAAGGAGAGAAGCTATGTTTGCACTGACCCCCTATGAACACGGCAATATGCTGCACACAAATCCGTTTGAGCTGTTTGGAGAATTGGAACGCAGTTTCCTTGGGACGGACAGGCATGCGCTGCGCACAGATATCCGCGATGAAGGACGGGACTTTGTCCTGGAAGCGGAGCTGCCGGGATTTGAGAAAAAGGATATCCAAATCCAGGTCGAAGGCGACAGCCTGACGATCCAGGCCAACCGCACGGACGATTCAGGCAGACGTGATACGCAGGGCCGCTATATCTGCCGTGAGCGCAGTTATGACTCGTATATGCGGCGCTTCGACGTATCAGGCGTAAAAACGGATGAAATCCGCGCTTCCTATGAAAATGGGATTTTAAAACTGTCTCTGCCCAAAAAGGAACAGGCACATCCGGAAAGCCGGCAGATCAGCCTGGGTTAGAGAAAAACCGAAAACACGTCCCGCAGATTTTCGATTATATGCGGGACGTGTTTGTATATATTTCCGCGGAAATTTTGGATGTACAGGGTGGGGAAGATGAAGGCGGGCGCGGCAGCCATATTGATTTGCGTTGCCCGTAGGCTGGCCCTGTGAAAAAGGAAGTTTGGAATTTTTTCGTGCCCAGACAAAAAAGCACTTGACAAAACGGATGAGCTTCAGTATAATATCTTTTGTGACATGCGCGAGTGGTGGAATTGGCAGACTCGCTAGATTCAGGTTCTAGTGTTCGCAAGGACGTGCGGGTTCAAGTCCCGCCTCGCGCACCAAATAAAAACCCAGCTGAGAAGCCGATTTTTTAATAAATCGTGCTGTCAGCTGGGTTTTTTCTATCCTTTTCTATTTTATATCTGCTTGGCGTGTCCCTGTTTTGACTGTAAAAAAGCAGATTTAGAAACAAAAATGCTAATGAAATTTGCTAATGAAATTTCACTTTATTTTCTCACACCCCAAATACACCGGCGCGGTCAAGCCACACAAGCATACGCGCCATGTCCAGGCTTATATCAATC
>CAKTEH010000019.1 GCA_934546935.1 uncultured Eubacteriales bacterium
GAGATAAGCGGGATCGAACCGCTGACCTCTTGAATGCCATTCAAGCGCTCTCCCAGCTGAGCTATACCCCCATATATACATGCAATACTTTCAATCAAGAAAAACTCTCAACTGCGAATGCTATTATAGCAAACAGCTTCTGGTTTGTCAAGCTCATTTTTACAAAAAACCCGGCGGATTTTTGCAAGTATGGCAGAATAAAAAACGGCGTCGGATTCCCGACGCCGTTTTCCTGTACAGAGTTTACTCGGCTGCCTTAATCTTTGCAAAGCAATCGCTGCAATAGACCGGACGGTCAGTCTTCGGCTGGAACGGTACACGAGCTTCGCCGCCGCACATAGCGCAGGTTGCGACGAAATATTCTCTCGGCTGCTTGGAAGCGTTTTTACGAGCGTCACGGCAGGCTTTGCAACGCTGCGGCTCATTCTGGAAACCGCGTTCTGCATAAAATTCCTGCTCGCCAGCGGTGAAAACGAACTCCTCGCCGCATTCTTTGCACTTGAGAACTTTGTCCTGATACATGTCTTCTACCTCTCTTTAGATGTGTGCCCGCAGATAAACGGGTAAAAATATTTTGCACACAGGGGTTTTCCTGTTGAGCACGTTAAAATTGTCCGCTGCAGTTTACGGACGGATTTTCCGGCGTATACGCTGGACTGCGTTGTCAATGGATTTGGTTGGCTTGGAAAGCTTTTCCGCTATTTCGCCATATCGTAATCCACTGAGATAGAGGGTCAGGACATGTCGTTCAAAATCTGAAAGCTTGCTTAGGAGTTGTTGCTCTATATGCTTGCGGTCGTCTTTGCCGATAACCTGTTGTTCAGGGTCCTGCTCCGTTGGATATGCCTGCGCTGCGTCAGGGTTTAATTGACTCAGGCTTAAGACATCATTATAAAAAAGATTATTCTTATTATGCGCTTTGCGAATCGCATCAATTACACTTCGACGTATACAAAGTCCAGCAAATGTCTTAAAGGAGGACAGTCCGGGAGCGTAATCATGCATAGCGGACAGCAGACCAATCATGCCTTCCTGTTCCAGATCATCCTTCGTTCCGCCTACAAGATAATAACGGTGGGCGATAGAGGTTACCAGCCGCGAAAAACGGTGGATCAAAAGATCTGCCGCCTCCTGATCGCCGGACTGTGCCTTTAAGCACAATGATTCATCGCTTAGACGGGATAACATATCTGGTCTATCGGAATCTGGCCCAAAACAGGAAGGCTCCACAGCTCTAGCTGCATTTTGGAATTCATTCGGTTTGTGTTCGCTCATATTCATTGACATCATCATTATACACATTTGTTATAAAAAGTCAAGCGAATGTGAATATTTTGTTAATCTCACCGGAAATTTATCGTTTTATAGGGCAATATGCACATATCTATGCGGACATTACGACAGATCAAAGCTTTGTTGGCCGGAAAACGGAAGCCCGAGATGACGGTAGGCGGCTTCTGTTACGCACCGGCCGCGCGGGGTGCGAGACAGAAAACCGATTTGCAGCAGATATGGTTCATAGACGTCTTCAATTGTAACAGCTTCTTCTCCTATGGTAGCGGCCAGGGTTTCTACGCCGACAGGGCCTCCGCCATAAGTCGTAATAATTGTGTGCAGCATCCGGCGGTCTATGTTGTCGAGCCCGAGCTCATCTACCTCCAGGGCCTGCAGCGCATGGTCTGCCAGCTGCCTGGTGATAACGCCGTCTGCGCGAACCTGTGCAAAATCACGGACGCGCTTAAGCATGCGGTTGGCGATGCGGGGTGTACCTCGGGAGCGCCGCGCAATTTCCATTGCGCCATCCGGGTCGGTTTCGACATTGAGAATTTGAGCAGACCGGGTGACGATACGCACAAGCTCCCTGGGCGTATATAGTTCAAGGCGCATCAGCATGCCGAAGCGGTCACGCATTGGGGCGGTAAGCTGTCCGGCGCGGGTTGTCGCCCCGATGAGGGTAAAAGGCTTTAAATCCAAGCGGATTGAGCGCGCGGAGGGACCTTTTCCTAAGATAATATCAAGTGCAAAATCTTCCATGGCAGGATACAGGACTTCCTCTGCGCTGCGGTTTAAACGGTGTATTTCATCGATAAAAAGGATATCCCCGGTGTTGAGACTGGTTAAAAGTGCGGCGAGATCTCCCGGCTTTTCAATGGCAGGACCTGAGGTCACACGGAAATTGACGCCCATTTCGTTGGCAATTACGCCGGCAAGCGTGGTCTTCCCCAATCCAGGAGGACCATAAAGGAGCACATGGTCAAGCGCTTCCCCGCGGCTTTTTGCGGCCTCAATAAATACGCGAAGATTATCCTTCACTTTGTCCTGGCCGATATATTCCTGAAGATAGCGGGGGCGGAGGCTGCCTTCGTTTTCGTCTTCAGGGCGCATGCCGGCGGAGATAATCCGTTCTTCGCTTCCATCTTCAAATTCAATACTCATACTTTATCCTTACTTCATGAGGTTTTTCAGCCCAATCCGGATCAGTTCCTCTACAGGCAGGTCCTTTGCGGCGTCACGAAGGGCGTTTGCCGCTTCCGCCGTGCCATATCCCAGCGCCTGCAACGCTGCTGCCGCTTCTTCAACATTGCTGCCGGAAGGCGGAACAACGGCGGTAAAGTCGTCAGATTCGACAACATCCGGCATTTGTTTTTTCAGTTTATCTTTCAGCTCGAGAATAATCCTTTGGGCCAGTTTCTTCCCGATCCCAGGAACGGCGACCAGCGCGCGTTCATCGTCGTTGATTACAGCCATGGCAAGCGCAGAAGGGGAGAGCGAGGAAAGGATGGACAGCGCCATTTTCATGCCGATGCTGGAAATGGAGGTCAGAAGGAGAAAACAATTTTTTTCTTCCGTATCTGCAAACCCATATATTTCAAACGCATCTTCCCGGACGTGGAGGTAGGTATAAAGGCGCTGCCGCTGTCCCAGCTTCAGTTTTGCCTGCGTGATGCTGCTGACACGGCACAGGTAGCCAACGCCGCCGCAGTCGATTACCGCAACGTAGGGTTCAATATGGGCGACAGTTCCGTCAAGATAATAAAACATAATTGCATACGCTCCTTTAATATTCCGAAAGGGCAGAAGATGCGCTTTGCGCATGGCAAAGGGCAATAGCCAAAGCGTCGGCCGCATCGTCGGGCCTAGGTATGGCGTCGAGCCGGAGGAGGATGCGGGTCATTTCCATAACCTGCTGCTTTTCTGCGCGCCCATAGCCGACCACAGCCTGTTTGACCTGCAGCGGCGTATACTCAAAAACCGGCACATGATGCTGTGTGCAGGCCAGCAGGATCACGCCGCGTGCCTGTGCGACGCAGATGCCGGTGGTGATATTGGTATTGAAAAACAGTTCTTCAACAGCAGCGGCGTCCGGATTGCAAAGTTCCAGAAGCTGGCACATGTCTGTATAAATTGTTGCCAGCCGTTCGGCCATCGGCGTATGCGCGGGCGTCCGGATTGCGCCGTGGCGCAGCTGGCGGCTGTATATGCCGTCGGTTTCGATCAAACCAAAACCCACAATCGCATAGCCCGGATCCAGGCCAAGTATTTTCATAGAAACCTCACGGGAAAACTTAATTCATTCTATTGTATACGATTTACCCCTATGATGTCAAGTCAGAAGGGAACGTTTGTTTTGATGGAAATTTGCGCGCCGGGCGTGCTTTTGCTGTTTTATTATTGGAAAGTACGTCTGAATATGGTAAAATAAACTGTGAATATTTGCAGGAAGGAATGAAGAGAAACGCGGTATGCAGCAGATTGTTGTCAATCATAATGATGCGGGCCAGCGCGCCGATAATTTCATAATGAAGGCGCTACCTGCGCTAGGCCCGTCCCTGCGTCAGAAATACCTGCGCACCCGCCGCATCAAGCGCAACGGCGCGCGCCTTTCTCCGGGAGACCGGCTTGAAGAGGGAGATATACTGCAGTTTTATATAGACGATGCTTTTTTTAAAAAACCTGACCCGCAGGAAGCCTGGCGTTCGGTCCGGCCGCAGCTTCAGGTTATATATGAGGATGAGAATATCCTCATTGCTGATAAAAAAGCGGGTATGTTGGTGCATGCCGACGATTCCGGAGATGAAAATACGTTAATCAACCATATCAAGGCATATCTGTACCAAAAAGGCGCATGGGATCCGGCGGAGGAACACAGCTTTGCCCCGGCGCTCGCCAACCGTATTGACCGGAATACAAGCGGGCTGGTGATGGCTGCAAAGAACGCGGAGGCCCTTCGGATTCTGAACGAAAAAATCCGGCAGCGGGAGATTGAAAAGGAGTATTACTGTATTATCCATGGGCAAATGAAGCCAAAAGATGGACGCCTGGACAGCTATATCGAGCGTGATCTGGAAAAAAAGCGGGTTTATTCCGGCGCCCGGCGCGGCGCGAAAACGCGTACAGCCTCCACCGTTTACCGTACCCTTGCGGTAAGTGGGGAACTGTCGCTACTCCAATGTCGTCTTCTCACCGGAAGGACACACCAGATCCGCGCGCAGTTTGCGCAGGCCGGCCATCCGTTGCTGGGCGATGGGAAATACGGAAAAAATTCGCTTGACCGTTTATATGGGCGCAAATATCAGGCGCTGCATTCCTGTAAAGTCCGTTTCAGCTTTTCTACCGATGCGGGGCTTCTGAATTATCTGCGGGGCAGGAGCTTTGTTTCCCCGATGCCGGATTTTGTAGAACAGTATTTCCCAGACTGGGGTATGGGTGAATATGGGAGAAAAAAGGGGCATTCCGCAGAAAAACCGGAAAGAAAAAATCCCTGCTGAAGATAATATGCAAAAAATGTTGAAATTTGAAAGTTTTTCTTGACATAGGAGGGTGTTTGTACTGTTTATGAACAGTGCGGGACGTATCTCGATGTTGTGGAATATACGCAGATTATGACCAGATTTGAACGGATATTGTCGCATGCTAATAAAAAACGGAATACTTATTTATAGAATACGCGCCGGATAACCAAAATCCGGCGCGTATGTTTTTGGCTTTTTTGCTGATACTTTTTCTGAGAAAGAGGAGGGATAGACGGAATGGCGGAAAAAGATGGAAAACAAAACCGATTTTTCAAAAATATTGAGGAAAATGAGGCGCTTTTAAAGCAAGTATTTGAAGGCGATGATATTTTCATACAACGCAGGCTGCGCACCAAGGATATGGGCCGGTGTTTTATCGCCTATTTTGATGGAATGGTGAATGCCGAGATTATCAATCTGCATATTGTCACCCCGGTTCAGGCGATGGAAAAGCTGGAACCGCTTTCGTACTTTCTGGAAAAGGTGATCAGCACTGAGCAGGCGGAAATCGAGGAAAATCCCGAAAAAGCATTTATTGCTATGGAAATGGGGGATACGCTGGTTTTTGCCGACGGCTGTGCCGCTGCGCTTGTATGTTCGACTAAGGGATATAAAACCCGCTCAGTGGAAGAACCGGATATTGAAAAATACCTGCGCGGACCGAAAGAGGGATTTACAGAATCGCTCATGGTCAATACGACCCTGATCCGGCGGAAGCTTCTTTCTCCGAATCTGAAAATTGAAACGTACAATCCTGTAGAGCATACGGGGAAGCGTTTTGCGCTGGTTTACCTTTCTGACGTTGTCGACAGTGAAATCCTTGCAAATATCCGGAAAAAAGTGGAAAATCTGCTCCTTCCATCCTTTTTATCGTCAAATCATCTGGAGGAGCGCATTTGTCCAAAATGGCAGCTGTTCAAAACAGTGGGGATGACAGAAAAGCCGGATATCGCCGCGGCAAAGATTTTAGAAGGCCGTGTGGCGATTATATGCGAGGGTTCCCCCAATGTATTGACCGCGCCGTTTATTTTTATGGAATATTTTCAGACAGGCAGCGATTATTATGGGAATTTCTGGTTTGGAAGCATTCAAAGGATGCTGCGCATTACAGGTACGTTTCTCAGCGTCAGCATACCTGCGGTTTATATTTCGCTTGTATGCTTTCACCAGGAGATGCTGCCGACAGAGCTGCTTGTTTCAATTTCCGCGTCAAGAGAAGGTGTTCCATTGTCTACCGTATTTGAAGCGTTTTTAATGCTGATTGCATTTGAGCTGCTGCGGGAGGCCGGGATCATGATGCCAAAGGGTATTGGCGATGCGCTTTCCACAGTTGGCGGTGTTGTAATTGGACAGGCTGCGGTAGATGCGAGGTTCATATCTGCGCCGCTTGTGATTATGATCGCATTTACGGGTTTAACGGAGCTGTTGATCCCAAAGCTCAAAGGGCCAGTTTTTATCATGCGGCTGTACCTTCTTATATTATCTTCATTTGTTGGGATTTACGGCTATCTTATCGGGGTGCTGAGTATTTTGGCGCTGCTTGTTTCAAAGGATAGTTTTGGGCTTCCTTATACGGCGTATCTGGACGAGATAAGCCTGGAAAACATGAAGGATACGCTGGTTCGGGCACCGATGTGGATGCTGCGGACCAGGAGCGTAAGGCAGAAAGAATGAAGAAGTTGATTTTACCTTTCATCAGCCTTTTGCTTTTGTGCGGATGTTGGAATTATTCAGATACGAACCACCGTCTCATTGTTACAGGCGCGGCGATTGATCTGGGTGAGAATGGGGAAACCTGGGTTACCGCAGAAATTATGTCGTTTCAAAAAGGCGGGGAAACGGGCGCACAGAGCCACCTGCTGACAGGCGTAGGGCGTTCGGTTTCGGAGGCTTTTAACGATATGCTGAAGAAATCCGGTAAGGAGCTGTATTGGCAGCACGCTACGGTCTTGATTTTAGGGGCGGAGTATGCCCGCAATGGCGTTGCTGAGCTTTTCGATTATATACTAAACGATCATGAGATGCGCATGACTCTGGATTTTGCGGTTTCCGGATTGGAAAAAGGCGCCGATGTATTTTCTCTGGGCGCAGGAGACCGGAATATTATCAGCTATGCAATTACATCCCGGATTTATGAAGGAGAGAAGCTTGGCAACTGTGTCCGGGAACTTGCGTATGAAGCGATTGATACCTACGCCAAAAATATGCAGGATTTTGCGATGCCTATGATCCTGGCCGGGGAAAAAGATATGCTGGAAGTGTCCGGCTGCGCAGTATTCCGCGGACAGGAAATGGCCGGCACGATCAATGCGCTGGAAAGCCAGTATCTGCATATGCTGGATAATACGTTGGAGGCAATTGAGTTGCAGATTGGGACGCAGGAAATGAAGAGTTCCGTCAGTTTTGGAAACATAGATTCCAAAGTCAAAATGAAACGAGATGGAAAAACGCTCCTTGCGCAGATTTCGTTGAGCGCGGATTATGAAATTTTGATGAGCGTGGAAAATCCACCGATGGAACGGCAGGCACGCTTGGAAAAAATCCAGGAGATATCGATGCTTCAGTTGGAAAATGGGATACGAAAAACAAATCAGCATCTGGCGTTGATGCATTGCGATTTGTTTGGCTGGGGAGAGCGGGTTTTCCGCTATGACCCGGACGGATATGAAGCGCTTTGCAATGGGGAAACCTTTGAAACTGTGCCGGAAATTGAAATCTCTATTCAATTGCGGTCCAAAGTTGAAGGGATCGCCGGCACTACAGTGGATCAGGAGGGTGGCTAATGGGAAAAATCAGCGCGCGAAGCTTTGCGGTAACTGCAGTGGTCTATTATTTTGGCAATGCCTATATTTTGGGAAGCAATTCCCATGTGGGGCGGGATGACTGGCTTTGCATGCTGATTGCCTGCATATTTGCTGTCCCGCCCGTTCTTCTGATTGCTTACCTTGCGGAAACGCATCCGGGCCAGGATCTGTTTACAATTTTTAAGCAAGCGCTCGGCAATACCATCTGCAGAGTCCTTGCACTTATTTATGGGGTTTATGCAGTGTTTTTGCTGAGCATGTCACTCAGCTGCTTTTCCCGCTATGTGTGCACTTGTGTTTTGCTGCAAACGCCAAAATCAGTAATGGCGCTGATGCTTGCGGTGTGCGCCTATTTGTTTGCGGCCAAAGGACCGTCGGGGATTGGGCGCTGTGCCAGCTTTTTATTCCCGGCTGTATTCCTTGCTGTTTTGCTTGCTTTTATTACCTCTGTGCCGTCGGCGCACTTCAAGCATATATTCCCGATCGGCAGGGGCGATATATGGAGGGGGGTATACAGATCTATGGCCTTTCCGTTTGTAGAGCCGGTTTTACTGTTTTCCCTGATTCCGTCTGTGGAGGACGGAACTAAAAAACGGCACTGGCTGATTCCGTTCTTATTTTCTTTTGCTTTTCTTATTTTGAACTGTATGCGCAATACAATGGTCCTGGGGGACGGGCTGGCCGGGATTCTCAGTTTTCCAACTACGCATGCCGACAGCGTAGTCGGGTACGAAAGTCTGGAACAGCGGCTGGAGGTGTTGACGACCATGGTTCCGGCGGCCTGCGGTCTTGTTAAAGCTGTTTTGGCGACGATTTTTGCGTCCCGGGCTTTTGATGCGTTTTCCGGCGCCGCGCCAAATAAGATCAGTATTTTGGGGGTACTTGCGGCAGGATTTGTTATATGTATGCTGGCTTATGGGACGGAAACGGCCCTTGAATACCGCTCAAATATCTGGCCGCTTGTATCTCTTCCCCTGCAGTTTCTGGTGCCGGCGCTGTGTTTGCTGGTTGAAAATACGCGCCGCACGAAAAAAGCGAAAATCTTTCTCCAAAGCTTGAAAAAGACGATGAAATGATGTAAAATATTTTACTATAAGCTTGTACATTTATCGTTTTTTCAGGGGAACAGGATTTGGATACTATCGTCGATTTTCTGCTGGAACTGGCATGGACGCTGCCGGCGGTGCTGATTGCGCTTACGTTTCATGAATATGCGCATGGCCTAGTTGCTTATAAGCTTGGGGATGATACGGCAAAATGCTTGGGCCGGCTGACGATCAATCCTTTGAAGCATATTGACCCGCTGGGGCTGCTGTGTATGGCGTTGCTGCGCTTTGGATGGGCAAAACCGGTACCGGTGGATCCGCGCAATTTTAAAAACCCGAGGACGGGGATGGCGCTGGTTGCCGTTGCCGGCCCGGTAATGAATGTTCTTCTCAGTGCATTTTGTATTTTAATTTATTATATTCTCCGCTTTTTTGTCCCGCAAAGTGCATTTATAGATGCGCTTGCGCAATTTCTGGCAGTTACGGCAATGCTCAGCGCCGGGTTTGCGGTTTTTAATCTGCTTCCTCTCCCGCCGCTCGACGGTTCACGGGTGCTGATGCTCCTGTTGCCGCAGAAATGGAATTTTTTTCTTGTAAAAAACCAACGCTATATTCAGCTTATTTTAATTCTACTCTTATATACCGGCGTTTTGTCCGGCCCTCTGGGTATGGCAAGGAATTGGATTATTTCCGGAATTGAGACGGCAGTACGATGGATTTTACTCAAGATCATATAGAGTTTCATTTGGAACAGTTTGAAGGCCCGCTCGATCTTCTGCTGCATCTGATTCATGTCAACCGGGTGGACATTCTGGATATCCCTATTGCAATGATCCTGGAGCAGTATATGCAGGCTTTGGCTTATATCCTGGAGAATGCGCTGGAAAATGCCTGTGAATTTGTCGCCATGGCCGCGCAGCTTGTGTTGATCAAAACACGTATGCTGCTGCCGAAGCCGGAAAAGGACGAAGAGGATCCGCGTAGTGGCCTTGTGCGGGCACTTTTGGAATATAAACTTGTTAAGGAGACCGCGCCTTTTCTTTCCCGCAGGATTCAAGCCGGGCGGGACGCCTATCTGCGTCCGCCGTCCGCGCTGCCGGCGGCGAAGCCTGTAGACTATCAGCAGAAGCCTGCGGATCTGCAGCGCGCGGCGCGCAATATTGCCCTGCGTGTCAGCAGGAAAACGCCGCCGCAGGCCGGGATGTTTCAAACGATCCTCAGCGCAGATCCGGTTTCCGTCGAGGATAAGATGGCGGATATTATTTCCCTGTTGGCTTCCGATGGCTCGTTGAAGCTTTCAAGGCTGTATTCCTTTGCCCGTTCCAGAAGCGAGCTTGTAGCCATTTTTCTGGCGCTGCTGGAATTGATTGCCGGGCGGCGGGCTGAGATTGATGAAGAAAGTACAACTGTTTACAGCGCGGGAGACTGATGTATGACAACGCAAGAACTAATGTGCATTGCTGAGGCCATCGTTTTTGCCGCCGGGGAGCCGGTAAAACGCGAACGAATCCTGCTTGCGGCGGAATGTACGCAAGTACAACTGGACGAGGCGCTGGAAGCGCTGAAAGCACAGTATGCGCATTCCGGCAGCGGCATCCGTTTATCTTTTGTTGGAGATACGGTTGTAATGAGTTCCGCAGCCGAATATGCGGACTATGTGCGCCGGGCGCTGGAGATGACAAAGGCGCCTTCCCTTTCTCTGCCTTCGCTGGAGGTGTTGGCAATTATTGCGGCAAACCAGCCGGTAACGCGTGCGTACATAGACCAGGTACGCGGCGTGGACAGCGCGTATACGGTTTCATCCTTAACAGAGAAGGGATTTGTTGAAGAGGCCGGGCGATTGGATGTGCCGGGCCGTCCGATTTTATATCGGACAAGCGCAGAGTTTCTGCGCGTATTCCATGTACGGGATGTGGAGGAACTTCTGGAAATTCCGGAGATTGCAGCGCTGCGGGCGGTGCAGCAGGATGCACCTGTTTTGGAAAAAGAGGAAAAGGGGCAGGAGGACGGGCTTTCTGCCGGTGCGCCGCAGCTGTGAGGGGAGACGGAGATGACAGCGCTATTGGTAATCCTGTTGATTTTGGGTATACTATTGCTGACACCTGCGGGTCTGCGGGCCGGATACTCATCACAAGGCGTGTGCCTGGATCTCTGTTTCGGCTGGATCCGGCTGCATATTCTCCCGAGAAAAGCTGTGAAGGTCAAAGAGAAAAAGAAAAAAGTATCCTCAAAAAAAAGGGGAAAAAACCGGAAGGACAGCCGGAAAGCAAATCCTGAGAAACAGAAACCCCCGTTGTCCTATTATTTTCAGCTGGCCAAAATGGGCCTGCACGCAGCGAAGATTTTTCTAAAAGGGATTGCAATTGAAAGGCTTTTCCTGCGGCTTACGGTTGCAGGACCGGACGCTGCGAAAGCAGCGCTTTTATACGGCCGCTTATGCGCGGCTACGGGGACGCTGCATGCTGTCGCCGATAATTTTTTCAATCTGAAGGATTATGATGTGCATATCGGCGTGGATTTTTACGCTGAAAAGATTCAGGTTGAAGCGGAGGCGGAGCTTTCATTTCTGCTTTATTCTGTTTTTGGTGCGGCTTTTTGCTTTTTGTTTGCATTTTTAAAGATGAAGTTGAAAGAAAAATTGCCGCAATTACATCACGGAGGGAATTATGAGCGAATCTAAAGGCCACCCGATCGGAGAAGTGTTGGGACTTACGATGCAAAAGATCAAGGAAATTGTGGACACGGACGTTATTATTGGAGAGCCGATCCGGGTGGAGGATATCACTATTATTCCGGTTTCCAAGATCAGCGTTGGATTTGCTTCCGGCGGATCGGACTTCAGCAAAAAGAAGCCGGATGCCGACGGGAGTAATTTCGGCGGCGGTAGCGGAGCAGGTATCAATGTGACACCGGTGGTGTTTCTGGTTGTTCAGAATGGGAATGTCCGGATTCTGGGCATCGACTCTGCACCGGTGACAACATTCGACCGGGTGTTGGATATGCTGCCCGGTGTATTGGAAAAGGTTGAAGGGTTTGTTGAAAAGCAGCAGGCCAAAAAAACGGCGCTGGAAAGTGAAGAATTATAAGGCCGTTTGGGAAGGCATCTCGCGATTTTGACAGCAATGCGGCCGTTAAGGAGAAACGGCTGTTATGAAACGAATTTTATGTGTACTGTTGGCAATGTGGATAGCTGGCTGCGCGGCTTCGGCCGCTTATGTCAGCGCTGGCAGTGCGATCCTATATGATCCGGATACACACATGGTGTATTTTGAGAAAAGTGCAGACGAACACCGCTTGATTGCCAGTACAACCAAAATCATGACGGCGTTAATTGCGTTGCAGGAACTGGATATGGATGCCATTGTCTGCGTCCCTGACGCAGCGACGCGGCTCGGCGGCTCCTCTATGTATTTGAAATCTGGGGAACGGCTAAGCGTCCGGGAGCTTTTGTATGGGCTGCTTTTGATGTCGGGCAACGATGCGGCTTATACATTGGCGGAGGCCTGCGGAGGGGTGGAAGCGTTTAGCGGAAAGATGAATGCACTGGCGCGGGAACTGGGCTTGCACGATACGTGTTTTGCCAATCCGCACGGGCTTGATGACGAAAACAATTATTCCACAGCGCGGGACATGGCGGTACTTGCCGCTTATGCGCTGGATAACCCGGATTTTACCGGGATCTGCTCCTGTCAATCGATGAAGATAGGGGAGCGGTGGATGAAAAATCACAATAAGCTTTTGGATATGTATGATGGCACGCTGGGGGTAAAGACGGGATTTACAAAGGCGGCTGGCCGCTGCCTTGTCAGTGCGGCTGCCCGTGACGGCCGAAGGCTTATATGCGTAACGCTGCATGCCCCTGACGACTGGAATGACCATATTCGCTTATATGAGGAGCAGTTTGGCCTGCTTACAGAGCATTGTGCCGCGCAGGCAGGCGCTTGTGCCGCTGCGGTGCCGCTGGCCGGCGGCGGGATTGTGAAAGCTAGGTTTGCGGAAGATGTCCGGATTTCTCTGTTCCCGGGAGAAGAAGGAAAGCTTGTGTGGCAGTTTGAGACGCCTCATTTTTTCTACCGGCTTCCAGATGCCGGGGCGGTGATCGGAAAGGCGTCCCTGATGCTTGATGGCAAAAAAATCAAGGAAATGGATCTTATCTGCGGATAAGCGGTGGAAATTTTGAAGGAACGATTGCAAAAGCTGATGTCTGCGGCGGGAATCTGCTCCCGCCGGCAGGCAGAGGAGTGGATAAAAGCGGGCCGTGTCTGTGTGAATGGGACGCCCGCAAAGCTTGGGGATATGGCGGATGTGCAGACGGATGTGTTTGCGCTGGATGGAGCGATTATGTCGCTCCAACGAGAGAAACTAGTTTACATAATGTTAAACAAACCGGCAGGGTATGTAACGACGCTGTCGGATGAAAAGGGAAGACGGGACGTGTCGGAGCTTGTCAAGGGCTCTGGGGTGCGGGTATATCCGATCGGGCGGCTTGACTTGAATTCGTCCGGTCTTTTGCTCATGTCCAACGACGGGGATCTGGCTTATACGCTGATGCACCCAAAATATGAAGTGGAGAAAGAGTATTTGGTCGGGGTGCTGGGTGCGATGGATCAGGCGATGGCTGTCTTCAGTCAGCCGATGGAACTTGATGGACGCGAGCTGGCGCCGTTTGAAGTCGAGCATGTCCGTACGGCCCACGCAGTAAAAGGCGATTTTGAAATCCTGCGTTTCCGGATTCATGAGGGGCGCAACCGGCAGGTACGGCGCATGTGCCAGTGCGCCGGGCTTACTGTACTGTGGCTGCAGCGGGTAGCGGAAGGCGCGCTGCGGCTTGGCGGGCTGAAGCCGGGCCAGTGGCGATATTTACGGGATACTGAAATTCAATATTTGAAATCTATACGGATGGGGGAACGGTAGAATGGAGATGGATTTGACTGCAAGGTTGGCAAATCCCACGCTTCGGTTGTCCAAGAGCCAGCGTTTACTTGCAGATTATATTACGGAGCATTGTGATAAAGCCGCTTTTTTAACAGCCAACCGGCTTGGGGATGCGGTTGGCGTGAGTGAATCGACGGTGGTGCGCTTTGCCGTACGGCTGGGATATGAGGGGTATCCGGAGCTGCAGCGTGCGGTGCAGGAACTGATCCGCAATAAGTTAACGGCGGTGCAGCGGCTGGAGGTTACATCTGAATTGCTCAGCGGCTCGGATGTGCTGCGCAGCGTAATGCGTGAGGATATCGACCGGATCAATACGACGCTGACGAGCATTGACAATGAAGCCTTTGACAAGGCTGTGCAATATGCAATTTCCGCGCGGCAGATTTATATTGTAGGACTTCGTTCTTCTTCAGCGCTTGCTGAGTTTTTATATTTCTATTTTAATCTGATTTTTGAGGGTGTGAAGCTGGTTTCCGGTTCCTCACTTAATGCGGTTCCGGAGCAGCTGCTGCATGCAACGAAGGACGACTGTGTCATTTGCATCAGCTTCCCGCGCTATTCGCGTACGACTGTCGATGCGGTGGAATATGCAAGCTCCAAGGGCGCGTCGGTGATTGCCATTACAGATGGGCCGATGTCCCCGATTACAAGCCATGCCAGCTGCTCGCTGTTTGCAATGAGCGATACGGCAAGCTTTGTAGATTCGCTGGTGGCGCCGATGAGCCTGCTCAATGCGCTTGTCGTTGCGGTAGGGATGCACCGCAGACAGGATCTTGTACGCGTTTTTGAGGATCTTGAACAGATCTGGGACCGCTACTCTGTCTACCGTGCGGCGGATGACCTGGAATGAAGCTGGTTATTGTAGGCGGTGGTGCAGCGGGAATGATGGCTGCGGGGCGGGCGCTTGAAAATGGCGCACAGGTGACTGTGCTCGAACATGCCCGAAAGACCTTGCTTAAGCTGGGTATTACGGGGAAAGGCCGCTGCAATTTAACCAACAACACGGATGTGGCCGGGTTGGTGAAGAATACGCCGCAGGGTGGGAAGTTCCTTTATGGCGCGTTTTCCCGTTTCGATGCACAGGCAGTAATGGAATTTTTTGAAGCGCAGGGCGTACCTCTGAAAACAGAACGGGGTGCGCGTGTGTTTCCGGCTTCCGACCGTGCGTTTGATATTGTGGATGCGCTGCGTTCCTATGCCGCTGGCGCGCAGACTGTTTTTGCACAGGCTCAGCGTATTGTTGTAGAAAATGGGCATGTTGCCGGTGTGCAGACGGAACGGGGGTTCTTTGCGGCAGACGCCGTGATCCTTGCGGCGGGCGGAAAATCCTATCCGGCAACGGGTTCGGATGGCTCCGGTTATGCTCTGGCGGCTGGGCTTGGCCATATGCTAATCAAACCTGAGCCTTCGCTTGTGCCTTTGGATGCAGACCGGACCTTGTGCACGTCTTTGGCCGGTCTGAGCCTGAAAAATGTCGAGCTGCAGCTTTTACAAGGGGAAAAAGTTTTCTTCCGGGAAACGGGGGAGCTTTTGTTCACGCATACAGGAATATCGGGGCCCATTGTCCTTTCTGCAAGTGTGCATATGCGCGGTGAAAAGGCGCGGCAGACGGAGGCAAGGCTGGATTTAAAGCCCGCGTTGGATAGTGGGAAGCTGGATGAGCGCATTCTGCGGGAGATTGCCCAAGCGCCCAATATCCAGTTTTCAAATTTTATTCCCAAACTTCTGCCCAAAGCCATGACGGCTGCGTTTTGCCGGATGACGTCTATCGGTGCAGGTGAAAAGCTGAATATATTGACAAAAGAAAAGCGGCATATACTGGGGCAGACACTGAAGGCGTTCCCGCTCGGCCCTGTTTCCAAGAGGGGGTTTGAGGAGGCGGTTGTGACCGCCGGAGGGATCTCAACAAAACAGGTAAATCCGAAAACCATGGGATCCAAGCTGGTTAGCGGTCTGTTCTTCGCCGGAGAGATTCTTGATGTTGATGCATATACCGGCGGCTTTAATCTTCAAATTGCCTGGTCAACCGGGCGCGCGGCTGCGGACGGCGCGTGCGGTATCTGAAAAGGCGGGGAGGAGAAAAAATGGTTGTAAATATAGCCCTTGACGGGCCTTCCGGCTCCGGAAAATCCACAATGGCAAAACGTATATCCAGGGAGCTTGGATATTATTATATTGATACCGGCGCTTTGTACCGTGCACTTGGGCTGTTTGTCAAGCGCGAGGGGATTCATCCGGGCGATGAGGCTGCGGTTGCCCGTGGAATAGAAACGGTAAAAATCGGGTTTTGTTTCCTTGACGGCATACAGCATACGTATCTCAACGGCGAGGATGTATCGGAGCTGATCCGTTCTCCGGAAATTTCCGATTATGCGTCCCGGGCGAGCTCACTGCGTTGTGTGCGTGCAAAACTTCTTGGCGTACAACGCTGTTTTGCGGCGGAGCATAACTTAATTATGGACGGCCGCGATATTGGCACGACGGTGCTGCCGGATGCGCAGATTAAGCTTTACCTGACGGCGGATGCTGCCGACCGGGCGCACCGGCGTTATGAGGAATTGCTGGAGCGCGGGGAAAAAGTTGACTATTCGACTGTGCTTTCCGATATCCAGGCGCGTGATGCAAGGGATATGGCGCGTAAAATTTCCCCGTTACGTCAGGCAGAGGATGCGGTGCTGGTCGAAACGACAGGGCTCTCGTTGGAGGAAGGATATCAGAAGGTAAGGTCTGTGATCCTCTCTCTTTTGGAAAATTTATGAAAAAGCTACTTTTGGCGAAGTCTGCGGGGTTCTGTTTTGGTGTCAACCGCGCATCACAGCTTGCATTTGCGGCTCTGGAAAAAGGGAAGCCTGTTTACCTTCTTGGCCACTTTATCCATAACGAGCAGGTGATTAACCGCCTGCTATCGGGCGGGGCCCACTGTGTGACGGCGCCGGAGCAGGTTCCGGCGGGCGCTTATGCTGTAATCCGTGCACATGGGGAAAGCCGGGCAGTTCATGCCAAACTTTTGGAGGCCGGCGCGGAAATCGTGGACACAACTTGTCCTTTTGTGCGTAAGATTCACAATATTGTTGCCCGGGAAGATGGACAGGGCCGGCAAATTTTCATTTTCGGCGATCCTGAACATCCGGAAGTCATGGGGATTGCCGGGTGGTGCAGCCAGGCGAGAGTGTTTGAAGATGTGGAAAGCCTTAGAGATTTTGCTTCCCGTTTTCCCGAAGATTGTCGAAAACCGTTATCTATTGTCGCACAAACAACTTCGAACCGTGCAAAATGGGAAAAATTCGTGAATTCCGCAAAAAAACTATGTACAAACGTAAAATTCTTTGATACAATATGTAATGCGACCGATGTGAGGCAGTCAGAGTGTACCAGGATAGCCAAAACGTCGCAAGTCATGCTGGTAATCGGCGATCAACACAGCTCAAATACGGCTAAGCTCGTAGAAGTGGCGTGTTCGTCGTGTCCGAGGGTTTACCGCATTGATACTGTGGACAATCTTCGGAAAGAATGGTTTGAAAACGCGGAAATTGTGGGTATTACCGCGGGAGCTTCGACGCCGGCGTGGATAATTAAGGAGGTAGTAAACAAGATGAGCGAAGAACTGGAAAACAAGGTTGGGGAAATCGAAGAGGAATCTTTTGAGCAGATGCTCGAGAATTCCATCAAAACCTTATATACGGGGGATAAGGTAAAGGGAATTGTAACGTCGATTAATTCCGGCGAGATCAATGTGGATCTTGGCGTGAAGCAGGCTGGTTATATCCCGGTAGCAGAGCTGAGCGATGATCCGGATTTCGTAGTTTCCGATATGATTAAGGTCGGTGACGAAATCGAAGCTTTTGTCATGCGCGTCAATGACGTTGAAGGCACGGTTATGCTTTCGAAAAAGCGTCTTGATTCTATAAAGGGTTGGGATTCGATTGAACAGGCCAGAGAAGACCGCACGACAGTTGAAGGGGTTGTGATTGAAGAGAATAAAGGCGGTATTGTAGTCAGCGTCGGCGGTGTGCATGTCTTTGTGCCGGCTTCCCAAACCGGCCTTCCGAAGGATGCCCCGATGAGCGAGCTGCTCAAGCAGAAGGTTCAGCTTCGTATTACCGAGGTTAACCGTGCCCGCCGCCGTGTGGTCGGCTCGATCCGTGCGATTCAGCAGGAGGAGCGCCGCGCAAAGGCGGAGGAAATTTGGAATACGATTGAAGAGAATAAAGAGTATGAAGGTGTTGTCAAGAGCCTGACCAGCTACGGCGCGTTTGTAGATATCGGCGGCGTTGATGGCATGATTCATATCAGCGAGCTGTCTTGGTCGAGAGTCCGTCATCCGTCTGATGTGCTGAGCGTAGGCGACAAGGTTTCCGTTTATGTCATTTCCTTTGATAAGGAGAAGAGGAAGATTTCGTTGGGCTATCGTCGTATGGAGGATAACCCGTGGGTGAAGTTTGTTTCCAATTATGGTATTGGAGATGTTGTTCCGGTTAAGGTTCTGAAATTTATGCCCTTCGGCGCCTTTGCTGAGATTATTCCGGGTGTTGACGGCTTGATCCATATTTCCCAGATTGCCAACCAGCGTATCGGCAAGCCCGAAGACGTACTTACGGAAGGCGAAGAAGTCCGTGTAAAAATTACGGATATTGATACGGAGCGGCAGAAGGTTTCCCTTTCCATCCGTGCTGCTTTGGCTGAGCGGGAGGAAGCGGAACGTGTTATGGCGGACGAGCCGCAGAGTGAAACCGTGTATATTTCAGAAGACGACGAATAAAACGCAACGCGAATAAAAAAAGGCCAGGCTGTTGACAGCCTGGCCTTTTTTTATAGCTGGGTATAGTAAACTGCATATCGGGTAAATGGAATGGGAAACGGGGCAGTTTTACTGCGAGGGTATTGCTTTGCTATTGTTATTTTGCCAGCCTAAGCAGCTGTTGGCAGAATCGGGTCAGAATTGCAGCGGTATGCGCGCGAGAGGCGGTTCCGCCGGGGACAAATGTGGCGTCTGTTACGCCGACAATCAAACCTTCCGCATTGGCCCAGCGCACTGCGGGTAAAGCCCAGTCACTGATCGCTGCGGCATCTGTATAAACAGACAGGTCGGCCCGTGTGTCGATATTGAGCCCCTTGTAAGCTGCATAACGGTACAAAATTGCAGCCAGCTGTTCACGGGTGAGTACGTCGTCAGGTCTGAAATTCCCATCATAACCGTAGACAATATTATTTTCTGCGGCCCAGGCTATGGACGGCGCATACCACATATCCGGCGCGACGTCGGCAAAGTCAGGTACTCCAGCGCGCGGGGAATCTTCCAGGCGGTACAGGACTGCTACGAGCATCGCGCGGGTAATGGGCGCCTCAGGCTCAAAGCTTACGGCGGTAGTGCCGCTCATCAAGCCGTTTTCCACAACATAGGAGACGTCCTTATAGAACCAGTCATTTGCGGACATGTCATAGAAAGGATTCGTCCACGGTATATCGGGTTCAGGCTCAGGTTCCGGTTCCGGAAGTGGATCTGGGTCCGGGTCCGGGATAGGGCTGGGAACCGGATCCGGCGTTGTCCAGGCATTGTAAAAAGCAGAGACGGTTACATTGGCAGCTGGCATAATGAAGCTTGCTACAGGCGAATATTTGCCGCCTTCAACGAAAGTCAGCGGTTCGGAACAATACCAGCCTGCAAAGGTTCCTGCATTCCAACTGGCACGGATCGTGACAATGTCCCCTTCTTCATAGCTTCCGCTTCCGGTTCCATTCAATACCTGCACCGCATAGGTTTTGGCAGGCATTCCCCCAGGCATATAGAGACCAAGGTCACCGAGATCGATCACATAATCGTCGGCCATTTTTTCATATTCGCCGGAGAAATATTCATCCAGATAGGTGTGGCCAAGAATGAACCTATCCGGGTTCATAGCGCCATAATAGCCGGCATTTGCATTGCCCCGACGGTCAAAAAGCACGTAGCTTCCCTGCCATCCTGAGCCGGATACGCCCCAGCTGATGATGTGGTCGATATACGGGGCAAACTTTGTAAACAGCTTGTACATAAGCGCATACTGGTACCCCAGGGCGTCAGACTGCTTGACGTTCAGCGCGGCGGGAGCGGTAGCGCCGCCGCCGGGCGCGTTGGTCAGCAGCTTGAGGTCAAACTCCGAGAAAGAAATGCCGGAAAGAAGACCTTCGTCAATAAGGGAAGCATACATTGCCATTGCATACTGGTTGTCGCTTGCCAGCGTGGGACTGACGGAGTCATGCCCCTGGAAACCGATCAGCTCGATCAGCGGCCTTCCGTCATAAAGCGGGTCAGAAAGCCACGCGGTATTAAGCTCACGAACCATATTATAAATCGTTCTTGCCTTGCTGCGTGTAGCGGTCCCATAATCGTTATAGGTCAGTTTCGGAGGATTTTCAAGGACGTAGTCGTCGATACTGCCTGCACGATCGTGCCCGTCAAGCTTCATATACTCAGGAAGGCTGTCATAGTTGGCCTTGTATGCTTCTGCCATCTGGGCGTTGGGAGCTGCAATATGCGCATATTTGAAGAGCAGGTAGATGTAGTGGTCGGTAATATCGCCGCTGATGTCATCATCGGACATGGCGACAAGCCAGTTTGTATGCTTCAGGCTGTCCCGCCAACTGTCCGGATTTTCCGGGATAAGTTCGCTGTGGCGGCTTTCGTGGACCTCTTCATTCAGCACATCCCAGGAATGGAAGGGGATAAGCCCACGTTCTTCGCTGGAACCGTATTTTTCATCGGTGGTCAGGAAATGGCGCATTACGTACATGATGTGGTTGAACTGGATCCTCTTGGCCGAGACCTTATCAACCTTTACGGTATTGCCAACACCGTTGCCAAGCCCATAGAATTCAACGCCGCCGCTATAGCCGTTTTCCAGATGCTCGGGGATGATCTGCCGCATCCAGGAGGGCGCCTGGTTATACCATGCCAGTACGTGGCCATGCGATTTATATTCCCCTTCTTCGCCGGAATCCCGGATCTGCTCATAAGCCCAAGTCGGGAAGCGGTATTCCCCTAAACCGGGTTCAGTAGCTGCGCCGTTTAAGGGGTTCCCATCTGTATCCTTTAACCAGCTCGGGCCTCTTGGATGGGTGGGTTCTGCTTTCAGGTTATTGCCGTCGACAAAGATTTCGTAATGCCGAGCCCTGGTACCTGTGACGGAGCCGGTTCCGATGGCGCCAACCATAAACAGGCCGTTTTCTTCATTATAAAGGCTCTTTAAAGGCGCCACTTCACTCTGATTCTCGGTGTTGGCAACTTCAGGAAGCGGAATACCTTCCGGATCCGGCATGGAGATCTTGATGCCGCCGATCAGCAAGGTGCCGGTTTCGGCCGGACGGGAGTTTTCACCATGCAGCTCCAGGATGAAGGTCGAAGACATACCGGTGCTGGCAACAACGCTATGGTGGGCTTTCAGCCAGGTTTCGCCTTCATAGTAACCCTGCCAGTCGGGGTTGAGATTGGTATAATCGTAATCGCGCATGTAGGAATCCGTTGTGTTCCAGGTGCTGACTGTTGCAATTCTCCAGCGCATGTATTTGCCCTGCCCGCTTTTGGGGTAATAAACGTCGAATTCAATTGTAGAGCCTTCCGGAACTTCAACGGCCGGATCCAAAGCTGATTCGATGGAAATGCCGCCGAAAGAGGATTTCCCATTATGGACATAATTAATCTGCAGGAGCTGTTCCTTCCCTTCGGAATCTGCGAAGGGATAATCGACCATTTCCACGCTGCCGCCTGCAAAGTCGGAAGGGATACGGTTATCAAGCGGCCTGCGTGTTTCCCATTCATTTGTCGGGGCGGTAAGCTCTACAGGGAGCTGGCCAGGGCCCGGGTCTAAGCGGAAATAAGGATCGGAACCATCGGATTTGATTCCGGCGATCGCATCGGTCAAAAGCGTGATGGCGGCTTCGATTTCTTCTGCCGACGATGCCGCATAGGCGGATTCAAGCGCGGCATTATAAGCTTCCAACTCGCCGGCCGTTATCCAGGGCCATGCCTGGTTTACATCGGATCCATCTCCGGCCTGGCTGATTTGAAGCTGGAACTCGGCGTTTCCGGCTTTCCATGCCTCCGCTTCTGCAATGAGGTTTTCCAGTTCAGTGGCTGCTGTACCAAGGCTCTCATCACTCGCTCTTGCCTGTGAAGGGAAGGCAAATGAAAAGATGGAAAAAAGCATAATCAGTGCTAAAATTAGCGGGGGGGGGTTCAAGCTCTTTCTCGTTTTCATCTTCAGCATACTCCTTTAGTCCGTATTCGTTTGCCCGTCGGCATTGGGACGGCGCTTATCTGCTGCTGTTTTTTCAGCGATTTGAAGCCTCCTTTCAGGAAAGAAATACTGCAGGCAATTTGTCTACAGTTCGGGAAATAGGGAAATTTTCCTCATAAAATAAATGTATCACAAAACAATTTGAATTACAATATGAATTTTATTGAAAATCACAAAAATCGTTTTCGAAGAAAACGTTGGAAAGGAAAAGTATTTGGAGCGAAATGTTTCTTGCTCTTCCTCATTAAATCTGGTATAATTTAAATAAACAGAAAGGAATTTCTGTGATTAAGAAAGGAGTTGGCAACATGAAGTTTACCTTTAACGGTCGGAAGCTTGAGATTACTGATCCGTTGAAAGACTATGCCGCGAAGAAATTATCCAAGCTTGATAAGTTCTTCTCCGGGGATGCCGAGGCTACTGTGGTGTGCAGCAAGGAAAGAGGCAGATTTACCACGGAAGCCACCGTGCGCTCGGCAAATATGTTTTTCCGTGCGCAGGATACCGCCAACGACATCTATGCAACAATCGATGAAGTTCAGGAAATGATTGAACGTCAAATCCGCAAAAATAAGACAAAGCTGGGCAAACGGATTCGCCAGGCTGCTTTTGATAAAGAAGGAAGCCCGGCAGAGTTCGGGGAAATGGAAGAAAGCTACGAGGTAATCCGGAAGAAGCGCTTTGAGGTGGCGTCCATGGACGTAGACGAAGCAATTCTGCAGATGAATATGCTAGGCCATATGTTCTTTACGTTCAAGAATGCATCTGAAGGAGACCGCTTCTGTGTAGTCTATGCACGTAAAGACGGTGGTTATGGATTGATTGAATGTGACTAGACGGAGTAAGGAAGCGGCCTGTTTGCAAGCCGGGAGCGATGATATGCCTGACGGATATATATCCGTCAGGCATATGTTTAGAACAGGGGTCAAAAGAAAGAAGAAAAGATGAAAAACTTTTTTGTAAAAAGGTATTGACAAACCACGAAAGATGCAGTATACTAGCTAAGCCGTTGAGGAAAACGGTTGCCAAATCTTCCTAGTCAAGAAAAATAAAAAAAGGGCACTTGACAAAAGCGGGAAGGTATGGTAGAATAGGAAAGCTGTTCTGAGGTGACGGCGAAGGATGAAGAG
>CAKTEH010000020.1 GCA_934546935.1 uncultured Eubacteriales bacterium
TCTTCAGCATTACCACCTTTTCCATGTATATAAATAACTGCTTTATCCACAATAGTTATCCTCCACAAATCCCGATTTGTCAGTCTCTATGTCATATAGATTTTATCATCATATTGTGATTGATTCAAATACTATTTCTTGTTCCCGCCTGCCTCTATAAAAAGGACAGGCCCATGAAAAAAGCCGGGGTATATCTATATCTCAGCTTGATAATTCACATTTATATATAGGGAATATAACAAAAGGCCATCCGGGAAGCCAAAACCGGACGGTCACAGCACTGTGTTCCTGTATAAAAAGAAAAACCCCTTTCACCGGGATCTTCCCAAAGCACGCTTTCTTACGCGCCGGGTTTTATAATGCTTTCGAATATTCCACAGCAGTTTTCGCTTCATATGGTATCCGATTTGGAGATCCGGCGCGTATATAAGGGCAATGCCTGCACCGGACACAGGAATCCGGCTCCGGTTCATAGAGGGGCATCTGGCGTTGGAGTTCCGGAGCCAGTAAAAGCTCGTTCGGCGTTATCCCAAAACCAACGCACAACTTTTCCAAAGTCAGGATTGACGGCGCAGTTTTGCCGCGCGCAATAGACCCGAAATATCTTGAACTGAGATTGCATAATTCAGAAGCGGCTTCATAACCGAGGTTTCGAGCGCTGCATACCTTGCGGACGGAAGCAGTTAAATTATCTAAAAACATTTTAAACGCTCTCCTCTTTCTATCTTTCAAATACTGCCATATAAAAAACAATACAGCATCCTCTGCCCTCCGCAGGAACGGCAAAGTCCCCTTCCTGTGCACCAGCCGCATAGGGCTGCTGCGCAAAACCCGGCTGCGCCGGATACGCCAAAAACAGACGCAGGGCGCGCACGCGCGGCGGCAAGCATCGCACAGGATGGCTACGACGCAGGCCGCCGGAGCGCAAGCCTCTGCTTTTCAGGCCTGTACAAAAGCTGCGGCGCAGCGGAGAAGGACGGGGAGCAGGCCTGCCCGTTATACAGGATACACACAGCGTCCAGGGAACAGATAATCTGGCCCGGAAACAGCCAGCCGGGTCCCTGGAAGTTCCCGCGCCTGGAGCGGCGCGCTTAAAAAAAGCCCCCAGGGCTTTTCGGGAAATAATCAAGCAGAAAGAAATCCCAAACTAGTATTCCCTTCTATTATGATATGTCCGGAAAAGCGGACCTGGGGACAATCCATTGAAAAATTTTTTTCTTTTTTTGTTTTTCCGTCGAATGGGCTGGAATCCCAGCCCACCGGCAAAAAGGATTCCCAACAGTTTGGAAATTGTTGCGCAAGAGGAACACTCAAGCGGTCGCCAAACCGGTTGTTACCGTGTCTGTATCACTTCCATTGCTATTTCCAGCCTTGAAATAAATCACCGCATAATACTCGTTTCCAGGTACCGCATCTTCATATGTTATAGACGCCGCATAGGAGAATGTATTGGATGCCATCATATAGGAATATCCATCGTCAGTATAACGATAGGTTGCCACCGTTCTCCCCGATGCATTCTTAATTTCCACTCTTGTAGCGCCAATGTTTGTCATTATATTTGTCCCTGTGATTGAGAATCCAATTATAAGTCCCTCATCATCTTTCCCAATAGAACCAGAACATCTGGATATGTAGAGACTCGCACGAGACTCAGCCGCTATGCTCGAAAATGATAAACAAATAATTACAACTAAAATAAGAGAAAGCAATCGAATTGTCTTTTTCATTCCACTACCTCTATCGATTCAATTATATCTATAAGTTCTTCTTTTGTCTCTACGCCATAAATACCGCCTTGTATATTTTCATGGCTCCAAGTTGCCAAAAAACTGCCATAATTTTCCGTAATATAAAAATCTATCTTTTTGAAGATATAAACGTCAAAATCACCTTTATCTTTCTGATATTGATCGCTAAAAGCAACTAAGTCCGTATATATCTGATATTCTATAATTATTGCACTTTCTTTTTTTGTAAAAAAGGCAGTAATTAAAGTTTCAATTTTTTCATTATATTCATTCAGTTCATAAAATTCATACCCATCGGGAATATAACTGGGCGCCCAGCCTTCTTCTATGCCCGCTTCCTTCAACGCGGCTTTCAATTCCTTCGTCTTGATATCCGCATTGCGTACGATATCGGAAGTCAGATTAAACGTCTCATCTGTCCAGGAAATAATCCTCCCCCACAGATCAAACCCAAAAGCGTACGCGGTAACAGAACCGGTAAACACGATGACAAACACCGCGGCAACGGCGGCTGCAAACCGCAGCAGCTTCCGCCTCCCGCCTGTTTTCGGAACACAGGGCGGAGCGATGCGTCCCGCTTTTTCATCTTTTGTATCCTCTTCATCCGCATACAGCGGCTGCGCGCTGGCATAGGGCCTGTAGTCCCGGTTAAACGACGCCCATGCCTCGTCAACCCCAGGAAGGCCGGCCTCGGGCTTCTCCTCTTCCCGCTTCCGAATCACCTCCATAATATACAAAACCACGTCCGCATCCGCATCTTCCTGACCATAAAGATACGAATCCTGGCGCAATATTTCCCGCAAGGTCTCGGTACTCATCTTATCGAACCTTGAAAAATCCCGATGCCTGTTTCTTTCAGCTTCGGCCATCATCTGATCCTCCTTTACCCTATATATGTACTTGGATACGGCTATAGGGACAAGCCTCAGTCATTTTTCTCCAAAATTTTTACCAGCTTCTTCCTGGCGCGCTGTACGCGCTTTTTACATGCCTCGACGGAAATGCCAAACTCGTTGGCCGCTTCCAGCATGCTGTAGCGTTTCAACGCCAAAAGCTCAAGCAGTCTTAAATCTTTTTCCTCAACAAGCCCGGCATACATGGTCGCCAATCCCAGGCCTTCCTCCTCCACAGGAATTTCGAGTTCATCCAAAGACAGCGCCGAAACTACGAGAGCATTCAGCCTTGCCTGCGACCGGCGCATATTCAAAATCACATATTTCAGGGTATTAACCAGCCAACCCTTTGGGTTCGGACTATCCAGCATCGCTTCGGCTTTTGCACAGGCAATGCGGAATGTATCCTGAACTGCTTCTTCCGCCAATTGCCTGTTGCCCAAAGCATTTTCTGCGTAAACATACAAAGTCCTGTACATTTCCCTGTAAAGTTTTTCAATCGCTCTTTCCTGCTCGTAGTCCAATCCCATGTGCTGCCCCCAAACGATTTCTTTCTCTTTATAAATGGATAAACGCAATACCCCCATGGTCATTTTTTCAGTTCCGGCGCAACCTATGGATACAGAAAAAAACAAGGCCTATGCGCAAACGGCAGCTGGCCTGCCGGAGGAACCTGGCAGTTTCCATACCAGGTCTGATCAACAATGGAGGATCCCTAGTCTTTCTCCAAAAATTCCCCCACGCAAAGGCGGATCATTTTCTCTATTGAACGGATAAATGGTTCCGGTTTATTTCTCAGAAGCAATTCGATATTGCGCAGACAGGCAGTATCATGATCCGGGTAAAGCAGATAGTCCACACTAACATTCAGGCAAGCGGCGATATCATATAATACAACAATGCTGACGCCCCGGTTTCCCCGTTCCAGGTTGGCATAAAACGAGGTGCTGATCCCTGCTTTTTCTGCCAATTCTTCCTGTGTAAGGCCCTTTTCCGTCCGCAGCTGCTGCAAATTATTCCCGATAATGCGAATAAGCTCGTTTTTATTCAAATCCCATTCAACTCCTTGCAGAATAATTGTATTTTCTACAGGAAACAAGTTGAATAGTCTATTAGAGGACATTTTTATTTCCAATGGAAAATATTCGATTTTATCTGCAAAAAGCAGGATTTTAGCTATGAAATTGCAGGCAAAATATTCCAAAACCTTTTTCCGTTCTTGAAAAGTCCATAAAAAAATCCGGCCCCCTATCGTCCGGTTCCTGATATAAAGCCGGAATTCTCCCATTCCTTGCCATTTTCTCCGCCCCGATTCCATCCGTGGGCGAAGACAGGGATTTGCCCGGCGCATAATGGACTTGCCGCGATTCATATCCTTCTTACAGAGATTTTTCAGAAAAAGGGGGAGCCATTATGACAGGCAGCACGCAGCCGCAATCCTGCTGCAAAAGCATTTTTAAAAATGGAGAAGAAACAACTACAAAAGGTCAGTTTACCCGGAAATGGGTGGAACTGATCCATCAGATGGAAAGCGACCCAAACACATGTGCACCGCAGCGCTAACGCCGAACGGCCTGTCAGGCAGTGGAAATGAAAGCTGCGATTTACTGCCGCTTGTCGGAGGAAGACCGCAACAAGCAATTTGAAACCGATGATTCCGGAAGCATACAAAACCAGAAGGCAATGCTTATCCAGTATGCCGCGCAGCAGGGGTGGGAGCTTTACGGGATTTACAGCGACGACGATTATGCCGGGGCAGACCGGCGCCGGCCGGAGTTTAACCGCCTGCTACAGGACGCACAGCAGCAAAAATTCGATATTATCCTGTGCAAAACGCAGTCGCGTTTTACCCGCGAGCTGGAGCTTGTTGAAAAGTACATACACGGCCTGTTCCCGCTGTGGGGGATCCGTTTCATCAGCGTTGTCGATAACGCGGACACGGCAAACCGGGGAAATAAAAAATCCCGTCAGATCAACGGGCTTGTCAACGAATGGTACCTGGAGGACATGTCCGAAAATATCCGAAGCGTCCTGCGCAACAGACGGCAAAACGGCTTCCATATCGGCGCATTTGCCCTGTACGGCTACCGGAAGGATCCTGGAAAGAAAGGGCACCTGCTCATCGACGAAGAAGCGGCCTGTGTTGTACGCGAGGTTTTCCATTTGTTCTCACAGGGATACGGCAAATCCGCAATTGCCCGCATACTCAACGACCGCGGTATTCCAAACCCAACAGAATACAAACGCCTGCACGGCCTGCGGTACCGGCAGCCGCAGTCGAAAAACAGTACGCTCTGGAAATACTTTTCCATTTCCAATATGCTTTCCAACGAAATCTATATCGGCAATATGGTTCAGGGGAAATACGGCAGTATTTCCTATAAAACCAAGCAATGCAAACCGCGTCCCAGAAGCGAATGGTACATCGTCGAGGGGACGCATGAGCCCATTATCGACAGGACGCTATGGGAACAGGTGCAAAGCCTGCTCCGGCAGAAAGCGAAACCTTTTGCTGCTGGCGCCGTCGGGTTATTCGCCCAAAAAGCCCGCTGCGCAAGCTGCGGCTACGTCCTGCGCTCCACAAAAACCGGAGGCAGGCGGTATCTACAGTGCCCAAACCGCCATGCAACCAAGGATTCCTGCCCCGGCGCATTTATTTCGGTGGATAAGCTGGAGCAGCTTGTCCTTAGCGAGCTAAACCGGCTGGCTTTGCTGTACCTCGACAGGGCTGAACTTAAGCAGCATATTGGGTCAAGCCGAGGCCTGCAGCAGCAGGAAGCACGCCTGCGCGCCAGTCTGGCAGCCAGCCGGAAAAAAGCTGCGACCTATTCAAAAGGGATCCGCGATCTATATATGGATAAAGTAAAAGGGCTTATTTCCGAAAGCGACTATATAGATATGGCAAAAGATTTCAACGCACAGCGCAGCCGCCTTGAAGGGATCATCATGGATATGGAAGCGCAACTGGAAACCCTCGCTGAAAAAGCAGCGGACAGCAAAAATTGTCCTGCGCCCGCAGGGCAATACACACAGCTGGAACATCTCGACCGCAATATCGTAGAAATGCTGATTGATTACATATCCGTCGGCAAACGCATTCCCGGCACAAGGGATGTCCCAATAGAAATCCATTGGAGTTTTTAGGGCAACGTTGTTTTTATGAAATCGCAGCAGAGCAGAAAGCACGCACAACCTACGACAACCTGATCCGGCTGACCGATGATCCGGACGTTCTGGATCCGCTGCGCTTCCTGCGCGAACGGGAGGTTGTACATTTCCAGCGCTTCGGCGAATCCCTGGAAAACCTTCGTGAAAACCTCAATTCAGCCAATTACTATGCCTGCAACCCCGAATTTGACAGATAAACAGAGCGGTTAATCCTATTCCGGTATCCGGCGGCCTTGTGCCGCCGGATACCGGGACTTTAGGGCTTGACATATATAGAGCCCAATTTATATCTTAAAAACGGCATTGCTGCCTTTAAACATCCCTACGCTTCTCCCTGCGGCTTCCGTCCCGGCGCGGTCAGCTGAAAGCTGTCCCTGATCAGCCGGCGAATGTCCTCCTGCTCCATACTTCCGTCAAGGATCACACTGATCCAGTGCCGTTTGTTCATATGATAGCCAGGCACAACCGCCGGATAAATCTCCTGCCAAAGCTGGGCATACATCGGTTCAGCCTTCAGATTGATCCAGACTTTCCCTTCTCTTTGGAATATCAGCGCAAAAATATTTCGGTTTTCCCGATGCCGCAGCGCTGTCCAATTTTCGTCATGAAACGGATAGTCTATATAAGCAAAGGGCAATTCCAGGCAAACTGCAATTGCTCCGTCCCTGTCCATCATGATTATTTACAAACCTCGCCGGAATATTTCAGGCTGCGCAGATATGCTTTATGCACATCAGGAACCCGATAGCTCTCACACGCTTTTTGGATTGCTTTATTGTGCGTCCATGGCGCAAGTTTATGTTCCTCCAGATACGGCAAAGCCGCCGGGTACTGCTTGGCAAGCGCTGTAGCAAAATACCATGCAGCCATCATGTTTACATAATACTCCCTGCTTCGGATCTCTGCTACCCACGCCAGATACTCCGGCAAAAATGCGGCGTCAAGATAATACCGCATCAGCATCCCGATCCCGAAACGAACGGTATAGGGGTGTCCGGAGGCCATCCACTTTTGAATCTGCGGAAGCAGCGGCGGCAGATTCCCAGCAAAAATCTTTGGATTTATCAGATCGCAAGTTGCCCAGTTGTCCACATAAGGCAGAAAAACGTCGAGTCCGGCAATCACTTTGGAAAAATCCCGCATTCCGGAAAGCAAAAGCCCATGGAGGTTATTTTCTTCATAATAGCGATGCGGCAGAAGGGTCAGGAATACCGCGGCATCCTGCGTCTTTGCAAATGTCCGGGCAAAGCTCCGAAGCGCAGGCACCCGTACACCGATTACGGATTCCGGCGCAACACCTGGTATAAGCTTCGTATGAAATGCTTTATACGGCAAATCCTGCCGCGCAAATAACTCCGTTTCCAAGTGCTTTTCCAAATCTGTCATGGCAACACCCCATTGAGAGGACCGTTTTCCTGTCGCATAATCTGCGCTGCAAAGCCGGAAGCAAACTCCCGCAAGCCTGAAACACGATACCTTATCCTGCAGCCGTACTACAATCGCGCTTTATTCCGCCTGCAATCTGCTGCAAACCGGCGCCATCCGGCCAGGGAAACGGGCTCCGCTTCCAAACATCCCGGATTACAGCTGCTTCAGCTTTTCGAGAATTGGCTGGTCTGCCGGACAGAATTCAAATTCATCGATTTGCGCAGGCGTTATCCACCGTATATCCGCATGCTCAAGCTTTTGCGGGAATCCCTGGACGATATCAGCCCAAAACAGCATTAAATGCACCGTTAAGTCCGCATATGCATGCGTCAGTTCCATAAACAGTTTACCCGGCTTAATAGTAATCCCAAGCTCCTCCCGGCATTCACGGACAAGCGCCTGCCGCGGCGTTTCCCCCGGTTCTACCTTTCCGCCTGCAAATTCCCATAAAAGCCCGCGCGCCTTATGCGCAGGGCGCTGGCAGATCAAAAAACGGCCGCTATCCCAAATCAACGCGGCTACCACCTGTGTCATACCGCCTGCTCCATTTCCCAATTCTCTCAGATTTCGGAAAACGTCATCCGAACCTTTTCCATTATACCGCATTTACAGGGCCAGAGCAAGGTTCCTTTCTCTTTTTGTGCAAAAAAGCCCCCGGCCGCAGCCGGAGGCTTTTTGGAAAAACAGACTTATGCAATCAGGAAAAATTTTACAAGGAACAGGAGCGAAATCACATAGGTCAGTACGGAAACATCCTTTGCCTTGCCGGTGAATACTTTCAGTACCGTATATGCGATAAGGGCAAGGCCGATGCCGTGTCCAATGGAGCCGGAAACCGGCATCGCCAGCAGCATAATAAATACCGGGACGATCTGGAAAATATCATCAAAATCGATATTCTTCAATCCGCCGAGCATCAAAATCCCAACATAGATCAATGCGGCCGAGGTAGCGGCAGCAGGGATAATCGCGGCGATGGGCGCAATAAACATACAAGCGAGGAACAGGATGCCGGTTGTCAGCGCGGTAAGGCCCGTACGTCCGCCTGCCTCTACGCCGGAAGCAGATTCCACAAAAGTAGTAACGGTTGAGGTACCGGTAACGGCGCCCGCAATTGTACCAACAGCATCCGCGACCAACGCTTCCTTCATATTCGGCATATTGCCGTTTTTATCCAGCATGCCAGCACGGGAAGCAGTGCCTACCAGGGTGCCAATGGTGTCAAACATATCAATCATGCAGAAGGTAATAATCAGGGTGACAACCGTAAACCATCCGATATTAACGAAACCCTCAAAATTGAATTTGAAGAAAGTGGTTTCAAACATATCCCGGAAGGGCGGAAGGAAAGAGGCTGTTTTCAGGCTTTCAAACGGGTTTACGCCAAGGAAAATACCCTGGCCGGCCCAGTAAATTACGGAGGCGATCAGCATGCCGATCAGCACTGCGCCCTTGACCTTCTTGCGGGCAAGCAAAACCATAATGAACAGCCCTATAAACATGGTAACTACGCTCAGCACCATCGTGCTATAGCCAGATCCCATCGCATCTTTTGCAGAAGACGCGGTAAGCGCGCCGAAGAAATCGCGCATCACATAAAACGGTCCGCCTGTTTCCGAATAAACGCCTGCGTTGGAGCCAAGACCAATATTCATCAGCATCAGTCCGATTGCCGGCCCAATGCCAAGACGGACACCCAAGGGGATCGCTTCGACAATTTTCTGCCGGACATTAAGGAAAGACAGCACAAGGAATACTATACCTTCGATCAGGATTATGATCAGGCCAGCCTGGAAAGACTCCACATAGGACATCCCCGTAATCGCCACAATGTTGGCGACAACAACGGCAAAGAAGCTATTAAGGCCCATACCCGGAGCCATTGCAAAAGGTTTGTTTGCAGCAAACGCCATTACGAACGTGCCGATTGCGGAAGCAATACAGGTTGCCATGAAAACGCCGTTCCAGAGGTTCATGCCTTCCGCACCAAAGCCGGTCAGCAGATTTGGGTTGAGTGCGATGATATAAGCCATTGTCATGAAGGTAGTTAAGCCGGCAAAAATTTCGGTCTTAACTGTAGAGCCGCGCTCGGAAATTTTGAAAAACTTGTCCATTTTGACCTCCCATTTCTTTTTCGGTTTCCGCCGCAGGGCACAGAATATGGGATCGAAAAAGAAAAACCACGGCATCACACCGGGCGCCGCGGATTTCCATTTTCAAGACGGGCATTCCTATACAAAAACTTGTACGCTTCACAGCCTGCCAATACCATATCCAATACAATCGCAGTTTATCATGAACTTGCAGGAAATGTCAATACGAGCCGCAGATTTTACAGGCAAAATATGATTTCTTGTAAAATATTAACAAATTATGTCCAACAGATTTTGGCAAGATATACAGTTGTTATGTAAACATTCGGATGCATCTTTTGAAATATGCTGCAAACGAGGAAAAAGGCGAGGATTTTGGCAAAAAAAGCTTGCATTTCATACATATTAATGTTATACTTGTGCATAGTAGGAAAAGAGTGGGTCATTCCCACTCTTTATTATTGCAACAAGGAGATCGGCAATTGAAAAACGAAAAAAAGCCGGAGAAAAATGTAGCCGAACGGGTTCGGGCATTTGCCCAGCCTGTAATCGAGGGGCTTGGGCTCACACTTTGGGACATTGTTTTCGAAAAAAACGGCGGACAGTACAGTCTTGTCATTTATATTGATTCGCCGGACGGCGTAAAAATTGAAAACTGCGAAGCAGTCAGCCGGGCCGTCGATCCGCTTCTGGACCGTTATGATCCGATCCCGCAGGCCTATACCTTTTCCGTTTCCTCCGCCGGGCTGGAGCGCACGCTGACACGGCCGGAACATTTTGCACAGTTTATTGGAAGCACCGTGTGTGTCAGCCTGTACCGCCCGGAAAACGGCGCAAAAAAGCATGAGGGGATTCTGCGGACACACAACGCGCAATTCACCGAAGTTGAGGCTGAGGGGCAGTTATATCATTTTGACAATACAAATGTCGCCTCTGTGCGGCTGGTCTATACGGGCGGATTTTAAGGCTGCCCGCTGTCTGAGCAAAGGAGGACTGGAAAAATGAGCAACGAAATTTTCAACGCTTTGGATATGATAGAGAAAGAAAAGGGCATCCCGAAAGATTACATGGTCGAAAAAATTTCCCAGGCATTGATTACCGCTTATAAACGCGACCATCTCGGGTGCGAAGACAACATCATCGTCGTGCCGGATATGGAAAAGCGCGAGCTGCGTATGTATTTACAAAAAACTGTAACCGATGATGTGCTCGACCCTGACAGCGAGATTACACCGGAAGACGCCAAAAAGTACGCTCCCTCCCCCGTAATGGGCGACGTCGTCAACGTCGAGATCCCTACGCTGAATTTTGGCCGGATCGCGGCGCAGACTGCCAAGCAGGTAATCATCCAGGGTATCCGGGAAGCGGAACACGGCATTGTGTTCCAGCGCTTTACCGCCAGCGAGCATGAGCTGATTCCCGCCGTTGTCAGCCGGATTGACGAGCGCAATGGCAGCGTAATTTTAGAAGTGGGCGCCGGAAGCGAACGCAGCGAAGTCATGCTGCCCATGAGCGAACAGGTTCGGGGTGAAACGCTGACGGAGGGCGATCATATCCGCGTGTACGTCGTGGAAGTAAAAAATGATAAGTACCGCCCGCGTGTGCTGATTTCCCGTACGCATCCCGGGCTGGTAAAGCGCCTGTTCGAAATCAATGTCCCGGAAATCCGCGACGGCATTGTGGAGATCATGAGCATCGCGCGCGAGGCAGGCAGCCGCACCAAGCTGGCTGTGCGCTCTACCAACGAGGCGGTTGACGCTGTCGGCGCCTGTGTAGGGCCCAAAGGCGAACGCGTCAATACAATCGTTTCCGAACTGCGCGGGGAAAAAATCGATATTGTCAAATATTCCGACGACCCCGTCGAGTTTGTCGCCTCGGCCCTGGCGCCCGCGTCCGTAATCCGCGTTGACGTGCTGGAAGACGGAAAATCCTGCCGCGTTATCGTCCCCAACGACCAGCTCTCCCTTGCGATCGGCAAGGAAGGCCAGAATGCGCGTCTGGCAGTCAAGCTGACCGGATATAAAATCGATATCAAACCGTTAAGCCAGATTGAGTTTTAAAAACCCTTTTAAACGGAGGGCGATGCCAGAATGAAGCCGAAAAAAATTCCCATGCGGCAGTGTACCGGCTGCCGTGAACACAAGCCAAAACGCGAACTGATCCGCGTCGTGCGCGCTCCGGAAGGGGAAGTTTCATTGGATTTTCGCGGGAAAAGCCCCGGGCGCGGCGCATACCTTTGCCCAAGCCCGGAATGCCTGGCCAAAGCGCGCAAATCCAGGGCTCTTGAACGCTCGCTTGCGTGCCAGATTCCCGATGAAATTTATGATAAGCTCAGTCGCGAAATGGAGGATCATATAGTTTGAATAAAGCCCTATCTCTCCTGGGCCTTGCAAAAAAGGCCGGGCGGACCGCAGTTGGCGGGGAGGCTGTGTCGGGTGCATTGTATCAAAATAGTGCGAGGCTTGTGCTGACCTCAGCTGACGCTGCAAGAAACACATTGCGCAGACTCTCCAATTATGAATCCGTCAAGCACATATCCCTTCCCTATTCCAAGGAAGAACTCGGCGCAGCTTTGGGACTGCGAAGCTGTGCGATTGTTGCCATCTGCGACGCGGGATTTGCAAAAGCTTTCCTCAGTGCATATGATAAGCAGCAGAACATAGAAAAAGCCAAACAAGCAATAATTCATACGGGGGTGTCCAAGGTTTGAGTACTGTCAACAAATATAGGATTCACGAATTAGCAAAGGATATCGGTATACCTTCAAAAGAGCTCATGGACATCCTGACGGAAATCGGCGCGGACCCAAAGAACCATATGCATATTCTGTCGGATGAAGAATTGAACTATCTTTTTGACCGTTATACACAGGCGCGTCAGGTACCGGATATTCATGAGGCGCTTATGGCGCAGCTTGCGCAGAAACGGCAGGAAAAGCCGGCAGAAAAGCCGATACCCGCAGAAACCCAGCCGACGTCCAAGCCTACACAGCCGAAAGCCGCGCCTGCATCCGCGCAGAAGCAGCCGCTTGCCCAGCAGCCGGCGCAGGAATCCAAGGTACAGCCGGTAAAATCTGCCGCACAGCCTGCCGTTGCACAGGCCGCCGGAGATAAAATGCAGGAAAAGAAAATCCCCGCAGAAAAGCCGGCACAGCCTGCACCCAGGCCGCAGCGCGCCAATAGCCGTACAAGCCGCTTTGAGAATGCACAGCCGCTTGCCCAGCGCCCGGCGAAAAAAGAACAGAAACCTGCTTCCCGGCCGCGTCCCGCAGCCACAGCAATTCCCGCTGTACCGAAGGCGGAAGACGATGCCCCGGCGGTCACTGTTATCAGCGAACAGCAGCAGCCGGTTACCAAAAAACAGCATCATATCGATACCCGCGGCGCAAGCGTTAATCTTGCCCGCTATGACGAGCGTATCGATTCCCTCGTCCCGGACCGCGCCCAGAACATGGGACAGTCCAAACAGAAGCTGACGAAAAAGAATACAAACGACCGCCGCAATTTCTCCGGCGGCAGAAACCGCCGGGCAAATGATGAGCAGGAGAAACTGCGCCGCCTGCAGCAGGAAATTGCCAAAAAACAGCCGCTGAAGGTACAGATCCCCGATGAAATCGCAGTCGGCGAGCTTGCATCCCGTCTGAAGAAAACCGCCAGCGAAGTGATCAAGCAGTTAATGAAGCTTGGCGTCATGGCCAGCATTTCCCAGTTCATTGATTTCGATACCGCCTCCCTCGTGGCTATGGAGCTTGGCGCAGAAGTAGAACACGAGGTCATTGTGACGATTGAAGACCGGCTAATCGACCGGACGGAGGACACAGAAGAGCAGTTGTCCCCCCGCGATCCGGTTGTCGTTGTCATGGGACACGTCGATCACGGTAAAACAAGCCTTCTTGACGCGATCCGGAAAACCAATGTCGCAGCAGGCGAAGCCGGCGGTATTACCCAGCATATCGGCGCATACCGCGTACGTTTAAACGACCGTGATATCACCTTTATCGATACCCCCGGTCACGCAGCGTTTACTGAAATGCGCGCACGCGGCGCGCAGGTGACGGACGTCGTTATCCTGATCGTGGCCGCAGACGACGGCATCATGCCCCAAACTGTGGAGGCGATCAACCATGCCAAAGCAGCCAATGTTCCTATTGTCGTGGCCGTTAATAAAATCGACCGCGAAAACGCACAGCCGGGACGCGTGCTGCAGCAGCTGACAGAATATAACCTTGTACCCGAAGCATGGGGCGGCGATACAATCTGCTGCGAGATCAGCGCTACACAGCACATCGGTATCGATAACCTGCTGGAAATGGTTTTGCTGACCGCCGATATGCAGGAACTCCGTGCAAACCCTGACCGTCCGGCAAGTGGAACGGTTATTGAGGCCCGTCTCGACCGCGGGCGCGGCCCCGTTGCCACCGTCCTGGTCCAAAACGGTACCCTGCATTCAGGGGACACTTTAATTGCCGGTAAAAGCGTCGGCCACGTCCGCGTTATGACAGACGACCGCGGCCGCCGGATTACGGAAGCAGGCCCTTCCGTGCCGGTCGAAATCATCGGCCTGGGCGACGTTCCCGAAGCCGGCGATGAATTTTTCGTCGTCAGCGACGAACGTATGGCGCGTGAGCTGGTTGAACAGCGCCGCGCTGAAGAAAAGGAAGCCGCCGCGCGTGCCATGCAGCGCGTATCCCTTGATTCGCTGTTCTCCCATATCAAGGAGGGCGAAATGAAGGAGCTCAACATTATTGTCAAATCCGATGTGCGCGGAACGAGTGAAGCCGTTGCCGCATCGCTGGAGAAACTGACGAACGAAGAAGTACGGGTACGTGTGATCCATGCCGCCGTCGGCGCCATCAACGAATCCGACGTCATGCTTGCTTCCGCGTCTAACGCAATCATCGTTGGTTTTAATGTCCGCCCAAGCAGCGAAGTCAGCGACAGCGCCAAGCGGCAAAACGTCGATATCCGCCTTTACCGCGTCATCTATGACTGTCTTGAAGAAATGGAAGCGGCAATGAAAGGCATGCTCGCTCCGAAATTCAAGGAAACCGTGCTTGGCCATCTGGAAGTCCGCCAAATTTTCCATATCACCGGCGCGGGCACAGTCGCCGGCTGCTATGTCAAGGACGGCCGTGTACAGCGTTCTTCCAAGGTCCGCCTTGTGCGCGACGGTATTGTTATCTTTGAAGGCGAGCTGGCTTCCCTGAAACGACTGAAGGATGATGTACGCGAGGTTGCCGCCGGATATGAATGCGGCTGTGCCATTGAAAAATACAGCGACATCAAAGTCGGGGACGTCATTGAAGCCTATGTCATGGAGGAGATCAAAAGATAATGGCAGGCAAGCGGATTGACCGTATTTCCAGTGAATATAAACAAGCTATGGCTGGCTCCCTGCGCGCGTTGAAAGATCCACGTGTGCAGGGCCTGGTCAGTATTACACGTTGTGAGGTTACAGCAGACCTGCGTTACGCACGCGTGTTTGTCAGCGTATTCGGCGACGAATCTGCCGGGAAACGGGCAATGCAGGGCCTGCGTTCTGCATCCGGCTTCCTTCGCCGGGAAGTTGCGCAGAAAACGGGGCTCCGCGCAGCCCCGGAGCCGCTTTTCTTTCTGGACGATTCTATCAGCCATGGAACAGACATCCTGTCTATCCTCAATAAGATTGAACAAAAACCAGCGGCGCCCGCCATTACAGTCCGCTATACGCTCGGCGAAGCCTGCGCACTGCTGGAACGCAGCGACCGTTTCCTGATCCTGACCCACATCCGTCCGGACGGCGACACACTTGGCTCAGCCGCTGCGCTTTGTATGGCGCTGCGTACGCTCGGGAAAGAGGCCTTTCTCCTTGGCAATGCTGAGGCAAGTGAGAAATACGATTTCATCCTCAGCGGGCTCACTGCCGGGCAGGATTACGTTCCCGACACGGTTGTTGCGGTCGACACCGCAGCCGCGTCTATGTTGCCTGTCAATGCACAGCCCTACCGCGACCGCGTCGACCTGCTGATCGACCATCATTCCCTCGCCCGCGAATATTCCCGCGCAGTTTACAGCGAACCCGCTGCAGCAGCCACAGGGGAAATTATCCTGAAGATATTGGATTATTTTCATATCCCGCTTGACTGCGCAATGGCAGAAGCAATTTATACAGCAATTTCTACCGATACCGGCTGTTTCCGCTTTTCCAATACTACAGCGCAGACCTTTGAAACTGCGCGGCGTTGTGCGCAGGCTGGCGCAGATCTTTTTGCATTGAACCTTAAACTGTTTATGATTAAAACCCGCTCTCGCATTGGGCTGGAAGCCAGGGTTCTGCATGATATGCGCTTTGACGGCGGCGGCCGCATCGCTTCCTGCGCCATCAGCGCACAAACAATAGAAGCGCTCGGCGCAACGCGTGATGATATGGATGATATTTCCTCAATTGTACGCTATATTGAAGGCGTGGAGATCGGTATTGTCGTTACGCAATACGACGCCGACGCGAAAGTCTCCGTGCGTACAAGCCGCGATTACGACGCTACACAGTTATGCCGCCCGTTTGGCGGCGGCGGGCATGCGGCGGCGGCGGGCTGTACGCTTCAGGAAGACATTGAGCTCGTCCGGGAAAAGCTTGTACAGGCAGCAATTGCCCAGCTGAAATAAAAAAGCAGGCTCCAAAGAAGTTCCTTTGGAGCCTGAACTGATATTACAGGTAAGTTAAATGCATGATTTTTTTCATAAAAACGCGGTTTTTGCTATACTCCTCGCCGCATTTTATACCTTGTTTTCCATTTGGACGCTTGGTACGCGGCTGTTTTCAGCTTTTGCCGGGAACATGGCGATATCCGAAGGCTTCATTAAGGTGGAATCGATCCTCTCCGCCTGCCTGTTTTCCCTGGTTCCCTGTATCCTTTTCTGGTTCAGCGCCCGAAACTGCACTGCAAATGCAAAAACCGCCATGTATGCTGCATCCACAGCTGAACTGATGGCGTTAATTGCCTATTGCACTTCTGCGCTGAACACAGACGGGAACAAGCTTCTCCCTTTAATTTTCTGCCTGTCTCTTGGAAGTGCAATTCTGGAAGTCCTTGCATTTATCCTGACTGCCATCACCCTTCGTAAAAACCGCCTGGAAGCTGGTGTTTCCGGAGTTGCCGCTTTGCTTTCCGCTGTGCATCATACGATCTATCTTATCGAACTGTATGCCAGCATGCAGCTGCTTGGAAATGGTTATGTCGGCAAATGGCTTCCCCTCCTTGCATCCGCTTCGACCGCTGAATTCTTTGCTTCCATTATAAAGGGCGCCGTATGCGCACTGGTGTTCCTGTTGATCTACGAAGCGTGCAAAAAACCGAAACAATCCCCCAGCAGCTAAGGAGGATTCTTCTGATAAAGCAATGGATCGTTGAAGACTGGGCGTTTGAAATTACTGTTGCACAAGCACAGCCCTGCCGGCTGGGTTTCGAAAAAGGGGATCGGTTCAACTGCAAATACGAATGCCCGGCTGGATTTTACCCAAAAACCATACCAGACTCTATACCCTGTGCGGAATTGTATGCGGCGGCGGAAACTACTTGCTCCACGGCAGCCAGGAGCCATATGAAATTGATTTTCCCTGTGCAGATGGCTGCGTCGAATTTCATCTGTCTGCACGATACTTCAGCCTGGAAAAGAAAAACCGCCCTCAGCGGCGGAAATTCATAAGCGAGCATAAAAAAGAAATAACCCTTGACTGCTTCATCCTACCGACGGTGCAGCCAAGGGTTATTTCTCTGAACTCTTAATATCTAACATCATTTGCTTACCTCTCTTTCTTTTGAATCAGGCACAACGTTTCAGGTTTTCCATTCTCGATTCCTACATATTCCCAAACCTTACCTTTTCCAAGCTGTGCCCCTCGGATCCTTCTTCTTTACAGATACTTCAACGGATCCTGAAGATCTCATCTTCTTTATCTCTCGATGTTCTCTTCTGTGTCTATACTATAACACAGCTTTTCATAAGTTTCAATAGGAGGATTTGTACAAATTTTATAATTATCGCTTGTATAATCCGCAGAAATATAGTAAACATTCCAAAACTACTTGACTTTACGGAGTCTATTTTGCTATACTGGATATGTTGGGCAGCTTTTTTCCACGACGCTTTCCAAAAATCAAACCCGGTACAGCATTCAAATGCTGTACCGGGTTTATTTACGCTTTAAACCTATTTATTTTTCCAAAACAATTACATTCCAGGAATGCTTGCCGATCACACTGTGCAAAATACCGTCTTCAAACTTCGATTTCTCCGACAGTTCCGGTGCAACGCGGTTAGGATCCGCCTGTGTATTGACTGCAAACAGGTCGTCGCAGGTCATAACGATATGTTTGGCAAGACGATAGCTGCTATACTGACGCAGGTCACAGGAAAGCTCCATATCTTCTTCAAGATCACGGTTAACCGCAAAGATAGTAAGACGATCCCCGCCATCCACAACGACGCTGTCGAGATACGGGACATCCGTGAAATTGCGGCTGTCATATTTGTCACAGTCAACTTTGGTCTGGAGCACAGTACCACGGCCATACCGGCTGGCATGCATATACGGATAAAAGATCGTCTGCCGCCATGCACCGGTATCCGAAGTCATAATCGGCGCAATTACGTTGACCAGCTGTGCAAGGCACGCAATTTTTACGCGGTCGGCATGTTTAAGCAGCGTAATCAGCATACTACCCACCGTCAGCGCATCCATAAAGTTATAAACATCCTCAAGAAGCGGCGGATAGAAGCACCATGGATCCCGCTTGGCATCGGCTTCATTGGAGTGGTACCACACATTCCACTCGTCAAAGGAAATGTACATTTCCTTCTTCGAACGGGTAATCGCCTTGACATAATCGCAAATCGCGACGACGGACTTGATAAACTCATCCATCTTCAGGGTATTCGCAAGGAAATCCGCCGGGCCAGCTTCTTTGTTATAAGCAAAATACATATGCATCGACAGATAATTGACATAGCGGTAGCAGCGCTCAAGAACCGTAGCATCCCAGGTACCAAAAGTCGGCTGGTTGATGCCGCAGCTCCCGCAGGCAACAAGCTCAATTGTCGGATCGACAATGCGCATCATTTTTGCAGTTTCTTCTGCAAGACGGGCATATTCCATCGGCGTTTTTGCGCAGGTCTGCCAAACCCCGTCCATCTCATTCCCCAGACACCATAGTTTGATATCGTGGGGTTTCTCATGGCCGTTGGCCCGGCGCATATCAGCAAATTTGGAGTTTTTCTCAATATTGCAATATTCAAGGATATCGCGCGCCTGCTCCGCACCGCGCGTCCCGAGATTAACCGCCATCATCGGCTCTGTACCGGCGATACGGCACCAGTCGACAAACTCATCAAGCCCAAACTGGTTCGGTTCAATTGTTTTCCAGGCAAGGTCAAGACGTTTGGGACGGAGTTCCTTCGGCCCAACCCCGTCTTCCCAGTTATAATTGGATACAAAATTCCCGCCCGGATAACGCACAACCGGGACGTCAATTTCACGGATCAGATCCAGCGTATCGCGGCGAAAACCGTTTTCATCGGCAAACGGATTACCAGGCTGATAAATACCCTCATAAACGGCACGGCCCAAATGTTCGATGAAAGAACCATAAATGCGGGGATCTGTTTGTGCAAGTTGGAATTCGCGGTCGATGATAATACGTCCTTTCTTCATCGTAATCCTCCTTTAATCGATTTTTTTATTCGCCAGGTGCCAGGCGCAAAAAGCATAAGCATTGGGAAAATTTCCAGACGCCCAACCAGCATATCAAGGGAAAGCACAATTTTAGAGAAGCCGGTGAAGTCTGCATAATTGCCCATCGGACCGACAAGCCCCAGGCCTGGACCAATATTGTTGAAACAGGCAACCACTGCGGTAACCGTCGTGGTGAAATCAAAGCTATCCATGGATATCAGCAGGATGGACAAAGCATGCAGCAGGCAGTATAGCGTAAAATATGCGTTGACCCCGCTGACTGTATTCTCGTCCACCGGACGATGCTCAAAGTGGACAAGCTGCGCTGCATTAGGATGAAGCGCCCGGCGGGTAAAACGCTGGGCGGATTTCAAAAGGATCACAAAACGCGAAATCTTCAGGCCGCCGCCGGTGGACCCGGCGCAGGCGCCCAAAAACATCAGCACTACAAGGATTGAGCGCGACAGTTCCGGCCAGGCGTTAAAATCCGCTGTGGCAAAACCAGTCGTGGTTATAACTGAGCTGACCTGGAAAAAAGAATAGCGCAGTGATTCCAGAAAATTTCCAAACAAATGATAAATATTCAACGCAATCACAAGCGTAGCCGCGGCAACTATACCCAGATACCAGCGCAACTCTTCGGATTTAAACGCACTGGAAAATTGGCGGGTCAGGATAAGGTAAAAAATATTGAAATTAATGCCGCATAACAGCATAAATACAGAAATAACGATATCGAAATAGGCATTTCCATAGTGCGCAATGCTATCGGAATACATTGCAAAGCCCCCGGTGCCCACACTGCCGAAGGTATTGATAAGCGCATCAAACAGTGGCATACCGCCAAGCGCCAGCAGCACGGTTTCCAAAATAGATATCAGGATATAAATGCCGTAAAGCGTGACGGCGGTAGATTTAACTTTGGAGGTAATTTTCCCAACGGAAGGTCCCGGGCTCTCCGCGCGCATCAGATGGAGACTGCGTCCCCCGGCCAGCGGGATAATTGCCATGACAAAAACCAGTACGCCCATTCCGCCAACCCAATGAGTAAAGCTGCGCCAAAACAACAGGCTGTGCGGCATTGCTTCTACATCCCGCAAAATACTGGCGCCAGTTGTTGTAAAACCGGAGACCGTTTCAAAAACTGCATCTATATAATACGGAACCGACCCGGAAATAGTAAATGGCAGCGCGCCGACCAAAGAAAGCAGCAGCCAGGCGATAG
>CAKTEH010000021.1 GCA_934546935.1 uncultured Eubacteriales bacterium
CGATACACATTGGAAGGATCACCGCTATAGACGTCGGCAGCGCTTTTTCAACATCCAGTTTCGCCACCCGCACCAGCATCGGTACCAAAACCAGGCCTCCACCCGCACCAAATAAACCGTTAAGCACCCCCGCAAATATACCTGCGGCGGCAAAAATTATATTTTTTCTATCAAATCGGAGCATCATATGCTGAACCTAAGCCTTTTATGTGTTGGAAAATTAAAAGAAAAGGCATTCATGGCGCTGCAGGACGAATACAGCAAACGCCTGCGCCGTTTTTGCCATTGTGATCTGATCCAGCTGGAAGAACAGCGGCTGCCTGCCAACCCTTCCTTCGCGCAAATCCGTGCGGCCTTGCAAAAAGAAGGGGAGAGCATTACAGCGAAAATTCCAAAAGGAGCCTATACAGTCGCCCTTTGTATTGAAGGCGGGCAAATGGCAAGCGCCGAATTTTCCAGAAAGCTTCAAGATATCGCACTGTCAACAGATAAGCTCTGTTTTATCGTAGGCGGATCATATGGTTTGGATACACAGCTGAAAAAGAATGCGCAGATGCAGCTTTCTTTTTCAGAGATGACTTTTCCACACCATTTGTTCCGGATCATGCTTTTAGAGCAAATTTACCGTGCCTTCGCAATCCAGGCCGGGACAGAATATCACAAATAACCTATGACTTATCGCCCGGCTTGAAAACCAATGCGATCAGATATCCAAAGAATACTGACGCCGATATCCCAACCGCAGCCGCAGTTACGCCGCCTTTAAAAACGCCCAGCAGACCGTCCGTCACAACCGCTTCACGCACGCCTTTTGACAAAAGATAACCAAAGCCTGTTAAAGGCACCGTCGCACCCGCTCCGGCCCATTCAACCAGCGGTTTATAAACGCCTACAGCACCCAGTACAATACCTGCAAGCACATAAATCACCAAGATCCGGGCAGGCGTCAGTTTGGTTTTATCAATAAGGATCTGCCCGATTGCACATAAGATCCCGCCAACCAGAAATGCTTTTAAATAAATCATGCCTGCCCTCCATTTTCAATCTCAATCAAATGGCAGATCGAAGGAATACTTTCCCCCTGCTGCAGTGCAACCGGACTCATCAGCGCGCCCGTCGCACAGAAGAGGATATGATTCCAGCGGCCCATCCGCATGCCGTTGAGAATGTGCCCGCACAATACGCTTGCACCGCAGCCGCAACCTGAGCCTCCGGAATGCACATCCTGACCCTGGACATCATAAATCATTGTACCACAGTCATTATATACCGGCGCGATGTCTATTCCGTCATCTCGGAAAGCATCTATTAAGATATTTTTCCCAACCGTTGCCAAATCTCCGGTCAGGATCAGATCATAATCGGCTGGGGCAGTACCGGTATCCTGAAAAAAAGCTGATATGGTGTCATACGCGGCAGGTGCCGTGATTAAGGATGCACAAATTCCTGGTTGGAGAGGAAACAAATCCGAATAGAGCTTATCCACAAAAATTCCCGGCTAACTTTTAATGTATGCCGGGAATTTTTATTTCTGTCCGCGCTTGACAAGCGGCCAGAAGGATGTTATTCTATAAATAGATTTATATTTAATGTTTTATATAAAATTTTAAATGGAGTTGATATCTGTGATTTACGACAGTGCAGTAGAAGCATATGAAGCGCTCCGGCTGATAAACTACCGGGATATATTCTGCCGTATCAAAGAAAAGGATGGGAGTCTGAGCGCAACAGAAGCTTTTGCAGTGGATGTGATTTATCTGCTTGGCATGCCTACAATTTCTGAATTTGCGGATTATCTGGGAATTTCCCAACCCAATGCAACTTATAAGGCCAATAATCTGGCAGCGAAGGGCTATATTACAAAATCCACCCCGCCCGATGACAAGCGGGAGTGCCGGCTTTCGGTAGGCGACAAATTTTATGCATACTTCGACACAGAAGCAGGATTTATAAAACAAGCAATCCAGCGCCTGGGCGAGCAGTTTTCGCAGCAAGAATTAGGCGTATTTGAAAAAATTCTCCGGGCGCTGACCCAGGCCATGCAGAAAATGGAGGGCTGAAAATGGATATCTTTAAAAAGTGCCATGATTTTACCCTGGCAAAAGAGTACCGAGAAAAAGGCATCTATCCTTATTTCCATGCATTGGAGTCACGGCAGGACGTCGAGGTTGTTATGGAAGGGAAGCGGCGCATTATGCTCGGTTCCAACAACTATCTCGGGCTGACCGCCTGCCCGGAGGTTGTAGAGGCGGGAATCCACGCTTTTGAGAGATATGGATCCGGCTGCTCTGGATCCCGTTTTTTAAACGGGACCCTTGAAATGCATTTGGAACTAGAGGCAGAGCTCGCCGCTTTTCTCCGTAAAGAAGCTGTCGTAACATTTTCTACCGGTTTTCAATCTAACCTGGGTATTATTAGTGCTATCGTCGGCCGCGGCGACTATGTCATCTGCGACCGGGAAAACCATGCAAGTATTTATGACGGATGCCGCCTAAGCTATGGGAAAATGCTGCGCTACCGTCATAATGACATGCAAGAACTTGAAAAAATCCTCGCTGCAATCCCGGATGAAGCGGGACGCCTCATTGTCACAGACGGCGTCTTTTCAATGGGTGGGGACATTGCCAATCTTCCTGAAATTGTACATCTGGCAGAAAAATATAGTGCACGCGTCATGGTCGATGACGCGCACGGGCTTGGTGTGCTTGGGGAGGGCGGCCGTGGTACCGCAAGCCACTTCGGTTTAGAAGATAAGGTTGATATTTATATGGGCACCTTCAGCAAATCGTTAGCGAGTCTCGGAGGCTATATGGCAGCAAGCGCGGAAGTAGCCGATTATGTGCGCCATAATTCCCGGCCATTTATCTTTTCTGCATCCATTACACCGCCAAGCTGTGCAACCGCACTGGCCGCATTGCGTTATATGCGGCGAAATCCTCAGATTGTGGAACGTCTTGCCGCACTTTCCCGTTATGCGCGGCAGGGCCTGACGGCGCGTGGAGTAAAATTCAGGGAGTCTACAAGCTCTGCAACGCCAATTATCCCACTGTATACATACACTACGGAAAATACACTGCGCAGGACCAAACAGCTGTATGATGCAGGCGTCTATGTCAACCCGGTGCTCCCACCTGCCACGCCGCCGAATGAATGCCTTCTGCGCACAAGCTACATGGCGACACATACCGAAACGTTGCTTGACGAGGCGATGGATATCATTGCACAGGTAATGCAGGATGATGCATAAAGTCATCGTCATTACAGGAGGAACAAGTGGGATCGGCGCCGCCTGTGCACAGGCTTTTGCCGCGCAGGGGTGCGCAGTCTATACGATCAGTCGGCACGAGAAAGACTTGCCGGGCGTCGTTTCCCTACGGGCGGACGTAACGGATGCACAAGCAACGGCGCAGCAGCTGAAACTGGTAGTCGAGCAGGAAGGCCGGATCGATATCCTGCTTTGCTGCGCCGGTTTTGGTATTTCTGGCGCTTTGGAATTTACAGAGTCCGTCGACGCGCATCGACAGCTGGAAGTCAATTTGTTTGGTATGGATAACGCTGTCAAAGCCGTACTTCCGCAGATGCGCAGGCAGGGAAGTGGGAAAATCATTGTCATCAGCTCCGTCGCAGCGTGTGTTTCCATTCCTTTCCAAGGCTGGTATTCCGTTTCCAAAGCAGCAGCCAACGCATATATTCTCGCACTTTCCAACGAAGCACGTGATTTCGGTATCCAGTCCTGCGTTGTGATGCCGGGAGATATCCATACCGGATTTACCCAGGCGCGCCGAAAATCCGAATCTGGGGATATGGTCTATGCGGGCCGAATTTCCCGCAGCGTCGCGCGCATGGAAAAAGACGAGCTTAATGGCATGCCGCCGGAAGCAGTAGCACGCCTTGTCAGCCGCCTTTCGTGCAAACGGCGCTTAAAGCCCATGTATTCGGTTGGGCTGGCATACAAGGCCGTATGCATTTTGGCAAAGCTGCTTCCTGCCGGCCTTGTCAACCGCATCGTTTATTCCTTGTACGGTAAATAACAAATCATAAAAGGGTATGGCGCTGCAGCGCCATACCCTTTTTATAAAATGTTCAATTCCTCAGTCTATTCCATCCCAAAAGGCAGCCCGGTTACGACTGCCATACCTCACGGATCTTCGCAAGCTGCTCCGGAATATTCAAATGATACTCACAGAATTCATTACAGGCGCCGCAGGCAACGCAGGCTTCAGCATTGGGGAGCGGAAGCGCGCGGTATTGTTCCTCAAACGGTTTCTGATCACGTCCGAGCGCACCAGCCAATTTATAGCGAGCATAAATTCCCAAAATATCCGGGAAATTAATTCCTTGGGGACAGGCAAATTTTTCAAGGCAGTGCGTACATTCACGGCAGATATTATCAAAATGCTTGGATACAAGATCTGCCTGCGCCATCAGTGCGCCCCGCTGCTGCTGCGTCAATACAGGTTGAACAGACGCCTCTATATCTTCTGCAAATTCTTTCGGATAACGCGCGCCTGCATCAACCGTAGAAACATAAGGATTGGCTAAAACAAAGCGGAGCATATCCCCATAACCGATATCGCAGATGCCGCGGATAATCTGTGCAGTCGGAACCATTGCATTGCCGTTAAACGCTTTCATATTGACAAATGCTACGCCGTGTTCATAAGCATAACGTATCAGATCGATATCTCCGTCTTCCCCAATACTGCGGTTAAATACATTATACGGCAGCTCCATAACCTGAAAATCTCCAGTATCAATCGCCTCTTTGATTTCTTTTCCGTCACCATAATGCGCGGAGAAGCCTAGATAAGTAAAATCTCCTGCTGCCTGGCGCTGCTTTGCATGGCTGATCGCGCCAACTTCCTGCATACTCTGCCAACGGTCCGCCTTAATCCCATGGAAGAAAACAACAAGCTTGATCTCTACATTGCCAATAAACAGGCCGGATGATGTTTTCTTTACGCGCAGGCGCTCCAGGCTTACCGCAAATTCCTCATCAAAGACCTCTGGGCTATATCCATGGTTTTTTGTAATGATTACAATGGGCTCATCAATATCCGTACGGTTTTCCAAAACTTCGCCGATAATTTCTTCGCTGGCAATAAATTCCCCGGAACCATTCGTGCCGGTATACGCCCAAGCAGTATCAATCAGATTAATTCCCTGATCCAGAACGTAATTGACCATATCTATTGCTTCCTGCCTGGTTTTCAGCATGCGGAGGTTCATTGCACCTAATGAAACTTCGGATACTAAAAGCCCGGTTTTTCCAAAAGGACGGCGTTTTACGACAGTTTTCATAAATAAAATCTCCTTGCATATTTCGTTAACCTATTTTACCATAAAATCCCGCGCAATGCAAAGCATTGCGCGGGATTTTACATAATCGTTCTTTTACAAAAAGCATAATAAATCATTAAAGCTATACACAGTATAATTACCGTGCAAAATAAAAAGAGTTTTCCAGCCTTATATCTCATTTACAGTACCAGCACCTTCTGATTCGTCATAAAGTATCCTGGGCGCTTCAAAATCCTCAAAAATAATCATATCCACGTCCTGGCCGCACAATTTTTCAAAGTCCTGCGGCGATCGAACCGTCCAGGCTGCAGAAAGGCCCTTGAGCACACCGGTTGCCAGGCGATAATTGAAGTTGTGCATTTCCTCATGACGGTAGGCTATAAAATGCGGTTTGGACAATAAGTTCAACAGCAGATTTGCAAATACAAAATTTTCAATCCAAAGCCTTTGCCCCGATGAACGACAGACAAGCTGCCCCCGCATCCACTTGGGACGTCTTTTCCGCAAGTAGGCGAGGATCCTCGGATCAAAGGATTCCACACAAAACGCACCTGTATAACCGTCAAGCACCGCAATCGCAGCGTCGCAAAACGGCTTATAATCCCTGCGATGCTTAAATTCTATGATCAAGGGAACTCGCGCGCCGACAGTATCCAGTACTTTTGACAGCAACGGAATCGTGTGCTCTGTGCCGGAAAGACGCAGTTTACGCATTTGCTGATAGCCCGTCTGGTCAACGCGGCGCTTATCCGCACACAGCCGGGAAAAATCATCATCATGGAATACCACAATTTTTCCATCCTTGCTCATATGCACATCCAGCTCGATCCCATATCCCGCCTGCGCAGCCGCAGCAAAAGCGGCAAGGGAATTTTCTGGAATTTCAGCGCTATGCAGTCCCCGGTGCGCATAGGCACGGTTAGCAAACGTCTCATAATCCTGCGGCGTAGCGTCCGATGGACAAATCAGCAAAAGCCAGAACAAAACAAACAAAACAATAAGGAGCACACTTATCAATATTATCGTCAGCATATACGCTTCCTACATCCAAACTGATCCCGCAACCGGAAATATTCCCGGCCTTTTGACCAAAATTCCAGCAGTGAACACACATAAATGCACTGCAAGCTTTCATAAAAAGGGACAAAATCCAAAAGCCGCCTCTAAAAGTATAACGTTTACAAGAAAATCATCCCAATTTCTTTCCTTTATTATACCATTTCCCGGCTTCGTGTCAACCCATACCGGCACAGCGTCCCGCAAGTGAAACCCTGACGCGTTTATCCGCCTTATTTTTCAAAGGCCTGACAGAGAAACCCCTGCATTTTTCACACTTTTTCAATGGAAATTATCCGATTTGTACATTGCATGCATAGGCAAAGCGTAGTATAATAATTTGGAATAGCAATGGTTAACCCTTGCAAGAGCAGACAAAGAGAGGGGGTATGGCAAATGCGCAAAGACGTGATTATACACATCGACGGCAAGCCCAAATATGACGGCATGGATGGTGATGAGATCCAGCTCACAACCAACGGCCGTCTTTATCGAAAAAATGGGCGATATTATATTATGTATAAGGAAAGCGAGCTGACCGGCATGGAAGGCTCGACAACAACGCTGAAAATTGAAAACGAAAGAGTCACCATGATGCGCAGCGGCTCCTATCCGTCCCACATGGTTTTTGAAAAAGGGAAAAAACATATCGGCATATTCCATACAGAAAACGGAGCCATGACTGTCGGCATAAGCGCCCGCGACATCAAAAGCCAGATATGTGACGATGGAGGTTCGTTGATGATCGACTACGCAATTGAAGTTGATTATATGCTCAGCGGCGAAAACCTGTTCCAAATTGATATAGAAACATCGCGGACGGTCCTGTCCTGAAAAAATAAAGACATATACACACGGAGGAAACATGAATTTTATACAACTTGCAAAGGAAGAAACAACAAAACTGATCCGTGCGGCCTTTGAAGACGCGGTGAGCACAGGCGCGCTGCCCCAACCGGACAGCGAACTTTCTTTCCCGGTGGAAATCCCGAAAGATACCGCACACGGGGATTATACCTCAACCTTTCCCATGGCCGCAGCAAAAAAACTGCGTATGCCTCCCCGGAAAATCGCTGAGCTGATCGTCCAGAGAATTGTATTGTCCGGCAGCTTCTTTGATTCTGTAGAGATTGCCGGCGCTGGATTTATCAACTTCCGCCTCGGTCAAAAATGGTACTGTGATATCCTTGCCACTGCAGAACGTGAGGGCAGGGACTTTGCCCGCACCAGTGCCCTGGCCGGGCAAAAAATCATGGTGGAGTTCGTTTCCGCCAATCCGACCGGCCCAATGCACATGGGTAATGCACGCGGAGGCGTACTGGGCGACTGCCTTTCCAATGTCCTGGCGCTTGCCGGGGCGGAAGTAAGCCGTGAATTCCTCATTAACGATGCTGGAAATCAGGTGGAAAAGTTCGGCATTTCCCTCGAAACCCGTTATCTCCAATTGTATCCAGAATACAAAAATCTCGAATTCCCTGAAGACGGTTATCACGGGGAGGACATTATTGTCCTTGCAAAAAGCTTCCGTGAACAACACGGCGACACTTATCTGAATGCAGATGCACAGGTACGCCGCGAGGCGCTGGTTAAATTCGGACTTGGCCATAATATTCCGGCAATGCAGCGCGACTTGGAGCGCTATGGTATCCATTACGACACCTGGTTTTCTGAAACAACCCTCCATGAAAGCGGTGCAGTATCCAGAATCGTCGATTTCCTTACAAAGAAAGGCTATACCTACGAAAAAGACGGCGCAGTGTGGCTGCGTACAACTGATTTCGGCTGCGAAAAGGATGACGTCCTGCGCCGTGCAAATGGTTTCTACACTTATTTTGCCGTTGACATCGCATATCATTACAACAAATTCATAGAACGCGGGTTTGATACGGTAATCAATGTATGGGGCGCGGACCATCACGGCCATGTGGCCCGTTTAAAAGCTGCCTGTTCTGCATTCGGCGTGGATCCGGACCGGCTGGAGATCATCCTGATGCAGTTGGTCCGTCTAACGCAAAACGGGGAGGTCGTACGCATGTCCAAACGGACAGGGAAAACCATCAGCCTTTCAAACCTTCTCGACGATATTTCCGTTGACGCCGCCCGTTTCTTCTTTAATATGCGCGCAGCGGAGACACAGATGGAATTTGACCTTGATCTTGCCGTACGGGAGGATTCAGAAAACCCGGTTTACTATGTTCAATATGCGCACGCCAGAATCTGTAGCCTGATTAAAATGCTGGAACACGACGGCGTAAGTGTACAGCCTACTCAGGCGCTTTCCTTGGAGCTGTTGGATACGCAGGAGGAAAAAGCCCTGATTAAACGCATTGCCGAGCTTCCGAACGAAATGGCAATGGCCGCGCGTGACCGTGATCCCTCTCGTGTAAATAAGTACCTAATTGATATTGCCGGCGATTTCCATCGTTTCTATAATGCCTGCCGGATTCGTGGGGAAGAAGATGCTGTGCAGAAGGCCCGCTTAAAGCTTGCGGCCATCACGCGGGATATTCTCGCCATCGGTCTGGGAATTATTGGCGTTTCCGCGCCGGAAAGCATGTAAAAATGCCAAGACCGTCTTTCTTTAAAAATTATAAAACCCCGCTGATCGCCGGGGTTGCGACGGGCGTTGCATTGGCTGTGCTGGTTGTGTTTTTCGGGCAGAGCCTGTTAAACGCTTTTTATCAAACGCCGACTGGACGGGTCTGGGCGCTGAATGATTTGGCCAAAACCATACGCCGGGAACATATATACGCCGGAAATGATGATGATCCTTTAGCGGCCGCATATATGGCCTATTTTGAGACCAATACAGCTCCGGCATCTTCGGAAATAAAAAAGGCTCTCAAATCCGAGATTCAGGCGGATGCCAGCGCCTATTATACATTGGCAAATCTAATGCTTTCCTATTATGACCGTTACTCCAATTTCTCCGCACCAGATGTGTATGAACAGATGTATCCGGATAATGAAAATTACACAGGCCTAGGCGCCGCGATTTCCGCTTATGGCCCGTTTATCCGTATTGGTTCTGTTTATGCAGACTCGGCAGCCGGCCGGGCCGGGTTGCAAGCAGGAGATCTGATCTGCAGTATCGGGCAGACGGATGTGCGCACGCTTTCTTATACAGATGCGCAGAAGCTCCTGTCTGAAACAGTTGAACAGACAACTACATTGGGGATTCTGCGCACAGGAGAAAACGAAATCCTTTATTTCGATATACAGGCTGATGAGGTTGTTATTCCGAATGTAAGCTGGGAGATTGACGGCGAAATTGCATACTTACGGATCACGCTCTTCCGCGGCGATACATTTAAAGAAGATATCAATGCCGCGCTGGAGGCATTTGAATCTGCAGGCGCACGCTATCTGATCCTGGATTTACGTGATAACCGCGGCGGCCTGATTTCCTATCTGGAATTCCTGCTCAACCGTTTGGTTGTTGAGGAAGGGATACTTCTGTTTACGGAACATTACCGGGACGAAGATATCCAATTCGTTTCCGAAGGCGGAGGAATGGAATTTGAGGATATCGTCGTACTGGTCGATGCGCAGACTTGTTCCTCTGCCGAAGTCGTCTCCGGTTGCCTAAAAGATCTCGGCTATACGCTCATCGGACAGACAACCTATGGCAAAGCGGTAGGACTGTCAAACTGGGATTTTTACGGCGACAAGCTGGTACTGGCCACCATGACGCTGGAACTTCCGCAAACCGGGGATTACAATGACCTTGGAATCGAACCTACCATCTTTGTTGAAAACGAATTCGTGCAGACGGATTCTACATCCTGCCTGCCAGTTGATACCGGGCAGGATATCCTTCCAGACAGCCCACAAAGCGAAATTCTCGCTATGGAACAGCGGCTTTCACTGCTTGGCTACCTTTTTTCCGGTATAGACGGCGTATGGGATGCGCAGACCGACGCCGCACTCACACAGCTGTATGCAGCCAATGCAGCGGAATACGCCGGATCCTGTGACGCACAGATACTCCAGACCCTGGACCAGTTGGCTTCCGCTTTTTTGGACGCCGTATATCCGGAAGATACGCAGCTTGCTTATGCTTATACCTACTTATATTCTTCAATACAACAGGCGGCATAAGAAAAACACGATACTTGACAAACACACAATTCATGGTAGAATACATTGCACACAATATGTGCAATATAAATATGATGTGCATGCAAGGAGAAAAAGCATTATGAGCGAAGAATATGGCAATGATTTTGTTGTCCTGACAGATGAAGAAGGCAACGAAGAAGAATTTGAGCATCTGGATACCCTGGAATACGATGGGGAAACCTATATGGCGTTTATCCCGGCGGAAATGAGTGCGCTTGATGAAGCCGAACTAGTAATTTTAAAGCTTATCAACGAAGGTGAAGAGGATGAGATGCTGGAATCGGTAGACGATGAGGCCGAATTGGAAACTGTTTACAATATGTTCCTGGAGCGGCTGGAATCGGAAGATTTCTATGGCGACGAAGAAGATGATGAAACGGAGGATGAGGAATAAGCTGGTGCATCCGGTTTATTTTTTCAGAAAAAACTCCTTGTATTTTCGTTGCCTCATGCTATAATAGAATTACCCTGCGCGGTGCGTGAGCGGGTATTGTTATTATCCTACAATTAATAACAAGGGATGTAGCTTCAAAGGCGGTTTGCAGGCCTCCCGATTCAGGATGTTGGAAGCAGTAAAGCCCGAGAGAACATCCCGCCCTACGAGACCGTAGGTTATTAATTCTGCCTGCAACGGCTGATGCGGGGGTTACAAAAGAATAAAGGCGTATGGTGAAAAGACCATGCGCCTCTTTTTCTATATATGCATGTATGCCCGGCCACAAAAAAAGCTGCCTATAAATCCAGTTTTGCATCCCGCGTTGCCGGATTGTCCAATATGCTGCCGTCCGGTGAAAAACGGGAGCCATGACATGGACAGTCCCAGCTGTGTTCTGAAGAATTCCAGCGCAGTGCACAGCCCATATGCGGGCAGCGCTTTGTCGTAGGCAAAAGATAATCGCACAACGTAATGCCAATATTAGAAAAAAGCTGTGACGTCAGCATTGAACGGTTAGGGGAGAATAATGCCGTATATGGATTGGGACGTTCCAAGACCGCATCGCATAAGAGCCTGGCAGCCGTCATAGCATTGGTCATGCCCCATTCATTATAGCCAGTGGCAACATATACATCCTTCAACCCCCGGCTGTAAGCGCCAATATACGCAATCCCGTCCAAGCTCATGCAATCCTGCGCGGACCAGGAAAAACGTTCCACAGCGTTTGGATAATGCTGCCGGACAAAGTCGCAGACAGCCGTATAGGCACCACCAGATTTTCCGGTGCGATGGTCGCCTCCGCCAACAAGAAGCAAATCCCTGTAATTGCGGAAATATAAACCATCCTCACAGTCCTGTGCATAGTTTCCTTCGTAATGCGCGGCATTCTCCAACGCCAACACGTAGGAACGCTTTTGATAAAGCTTAAGCGGGTAAAGGCCGTGAAGGCCAAGGAAAGGATAATGCGCAGCAATAAGGATCTTTTTCGCCCGGATCCGATGCGTCTTTGTATAGGCGGCGTTTTTCTCAATCCTGACGATCTGCGTACCTTGACGGATTTGCATACCGGCGCTGAGCGCCGCAATAAACTTCAAAGGATGAAACTGCGCCTGCCCAGGAAATTCCACTGCCGCATATATATCTCCTGGAATGGAAATATGACGGTGTAGCCTTGCAGGGACTCCGAATTCTTTAAGCGTCAGGACTTCTTTCTGAAACTGCGGATCCTCCTGCGTCGTATAAAAGAAAGAAGAACACGTTTCAAAATCACAGCAGATATCTCCGCATAACTCCCGGTACTTTTCAACAGCCTCCAGGTTTGCCCTTAAATACAGGCCTGCTTTTTCCCGTCCGAACTTTTTAACATAACGAAAATAAAGATCATGCTGTGCAGAAATTACCGCAGTTGTACCAGCGCTTGTCCCGCTTCCAACTTTCGCTGCTTCACATATAAGACAGGGAACACCCGCTTTTTGCAAAAAATATGCACATAAAATTCCGGTCATTCCAGCCCCTACAATTAAGACGTCAGTTGTTTCATCCTGTTCAAGCTCTGGAAAATCAGGGACCTGTGCAGTCTGCGTCCACAAACTTTCATGCATTTTTTATGCCTCCTTTCTTTTATCATTCGAAAAAAAAACAGCAAAAACACCCGGAAAATAAGGGAAATCCTTATAAATCAATTTAAACTCCATATTTACTGCTATTTATATACATAAAATAGCTTTATCTGTGAAATTGCTTTGGTGTAATAAAAATAAATTTTCAAAAAATTCCCTCTTTCAAAAATTTTGGGCTTGACAAATCGGGAAAAAATGTGTATACTACAAAAGCTGACTTCAAGAAGTCAGCGCGGTAGGGAAGCATAGCTCAGCTGGGAGAGCACTTGCCTTACAAGCAAGGGGTCACAGGTTCGAGCCCTGTTGTTTCCACCAAAGATTTGGCCGAGTAGTTCAGTTGGTTAGAACGCTAGCCTGTCACGCTAGAGGTCGAGGGTTCGAGCCCCTTCTCGGTCGCCATATGCCTCTGTAGCTCAGTTGGTAGAGCAGGGGACTGAAAATCCCCGTGTCGGTGGTTCGATTCCGCCCGGAGGCACCATTTTTTGCGGGTTTAGCTCATTTGGTAGAGCGCCACCTTGCCAAGGTGGAGGTAGCGAGTTCGAATCTCGTAACCCGCTCCA
>CAKTEH010000022.1 GCA_934546935.1 uncultured Eubacteriales bacterium
CCAGTCTTCAATTTCTTCCATTAAAACAATAAATCCGAACCCATGACCAATCGGCACAAGGTTCGGATTATATTGCAATGGTGGAGACGAAGAGATTCGAACTCTCGACCTTACGGATGCGAACCGTACGCTCTCCCAACTGAGCTACGCCCCCGAAATAATTTACTTGGCTTGCCCATAATAAGCGTTTTTTCCATGCTTACGCTGAAAATGCTTATTTAAAAGCTCGCCCTGCATACGAACATCAGGTTTGCCTGTCAGATTAACACTGAGATAGGCGAGGGCAGCCGCTTCCTCAAGCACTGCCGAATGATAAACCGCTTCTTCTGGATCCTTTCCCCATGTAAAGGGTCCATGGGAAGCAACTAAAACCGCTGGGCAATCTAACGCCGACTTACCTTTAAAGGTCTCCGTAATCACCCGACCGGTTTCATATTCATATTCCCCATTGATCTCATCCGGCGTCAACATACGCGTACAGGGGATATCGCCGTCAAAATAATCTGCGTGTGTCGTACCCAAGGCCGGAACCGGCATTTTTGCCTGTGCCCATACCGTTGCCCAACGGGAATGCGTATGTACAACACCGCCAATCTCGGGGAAAGAACGGTAAAGCACAAGATGGGTAGGTGTATCAGAAGAAGGGCGAAGCTTGCCGTCGATGACTTTTCCGCTCTCCAAATCAACAACAACCATGTCATCCGGCGTCATTGTATCATATTCGACACCAGAGGGCTTAATTACAACGGCATTTGCTGCACGGTCAATTCCCGATACATTACCCCAAGTAAACAATACAAGCCCAAGCTTGGGCAGGGAAATATTGGCTTCGAAAACTTCCTGCTTTAATGCTTCCAGCATCGAAAACCCTCCCCACATAAGCTTCAAACTCATCACGCGAGATGTATTATACCATCTCTTTTTTAAAAAAGCAAGCATTTCTTTTCAAAGCACACAAAAATTTTATGCGAACAGATACGCGCTGGTTTTTTTCACTATTCCTTTATTTAACAAGGCGCAAACGCAGCAAATCCGGATAAACTAAAACCATTCCGAAGAAAGGGGAAAATCAAAATGAAAAAAAGATTTGCAGCTTTTTTCCTGTCCGTTCTGTTTTGCGCAGGCTTCGCCGCTTCTGCAAGCACACACGCCGCGCCTATCCATCGACAAGAACAGTTGGAAGAGAAATGGCAGGCGCTGGATGAAAACGAAAAAAATGAAGTTTATGAGCTGCTGCAAAAGCGCGCTGAAGACGAAATCCAACTCTTAAAAAGACTGGGGGAGCTGGAGCTTCTTGAGCCGGATATCATCGGGGGAATCATTAAAAAACTGCAGGAGGAAATAAACCGGAGCCGTGAAGCCGGAGAACTTCCCGGGATCCTCCACCATCCGCCGGTCCCAAAGGAAAGGCGCAATTAATCAGAAAGAAATGACGCTCTAAAGAACGGTCCCTGCGCCAAAAACAATCCGCAAATTTTCCAATATTTTTTATATTCCGTATTGAATTAAAAAAGTCATTATGCTAAAATAAAATCAAGAGTATATGCAGAATATACTTTGCAATTTTTGAAAAGGGGCTTGACAAACAATGACGGAACAGAGCATAGTTCGTTCGTTCGTTCAAGTATAGCCCCGATTTTTCCTTTGTCAAGTCCTTTTTCGTAATTTTTTCAAATTTTAAAGGCGTATTTCGCACGTATTTCTACGGGCGGGATGCGCCTATTTGCATGTTTTTGAAAATATAAACCGAGAAAAGGAGTAACAAATTATGGGAAAAAAGTTTTTGAGCGTATTGCTTGCTATATGCATGGCAGTATGCATTCTTCCATCAACAGCACTGGCGGCGGAGACAGCAAACTGTGAAAATGGCGATGCCTGCGAAATACACGTGGCGGCAATTGGAAACAATCACTATGATACATTATTAGAAGCCGTCGAGGCAGCCAGAGAAAACGATACTATAACCCTTTTGAGGGACTATACCGTCACAACAAGCAGTGAGACCAGTTATTGGATAGCGGATAACTGTGTTTTTGATCTGGGCGGGCATACTCTCACCGTACCATTCATGGCGGCTATTTTTGAAGGCAATCATATTACCATACAAAACGGCAGGTTCGAGAGTGATGCAAATTACGCGGTATGGATTGGCAATGGCGACCTCTACACGACCGCAACATTGAAAGATATTTCCTCCAATGGCGGCGTGAATGTGTTTGTGGCCAGTGCAGTGCTGGAAAACTGCAATATTGACGCCAGTACGAAAAACTATTACGCCATATGGGGAGACGAGGGGAACGTCGAGATTACAATCAAAAGCGGCGCTTATCTCGGGGGTTTTGTTGGGGGGACGCAGCAAGTTGTTGTAAATGCCTGCGCGGGATCCGCCGGATCTGACCCTGCAAAGATATATATTGAGGACGGAAATTTCACAGGCGCCGTGTGGACGTAAACCAGTAACGGCGCTACAGGCCAGGTGATAATCACCGGGGGATCCTATAATACCGATGTAGGCGATTATATCCCCGATGGTGCGGCGCTGGTTCAGGACAGTTCGGGTAAGATCTCGGCCAGCAGCGATGATGCGGCCGCCGTTGCGCGCGTAAACGGGATTGGCTATGATACCCTTTCCAACGCCATTGCTGCAGTTTCAGATGGCGGCATAGTGACCTTGGAAAAAGATACCGAGATCACAGGAAATTTCCTTTTAATAGAAAAGTCTTTTATCCTTGATCTGAACGGCTGCGGGTTAACAAACAACTCCTATTATGGCTTTTATATATCCAGCAATGTCGTTTTCACAGTCCGTAACGGGAGTATTTCCGGTACATACAGTTCATTTTATATGACTGACGGACAAGCAATGCTCGAAAATGTGTCAGTTTACGCCGCGGGCGATGCAGCTATTTGGATTTATAATAGCGCCGAAGTTACTGTTGGGACGGGTGCGTCGGTCAGCAATGATTCTGCGAATTATTCCGCTATATTTATAGGCCACACCGATGGCTATAGCGGCAGCGGCATCCCGGTTCTCAACGTTTCCGGCAGCGTCATATCCAATGCGCATTCGGCAATAGCTGGCAATGGGAACGATCATATTGGCACACAGATCAACATATATGATGGAGCGGCAATTGCCGGGACTGTAGCGATTTATCACCCGCAGGCAGGTGAACTGAATATCTATGGAGGAACGGTAGAGGGCTCTGCCGGTATTGGAATTAAATCAGGTACTTTAAACATTCTGGGCGGTACCATTCTTGGAACGTCAACTTCTAATGAACTTTCAGATGCAGATTCCGTTTCAAACGGTATCCGCACAGATGGATCTGCCATAGTTGTGGACTCCAATATAAATTACGCAGGTTCTCTTAATATCAATATTTCTGGAAATGCAACTATACAGAGTCTTTATTCCACAGCCATACGCGAGATAGGCAGCGATGAAGGCGCGACAAATATTGTCAGCCTTAAGATTGCAGGCGAGGATGTTTCTATAATCAGTGGAGAAGGAGCCAATGTAATCCTCGTTAGAGAACCGACAGTGGAACATACAAACGTATCTGGAGGAAATTTCTCTGTACCGGTCAATGTGGAATATCTCGACCCAAGCCTTACCGCTGAACTGTACAGCCTCGGAAACCCGCAGTCCCATATAGTTATTACTCATCTGTCGCAGCGGCGCAGCGGGCGGCACAGCCAGGCGATATAATCACAGATCTGAGCAGCGCGGATACCAGCACAACTTACAGCATTATTCTGAATTACGGCACAGGTACGTAAGAGACTCTCATCGTATATAAAAACACATCTGTCATCCTGCCCACACCCGTCAGAGCCGGCTACCACTTCTCAGCGTGGTTCGGAAGCGACAAGAATTTCTATCGGGGAGGGCAGAAAATAACCGTCACCGGTGATATGACGTTGACTGCCCAGTGGAGCGTAATCTCCCCAGGCCCCAGCTTTTCCAGTACCTATGTACCGGCAATAACAGACACTGAGAATGGTACGATCACCGTTTTCCCGAGCCGCCCTGCTTCCGGCCAGAAAGTGACCATCACCACACAGCCAGATGACGGTTACGAAGTCAGCTCTGTCGTTGTAACCAACGCAAGCGGTCAGGCTATTGCTGTCATCGACAATGGAGACGGCACCTACACTTTTACTCAACCGATAGGCAGCGTAACCATCACAGTAACCTATAAGCCGGATGAATATAATGCCCCTGAAGCAGACAACTGCCCGTCTCTTGCCTTCGATGACCTGGATACAAATATGTGGTATCACGAATTCGTAGACTATGCCATTGAGAATGGGCTGATGGCAGGTACAGCAGACCGGGCATTCTCGCCTGAGTTGCCCGTCACAAGAGCACAGGTCGTTACGGTGCTGTGGAGACTGGAAAACGAGCCGGTAGTGAATTATGCAATGACCTTTGAAGATGTGGCCGAAGATCAGTGGTATACCGAGGCTGTACGCTGGGCAGCCAGCATAGATATAGTTGGCGGCTACAGCGCTGAGAAATACGGTGCGGATGATTACATTTCCCGTCAGGATATGGCTGCAATTCTCTGGCGATACGCGAGCTACAGGGGCTATGATGTTTCGGCAAGTGATGATCTCAACTATGCCGATGCGGATAACATCAAAGATTATGCGCTTACCGCTATGCGTTGGGTTTGCGGATCTGGTGTGTTTGAGGGTAATGGAGATGGAACTGTCAACCCCACAGGCAATACAAGGCGCTGCGAGTTTGCAACGATTATAATGAAATTTGTTGAGAATATTGTGACGCCTTAAGCAAAAAAAGCAGGGGGATCATTGTTCCTGTCTATTGTATTTTGACAGCTTAAAGTGCCTGTACAATTGGAATACTGTCCAGAAAATTGTTGTACAGCAGAGGAGGGATATGCGGAAATTGCATATCCCTCTTCCTCTTTGTGTTTAATTATATTCAGAAAATTCCAATTGTCCTGTAACGTATAACAGACGGCATCTATTTATAAATTACCTTTTGAAATCAGCCGGAATGACTGCATCACAGGAAAGATCACTCATTCCGGCCAGTTTCAAAGAGCGAAGGGAAATATTCGCTGGGTTTCTTTATTATAGGCACAGGATTTGGAAATCTGTCCTTGTAAAAATCCCGCCGCTATAGTATAATATTGTATATCATTGAAATTGGGAGAGCGACAATGAGCAAAATCAGGATGAAAACGCCGCTTGTCGAGATGGACGGCGACGAAATGACCCGGGTTATCTGGAATATGATTAAGGATATTGTAATCCGTCCTTATGTTGATTTGCAGACAGAATATTATGACCTTGGCCTTGAAAACCGCGAAAAGACAGGCGACCAGGTTACATACGACGCAGCTGAAGCAACCCGCCGTCTGGGCGTGGCTGTGAAGTGCGCAACGATCACCCCCAATGCGCAGCGGGTGGAAGAATACAAACTTACAAAAATGTGGCCAAGCCCTAACGCGACCGTGCGCGCGGTTTTAGACGGCACCGTTTTCCGTTCCCCAATTCTGGTGGAAGGGATAACGCCTTATGTCAGCGGGTGGAAAAAACCGATTACCATCGCAAGACACGCCTATGGCGATATCTACAAGTCTGTTGAGGCTACGGTCCCGCAAGGCGGGAAAGCCGAGCTGGTTGTAACTGCGCCGGATGGGACACAGACACGCCGCGATATTTTTGACTTTGGGAAATCTTCTGGAATTGTAATGGGCATGCATAACACAGATGCCTCTATCCGCAGCTTTGCCCACGCCTGTTTCCAATATGCCCTGGATCAACGCCAGGACCTCTGGTTCGGTGCAAAGGATACGATTTCCAAGACCTACGATCATCATTTTAAAGATATATTTGCAGAAATTTTCGAAAACGTCTACAAATCTCGCTTTGCAGAGGCAGACATTGAATATTTCTACACGCTGATCGACGACGCAGTAGCGCGTGTAATCCGCTCTGAAGGCGGCTTCATCTGGGCCTGCAAGAATTATGACGGCGACGTTATGTCCGACATGGTCGCGACGGCATTCGGAAGTCTGTCCATGATGACCTCCGTACTGGTCAATCCTGAAGGCGTGTATGAATTTGAAGCGGCCCATGGCACCATTACCCGTCACTATTACCGGTACCTCAAAGGCGAAACGCCGATGTCCAACCCAATTGCCACTTTGTTTGCCTGGACCGGCGCGCTGAAAAAACGCGGCGAACTCGATGGTATAGCTGCGCTCACCGATTTTGCGCAGAAGGTGGAAGACGCCATGTTTGAAACGGTATGCGCAGGGTACGTCACCAAAGATCTGTATCTGATGTCCACTCTGGAAAATAAGCAAATTGTTACAACGGAAGAATTCTTAAAGAAAATCATTGCGGATATATAAAAATAATTTAGAAAGGAACAGTTAAAATGAAAAAGCTCTCTACAAAAGATATCTTCGGAATTGCCATTGCCACTGCAGCAACCGCCGCGGTGGTAGCCGGCATTGTAATCGTTGCGAAAAAATGCAAAAAAGCGATTGATGCATACGAGCAGGAAATGCTGGATGCGGAGAAGGCTGAAGCCGAAGGAACTGCACAGGATTGTCCTTGCACTGAAGACGCGTCGGTATGCGAAGACACTTGCGAAGCATCCTGTGTATGTGCACAACAACCGGCAGAGGACGCCGTTGCTGCGGAAACGGCAGAGGAAGAAATCACGGAGTAATTCTCCCGGGCCGGAAGCAAAAGCTTCCGGCTTTTTCTATCAACAGCCGGTTTTCAACCCCTATGGTTGGAGTCTTGACCGGATCAATCATAAAAGGGAAAAATTATGACGATTTGGATTCATGGAAGCGGAGCAGGCGCACATGTCTTGGCCTGGAAATTTGCAGAAAGCCGTTTATGCAGCGAAATCATCTGCACCCCTGGAAACGCCGGCACGCAAACGCTCTGCATAACAGCGCCGCCACCTGGCTGTATACCTGACCTGAACATCCCACAAACGCAGCTTCTTTATCGAAGCGTTTTTCAAATTCCAGAAAACGGCTGTACAGATTTATGCGTACTCAGCGATGGAAAAAAGCAGTACAGCCTCCCTCCTGTATACATTCAGGCAGCCGGAATAAAGTTATCCTGTGCGCTAAATGCTGATACAGACGTGCGCAAAATTAGCCGGTACTATATCTGCGAATATATGGAATATTGCAGAGAACCCGGGATTTATACCTTCCGTTTTGCAGACGGTCGGTCGGAACCTCTGCGTATTTACAGAGGATTACCGGATGCAAGCGCTTGCGCAGTCCTGCCTTGCCTGCAATCTGATCTCGTCCGGATTTTCCAGATGATGGCCTCTGGTTTCCCGGAAACTTTTGAACTCCGGTTACGGGAGGGGTGCGTTGCCGTATCCCGCCTTGACGGACAGCCCGGAGCCTGCCTTGAAAATCTTGCAGCACTTCCAGGCGATATCGGCGTCTTTCTTCATCAAATGGAAAACGCCGGAGATACGCTCCGGTTCACAGGACCGCATGGCCTGTTTCTGTGCGCAAAAGAAAAAAACATTTCGCTTGCACAGGAAAAAGTCATGGCTGCGGTCCGGCTTTTGCAAGCCCCGTTTCTGCATTCCTGCATATAAATGATCGACAGAGCCTTATTAAAAAACGCCTGCACTGCGGTTTTCACAGCACAGGCGTTTTCGACGCATTTCAGTCCTCCTCTCGCACAAGACGGACAATCTCTCTGACCGCAGCCGAGATATAATCTGACATATTGGTGCCTTGTGCGCCTGCAACAAATAGACGGCATTTTCCGATGGGAATCAACACTTTTTCCGCACGGCTGTTTCCAACCGCCATCGCCATCGCCGGTGTAAGCTCCCCAAGCAGCGAATTTGCTGATAATATCCCAATAGGCCCTGTGATAATATCCGCATCCGCACTATTATAAACAACCGGATTTTCCCCGGTTGCGCCTTGGTCTGCACCAGCTTTCAGCATCGCCGCCGTGGCGGCGCTGTTGGTGCCCAAAGCAATAATTTCCTGCGATGGAAGCTGCATTTTCAAGCTGTTTATAAGCATGCAGCCCATTTTTCCGCCCTGCCCATCTAAAACAAGAATCTTTTTCAAATATAAACCTCCTATGCAGCCTCATCCGGCATATCTACAGTGTCTGACTGGAAAAGCGCGCTGTACTCCGGCTGCAGGCAGGAAGAAACTGTAGAAAAAGCAAGAAATACCTGGGCCGTCTGCTGCGCAGAAGCATCCAGATTCTGGCAGTCAATATAAAGCGTAAGCCCTGTAGAATCAATTGTAAACGAATAAAAATCCAACTGAGAGACCAGAAGTGCCGGATCATAGCTGATTTGCATGGAATCCAACACCTGCCAAACAGCCGGAAGCACAACGCACTCCTGTGCATCTGCCTGGGAAAGCAGATCCCAGACAGACAAACGGGTGTCCCGTTTGGTATCAAAAGTCTGGCCGCCGCTGCGCTCAGTCCGTGTCCCCAAAATATAAAGATTCTCCTTGGCGGTGACAGATAAAAGCCAATTTTCATTATACGTTACCGAAAAGGCCATTTCAACCGTTGACAAATCGCTGTTTTGATGGTTTTTGCTATATTCCGTCACAAGTTTCAGCGTCTGCGTTTCTACTTCCGTCCGATATGCATCCAGATATTGCGTATAATAGGCATTGACATTTTGCAGCGGAATACCATCGCTATAATAGACTTGGGGCGTACTCATGCGCAAATTCAGCATATCTGCGCCTGCATCATTCTGATATAATTCATAAATATAGTTTACAGATACGCCAACCCGGCTGTCTACTCCGGCGGATATCTCATCCCCCTGATCAGAACTCTGCGGCTCATTTCCTTCATCGGACGGCAAATTGTTTCCAATATTTTCATCTTGCTGTGGCGTATGCTCCTGAGCCTTACCCCCAGAGCCTTCCTCATTCGTCTGATCTGTGTCGCCAGACGACGCGTCTTCTTCCTTTCCAACCACAGGGATCACGGTCTGGGATTCTTCCGGCCCCTGGCCGGCAGCATCGGGAAGCCCGTCGAGCTGCGTTTCTGTCTCTCCTGCCTCCTTTGCCGGTTCCTTCAGATCCAGAACCGTACTTTCTTCAGGCGCGCAGGCAGAGAATACAGCAGATATCAAAATCAGGCATAAAAAAATGGAAATTTGTTTTTTCATACATGAAATGCCCTCCCTCGGCAATTATCATCGCGATTATATCACACCCGGCGCATTTATGCAATTAGCATTTCTTTCTGACGCAATTTGACTCTTGTAGACAGGGATTCGGATATGCTATAATACAAGCAGTGTTTGTTTACCCGTGTAAACGCATCGTTGCCGCATGCTCGAACCTGTGCGGCTTTTATTAAAGTATTTTTATGATTTTGAGGTGTGGGAAATGAAATTAATTGAACAGCCCGTATATTTCCGCCAAGGGGAACTTATCCCTGCATCCGCGGACGAACAGCCGGTAGAAACTGCGCGGCAGGGGACAATGGCTTATAAAATCCTGGAAAAACACAACAGCGGAAGTCCGGAACATATGCGTATTCGCTTTGACAGCCTTGTTTCCCACGATATCACCTATGTCGGCATTATCCAGACTGCACGCGCATCCGGATTAAAGGAATTTCCCGTACCCTATGTCTTAACCAACTGCCATAACAGCCTGTGCGCCGTAGGCGGAACCATTAACGAAGATGATCATCGTTTCGGGCTGTCCGCCGCCGTAAAATATGGAGGGATCTATGTTCCTGCACACCAGTCGGTAATCCATCAGTACATGCGCGAATGCTATGCCGGCTGTGGCAGAATGATCCTGGGTTCAGACAGCCATACGCGTTACGGCGCGCTGGGTACGCTGGCCGTCGGCGAGGGCGGGCCAGAACTCGTCAAACAGCTTCTAAATAAAACCTATGACATTACCCGTCCGGAAGTTATTGCAGTCCATCTCAGTGGCGCTCCCCGGCGCGGCGTTGGTCCGCAGGACGTCATGCTTGCCATTATCGGCGCTGTATTTAAGCCCGGATTTGTCAAAAATAAGATCCTTGAGTTTATCGGCGAAGGCGTCGGCGCGCTCTCCATGGATTACCGTATCGGGATTGATGTAATGTCTACAGAGTCCGCCTGCCTTTCTTCTATTTGGACAACAGACGAAAAAACGCACGAATGGCTGCGTATCCACGGCCGTGAAGATGCCTATCAGGCGCTTGCACCAGAGGAAGGCGCCTGTTATGACGGTGCTGTGGTCGTTGAGCTTGATAAAATTGAGCCGATGATTGCCCTGCCTTTCCATCCCTCCAACGTTTATACGATCCGGGAACTCAACGAAAATCTTGAGGATATTCTGGCATTGACAGAAAAAGAGGGCGCCAAAATGCTGCCTTCAGGCGTCGAATTTGAACTGCGCAGCAAAATCCATGACGGACGCCTGTACGCCGATCAGGGAATTATTGCCGGCTGCTCCGGAGGCGGTTATGAAAACCTGATGTACACAGCCGCAGCGCTGGACGGTCACAGCGTTGGAAACGGGAACTTTGACATGAGCGTTTATCCGGCAAGCCAGCCGGTTTTCCTTGAGCTGATTAAAAACGGCGCTATGGCCAAAATCATGGCTGCTGGCGCCGCGTGCAAAACCGCGTTCTGCGGGCCCTGTTTCGGGGCAGGCGATACACCTTCCAATAATGCGCTCAGTATCCGCCATACAACCCGCAATTTCCCCAACCGCGAGGGTTCCAAGCCAGGCAATGGGCAAATCGCCTCTGTTGCACTGATGGATGCGCGTTCCATTGCCGCCACCGCGCGCAATGGCGGCGCGATTACGCCGGCGACAGAACTGGATATCGAAGAATGCCGCACGCCCTATCATTTTGATGATTCGCCCTACCGCAGCCGCGTTTACAACGGATACCGGCAAGCCAAGCCCGAAAGCGAACTTGTCATTGGCCCCAATATTTCGGACTGGCCTGCACAACCTGAAATGCCGGAAAACCTCCTAATTAAGCTGGCTTCTGTAATCTTTGACCCGGTCACCACCACCGACGAGCTGATTCCTTCGGGAGAAACCTCTTCCTATCGTTCCAACCCGCTTGGCCTTGCGGAGTTCACGCTTTCGCGCAAGGATCCCGGCTATGTAGCGCGTGCAAAAGCAGTCAAGGCCATGTCCGCCGCCGAATCCGACGCGGTTTTGACTGCGGCGGGGTTCCAGCCGGAGAATTACGGCGTAGGCAGCGGGATTTACGCCGTCCGTCCTGGCGACGGTTCAGCGCGCGAGCAGGCAGCTTCCTGCCAGCGTGTCCTTGGCGGATGCGCCAATATTGCTGAGGAATATGCCACCCGCCGCTACCGCTCCAACCTGATCAACTGGGGTATGCTGCCCTTTACCTTCGACGGCGACAACACTGTTTTCGAAATTGGCGAATACGTTTATGTCCCCGGGATCCGAAGCGCAGTATCCGACGGAAAACAAGAAATCACCGCCTATGTGCTGTCTGACACCGGAGCCCGCCAGGGAATCACACTGAAGCTGCATGAACTTACCGCTGAGGAGCGGGAAATTCTCCTGTCCGGCTGCTTGATCAATTACTACGGGAGAAATCTATGAGAATCCTTGCGGTGGATTTCGGGGATGTACATACAGGCGTTTCCATCTCGGATCCCACTGGTTTTCTTGCCTCAGGCAGTATGACAATCAACAGCCGTAATATGCAGGAAGTCGCCCGTCAGGTATTGGAACTGGCCCGTGAAAACGGTTGTAAAGAGCTTGTTGTCGGATACCCGCGCAACATGAACGGAAGCATCGGGGAACGTGCAAAGAAATGTGAGGAATTTGCCCGCCTGCTGGAAAAAAACGGGGCCTGCAATGTCATACTCTGGGACGAGCGCCTGACTTCCGTCGACGCCAACCGTATCCTCTCCAATGCGGGGAAGAAACGGAAAAAGCAAAAACAACTGGTGGATGCGGTCGCTGCTTCCCTGATTTTACAGAGCTACCTGGATTCCCGTCGCAGATGAAACGATTTGTTCAAGCTTTGGAAAAAATTTCCCGCACGCCCAGATAAAGCAGTACAATCCCAAAAAGAACAGACAGGAATCTTCCGGAAATATGCTGCCCCAGATAATAGCATGCGGCTGTACTGACGCAGCCGCATGTCCCAGCCAAAAGCACCGCTTTTTTTTCCACATATCCACGTTTTGCATGGAAAAACAGGGATGCGGCAGCGCTTGGAATAAAATAAGCAAGATTGATAAACTGGGAAGCTCCGGCATCCGCTTTGAAGAACAGGAGCAGAATTAAAATCAAGAGCGTCCCGCCGCCAATCCCCCAACCGGACAGGACGCCTGTAGCCGCAGCTATTGCTGCGGCAAGAATTACAGAAATATCTGGCATAATCAAAAATTAAAAATCATCTTGACTCCGGCGTAGAGGATAAATAAGCCTAAAATACGCCGGAGCCAAATTTTTGGTATCTTTTTATACGTCAAGCCGCCAATCACTCCGCCGGCTAATCCGCCGGCCAGATATGGCCAAAACATGGAAAGGTCAAAATGCTGCAAACTATAGCGTTGGATACACGATACG
>CAKTEH010000023.1 GCA_934546935.1 uncultured Eubacteriales bacterium
TCGGGTTCCTGGTCAAGAATGCGATCGCAATAGCTCTCCGCGTTTTTCCACTCGCGATTTTCCAAAAACAAGAACGCCCGACGCAGCAGGGGCGATGTGGTATTTGCTGCACCCGCAACGGCTTCCGCGCCGAGGATTTTCTTGATTCCGCGAATCAAGTCCTGCATGAACCCGAGCCGTGACATATCAAGCGCCTGCAGGTGTGAAAACTCCTCCGGCAGATCATAGGGGCTCATGTCCCGGTACGCCGGAATCAGCACCTTCTGTTCGCCATTTTTGATGAGCGCCAAAAAGCGTGACCACTCGTTGCGCACCCAGACAGCGGAGAAATATTCCGGCTTCGCGCCCAACACGACCATGACCTTCGCGCTGTTGAGCGCAGCGAAGATGTACGGCTCATACTCCGTACCGAGCTTGTCTTCCAGCGTGATGCGCGAAAAGAAAACTTTAAACCCCTCCTGCGTCAGCTGGTGATAGAGATCGTTTGCCAGCACAGAATCCATGGTGCGTTTGCCATTGTTATCGGTTTCCTTATAACAGATGAACACGTCGAACGGCTTTTCACGCTCGGAAATCGCAAGATAGCCCTTCTGAATCGCTTCGATCGCTTTAGCCTCAGCAATGTAGACAGACTTCTGCTCGTCATCGGCATTTTGAAGCGCGGACAGGTAATCCGCATCCTCCAGCATCAAACCAAACTGCACGCGGTTGATCGTCGGCACACGCTTATGGCTTGCCGGATCCTCAACATATTCGATTCCATAGCGGCAGAGCACGAGAGACCAGTACGCTTCCGCATCATTCGGCGCAAGCGAGACGATCTGCTCGTAGACGGTAGCCGCCTTGTCAAAATCGTTCCCCCGACGCAGAAGCTCCGCACGCTCATAAAGCCCGGTAACACGCTCGCTGTCCAACTGCGGCAGCGTCTGCCGCGTGCCGCAATATTGGCAGACTGCGACGGATTGCTTCGCATCGATTTCCATCGTCCCGCCGCACATTTTACATTTTAGGTTTGGCATGTTGGCATCCTCTTTTTAATATATGCTTTATACGCCCACGTTATAGAAGTACTACAGGTCTTAATAATAAACTCGCCACCCCTTTTCGTCCGCTCTGTAATTTCGCTTTTCGCCTGTTTTCCAGTTTACTTCAAAACCGTAACTTAGCTTCCCGTTTGAATCGTAGTACTCGGTGCTTCCGCCAGAATACACCCGTGTTGAAATAATACCATTTACATATGTATCCGTATGATATAGGCCGCCCGCGCTGTCATAGAAAACGATTTTCTCAACCTGGCCGTTTGCATTATAGTAATTTACATAGCTTCCGCGGCATGTTCCATCGGCATTATACAGTGTGCCTTTTGCGGTCGTTCCGTCCGGGTTGTATTCATAGATGTAATACCGGCCTCTCTCGTTTGGCTCACTGCGTGATGTTTTTCCGCTTGTTCCAGCAGATGCGGAAACAGACGCTGCCGCTTGTGCATCCAACTGCTTCTGGCATTCCTCCGCTT